>NZ_JAIUHA010000024.1:0-1264 GCF_020164885.1 Mesorhizobium sp. CO1-1-7 | reverse complement strand
CGGCGCACCGCCCTCGTTCGTGAGGCGTATATAGTCGCCACCAACCAAAACTGTCAACACCGTTCCCAAATGTTTTTTCGATTTATCGTAGAGATATCCACGGGGCTGAAATTCGTGAGTTGGCTAGGCTGAATTCCCCCGTCGCTTTCACGGTTGTTTATGCGTGGGTTCCCACTTTGACCCGACGCCTGGCATGCTTCGCTTTGAAAACTGCTGCCCGCCCACGGACCTCGCCCGAGCGGCTTTCAGCGCCGATTCTCCAGCAATTCCGGTGTGAGTCGACTGGCGTAGAAGATGTCGAGGGATCAGCACCTGCTCATCCTCGATCACGAAGGCAAATGCTGACCGCCCCCGGCAATCAACAATCCGCGGCCCAGGCATGATATCGAGCCGCTCGGTGCCTCCCTGTGGAAAAGTCGCTAAGCCGAGACAATGGTTCCTGGATACCACGACAAAATTCCAGGCGATCGCTGGCGACGGCCGCTCGGCTATGCCGTCGTAGAGCTGTTGGAGTTCGGCTTGTGCCGCGGGATGAAAGACGATCCGATATTCCGTTCATACTCGGCCTTAGCCTGTTTCGCGCGATGGCGCGCTTCGAGGCTGGAAAAGACCGTTTCGGCTGGAATTCCCTTCGTCGGATTCTGCTGGAGCCGCCAGGCGTGCGGGAATTTCCTCGCGCAACCACTTTTGCCGCTCCGCCTCGAAGTCATCGAGCATGCGTAGGCCGGCGCGGACAACCTCGCTGGCATTGTTGTAGCGGTCTGATTCGAGTTGCCGCTTGATGAATTGCTCATGGTGGTCGTTCAAAGCGTAATTGGGCATGGCACCTCCTGGAAGATATTATGTGGCAGAGGAGTATTCTGCCGCCTCGAACGCGTTTCACCGTCACCACGCGCTCAAGCGGGGTCACCCGATCCGGCAGAATTGAAATAACGATTGGGACAGTTCTGTGGAGCGGAGGGCCGCAGCCCGTGCTACCGGCATCCGAAAGCGTGTGAGGAGACCAGCTGAGTTAAAGCCCAACCGGCCAATCTGTTCATGCTTGGCGGCCATCGATTAGGCAACGGTCCGCCGATTTGGACTCTGGCGGCCGTTTTCTTTGTGAGGTTTTGTTGGCTTGGTTTGGGGGGCTGATGGGTTCGAATTTCTGTGCGGAGAGATCGGAACGCGAACGGCCCGCCGGCATTGAGCCAGGCGGGCCGTTTTGTTTGGTTGCGGGGACAGGATTTGAACCTGTGACCTTCAGGTTATGAGCCTGACGAGC
>NZ_JAIUHA010000023.1:0-1327 GCF_020164885.1 Mesorhizobium sp. CO1-1-7 | reverse complement strand
TGTCCGAACCGGATAGATAGGTAACAGAATGGACCGATAGCATGGGTGACAGTTTTCTTGTCCGCCGGAGGACCGGCGATGGTTTGGCGAGAAACTGGCATTATGGACGAGCGGCTGCGGTTTATTGTGGATTGGCTTTCGGATGAGGAGACGATGATCGAGCTGTGTGCGGCTTACGGCATCTCGCGCAAGACTGGCTACAAATGGCTTGGACGCTATCGCGCGTTCGGTCCGGAAGGTTTGCACGATCTGCCGCGCGCGCCGCTCAATCATGGCCGGGCGACGGCGCTGGATGTGGTGGAGCGGATCGTGGCGACAAAGGAGACGCACCCGCTGTGGGGGCCTAAGAAGATCGTGGCGCGGCTCAAGCGCACGGCTCCCGAGCTGGTCTGGCCGTCAGCCTCGACAGTGGGCGCCATCCTTGCACGACACGGGCTTGTTCGTGCCCGCAAGCGGCCACGCCTGCGGGCCTGCGGCAATGGACCGTGGCCGCAGGCCGAAAGACCGAACGCGGTGTGGACTGGCGATCACAAGGGCTGGTTCCAGACTGCTGACGGATGGCGCTGTGATCCGTTGACGGTGATGGATGCCTCGAGCCGTTACCTTCTGGCGCTCGAAGCGACGGGCTCGACGGCGCACGCCGAGGCCTGGCCGGTATTCGAGCGGTTATTTGAGGAGCATGGCCTGCCGGATCGGTTCAGAAGCGACAATGGTTCGCCCTTCGCGTCGGCCGGCGTCACCGGGCTGACGCCGCTTGCGGTCCGCTTCATCAAGCTCGGCATCACGCTGGAGCGGATCGCGCCCGGCAAGCCGCAGCAGAACGGACGCCACGAGCGCTTCCATCTGACCATGCTGCCACTGGCCAAGGAACCGGAGGCCGACAGAACGGCTCAGGCCAAGGCCTTCGAGGCCTTCCGGCGCAGCTACAATGAGGAACGTCCGCATGAGGCGCTCGCCATGGATACTCCAGCGCAGCATTACCGCCCCTCACAGCGTGCCATGCCAAGAACGCCCTGCGAGCCCGAATATCCGCAAGAGGCCGCGGTCCGACAGGTGCGTCACAATGGCGAGATCAGGTGGAATGGCGGCTTCGTCTATGTCTCGCAATCGCTGGCCGGCGAAGCGGTCGCAGCCTCAGAAACCGAGGATGGACAATGGCTGCTTTCTTTCCATGCCCATCCGCTCGGCATCATCGACACAAGGCGCATGAAGCTTGTCCGCCACAGCGCCGCGCCAACCGAACCGCTTGGCGCTGCGGCGGACGCATAGGGGGAGAACTGTTACCTATGTATCCGGTTCATTCTGTAACCCATCTATCGGCTGGACA
>NZ_JAIUHA010000022.1:0-2198 GCF_020164885.1 Mesorhizobium sp. CO1-1-7 | reverse complement strand
CCGGTCCTCCGGCGGACAAGAAAACTGTCACCCATGCTATCGGTCCATTCTGTTACCTATCTATCCGGTTCGGACAGCAGCGCCACCTCTCCCCCCTCCGGAGGGAGAGGAACCAAGACCGGCCAAACCTCAACTTTCAATCCAAACCTTCTCAAAATGCTGTTCCAGCGCCTGATGCTGCTCGCAGCCTTCGATGCCCTTGCGGAAGGTCCGGTAGACCGAGCGCCAGTAGGGCTGGATCATGATGCCTGAATCGCGCAAATTCTGCTCGATCTTGGCCATGACCTCCTTGCGGGCCTTGGGGTCGGGCATGGCGAGCGCCTTGTCGAGCAGCGCGTCGAACTCCTTCGAGGCATAGGCGCTCTCGTTCCAGGCGGCGCCCGATTTATACGCCAGCGCCAGCACCTGGACGCCAAGCGGGCGGCCGAGCCATTCGGTGCAGGAATAGGGGAACTTGCTCCAGTCGTTCCAGAAGGTGGCGGCGGGCAGCACGGTGCGCTTGATCTTGAGGCCGGCCTCGCGCATCTGCGCGGCGATGGCGTCGCCGGTGCTCTTCTGCCATTCGATGTCGACCGAGATGAGGTCGTATTCGTGGTCCGCCTTGCCGGACTCGGCCAGCAGCTTCTTCGCCGCCTCGACATCGCGCTTGGCCGGACCGATATCGGCATATTCGGGGTGCATCGGGCCGACATGGTGGTTGTCGGCGGGTTTGCCGCGGCCATCGAGGCCGAGCTTCAGCACGGCGGAATTGTCCACCGCGAGCTGGGCGGCGCGGCGCACCTTGACGTCGTCATAGGGCGCGTTGGCGACGTTGAAGCGGGCGACGATGGTCGAGCCGGTGGCGATCTCGGAGTTCTTCAGCCCCATCTTGTCGGTCTGCGAGACGGCGTCGGAAGCGGTCTCGTGATCGGTGTCGATCTCGCCGGATTCGAAGGCCGACAGCATGGCGTTAGGGTCGGAGCCGTAGTCGATCCACTGGATGCCATCGAGGTAGAACTCGCCCTTCCACCAGGGCTTGTCCCGGCGCTTGACCTCCGCGGCCGTCTCGGCGTCCCATTTCACCAGCTCGCACGGCCCGGTGGTGATGGCGAGCGCCTTCATCGGGTCGCCGTCGCCCTCATAGGAGCGGTGCATGATCAACGCGGGATAATCGGCCATGCCGGCGATCAGCGAAATGTCCGGCTTCGGCAGGTTGAGCTTGATGGTGTAGTCGTCGACCTTCTCGATGCCGCCATCGACCACCTTCTTGGTGTCGGCATTGACCAGCGCGCCCATGCGCGCGGCGACCGAATTGCCGGCAACGCCGGCCTCGCACCAGCGGGTGAGGTTGTGGACGACGTCGTCGGCGTTGAAGGCGTCGCCGTTCGACCAGGTGATGCCCTTGCGCACATGCAGCGTCAGCGTCTTGGCGTCGTCGCTCATCTCCCATTTTTCGAGCAGCCAAGGCTCGAAGGTGAAGTCGGTGTTCCAGCGCACCAGATATTCGTTGCAGTGACGCGCGACATTGGACATTTCGACGCCGTCGAAGGTGCGGGGATCCTTGAAGCCCTTGACGTTCATGGCGACACGCAGCACGCCGCCCTTCTTCGGCTCGGCGGCGCGGGCGGGCGTCGGGGCGATGCCGCCCAGCGCAAAAGCGCCGGCGGCGCTGACGCCGAGCCCGGCCATCAGGGCCAGATATTCGCGGCGGTTGATGCCGCCCGTCTTGAAATCGTCGGCGACAGGTTTGGCACGCGGGTGAAGTTTGCGGTCGGTCAGCATGAATTTCATCGTCGTTCCCTCTTTTGTTGGTGCATTGCCCAAAGTGCCCAGCGGTTTTGGGACGACGGCCTGCACGGAAACAGGCTCGCCCCGGCGGACAAGCCGACGCGGCGCGGCTGCGACCGCCGGGGCGCCATTGCCTGAGGGGGAATGATAGGGCTGGGTGACGTGGCGGAATGTTCTGGAATCCGCAGGACTTGTGCGATGCTCCGCAGGGGGTGGACGGACCTGGGCGCACCACCTCTTGTCTGCTAGCCATCTCCCCCGCAGGGGATCGGTCGGATTGCGAGCAAGAGCGATGCGTTTGCCTGCGGCTTCGCGTTTCACAGCGGCTTCCCCCACTCCGTCTCGGCTTCGCCGAGTGTCCAGCCGATAGATGGGTTACAGAATGAACCGGATACATAGGTAACAGTTCTCCCCCTATGCGTCCGCCGCAG
>NZ_JAIUHA010000021.1:0-3899 GCF_020164885.1 Mesorhizobium sp. CO1-1-7 | reverse complement strand
CCGGTTGAACCTGTGGCGCCGGTCGAGCCCGTGGCGCCAGTCGAACCCGTGGCGCCGGTTGAACCTGTGGCGCCGGTCGAGCCCGTGGCGCCAGTCGCACCAGTCGCACCAGTGGCACCCGTGGCGCCGGTCGGGCCCGTAGCGCCAGTCGAACCCGTGGCGCCGGTTGAACCTGTGGCGCCGGTCGAACCCGTTGCGCCAGTCGAACCGGTTGCGCCAGTCGAACCCGTGGCGCCGGTCGAACCCGTCGCACCTGTGGCACCGGTCGGGCCTGTGGCGCCCGTGCCTGGAGTCAGATCTTGGCCAGTTAGAGTAGCGCTTAGGGAACTACTCGCGCTGCCAAGCGACCATACGCCGGTGGCACCATTGAAAGTGGAGGAATAAATTTGAATAGAGCCGTTCGCGGTCCCGCCATTTAGTGTGTAGACACCAGCCGGAAGAGATACGAGTACAGCGTAGCTATTGGGGTTTCCACTTCCGCCCGCGACCGTAAACGAGCCTATAACGTTGTCATTACCACCTTGCTTGTAGACGATGAAGTAAGTACCAGGCGCCGTGCCGGCTGGGAGCGTTCCGTAAATTTCAATGGGGTCGCCGGTCCCCGTAGACGTAACGGTGCTACCTGATACGGGCAACACCGCCGCGTATTCCGCCATCCCCGCATCAGTTAATGGCGGCAACACAGCTGGCCGTCCAGACCACGTCTCCAACTTCCAGCTTCCGCCGTGGGCCTCAGCACCGATGAGACCCGTCGCCGCCGCAACGGGCGCGCCGGTAGCTCGCGACAGGGCAGCGACAAACGCCTGCCCACTCGCGCCTTCGCCTGTGCTGCAACCCCACAGCAAAAGATCGCCGTCAGGCCCCAGGGCATGACCGATCGCCGCGAGATCATCCGAATGCCGGTTTATGTTGGCGAGAGAAAGCGCGCCATCGCTGAATCTGAGTTCGCCCGAGCGGCCGTGGACGACGATGTGGATGGCATCAAGACCTTCGCGACCGCGTAAAGCGTGCGCGATCTCCTGCGAAGCGGGCGTCGCGCCGCTGAGAAGCACTGGCTGGACCCTCGGCCGCAGCCCTGCAATGAGCGTGGGAATGTCGGCGACAGACGGATCGATGAAGACGATTTCGAAAGCGCTTTTCATCATGCTATCCCCCGGCCAGCTTGGTTGGGAGTGGCGTCACCTGGGTTAAGGGTTGCCGTTATCGCCGGATCGAAATCGCCGACGGACCATGTCCCGGCGTTCTTGCCTGTCGAACTCCAACAGCCATTGTAGACAGCGATGGTATTTGGACCCGGAGCGCTTGGACCTACAGTGTACCGTCCAGCTGGAAGAGGCTCGGAGATCGCAAATGTGCCGCCGAAATTTGTCGGAACAATAAATTGCCCGATAACATTCAACGTCCGGCCGTCGTTCAGGACGATGAAATAGGTGCCGGCTACAGTGCCTGCGGGCCACGTGCCAAAAATGGTGAGCCGTTCGCCTTGGCCTGTCGAGGTCAACGGGACTGCCAGCACTGCTGCGTAATTCATCATGCCCCCCCGGGTCAGTGGCGGCCGCGTAGCGGCCTTGCTTGTCCGTACGTTCAGTTTCCAGTCGCCGCCGAACGCCGACGAGCCGACCAGGTCGTCGGCGGCCGCCGCCGGCGCTCCCGCCGTGCGCGACAGCGCATCGACAAAATTCGTTCCGGCTGCACCGCCGCCGGCGTTGCAGCTCCACAAAAGCAGCTCGCCAATTCCGCCCAGGGCTTGTCCGATGGTGGCGAGGTCGAGCTCATCGTCGCCCAGCGTCTGCGCCGACCACTCGCCAGCCGCGAAACTTACCCGCCCGGGCGCGCCGTGCGCGATGACGTGGACTGCGTCGACGCCGTCGCGGCGTTGGAGCGCCAGCGCCATCTGGCGCGCGGCCGGGCGCTTGGCGTCGAGCACGATGGCCTCGACCTCCGGCCTCAGGTTGGCGAGGATCGTGCCGATATCGGATACGGAGGGATCGACGAAAAGGAGTTCGGAGGCCAGGGGCGCATTCGGGCGATCAGTCGCAGCATCCGGCAGCGGATCGATCCGGCGCCCGTCGAACCGCGGGGATGCACCAACGCCCCCACGGGGCACACGCGACAACATTGGACTCACAGCCACCCCACTCCTGACACCCATGCCGCCGATGTTTCGACGGCAAACTCGCGAGTGAACTCCGGAATGGGAAACCGTCTGCCTTCCGCCGAAGCATAGGCATGGACGCGACATGTCACGGTGCGCCCTGTAGACGCCCCTTCTTCATGCGCGAAACTGCCTTGCTACCCGATCCCTGTCCAACCCACCTGCGCAGACCTTGCCGCCACGAGCTTGCGATCTGCGGGCACCCTCCATACCCACATATTAGTAAATTCGAAAATTAGGGATTTGTAAACTATTAAGTAAGGAATTGGTAAATTTCAGAGAACCAGGCAGCAGACCTCGATCAATAGGAGGCGTCGGCTTCGCTCAAATTGTTCCTGAAAACCGAATACTTGCCGGCTTCCCTTCAGTTGCTGTGAACTCTGCGAATAATCGCCTGGCAGGGCGCCAGCTGCGGAGCTTGCCGGGTGCCAGTTCGTGCTGACCGCTATCGTCCCGCTACAGGAACGCTGCACGAGCCGACAAGGAAGAATGATCAACGCGCGGGCCTCCAGCGAAGCCCGCGCGTCCTTTTTTTCAACCTAGACCAGTTACCGTCCAGTCCGTTCGCCGCTCACTCATGTGGCTTCAAGAGATCCTTCAGGGTCGTCTTGACGGTATGGTCGTTGCTGGCGTAGCCGGCGCCAGGCTTGGTCTGGTCGGAAGTAAGATCCGTGCTCGCCCCCGTCGGCTTGTTTTGGTTCTGACCAGATCCGCTGATCGTCTTGAGGACATTGAGCAGGTCTGTCGTCACCGATGTGGCTGCAAGCCCGATCAGGTTGCGGAACGACGCTTGCCCGCCGGGGTCACTGCCGTTGCCGGTCGAGCTCGACGGCAGGAATTGCGTCGTGTCCTTGAGCCCCAGCGTGCTTGCCGTGACGTTGGCATTGTGACCGCCGTTTCCGTTGCCGGAGTTGCCCTGCCCCTGGTGTGAGCTGTTGTCGGCATTGTTATGGTCCCCGGAATTGCCCGGCGCGGGCTGTTCTCCATTGCCGTGGCCGTTGTTGGCATGACCAGTGTCACCACCACCCGAACCGGTTCCTCCGGTCGGGCCTGTCGGACCTTGCGAGCCTGTTGCACCGGTCGCTCCAGTGGCACCTGTCGACCCTGTTGCTCCGGTCGAGCCAGTTGCGCCGGTCGAACCCGTTGCACCGGTCGAGCCTGTGGCACCGGTCGAGCCTGTGGCACCGGTCGCACCTGTTGCACCCGTCGAGCCGGTGGCACCGGTTGCCCCGGTCGAGCCTGTGGCACCAGTTGCTCCAGTCGGACCGGTCGAGCCAGTCGCGCCTGTGGCACCTGTCGAGCCAGTTGCTCCAGTCGAGCCTGTGGCACCGGTCGAGCCGGTTGCTCCTGTCGAACCTGTGGCTCCGGTCGAGCCGGTCGCCCCGGTCGAGCCTGTCGCTCCAGTCGAGCCGGTGGCCCCAGTCGAGCCGGTGGCTCCGGTGGCTCCAGTCGAGCCGGTGGCTCCGGTGGCTCCAGTCGAGCCGGTGGCTCCAGTCGCACCGGTAGAGCCGGTTGCTCCTGTCGAACCTGTTGCTCCGGTCGAGCCAGTTGCTCCAGTCGAGCCAGTGGCGCCAGTCGAGCCAGTCGCTCCGGTTGCACCAGTCGCCCCGGTCGAGCCGGTGGCACCTGTCGAGCCGGTTGCTCCTGTCGAGCCGGTCGCACCGGTTGCCCCGGTCGAGCCTGTGGCACCAGTCGAGCCGGTGGCACCTGTCGCCCCGGTCGAGCCTGTTGCTCCGGTCGAGCC
>NZ_JAIUHA010000020.1:0-2500 GCF_020164885.1 Mesorhizobium sp. CO1-1-7 | reverse complement strand
ATTGGGGGGACCACCCTCCAAGCCTAAGTACTCGTGCATGACCGATAGCGAACTAGTACCGTGAGGGAAAGGTGAAAAGCACCCCGACAAGGGGAGTGAAAGAGTACCTGAAACCGGTTGCCTACAAACAGTGGAAGCCCAAGGTTCGTCCTGGGTGACCACGTACCTTTTGTATAATGGGTCAGCGACTTAGTGTGACGAGCAAGCTTAAACCGCTAGGTGTAGGCGCAGCGAAAGCGAGTCTGAACAGGGCGTTCAGTTCGTCGCATTAGACCCGAAACCGAGTGATCTAGCCATGAGCAGGTTGAAGGTAAGGTAACACTTACTGGAGGACCGAACCCATAACTGTTGCAATAGTTCGGGATGACTTGTGGCTAGGGGTGAAAGGCCAATCAAACTCGGAAATAGCTGGTTCTCCGCGAAATCTATTTAGGTAGAGCGTCGACCGAATACCCCAGGGGGTAGAGCACTGGATGGGCTAGGGGTCCTCACCGGATTACCAAACCTAACCAAACTCCGAATACCTGGGAGTACTAGTCGGCAGACACACGGCGGGTGCTAACGTCCGTCGTGAAAAGGGAAACAACCCTGACCTACAGCTAAGGTCCCCAAGTTATGGCTAAGTGGGAAAGGATGTGAGGATCCCAAAACAACCAGGATGTTGGCTTAGAAGCAGCCATCATTTAAAGAAAGCGTAACAGCTCACTGGTCTAAATAAGGGTCTTTGCGCCGAAAATGTAACGGGGCTAAAGCCATACACCGAAGCTTAGGGTTTGGTCCGCAAGGGCCAAGCGGTAGCGGAGCGTTCTGTAAGCTGACGAAGCCATACCCGTGAGGGGTGGTGGAGGTATCAGAAGTGCGAATGCTGACATGAGTAACGTAAGGGGAGTGAGAGACTCCCCCGCCGAAAGACCAAGGGTTCCTGCTTAAAGCTAATCTGAGCAGGGTTAGCCGGCCCCTAAGACGAGGCGGAAACGCGTAGTCGATGGGAACCACGTTAATATTCGTGGGCTTGGAGGTAGTGACGGATCATTGAGGTAGTCCAATCTTATCGGATTGAACGGGCTGCTGCGTGGTTCCAGGAAATAGCTCCTCCTTATAAACCGTACCCGAAACCGACACTGGTGGTCTGGTAGAGTATACCAAGGCGCTTGAGAGAACTATGCTGAAGGAACTCGGCAAATTGCACGCGTAACTTCGGAAGAAGCGTGACCCTTTTCCACGCAAGTGGAGGAGGGTGGCACAGACCAGGGGGTAGCGACTGTTTATCAAAAACACAGGGCTCTGCGAAGTCGCAAGACGACGTATAGGGTCTGACGCCTGCCCGGTGCTGGAAGGTTAAGAGGAGGGGTGCAAGCTCTGAATCGAAGCCCCAGTAAACGGCGGCCGTAACTATAACGGTCCTAAGGTAGCGAAATTCCTTGTCGGGTAAGTTCCGACCTGCACGAATGGCGTAACGACTTCCCCGCTGTCTCCAGCATAGACTCAGTGAAATTGAATTCCCCGTGAAGATGCGGGGTTCCTGCGGTTAGACGGAAAGACCCCGTGCACCTTTACTATAGCTTTACATTGGCATTCGTAGTGGCATGTGTAGGATAGGTGGTAGGCTTTGAAACCTGGGCGCCAGCTCAGGTGGAGCCACCCTTGAAATACCACCCTTATCACTATGGATGTCTAACCGCGGCCCGTTATCCGGGTCCGGGACAATGTATGGTGGGTAGTTTGACTGGGGCGGTCGCCTCCTAAAGAGTAACGGAGGCGCGCGATGGTGGGCTCAGAACGGTCGGAAATCGTTCGCTGAGTGCAATGGCATAAGCCTGCCTGACTGCGAGACTGACAAGTCGAGCAGAGACGAAAGTCGGTCATAGTGATCCGGTGGTCCCGCGTGGAAGGGCCATCGCTCAACGGATAAAAGGTACGCCGGGGATAACAGGCTGATGACCCCCAAGAGTCCATATCGACGGGGTTGTTTGGCACCTCGATGTCGACTCATCGCATCCTGGGGCTGGAGCAGGTCCCAAGGGTATGGCTGTTCGCCATTTAAAGCGGTACGTGAGTTGGGTTCAGAACGTCGTGAGACAGTTCGGTCCCTATCTGCCGTGGGTGTAGGAATATTGAAAGGATCTGTCCCTAGTACGAGAGGACCGGGATGGACGGATCTCTGGTGGACCTGTTGTGGCGCCAGCCGCATAGCAGGGTAGCTATATCCGGACGGGATAACCGCTGAAGGCATCTAAGCGGGAAACCCACCTTAAAACGAGTATTCCCTGAGAACCGTGGAAGACGACCACGTTGATAGGCCGGGTGTGGAAGAGCGGCAACGCTTGAAGCTTACCGGTACTAATAGTTCGATCGGCTTGATCGTTCTCATTCCTAATATCCATTTGACGAAGTCAAATGGTCTGACCAGCGCTCACGCATGAGCGGCCCTTACGGGCCTATGCTCCGCGAGGGCGCCGGACGACCGGCGACGCGCAGTCGCGCTTGCGGGCTTTGCCCG
>NZ_JAIUHA010000002.1:0-661141 GCF_020164885.1 Mesorhizobium sp. CO1-1-7 | reverse complement strand
AGCACGCCAGCCGCCGCATTGACGCTGAGCAGCGCGCCTTCGGCGACGTTGCCGGTGTTGGCATTGGCCGTCGGCACGTCATCGACGATGGTGATGGTGAGCGTACCGGTGGCGGTCTCTGGGGTGGTCGGATCGGTGTCGGTGACCCCGATGGAGACGGGGATCGAGGTGTTGTTGGTGTCGCCGGTGTTGTCCAGCAGTGTGTAGGTGTAGTGGATGTGTCCGGTCGTCGGGGTCGTCGCCTCGTACCAGGCGGTCAGCGTCCCGGTGGTGTTGGAGAAGACCGACGTCGGAGTGAGCGCATTGGTGCTTGCGATGGTGACGCCCTGCAGCGAGACCGCCGCCACGCCGTCCGACGAGCTGATGTCGACGGCGCCCGAGACGGTCGTGGGATAGGCCACGTTGCCGGTATGCGAGCCGGCCGGCTCGCTGCCGCGTGTGCCGAGGCCTGCTTCATAGACGGTGGTGTCGGCGCCGCCGGTCGCCGGGACCGTGTCGATGTGCGGGGTGCCGTCGCCGATGCCGATGGTTAGCGTGGTGTGCGCCAGGTCGCCGTCGCCATCCTTGATGGTGTAGGTGAAGACGTCGTTGACGCCGCCGGGCGAGCCGGCGTCGCGGGTGTAACTGTAGGAGCCGTCGGCATGCAGCGTCAGCGTGCCGTAGGTGCCGTGGATGACAGAGCCGATGGTCGCTGCGCTGTCGAGATTGGCATTGGTGTTGCCGGCCGCGACGCCTACGACACCACCCGCGGCATCCTTGCCGTCGGCGCCGAACACGTCGTTCACGAACACATCGCCGGTGATCGCGGCATGGCTGCCGGACGGCACGGTGCCGATGTCGGCATTGGCGGTCGGCACGTCGTCGATGATCTGGACCGACAGCGTACCGGGAGCCGAGACGTCGCCGTCGGTGTCGGTCACCGTCAATGTCATGTCGTCGAAGATGGAATCGGTTCCCGGGCCGGGATGCACCGCGCCATGGACGAGCGTGTAGCTGTAGCTCACCTGGCCGGTGCTGGCGTCGTAGCCGTTGATGGTCAGCGTGTTGCCGAGCGGTGTGGTGATTTCAATCGGCGCCGATGCGCTGTTGGCAAGTGCTGCACCCGAAATCACCTGGCCGGCGATGGTCAGCGAGCCGACACCGTCAGGCGAGGTGATGGTGAAGGTGCCGGTGTTGTGTTCGGATGTGTCGCCGTCGGTGCCCGGCGCGGCCAGTTCGCCCGAACCTTCCGCGCCGGAGCTTGCCGGCAGGCCTTTTTCATTAACGGTGGTATCGCCGCCACCGACGGAAGGCGTCAGGTCGGCGATAGACGGCGTTGAATCGGGCAGGAGGCTCGGGAACAACTCGCGATGATCCGGCTGCCCAAACTGCAAAGCCGTCGGCGGCAGAAGCGCCGACAAGCCGAAGCCGTCGCCGATCCCGCCGGCAGGCTGTTCGAAATTCCCGCCGGCGCTCGAGGTCGTGCTGCCGCCGGCCGATATCGAGCCGTCCGCCCCAAAGGCGACATCGACATGGCTCGCTTCCAGCGCTGCGATCAAGGCCACGCGCGGCACTTCGACGTCGCCGATGATGAAGGTCGGCACATGCAGGGCACCGTCCTTGATGACGATCACCGAGCCGTCCGCCTGCTCGAGCACGAGGTTGTGGCCGTCGACCTTGATGTTGTCGATCGAGACATTGGCGGGAAGTTTGACGACGTTGCTTGCGTCCGCGACGTATTCGTGCGGGGCGTTTGGCGCTGGCGGAGCTGCCGCTGGCGCGCCGCCACCGACATCGACCGGCACAGGCTCGGCCGCGGCCGGCGCTGTTTGGACCGGTGCCGCCGCTTGCTCGGCGGGCGCGGCTTGCGCCACCACCTGGGTCGGCGCTGTCAGGTCGTGATGATCGCTGGAGACGGAATGCTCGTCCCAGGAGTTCGAAAGATTGTCCAGTTCAATACTGTTCGCCATAGCTTAAACCCCTCCGGTATTTCCCGGATAGAGACAGGCGGCGGCTTGACTTTGCAACAGTCCGTCAATCCATTCTATATATTTGGATATGCCTTCGATGACTTTTTTTACGCTTGGTAAACTGTGAACATATAATCAGTTATATGTTGTCTGGAAGGCATAGCGCTTCGCCACCGGCGGCGCGGAAAACTTGGTAAATATAAGTATAAATATATGTAAAATTTTACTAAAATCAGCAAAGTGAATTCGTAGGAAACTTATCCATCTTCCTTTCCAGTAATTTGAGACAAAATTGGTAGCGTCCACAGTCAAAGGTGGGCGTCATGAAAAAACAAAAGAATGCTCCGGGGAAGTGCAAGCTCAAGCTGCTTCTGCTGGCGGTGGGGATAGCCGGCTCGGCGCAGCCAGCCCTTGCCGGACCTGTCATCAGGAACTTCATGCCCGAAGCAGCACTGCTTGGAGTGGTCCAGGCGCCGCTTGGCCTCGGCGGCATTTCGCTGCAGAGATACCAGCCCTGGCAGCCGGCCACCCCCTACCGGATCAGCCTTGTCCTGAACGGATATGGTCCCGTTTCCGCTCAAGACGGGTCCAGCGCCTCCATGGCGCAAGAGGGCAGGGGTGTCGACCCGATTCAGACCGCGTCGATCATTCCGGGCGTTTTCGGGTCGGTTGCGCTGTCCATGCGCAATTTTCCCGTTTCGGCGCGCTGGGCACCTGTCTACCAGGCCATAACCGATTGCACTGCGGGCAGCCCCTGTGATCACGAGAGCCCGGCCTTCGCGGCCATGGTCTCGGCCGCCCAAGGCAAGGGGTTCGTCGAAAAACTGTCGTTCATCGACAGCGGCATCAACCACCTGATCGCCTATAAGAAGGACAGCGTCGTTTACGGCAAGCTCGATTACTGGGCGAAGCCTTCGGAGATCCTCGCCAATCGTGCCGGCGACTGCGAGGACTTCGCCATCCTGAAGATGACGGCGTTGCTGAGGGCTGGCATTCCGGCACGCAGCATGTCGCTCGTCGTTCTCCAGGACCGCAAGCGAGGCTTCTTCCACGCCGTGCTTTCGGTCAGCACCGCAAGCGGCGCTTACATTCTCGACAGTCTCAACGATACGGTGCTCAAGGACAGCGCCCTTCCGAATTATCAGCCACTGTACTCGTTCAGCACCGACCGGGCCTGGATCCACGGGTCCAAATCGGGGGACGCCCAGATGGCCGATGTCAAGGGCGGTTTCGCAACCGTCGCCCCTGGCGAAGGCGTCTCGACGGAAGTCAAGTAAGGGGCCCGCGCGCCGGCTTTCTTGTCCTGGTTGAATGGCGGAACAATTGCGGGAAAAGTCCCGTGGTGGTTTTCCGGCGGAATTGCGTCAAGCACATAGGGCCGTTCGGCGTTTGCGTGAAACGATGGATGGCGCTAGCCGTTGAAGACGAAAGCCATCAGCAATTCCGGATCCAGCACCGGCGCACGCACGACGTTCAACTGGCCCCGGTAACGGCGTTCGCCGGCTCCAATCACAAATCCGCTCGCAACGGCAACATCGCCATTGGTGTCGAGGCGGGCGAATATATCGGCCACGTTGAGATCCAGCGCCAACTTCAGGTCCTGGCGCGTGTCTTCGTCGAATGCCGCCGGCAATTGTCGCTTGACCAATTGCTGGAACGGCGCATTGAAGGTCACGATCTTCTTCGTCGAGGCCAAGGCGAAAGCCGGCGACGGGCAGGCAAGCAGAATGGCGTTTACCGTCCTGATCGATGCAAGCCTGCGCAAATTCAGGTTCTCGCGCCCCAATTCGCGTATGCAGGCCACCCGGATTGCCGAGGTCAAGTTTCCTTTCTCCGCGTGACCTTCGGCGATCTCGTCGACCAGCATGCCGATCGTGCATTTGCGGCTTTCAGCCATCTGTTTCAGCGAAACCCAGAAAGCCCGTTCAAGCCGAATGCCGCGCCTGATGCCGCCGCGCGCCACGACGCGGAACTCGAGTTCGAAATCTTCTGTCGGGAGTGGCAGAAGCAAGTGGTCGCTCCGGGTCGCGGGAGAGGTGGCGCTAGCGCTCACTCATTGCCTCCTGGCGGGCTTTGTTGATCGGCTTCAGCAGGTAGCTCAGGATCGTCTTGCGACCGGTCTTGATATCCACCGAACAGATCATGCCGGGGATGATCGAATATGCCTTTCCGTCTCGCTCCAGCGTCGATCTATCGGTTGAAACACGCACCTGATAGTAGGGCTCGCCCGTCTTCTGATCGACCAGGCTGTCGGCGGTTATGTTTGAAACCTTGCCTTCGATGCCGCCAAAGATCGAGAAATCGTAAGCCGTGACTTTGATCAAGGCATCCTGATCTGGGCGGATAAACGCGACATCGCGGGGCGAAACACGTGCTTCGACCAGCAATGTCTCGGAAGTGGGCACGATGCCGGCCACGACAGTACCCGGCTGGACGAAGGCGCCGACGGTGTTCAACTCCATCGTGTTGACGATGCCATCCACCGGCGAGCGGATATCCGTTCGCGCGACCTTGTCGGTCGCGCCGCGAATGGTTTCGTCCACCACTGAAAGATCGGCCAAGGCCTGCGTCAGGTCATCGAGCGCTTCCTGCTTCAACTGCAGCCCGAGTTCCTCGACCTGGAGCTGCGCCTCGGTGATCGCCGACTTGCCCTTCTTTATCGTCTCGCCGGCCAGGTTCAATTGGCCGTTGAGTTCGGTCTGTTCCTGCTCGACCTTAAGCTGCTCGGTCCTTGCCATCAGACCTTTCTTGACCATCGCCTCGACCAGCTTCGCCTGCTGGTCACTCACAGCCAGGTTTTTTGTCAGGCGGTCGAGATTGGCGTTCGCCTCGTCCAGTTCTTTTTCGCGCTGGTCGAGTCGCGACTTGAGCACCGACAGCTTGTTGTCGAAGTTTTCGCGCCGGGCAACGAGGAGATTTTGTTCGTTGTCACAGATTTCCGGCGCCACGGATTGGATGTCCTGCGGACAAGGAAACGATCCGGTGATGCTGCCGCTCTGTTCGTATTTGAGCCTGGCGATGCGTGTTTGCAGGGCCCGCGCCTTGGCTTGCTGTTCGCCGAGGCTGGATGTGTTCAAAGTATTGTCGAGGCGGATAATAAGGTCGTTCTTCCTGACGACCTGCCCCACCTTCACGGCGATTTCCTGAACGACGCCCGGCTCGCTGGCTTGAATGACCTGGGTCTTGGAGGCCGGTATGACCTTGCCGTCGCCACGCGCGATCTCGTCGACCTCGGCGAAGGACGACCAAGCGACAAAGGCGACGAAGAGCGCCCCTATGATGGATATGGACGCCGTCGCGAAAAGCGGCGGGCGGTCTTCCCTGGCAAGCATTTCCCACGCCCCGTTATCATATCGGTTTCAGCCCGATATAATTTGTTCATTCAGGAATTCGTTCTCTGCAGCGCCTGAATGACTTGTTCTTTTGGCCCGTCGGCAACTATCTTTCCTTGTTCGATAACAATGAGGCGATCAGCCAATTCGAGCATGCTGAAGCGATGCGTCGAGACGATCAGCGTCGTGTTGTGGTCGAAAGCGGTCTTGAGTTGCTTTATCAGTTGCCGTTCCGACGCCAGATCCATCGAGCCGGACGGTTCATCCAGAAAGACGATCTTCGGCTTGGTCAAAAGCAGCCGGGCGATCGCCACCGTCTGTCTCTGCCCGCCGGAAAGATTGGTGCCCCGTTCACCGACGTTCATGTCGTAGCCACGCGGGTGGCGAGACACGAACTCGTCGACGCCGGCGGCTTTCGCGGCTTCGATGATCTGCTCGTCGGTCGCCTCCGGAGATGCCATCAGCAGGTTCTCCTTGATGGTGCCCGAAAACAGATCGCCGGCTTGCGCGACGATGCCGACGGCGGCGCGCACCTCTGACGGGTGATACTGGCGGATGTCGATGCCATCCAGCAGCAATTCGCCGGAGCTTGGCAGAAAAAGCCTGCCGATCAGGCGTCCCATCGTCGTCTTGCCCGATCCGATGCGGCCGATGATGCCGATGCGCTCTCCCGGCTTCACCGAAAAGTTCAGGCCGGACAGAACCTCGTTTTCCGATCCGGGGTAGACAAAGCCGACATTCTTGAACGTCATCGCGCCATTGCGAATCGGGCGATTGACGAAGCCCACAGTATCCGGCCGGTCCTCCGGCTGTGCCATGATGGAATTCACCATTCTCAAGGAGAGCATGGCCTGGCGAAATCTCGACAAGGTGATCGCGATCTGGCCGAGCGGAGCCACGGCCCGGCTCGCCAGCATCACCGTTCCGATGATGGCTCCTGTCGAAACATGCCCTTCCGAAAAGGCGTAGGCTCCAGCCACGACCAAGGCGACCGTCACAAGCTGCTGGATGGCCTGGGTGATGTTGCCGGCCGCCGCCGAGAGCTGCTTGATCTTCTCGGAAGTGTTGGCCGCGTTCTTCGAATGCTCGCCCCACTTCCTCAGCAAATAGGCTTCGGCGCGCAGCGACTTGATCGTTTCCAGCGTGGAGATGGACTCGACCAGCAGAGCCTGGCGCTGGGAGGCTTCATTCATGGAGGCTGCGACCCGTTTGCCGATGCGGCGTTGCGTGACCAGGCCAACGACCACCGACGCCACAAATGCGAGGGCCGGGATGACGACCAGCCAGCCGCCGATCGCGTAGATGACGAGCAGGAAGATGAAGACGAAAGCCGTATCGATGAACACGCTGATCGTGTTGGAGGTGAAAAATTCCCTGACGAACTCATATTGGGTGACGCGGTTGGCATATTCGCCTGTCGAGCCCGGGCGCGCGGACAGGGATGAATTCAGCACCTTCTCGAACAGCAGATACGATATCCGCAAATCCGCCTTGCGCCCGGCATAGTCGATGAGCGAGGCTCGGGCCGTTTTCAAAAGCAGATCGAAGAGAATGACGGCGCCAATGCCGATCGCCAGCACCCAAAGTGTCGATATCGCCTTGTTCGGCAATATGCGGTCATAGACATTCATGGTGAAGATCGGTGAGGCGATGGCCAAAAGATTGATGAAGATCGCCGACAGCACGACCTTGGAATAGGTGCGCCAGAAAGCGCCCATCGTCCCCGTCAGCCAATGGCGCCGCTCGATCTGCTGCGCCGACCCGACCTTCATGCCCTCGGTGGCGTTGGCATAGGTGATCGAGAAGGATACGCCGCCACTGATGTAACTTGCGGCCAGCTCGGATTTGCCGACAGTCGTGCGCCCGTCTTCCTGCGGGGCCGTGAGATACCCATCGCCGTCGGTTTCCGCCAGCAGGGCGATCGGCAACTGACTGACACGGAAGAGAATTGCCGGAAGATCGACGCGACCGCGCAGGAAGTCGCGATGGTTGAATTCCTGGGTCTCGAGACCGATCCGCTCGGCAAGATGCCGGATCTCGGTGACCTCGATGCGCGTGTCCGAAATCGGCACTCCGGCAAACAGCACGGTCTCGGCGCTCGGCCTGCCGAGATAGGCGGCCACCGCCGAAAAGCAGGCCTTGAACGCCTCCTTGGGCGACAGAATATGTGGCTGCTGATTCACGACCCGCCCGCCAGAACCCTCAACACTCCTTACGGCTCACTTCTTCCTGACAGGGGCGAGGATATCGAAGGGCAGGTCGTTCTTCTGTTCCGACGGGGTCCGTGCATAGGTTTCGGTGTCCGGGATCTCCGGAACCGCGAATTCATCCTTGGCGTAGGCCGCGGCCTGCTTCGGCGGCTGGATGTCCATCGTTTTCAGCAACTGCCCGGTTGCCGCCAGAAGTCGGTATTGGGCAAAGAGGGATGCGTAGGACGCGGTGTCCGCCAGCGTTGCTGTGTTGAACCGCGTATTCTGCGCATCCAGCACATCGAGCAGCGAGCGCTGTCCGACCTTGAACTGCTCGCGATAAGAGGCAACCAGCTTCTCGTTGGAAGCGGCTTGCAGCTTCAGGGTCTTTGCCAGGTCGGCTTGCCGGAAGCGGCGATCCCACGACGTGCGAACGGCTTCTTCGATCTCCCGCAGAACCTGATGCAGCCCAAGCCGCTGTTCGCTGGCGCGGCGGATCTGCTCCTGCTCATTCGCTTTGTCGATGCCGCCCCGATACAGGTTCCACCGCAGCACCACCCGTGCCTGCAGATCGGAGGTGTCTCCATTGTCGCCGTCAATGTCGTATCCGGCCCGGGCAACGCCTTCGGCGACGACCGACGGGCCGTATTTCGCCCGAGCGGCGTCAACCTGCGAGCCCGCGGCGGCGATATCGCTATTGGCCATGTGGACGCGCGGGTTGTTCTCCCGCGCAATGCCCAGCGCGTCGTCCAGGGACCTTGGCAGTGCAGAGGAAACGTCGCCTGGCCGCGATGCATTGGTCAGCGGTTTCCCGACGGTCTTGAAGAAGCGTATTCTCGAGGCCTCGAGTTCCTCGGAAGCCTCCTGCATGCGGGCCTTGGCCGCAAATAAGCGCTCCTCGGCCTGTTGCCGGTCTGCTTCGTTCAATCCGCCGCCTGCTATGCCTTCCCTGATGTCGTGGAGAATCGCTTGGTGAAAGCCCAGATTCTTCTTTGCCTCGGCCACGATCGAGGCCTGAAGCATGTATTCCAGGTAATCCTGGGCGACAGACAGCCCGATGAACTCAGATCGCTCCAGCACGCGGAATGAGGCGCCATCCACTCGCGAGGCTTGACGGTTGAGTTCGGCTCGCCTTGCGCCACTATCATAAAGCGTTTGCGAAACCGTCAGATCGGTCTCCGCGGGATAAAGCGCATCGTGCTCGATGGAGAGCGCGCGGCGGGAGGAGTTGTCCAGGCGGCGAGCACCAGCGGATGCCTCCAGGTCGACGCTTGGAAGATAGAGCCCTTTTGCTTGCCGCAGTTCGAACTCGATGGCCTCGCGGTTTTCGATGGCCTGGCCGATTTCCGGGTTGGATTCCACCGCGACCGCCATGGCTTCCTTGAGTGTCAGCGCATGCGCGCCCCAGCAGCTCAGCATGGTAGCCGTCATCAAGAGACCAACGCCCATGACCTTGGTCGACAGACCTGTCGTCTTCATTTTCCCACCCACGTTTCCCCGCGCTTTTTAAGAGCGCCCCAGCCGGGCTTGGCGCCTGACCTTGCCACTATCTTGCAAATTAACGTGCGCGTTTCATTATTAAGCTGTGACTAAATCATAGAATTTAGGCAGACGGTCAAAAAATGTAGCAAAAATAGCACACATTTGGGACGCCGGCGGGATCAAATGCCGGTATCGAAACTTGAAGCCCCGAGACAAGATATTGAAGATGGGCAACAGCAAGCCTGTTCTGGCATATGCCGATGAGTACGCATGTCCGCAAACAAAGTTGCTCTCGCGGAGGCAATAAGGCGCCTTCAACAGCTCGGGTGCAGAAGGATTTGGTCCGGCCCACCCAGATTGACGACATGTTCTGGTCGCGCCCGCTGTGGTTTGCGAGATCGCTGACGCACTGCCGAGCGTGACACTTCTTGGTTAAGTCTAGGCTGCAGAGTGTTTGGATCAGGGCTTATTCGGTGCGCGCTTCGGCCTCGAATGGAGTCTGCGCTTGGCTGGGGCGCCAGGATTCGAACCTGGGAATGTCGGTACCAAAAACCGATGCCTTACCACTTGGCGACGCCCCAATAGCCGTCAGAGTCGCTGTGCGGCGCGTTATTAGCAGAGCAGCCGAAAAGCACAATGCTTATGAACGACCGCGAAGACGCTCGGCTGACCAGCGGTGCAATCGGCGCTTGGTGATCCACAAGCGGACTAGTGGGACCACACAGCCAGCTCGTTGCCGGCTGGATCGACGAAGTGGAAGCGTCGGCCGCCGGGGAATGAGAATATCCGCCTGACGATCGTTCCGCCGGCGCTTTCGACGGCGCGAAGGGTTTCCTCCAGATTGTCGCTGTAAAGCACGGGCAACGGCTTGGCCGGTGCTTCCGCGGCATCGGCCTGAAAGCCGCCATCCAGGCCCTCGGCGAAGGCCGAATAGGTCGGCCCATAATCTGTGAAAGACCAAGCGAAGGCGGCGCTGTAGAAGGCCTTCAACCGATCCAGCGTGCCGCCGGTCGCCGGCATTTCCAGATAGTCCAGTTTTCCAGGCTGTTTCATGACGCGCCTCTTGTTCCCTTTATGTTCTAGACGTCGAGCCGTGAGGTGGCAAGTCTTTTTGCCACAGGCCCAGGCGGAGTTTTTTCTTAATCGATTGTAGCGGCCGAACGGCTTGCCGACGCCTTGCCTTTCGCACTGCAGCATCATATCGCTCCAAAGTCGGGCACGGATGGAACTTTGCGTTTCGCCAATCTTTCCAATCTCCTGCAACCGGAGAGCAAGCATGACCAAATGGGTTTTCACCTTTGGCGATGGTGCGGCGGAAGGCCGTGCCAGCGACAAGAATCTGCTGGGCGGAAAGGGCGCCAACCTGGCCGAGATGTGCAGCCTGGGGCTGCCAGTACCGCCGGGCTTTACGATCACCACCGAGGTCTGCAATGCCTATTATGCCAACGGTCGCACCCACCCGGCGGGATTGGAGGCTGATGTCGCAGTCGCCCTCGACCATATCGGCCGGCTGACTGGCCGCCGGTTCGGCGACCCGTCGAAGCTGCTCCTGGTTTCGGTGCGTTCCGGCGCCCGGGCGTCGATGCCCGGCATGATGGACACTGTGCTCAATCTCGGATTGAACGACGAGACAGTCGAGGCGCTGGCCGCCGATTCCGGCGATGCGCGCTTTGCCTATGACAGCTACCGCCGTTTCATCCAGATGTATTCCGACGTCGTCATGGGCCTCGATCACGAGGTGTTCGAGGAAATCCTGGAAGACCAGAAAGCCAGCCTCGGCCACGAACTCGATACCGAACTGACGGCGACCGAATGGCAAGGCGTCATCGCGCTCTACAAGGCCAAGGTCGAGGAGGAACTCGGCAGGCCGTTCCCGCAGGATCCGCACGAGCAACTCTGGGGCGCGATCGGCGCGGTGTTTTCAAGCTGGATGAACAACCGGGCCATCACCTACCGGCGTCTGCACGATATCCCGGAAAGCTGGGGCACGGCGGTCAATGTCCAGGCCATGGTGTTTGGCAATATGGGCGAGACCTCGGCCACCGGCGTTGCCTTCACCCGCAACCCCTCGACCGGTGAAAAAATGCTTTATGGAGAGTTCCTGGTGAATGCGCAGGGCGAGGATGTCGTCGCCGGCATCCGCACGCCGCAGAACATCACCGAGGCGGCGCGCATCGCGGCCGGTTCCGACAAGCCTTCGCTGCAGAAGCTGATGCCGGATGCCTTCCAGTCCTTCGTCACCATCTCCGACAGCCTGGAAAAGCACTACCGCGACATGCAGGATCTCGAATTCACCATCGAGCGCGGTAAATTGTGGATGCTGCAGACCCGGTCCGGCAAGCGGACCGCCAAGGCGGCGCTCAGGATCGCGGTTGAAATGGCAAGGGACGGCCTGATCACGAAGCAAGAAGCCGTCGCACGCATCGATCCGGCTTCTCTTGACCAATTGCTCCACCCGACCATCGACCCGAAGGCCGCACGAGACATCATCGGCGTCGGGCTGCCGGCGTCTCCGGGGGCTGCCACCGGCGAGATCGTCTTTTCCTCCGGCGATGCCGAGGATCTGAAGACGCAGGGGCGCAAGGCGATCCTGGTGCGTATCGAGACCAGCCCGGAAGATATCCATGGCATGCATGCGGCCGAAGGTATCCTGACCACGCGCGGCGGCATGACCAGCCACGCCGCGGTCGTCGCGCGCGGCATGGGCAAGCCTTGCGTGTCCGGAGCCGGCTCGCTGCGCGTCGACTACAAGGCAGGCACGCTGGTCTCGATGGGACAGACTTTCCGCAAGGGCGACATCATCACCATCGACGGCGGCAACGGCCAGGTGCTCAAGGGCGCCGTGGCGATGCTGCAGCCGGAATTGTCCGGCGATTTCGCCGCCATCATGGAATGGGCGGATGCGGTACGCCGCATGAAGGTGCGCACCAATGCCGAAACGCCGCTCGATGCCCGCATGGCGCGCTCCTTCGGCGCCGAGGGCATCGGGCTATGCCGCACCGAGCACATGTTCTTCGATGGCGTCCGCATTGTCGCCATGCGCGAGATGATCCTGGCCGACACCGAAAAGGACCGGCGCGCCGCGCTTGCCAAGCTGCTGCCGATGCAGCGAGCGGATTTTCTGGAGCTGTTCGAGATCATGGCCGGCCTGCCGGTGACGATCCGCCTGCTCGATCCGCCGCTGCACGAATTCCTGCCCAAGACCGAAGCGGAAGTCGCCGAAGTCGCGGCCGCCATGAACGTGTCGGCAGACAAGCTCAGGCAGCGCACCGAGGCCCTGCACGAATTCAACCCGATGCTAGGCCATCGCGGCTGCCGGCTCGCCGTCTCCTACCCCGAGATCGCCGAGATGCAGGCGCGCGCCATTTTCGAGGCGGCGGTCGAGGCCGGCAAGAAAGCCGGCGCGCTGGTCGTCCCTGAGATCATGGTGCCGCTGGTCGGTCTGGCGAAGGAACTCGATTTTGTGAAGGCACGCATCGACGCCGTCGCCAAGAGCGTCATGGACGAGAGCGGCGTCAACATCGATTACCTGACTGGGACCATGATTGAGCTTCCCCGCGCGGCGATCCGCGCCCATGTCATTGCCGAGTCGGCCGAGTTCTTCTCCTTCGGCACCAACGACCTCACCCAGACCACCTTCGGCATCTCGCGCGACGATGCCGCCTCCTTCCTGGAGACGTATCGCCAGAAAGGCATCATCGAGCAGGATCCGTTCGTTTCGCTCGACATTGAGGGCGTCGGCGAACTGGTGCGCATGGCGGCGCAGAAGGGCAGGGCGACGCGACCCGACATCAAGCTCGGCATCTGCGGCGAACATGGCGGCGATCCCTCGTCGATCCGCTTCTGCGAGGAGGTCGGGCTCGACTATGTCTCCTGCTCGCCCTACCGCGTGCCGATCGCCAGACTGGCAGCGGCGCAGGCCGCGGTGCAGACAACGACGACGGGGCGTGGATAGACCGGTCCGAGCTTACGGTTTTGTATGAAAACTCACACGAACGTGCTAGAGGTATCGCGCAATCTCGCCATTGTTTCTGACCAATTTCGTGATGATCGCCAAACGTCTCCGGAAACATATGTTGCAGATTTCACCCGCTCCGTTCCGCTCGATCCTGATCATTCAAACGAAGTTCATAGGCGATATCGTCCTCGCTTCGACCCTCGCCAGGAACCTTCGGCTCGAATTCCCCGGTGCCAGGATCGTGTTCCTCTGCGAGGCGCACTTGGAGAGCTTCGTGATTGCGCATGGCATCGCTTCGGAGGTGGTCCCGTTCAGGCGGGCTCGCGCGCGGGGCACCCCGCTGGAGCGCGGAAAAGAGCTCTACGCAACGGTGAAGGCGCTGCGCGGCTTCTGCTTCGATTTGACGATCGACCTGACCGATTCGAAGACCTCTCGGCTTATCAGCGGCTTGGTCAACGCAAAGACGCGCGTCGGCTACAATCCCCCGGAAAGGCCTCTGAAGCTGCTGGAGCGGCAGCCCGCCAATGTGTTTGCCAAACCATTCGGGTTTGGCGGCCAGCATTTTGTTTATCGCTATCTCTCCCCTCTTGAAGCGCTCGGCATCGATCTGCGGGTGACGGTACCGAGCCTCCAGCCGCCGCCATTCGAGGCCGCGAAAGCCTTGGCGCTTCTAGGCACGCACCACATCCGTCCGAACGCCTTCGTCGCTGTCCACGCAGGCGCGAGTTTCAAGGGCCGGCAGTGGCAGCCGGAACGGTTTGCCGAGGCGATTGACCAGATTGCGGCCGAAACCGGACTGGGCATCGTCCTGGTGGGAGGGCCGGGCGAAGGTGAAACCGCCGCGCGGATCGTTGCCGAGACGGCGACGCCGGTGGTGGACCTGGTCGGAGCGCTGTCGCTCGAGACCCTTCTGGCCGTCCTGGAACAGGCTCGGCTGTTTCTGGGCAATGAAAGCGGGCCGATGCATATGGCCGCTGCCGCCGGCACCCCGGTTGTCGGCCTTTTCGGCCTGACGCATCCGTCACGGTGGGGACCTGTCGGCGTGCCCAGCATCGCGCTTCGGCCGTCAATGCCATGTGACTGCGTGGCCAAGGATTTGTGTCGCCGAACCGATCCCAGCAGGGCGTGCTGCGTTTGGCGCCTGGAGGTGAAGCCGGTTGTCGAAGCGGCGCGCGAAATTCTCGCGCGCACCGAGCTGAAAAATGAACGCGCTGTCTGAGGGCGATGGAACGGCAAGACTGTCGCTGAACGGCTCGTCGACCAAGGGGGAGGTCAAATTGCCGCGCCAGGCGTTTTTCTGCTATCCCTCGTCCGATTTCCGCCTTCATGCGGGTCTTGGGATGTCGGCTTGAAACCGCCGGTCGGGAACTTGGTTCGATGCATTTGCCGCAAAGACATCTCTGCATGATCGCCATGTCGGTGGCGCTGATATCCAGCGCCCATGCCACGCCGCTGGTCGAACCCACGCTGCACATCAAGCCGGCTGCAAGCGGAACCGGTCGCGTTGCACTCACGCTCGATGCCTGCGGCGGCAAGACCGACACGCGCATTCTCTCGGCGTTGGTGGACAACAACATACCGGCTACCATTTTCGTCACCGGCATCTGGCTGAAGCGCAACGCCGAGGCCGTCGCGATCATGCGGGCGCATCCCGACCTGTTCGAGCTGGAAAATCATGGTGGCCGGCATATCCCGGCGGTCGACACGCCACAGAAGATCTATGGCATACGCAGCGCCGGCAGCCCGGAAGCAGTCCTTGCCGAAGTCGAGTCGGGGGCCGCGGCTCTGGCCACGACCGGCGAACCGGCGCCGAAATGGTTCCGTGGTGCAACAGCCGAATACAGTCCCTCGGCCATTGCGATGATCCGCAAGCTCGGCTTCAAGATTGCCGGTTTCTCGATCAATGGCGACGGTGGCTCGCTGCTCGGCGCCAAGGAAACGGCCAGGCGCATCGCCGCCGCCAAGGACGGTGATGTCATCATCTCCCACATCAATCAGCCGACCCATGCCGCCGGCGAGGGCGTGGTTCAGGGCCTGCTGTCGCTCAAGGACAAGGGCATGACCTTCGTGCGCCTCGACGATGCCGACGGAACGGGTAATCACGGCACCACCGACTAAGGGCCGGCATCACCCGAATATCAATGCCCCTGAGTGTCTTCAAGCCGAAGCGTTCAGTCCGGCTTGGCCTCGATGCTGACCTTGCTGGCGTAGAACGCGCCGTGGTCGCGGATGTCGGTCATCTCGTCGAAGGGCTGCCGATAGGCCCACATCGCGTCCTTGCCCGCTTCGCCCGCCGGCAGCACGCTCCAATAGCTGGCATCACCCTTGTAGGGGCAGTGCGTCGCGTGATCCGTTCGGCTGAGCTTGTCGAAATCGATATCGGCGAACGGAATGTAGAAGGCGGCGGGGTAGGGGGCCTCCGTCAGCACCTTCGCCTTGGCGGAAGAAGCGATGACCGTACTGCCGGCGCGGATTGTGACGGTGCCGGAATAGGGCTCTATCGTAATGATCTTGTCGGGATTGCGCTGGAAGCCGGGTGCCGGGTTGGCGATCTTGTCCATGCTGGTTCTCCTTGCCCCGACCTTAGGTGTGGTGGGCGACCGGATAGAACAAGGCCCGTGGTCACAAACAAGCAGACACCAAGCGCCCGTGCGTGGCGCAAGACTGGCCTTGGCGTGGCAGCGGAAAATCAGGCAGCGGTTTTGAAGGCGTCCATCAGCCCGGCATAGGCGGCCGCGATGCCCGCCACCGGGTTGCTGCTTCTCGAGATCGTCTCGACCTTCAGCGCCCCTCCGACGGTTGGCAAGGTGAGCAGAAGGAACTGGCGATTGCCGCCATCGCCGACGGATGCCGCCGCGACGTGCTGGCCTTCGCCTTCGTTCTGGACGCACATCTTGAACAGCAGTGTGCCGCCGACCGCTTCGAGCGCGCCGCCGACAACTTCGACGAACTCGTCTTCGGAAACGGTCTTTTCGTCCGGCACCAGATCGGCCAGGCTTTCGGCAAGCGTACTCTCGAGAACCTTATCGTCGAGCGCGTCCATGCGAACCTCTTTCAGTCGCCAATCGCACCCCTTTGCCCGTTAACGAAGCTTAACACCGACGATGGCCGGATTATGGCACTTTTTGCTGTTGGTCCGATCACGAGGAGTTTGCGCCGATGGAATCTATTTGAAGCTCCTGCCATTCGATCGGCGGCAGGGACCCCCAAATTTCAGGAGCGCTTCAGCAGCGACCAGACGGCCGGCACGAGGCTGGCCGCGAGCGCGACCTTGATGAGATCGCCGACGATGAACGGCACGACGCCGAACTGCCAGGATTTTTCCGGACCGATGAGCATTGCCAGCCAGGCAAAACCCATCGCCATCATCACCCCTTCGGCAACCAGCATGGCGTTGAAAAGCTTGATCGGATGACGGTCCCAGCCGCGGTCGGCGGCCCAGCCGACAATCGCCGCCACGACCACGAAGCCGGCGAGATAGCCGCCGGTCGAGCCGAGCATATAGGCAATGCCGATGCCTTTTTCCGGCGTGCCCTGGAAGACCGGGAAGCCCATGGCGCCTTCCGCCATGTAGAGCAGCAGGGTGGCGACGCCGAGCCGCATGCCGAAGGCGGCGGCGATCAGCAGGACGGCGAGCGTCTGCATCGAGAGGTCGACAGGCCCGAGCATCACCTTGGTCTTGGCCGAAAGCGTCAAGAGCAGCGTCCCGGTGATCGCCAGCAAAAACTGCGTTGCCAGTCGCGCGGCACCTTCCTGCGGCAAGGCCAGGAAAACAAGCGGGCGCGTCGTCGTTGCGGTTGTCATGGTCTTCCCCAATCCAAACTTGCCGCGAACCAGAAATCGCGGTCTTGCATTTTCCTATATTGGCTTGCGTGCTATGCGGCAATCTGTTTTGCCGTTCCGGGAACAAAGCGCCGACATGGCTCTCAAATTCGATATCAGCTTCGACCCTGCTTACGGCCAAGGTGTAAGCGTGGCCCCCGACGTGCAACGCGTCACGGCCCCTAATCCCAGTCCCTTCACTTTCCATGGCACCAACAGCTACGTCGTGGGCCACGATACGCTGGCGGTGATCGATCCGGGGCCCGATGACGAGGCGCATCTTCAGACCTTGCTCGACCTGATCGCGGGCCGGCCGGTGAGCCACATTTTCGTCAGCCACACGCATCGCGACCATTCTCCGCTGGCGGCCCGGTTGAAGGAGCGCACTGGCGCCCAAGTGCTGGCGGAGGGACCGCACCGGCCGGCGAGGCCCTTGCACATTGGCGAAACCAACGCGCTCGACGCCAGCGCCGACACCGCTTTCATTCCCGACATCGCCTTGCCGGACGGCGAGCTGGTCAGCGGCGACGGCTGGGCGATCCGGACCGTCCTGACGCCCGGCCATACCGCCAACCATGCGGCATTCGCGCTGGAAGGCACCGGCATCCTGTTTTCAGCCGATCACGTCATGGGCTGGGCAACCTCGATCGTCGCGCCGCCGGACGGGGCAATGGCCGATTACATGGCATCGCTGGACCGCCTGATCGAGCGCGGCGATCGGCTGCTGCTGCCTGGCCATGGAGGACCGGTGACGGCGCCGCGCGCTTTCATGCGCGGGCTGAAGACCCATCGCAAGATGCGCGAACGAGCCATTTTGGAACGGATCAGGGCCGGCGACAGGACAATCCCCGATATGGTCAAGGCGATCTACAGGGATACCGACCCCCGGCTGCACGGCGCCGCCGGCCTGTCGGTGCTTGCCCATCTGGAGGACCTGGTGGCGCGCGGCGTGGTGGCGACGGACGCCGCTCCCGCCATAGATGGCATTTTCACGCCTGGCCGATAGCCCTGCCGCCGCCCACCCGTTCACCAATCATCGTCGCGGCGCGCGATTTGCTCGAAAAATGGCTATTGTGCCGGCGCCGCGCCGATCTGGCCGGCGACTTCCTGATCCAGTTCCGTGAGGAATTCAGTGATGCGCGCGGCATTGTCGCCAAGGTCATGGCGGCCGTAACGCGAGGCGGAGCGCATGTCGACGATGACCGTGTCGCCGTCATCCGTGACGCGAATGGCGACGTCCGCGGGAAGGCCAAGAACGAAACTCGAGGCGACGGCAGTGATTGTCACCTCCGTCTGTCCGGCGAGTTCGGGATAAGGCTCCGAAAGGTCCCAGCCGCGCCGGTCGAGCACGGTTTCAACGGCATTGACGACGGTCTCGAACGGCAGGTCGTAGCTGCGTGCGGTGACCAACGGATAGCTGTCGGTCTGCAACGTCTGCTCACCCGGCGTCGACGGGGACACTGCGTTCATGTCCTTGGTCCGGTCGCTGACATCAAGCGCGGGCGGTTCATCGAAATCGGTCGAAATGTCCCGCAGCGGCGGATAGATCGTCGCCCAGTAGGCGGCAACGCCGTAGGGGGTGAGCACCAGCAGCGCCAGCAAGGCGCCGACGGTGAGATCACGGCCACCACGGTCACCGAAATTCCACAGCCTCGCAAAGGCCAGGCCGGCAAACAGCAGCGCCAGCGCCGCCAGCAGGGCAGCAATGCCCAGCACCCACAGGAAGACCGGTGTTTGGACGAGGCCGAAGCGATGGCCGACAAAGTTCGTCAGCAAAAGCACCGCTGAAAAGGCGCCCGTGCGCCGCGACCAGCCGGCAGCCTTCGACGTTTGCCGTTCGGGAATGCTAACCATTATTCTCTGCGCTGCCCCAACCCGGATGGAGGTTTAGTGCCTTTTTGCGGAAACACGCAACATCCTCTCAATCCGTCGGCAAGCGATAGTCCCTGAACTGCTGACGCAAGGTGATCTTCTGGATCTTGCCTGTGGCGGTGTGCGGTATCTCGCCGACGAAAGCGACGTCGTCCGGCATCCACCATTTGGCCACCTTGCCATCCATGAAATCGAGAATCCCGGCCTTGGTCGGTTCCTTGCCCGGCTTGGCAACGACGACCAGCAGGGGCCGCTCGCCCCATTTCGAATGCTTGACGCCGATGGCCGCGGCTTCCGCCACATCGGGATGGCCAACGGCCAGATTCTCCAGGTCGATGGTCGAAATCCATTCGCCGCCGGACTTGATGACGTCCTTGGCACGGTCGGTGATCTGCATGTAGCCGCCGGCATCGATATGGGCGACGTCTCCAGTGTCGAACCAGCCGTCCACGTCGAACTGCTCCGCGCCCGCACCGCCATAATAGGCGCGGGCGACGGCCGGGCCGCGCACCTTCAGCCGGCCGAACGTTTTGCCGTCCCAAGGCTGCGGATTGTTCTCGTCATCGGTCACCTTCATTTCGACGCCAAAAGGCGGGTAACCCTGCTTGCTCTGGACGTCGAGCCGAGCCTCGCCTTCGAGGCCGGCATAGTCCGGCTTCAAGGTGCACAGCGTGCCGAGCGGCGACATTTCGGTCATGCCCCAGGCATGGATGACCTGGACACCGTAATCGTCCTGGAATTTCGTCATGATCGCGCGCGGGCACGACGAGCCGCCGATCACGACCTTGCCGAGATGGGGAAGCGTCTTGCCAGTCTCCTCCAGATATTGCAGCAGCATCATCCACACGGTCGGCACGGCGGCGCTGAACGTCACCTTTTCCTGATCGAGCAATTCATAGATCGAGGCGCCGTCCATCTTGCAGCCTGGCATGACCAGCTTGGCGCCGATCATCGGGCCGCTCTGGCCAAGACCCCAGGCATTGGCGTGGAACATCGGCACCACCGGCAGAATCGTGTCGCGCGACGACAGGCCCATGGCGTCGGGCATGGCCGCGATCATGGCGTGCAGCACGTTCGAGCGATGACTGTAGACGACCCCCTTGGGATCGCCCGTCGTGCCCGACGTGTAGCACATGCCGGCGGCGGTGCCTTCGTCGAAGCTCCTCCAGGCGAAATCGCCATCGACCTCTCCGAGCCACTCCTCATAGGCGACGGCGTTGGGCAGGGTCGTTTGCGGCATGTGCGCCTTGTCGGTGAGCACGATCACTTTCTTCAGCGATTTGACGGCACCCGCGATCTTCTCGAGCAACGGGATGAAGGTGAGGTCGACGAAGACGGCCTTGTCCTCGGCGTGGTTCATGATCCAGACGATCTGTTCGGGAAACAGGCGCGGATTGAGGGTGTGGTAGATAGCACCGATGCCCATGATGCCGTACCAGGCCTCGATGTGGCGGGCGGTGTTCCAGGCCAGCGTCGCGATGCGGTCGCCCAAGGCAAAACCGTCGCGCTCCAGGCGCTGGGCGACCTTGAGGGAACGACGATGAAGGTCGGCATAGGTGGTGCGCACGATCGGCCCCTCGATCGAACGCGACACGATCTCCCGCGCACCATGCTGCCGCTCGGCGTTGTCGATCAGCTTGTGGCACAGCAGCGGCCATTCCTGCATCAGTCCCAGCATACCGGGTTCCTCCATCACGCTTTTCACGGTGCGCTTTTGATCGCATTGTGAAGCGAACCGGGGAATTGTCCAGCGTCCACAAGCGCAGCGGGCGAAAGTCGGAGTTCGAACCTGTATCGGCAAACGGTTGAATCCGGACGGCTTTTTGATTTCGCTTGGCTGCATCGGGCCCGGACCGGCCATCGATGGCGATCTGGCCAGGCGGTTGGCCGATTTGGCATGGGCGCTTGGTCGGCACCAAAGACATCACCTCTATATATCGGCTGAGGGTTCGGCAGGTTTCTCAAGGATTGGAGAATAAGCCGGGACATTAGCCGCGGCTTTTAAATTGCAATGCAGCAATGCTGCCGATCAGAACTTCTGCCAACTATTCCCGCTAAATAGATGCTTGCTGGTGAGGTCGCACTGGCGTAGCTCTTGATCTTCGACTGAGTCGAATCGCCAATGGTGAGGGGTCCGGTTCGCTTTGCGAAGGAACGGCCTGCCAAGTGTAGTGGCGATTGCCGACACGGGCACCTTTCGGGGGAAGGGGAAGAAGTTGAATGTCGCAACATCAACGATTGTCGGAAGCCGGCACTTCCTGTTCAGAATTCGTTTTCAACTCATCGGCGGACTGACATTCGCGATCATCGCGCCAGCACTGATCCGGATAGCATCCTATCCGGACGCGATCTATTCGGCCAATCTGCAGATAACGGTCGCGGCTGCCATCATTGCGCATGTTACCGGCTTTCTTGCCTATCGCCGCATTGGCAATTTTCCGGGCGTGGCCGCGGCCAGCTATATCCTGCCGACATTCGTCCTGTCCTACGGTGTTGTTTTCTTGACGATTTTCTTTTTCCGCTTCGAGTATAGCCGGTTTCAGGCCGCCGCCAGCTTCACGCAGTCCACGCTCTGGTATTTCGGCCTGAGCCTCATGACCCGGCGTCTTGAGCCGTACCGGCTGGCCGTCATTCCCGGCGGCAATGTCGAGCGCCTCAGGGCCCTGCCGGGCGTGCACTGGTTCTGGCTCCAGTCGCCCGGCACCGTTATCGAAATAGTTAACGGCGTTGTTGTCGATTTGCGTGCGGACCTCGGCGCCGAATGGGAGCGCTACATCGCCGACCGGGCGCTGTCGGGCACGCCCGTCTATCACGTCAAGCAGGTCAGCGAATCGTTGACCGGTCGTGTCGAGATCGAACATCTGTCGGAGAACACGCTCGGCTCGCTCAATCCGAACCAGGCTTATCTCAAGATCAAGCAGGCCATCGACTGGACCTCCGCGCTTGTCCTTGTCGTGGTTCTTTGTCCCGTTCTGCTGCTGGTCGCCCTATCGATCCGGCTGGACTCGGAAGGCCCCGTGCTGTTTCGCCAACCCCGCATGGGCTACCGGGGCAGGATCTGCACCGTCTACAAATTTCGTTCGATGAGGCAGCAGACCGGCTCCGGCAGCGACAAGGACAAGGCGATCACCAAACGGGATGACGATCGCATCACGCGGGTCGGGAGCTTCCTGCGCAAGTTCAGGATCGACGAGCTGCCGCAGGCCATCAACATCCTGCGCGGTGAGATGAGCTGGATCGGGCCACGGCCGGAAGCTGTCGTGCTGTCGCAATGGTATGAGGCGGAATTGCCGTTCTACCGGTACCGGCACATCGTCAGGCCGGGCGTGAGCGGGTGGGCACAAGTAAATCAGGGCCATGTCGCAGCGGTCGGCGATGTCATGGAAAAATTGCACTATGATTTTTACTACATAAAGAACTTCTCACCTTGGTTGGACGTGCTGATCGTTCTCAGGACCATAAAAACGATGTTCACCGGTTTTGGTGCGCGATAGCCAAATCAGGGCCTGAATCCGATCGCACGTGCAGGAAGCAATGGATCTCGCCTCAAGGAAAATAGCTGTCATCGGACTTGGCTATGTCGGTCTGCCGCTGGCTGTGGCCTTCGGGGCGACCAGGGATGTGATCGGCTTCGACATCAACCCGTCGCGCGTGGAGGCACTGAAGCGCGGCGAGGACCATACGTTAGAAGCCAGCGAGGAGGAAATCGCCGCCGCCAGAGGGCTGAAGTTCACCAGCGAGAAAGCCGATCTGCACGACTGCGGAATTTTCATCGTTACCGTGCCCACGCCGATCGACCGGGCCAACAGGCCGGACCTGAAGCCTCTCGTCATGGCGTCGACGACGGTCGGCGAGGTCATATCCCCGGGCGCGGTGGTGATCTTTGAATCCACCGTCTATCCCGGCTGCACGCAGGAAGTCTGCGCACCGCTGATCGAGAAACATTCCGGGCTGCGTTACAACAGCGATTTCTTCCTCGGCTACAGTCCAGAGCGCATCAACCCCGGCGATCGCGAGCACCGGCTGCAGACGATCGTCAAGGTCACCAGCGGTTCCACGCCAGAGGCGGCGGAGGCCATCGACGCGCTCTATGCCTCGATCGTGCCGGCGGGTACGCATCGTGCCTCCAGCATTGCCGTGGCCGAGGCCGCCAAGGTCATCGAGAACACGCAGCGCGACTTGAACATCGCCCTGATGAACGAGCTGTCGCTGATCTTCGGCAAGCTGGGCATCGACACGTCGGAGGTGCTGGAGGCGGCCGGCACAAAATGGAATTTCCTGCGCTTCACGCCGGGCCTCGTCGGCGGGCACTGCATCGGCGTCGATCCTTATTATCTCACCCACAAGGCCCAGGAACTCGGCTATCATCCCGAGGTGATTCTTGCTGGGCGCCGCATCAATGACGGCATGGGCCAGCATGCGGCGGACCAGACGGCCCGCCTGATGATGCGCAAGGGCATACCTGTCGTTGGCAGCCGGATTCTGGTCATGGGTGCGGCCTTCAAGGAAAACTGTCCGGACTTGAGGAATTCCAAGGTCGTCGACGTCGTCGCGCAACTGAGGCAGTACAATGCCGGCATCGATATCTGGGACCCTTGGGTCGACGCGCAGGAATGCGCACGCGCTTTCGGCACGGCGAGCGTGAAGGAGATGCCCGCCGCGCGCTATGACGGCGTCATCGTCGCTGTCGGACACGCGCAGTTCCGCAGCTTGGGCGTTGCGGGGCTGAAGTCGCTTTGCAAGGACCCCAGTGTAATCTACGACATCAAGGGGCTGTTCCCTAGGGACGTTACGGACGGGCGCTTCTGATGAAGGTACTGGTCACCGGCGCTGCCGGCTTCATAGGCTATCATGTCGCCAGGCGGCTCCTGGAGCGCGGTGACGAGGTCGTCGGCATCGACAGCATCAACGATTACTACGACCCGCAAATCAAGCAGGCGCGGCTGCGGCTCCTGGACGAGGCGAGCCGCAAGACCAATGCCGGCTATCATTTCATCCACGGCGATCTCGCCGACAGGGGCGTGGTCGACGGCTGCTTTGCCGACCATGGCTTCGACCGGGTGATCCATCTCGCCGCCCAGGCCGGCGTGCGCTACAGCCTGGAAAACCCGCGCGCCTATGTCGAGAGCAACATCATCGCCTACACCAACATGCTCGAGGCCTGCCGCGGCAGCCGTGTCGGGCACCTGACCTATGCCAGCACCTCGAGCGTCTACGGTGCCAACACCGACATGCCGTTTTCCGAGCATCGGCCGGCCGACCATCCGCTGCAGTTCTACGCCGCCACCAAGCGTGCCAACGAACTGATGGCGCACAGCTACAGCCACCTGTTCGGCCTGCCGACCACGGGGCTGCGCTTCTTCACGGTGTACGGCCCCTGGGGACGTCCTGACATGGCGCTGTTCCTGTTCACCAGGAGCATCCTGGCCGGTGAGCCGATCAAGCTGTTCAACAACGGCAACCACACGCGCGACTTCACCTATGTCGAGGACATCGCCGAGGGCGTGATCCGTGCCAGCGACAGCCCCGCCGCGGCCAACCCGGCCTGGGATTCCGGCCGTCCGGATCCGGCGACCAGCAGCGCGCCCTGGCGCATCTTCAACATCGGCAACAACAATCCGGTGAAGCTGACCGCCTATGTCGAGGCGCTGGAAAACGCGCTCGGCCGCAAGGCGGTGATCGAGCTGCTGCCGCTGCAGGCCGGCGACGTGCCCGACACCTTCGCCGACACTTCGGCGCTGCAGGCGGCGGTCGGCTATCGCCCCCGCACCTCCGTCACCGAGGGGGTGGGGCGGTTCGTCGAGTGGTACCAGGATTATTTTGGGCGGGGATAGCGCGAACCGATAAGGAGGCAGTGTCGTTGCTGAGGGGGTTTGTACGCGCGAACGTGGCGGTCTCTGAATATCTTGACAGGGCTTTGCCGCCACGCCTTCGCGCGGACGGCAATAGCACGTTTGCGACCGAAATCGCGCCGGCGCTGCTGTCTCCGGACACATTGGTCTACGATTTGGGTGGAGGCGCAAGACCGCTCGTCAGCCTGCCGCAGAAGCGGTGCCTCGGGCTCGTCGTGGTCGGGCTTGATCTCGCTGCCGAGGAACTGTCCAAGGCCCCCGATGGACTCTATGACGAGCAGATCGAGGCGGACCTTACCGTGTTCAAGGGAAGGCAGGACGCTGATCTGGTCATATGCCAGGCGACCCTGGAACATGTTCGCGACGGAGAGGGCGCGCTTCGCGGCATCGCCAGTTGCGTCAAGCCGGGCGGTTTGGTTGCCATTTTCTCGCCGTCACGCAATGCCGTTTTCGCCAGGTTGAACCTGATTTTGCCAGAGAGGATCAAGCGGCGTCTGCTGTTTGCCATCTATCCCGACAAAGGCAGGGGTCACGACGGATTTCCGGCTTTCTACGACAAATGCCTGCCAAGCGAGGTGGAAAGGATCGCGGCGCAAAATGGGCTGGAGCTTGTCCAGCGGCGCCTGTTCTGGAGAAGTTCATACTTCTATTCCTTCGTGCCGGCCTTCCTAGCCTGGCGCCTCTGGCTTGGCATCACCGCTCTCTTGCTCGGCAAGGATGCGGCGGAGACCTATGCCTATGTCTTTCGGCGAAAACAGTGATCCGTCGAAGATATTCTCCGCCGGTCCTGGCCCGTTTCCGGTTGCGCCTGCTTTCCAACGGGAGAGCTAGAGCCGAACGAGGCGGTATGGCGGCGGCCGGGCTTCGAACCGGATGAAGCGAACGAGGAAAGATAGAAAGTCGCCGGGCGGTCCGGATGCCCGGATCGCCGTCTTCATCCCCTCGCTGCGGGCAGGTGGCACCGAGCGCGCGATGCTTACCCTGGCCCGGGAATTCGATCGGCGTGGGCTGGTGACGGATCTCGTACTTGGATGTGCGATAGGTGAATATCTTCCCCTGGTTCCCGACACGATAAGGATAGTGGATCTGCAGGCGTCTCGCATGCTGTTTTCCCTGTCCGGCCTTATTCGCTACGTCAAGGCGGAGCAGCCGCGGGTGATGCTGGCGGCGCTGCCTCACGCGAACATCCTGGCAATAGTGTCGTCCTTCCTGTCACGGCAAGGGGTGCGTACGGTCATATCCGAGAGAAGCAACCTGTCCAGGACCCTTGCGGATACGAAACTGATCCGTGAGAGATTTCTGCCGTTCCTCATGCGAATGACATACGGTTATGCTGACAGGATAATAGCCGTCTCACATGGCGTTGCGGACGATCTGATCAGGCGCATCGGGCTCGACCCGAATTCTGTCGAAGTGATCCACAACCCGTTGGATATAGAACACATTCAGGCACAGGCCAGCGCGCCCATCGATCATCCGTTCGCGGATGAGGACGGCAGGTCCCTGCTGGTCGCCGTCGGTCGCCTCGATTTCGCAAAGGACCATGCCACTCTGATTAGCAGCTTTTCACAGGTCGTAAGGAAACGACCCGTCAAACTGGCGATTGTGGGGGAAGGGCCGCTGCGCGCGTCGTTGCAGACGATGATCGATGAACTCGAGTTGCGTTCCTCGGTCGCCCTGGTCGGCTTTTCGAAAAATCCGTATCCGTGGATGCACCGCGCCGCGCTGTTTCTCCATTCGTCGCGAAGGGAGGGCTTTCCCAATACGATTATCGAAGCCATGGCCTGCGGAGCCAGGGTGGTGAGCACGAATTGCGAAAGCGGCCCAGCGGAAATCCTGGAGGACGGCAAGTGGGGGCGGCTTGTCGCGGTGGGCGACGTGCAAGCCTTCGCGGCCGCGATATTGGCCGGCCTCGATGACGTCAGCCCACCCGACGTCAGACGTCGAGCCCAGGATTTCAGTGTCGAAAAAGTGGCTGACGCGTATCTGCTCGCGATGGGTATGGGCCTGGCGAGCGCCACCCGAAAGGAGCTCCCGGATTAAAGTCCTGCATGTCATCACCGGGCTGCACAATGGCGGTGCTGAGGCGGCTTTGTTCCGTCTCTGCATGGCCGAGCACACTCATTCGCACGCAGTGGTCTCGCTTTCCGACGAAGGAAAATATGGCCCGCTGCTTCGGGAGGCGGGGGTGCCCCTGACCTGTCTGTCGATGCCGAAGGGAAGGCTAAGCCTCGGCGGGCTGGCGGCATTTCGGCGTGTCTTGTCAGCCCATCCGCCTGATATCGTCCAATGCTGGATGTACCACGCAAATCTGGTTGGAGGCGTCCTGTCTCGGCTTGCGGGTATCCGGCTGGTGGTTTGGGGAATGCACAATTCCGGTCTGGATCCGCTTGTCGCCCCCTTGGCCACGCGGATGGCGGACCGGGCCTGCGCGCTCATATCCCGGGTGGTCCCGACCCAGATCGTGAGCTGTTCGCAACAGGCATCACGGCGCCATATCAGCGCGGGTTACTCGGCTTCGAACTGGACGATAATTCCGAACGGTTATGATCTGGCTGTCTTCGAGCCGGATGAGAGGGCGCGCAGTCGGCTGCGCCGGGCCTGGTCGATAGATGAAGGCCAATTCGTCATCGGAAGCGTCGCTCGCTGGCATCCAGACAAGGATCACAGGAATCTCGCCGCTGCCTTGGCCAAGCTGTCGGCGCGCGCCGAGTTCCCTTTCAAATGTATTCTCGCCGGCCCCGGAATCTCTCCTGAAAATACCGACCTTGCCGGACTGCTGGACCGTTACGGCGTTCGCGACAAGGTGATGCTGCTTGGTCCGAGCGACGGTGTCGCCGCTCTCATGAGTGCGTTCGACATCCATGTCCTTGCCTCGAGGCGCGAGGCATTCCCTAACGTCGTCGCCGAAGCCATGGCGTGCGGTACGCCTTGCGTAGCGACGGATGTCGGCGATATCGGCATGATTGTCGGCAATACCGGATGTGTTGTTCCGAGCCGGGATCCTGACGCGCTTTCTCGCGCCATTACAAACATGGCTCTGGAAAACCGTGACTCGCCATCCTGGGAGACAAGACAGCAGGCATGCCGCAACCGCGTCGCGTCCGATTTTTCAGTTGAGCGGATGGCAAGGGCATACAGCGCGCTATGGGAGAGATTGTCTGCCAAGGGCTAGCGCACGGAAAACGACCAGGAACAGACAATTATATGTTAAGCTTGCGAGTCATCAGGCAGACGGTGGGGATTGTCATGTTGGAAACCGACAAGCTGTTCGCGGGCTCAATTCCGGAAAACTACGACCGCTACATGGTGCCTTTGATCTTTGAGCCGTTCGCTGCGGATATCGCGCGGCGAGCAGCGGCCCTATCGCCCGGCGCGGTCCTGGAAATCGCCGCGGGCACCGGGGTCGTCACCCGCGCATTGGCGCCAAGACTGTCGCCCGACGCAAGCTATGTCGTGACCGACCTAAACCAGCCGATGCTCGACTACGCTGCTTCGCGACAAACTCCTGATAGCCGTATCGAGTGGCGCCAAGCGGATGCGATGGCGTTGCCATTTGAAGATGCGGCCTTCGATCTTGTCTGTTGTCAGTTCGGTGCGATGTTCTTTCCGAACCGCACGTCTGCTTATCGCGAAGCCAGGCGGGTCCTGAAGCCCGGCGGACGGTTTTTGTTCAATGTATGGGATCGCATCGAGGAGAATGTGTTCGCCGATGACGTGACCAACGCTCTGGCACGGATCTTTCCCGACGATCCCCCGCGCTTCCTGGCACGCACGCCGCACGGCTATCACGACAAGGTGCTGATCCGTCGCGACCTAGAGGATGCAGGCTTCTCTCGAGTGGTGATCGAGACGAGAGCCGAACAGAGCCGCGCATCCTCGCCACGCCTTCCGGCCGTTGCCTACTGTCAAGGCACTGTTCTTCGCACCGAAATCGAGGCCAGGGAAGCTGGAAAACTGGAAGCTGCAACCGATTACGCGGCATCCGCCATCGCAGACCGACACGGCAGCGGTGAAGTCGCCGCCAAAATTCAGGCCCATGTAATCATGGCCGAGGTCTAGGTGTCGGCAGGCCCGTTCCGCACGACATGTCGCCCGCCGTACCGCACTCGGATGGCATTCGGAGGGCCGCAGACACCAGCCGGATTTGTGAGCCGCCGGGCGTGAGGATATTGGGAGCTAGGCAATAGGGTGAAGGCGCGGGACGTCAGAAGAGATTACCTGGTTTCACCCTTTGCGCTTACGCCGCAAATGCTTTTGCTTATATCGAGCCTACTTTATTTTGTTCCATTTCTTGCCGGCGGCTTTCAGTACGTTGACGTTGGCGGAAGGAAGTATGATTTTACATATGATTTGGGCACGGGGTATGCCATCGCCGTTTCCACGGTTTGCATCGCCGCGGCGATGGTTGGCTTCGTTCCGAGACGCCAGAGTTTCGAAATTGAGGGAGATAGCCAAGGAGAGTCGTTGATAATAATCGCGATGATCATTATTTTCGGCGGAATTTCGATTGCGAACCCGGCACTTTTCTCCGCGTCTAAGGCGGATGTTTTATCGTCAACTGGTCGGTTTCAGTATATATTTTACAATGCCTGTATCATCGGCGTGGTCTTTGGGGCTCTGGCCGGGTGGAGAAAATCCAAGCTTGTTATGGCCCTGAGCTGCCTAGGATTAATTTTAACGCTCTATATTGGGCATAGATCCTCGGTTGCGATAACTATCCTATCTTTACTGTATTTAAGATACAGGAATGTTCCGTTGATGATGATAAGAAAACGGTATTTTATCGGCGGATTTTCAGTATTCTTTTTTTTGGCGGTGTACAAGTCTGTCTACTCCGCGGTGAAGGCGGGGAATTTCGAGCTTGTCGGCCAAAAAATAAAATTCGACCAGTTGTCAGATTCCACCCTTGTCGGGTTGGAGCAGTTCGTGACATTGGCTCATTTGGACCTTATCGTAAAATATAACTACACCTTGCCTTGTTCCAATCTCTGGTTGGTGCCACTTTCTTTCATTCCATTTTCGGATGCGGTCTTCGGCAAGGATGGCTGTACTTACAACGAGCAGGTCCAGCCGCTGCTTTTTCCGGGCTACAGTGGCGGTGTGGCGGCAAATATCTGGGCGGAGTTCTATGCAAATTTCGGATACGCCGGATTTCCGCTGCTCGTCATTATTCTTTCCCTGGTCTGTGTCGCCATCGAAGCAATAATCCGCAACGTGCGCAGCGCGACCCTCAAGTCTGGTCTGATCGTGGCGATCATCCACCTCACATTCTACATCCAGCGCAAGGAACTGCTCGGCGCGTTCATCTCCGCCAAGCGGGTCATCCTTGTGTCGCTTTTCATATTCGGGCTGGTGTATGTCCATCGAAAGTGCTTCCCGCAAGCGCCTGCGATGGAAGCGGGAGTGCGGGGCCTGCGCCGGGACCATGGCTGAGGACATGACGGCGATAGCCAAACCTTCTGGATGGATACGCGCGCGCAGGGTCGCTCGGGACGTCACCATGACCACATCCTCAAGTGGAGTGGCGGCTTTGTGTTCCGTCATCGCGTTGGCGCTCAATGCACGCTCGCTCGGCCCCGGAGATTTTGGCACCCTCGCCGTAATCCAGGCCTATGTCACGTTCATCTCCGGCCTCGCTACGTTTGAGAGTTGGCAGCCTGTCATCAGGCTGTCCGCCAGGTCCCGCTCGCGCCTTGGCCGGGCAGCTTCATGCGGGATCGCGCTCGACGTTTCGGCGGCCGTTGTCGCCACTGCGGTGGGGGTTGGTGGGGTCCTGCTGTTTGGGGAGTCGATCGGCGTATCCCACCAGGATCGGCTTCTGGCGCTGATCTATAGTCTCACCTTGCTGGCCAGCCTCGCGGGCACCCCCAAAGGCGTGCTTCGCCTGAATGGGCGGTACGACGTCATTGCCGGCAATCAACTCGCCCAGGGGGCTGCCGTGGTTGTTGCCTCGCTCGTCCTTTGGGCCATCGAAGCGCCTCTGATCGCCTATGTGGCTGTGTTGGCGGCGATCGGTGCGCTCTACAATCTGACGCTGTTCGTCCGGCTGCTTGTCTATGCCCGACGCGAGAACATCAAGCTATTCAATCCGCTTCGTTCCCGTTCCAGGCGGCGTTTCTTTTGGACATTCCTTGTCATGGCCACTGGGACCAGTGTGCTGTCGACTCTGGTGAGTGCTAGACGACATGTAGCCTTGTTCCTTGTCGCCGGTCTTTTAGGAGATGTTGCCGCCGGCGCCTATTCCGTGGCGTCGCGTCTGGCGACGATGATGTCCCGGTTGACTGGGCCCTTGAACCAGGTGATCTTTCCCGAACTCGCGAGACTGTCCAACGAAGAATCTCCGTCCCGCCTAAACAGGCTGAACGCCCGCATCACGATGGTCTCGGCAAGTGTCGCCGCGGGCATGGCGGCGGGCGGTGTCGTGCTGCAAAAATTCATCGTGGTTCTGGCCGCCGGTTCGGCCTATGCCGATGCCTCGCTGCTTTTCGCTATCTTGTTCGCGGCCGAGTGTCTCGGCCTGGCCGGAATGCATTTCAATCCTTTGATCCAGGTTCTGGCCGGAACAAAACCGCTTCTCAAGATCATGGCGTCGGCATTCATCGTCTACCTGCCGCTTTCGTTCGTCCTGTCGGGGTGGATCGGAATTCCGGGTATCGCCTGGGCCGGTCTGATCGCATCGGCGCTGGTCTACACGGCAATGATGGTGGTTTCGCAATTATTGCTGAAAAAGCAGATCCGAATCACGGAAAATATCCCAGGTCTGACAGTTTGAGATACTTGTTTTGCCTACCAAGATACCACACCAATGTTGTGCCTTGGGTGCGCATACTGACCTCGGCCGGGCATCATGTTGCAATCGACGTCGTCGAAATAGGGGCAACGGAGAATTACACACTTGTTTCTCCCAATGTAGTGGCACCATCGGCGCTGTCACGAAGAGTTATGCACATGGGTCCGAGCGATATCCCAAACTCGCCCTTTTCCTTTCCCGGTCTTGTTTCCTACTGGAGACATCTTCGGGTCGAGAATCCCGATGTGGTGATCGTGCGCGGCGTGACGCGATGGTTCTGCAGGGTCGCCGCGTTGTGTGCGATTTTGCAAGGCCGCAAGCTGGTTATCTACGATCAGGAGAATGTCAGGCCTCAGGCATGGAGCGGCACATGGATCCGCAGAGCTGTCTTTCGGCGACTCGGGATTGCGCACTTCACGTCACGGCTCCCGTCGAATCCTGGCTCCGTCGGTGCGGGAGGCGCCATGCCCCTGCCATTCGGAAATCCCTTCGAGCCGATCCGGATCGGAGCGCTGCGAGGCAGGCCGTTGCATTCGCCGCCCCGAATCCTGATGGTGGCAAAATACCGGGAGCGAAAGGGGCACAGTTTGCTTCTGAGGGCACTGGCGGTGATCTCGGCGTCCACACCATTCTCCATAACGTTGTGCGGCGAGGAGGCGACGCATTCCGACGCGGCTTTTTGTGAGGCCTTGCGGCAAGAGGCCCAAGCGCTTGGACTGGCGGACAGACTTCGGTTTCAAAACAACATAGCTCATGACAGGATGATCTCGATCTATGCCAGCCATGATCTCTTGATATTGCCCTCGCGTACGGAACCTGCCGCGGTATCTCCCGTCGAGGCCGCCTGGGCGGGATGTGCCGTATTGATGTCGCGCGACAGCGGCACGAGGCATTACCTCCCCCGGGGTCCGGGTTCGACTTTGACCCAGACGACCCGCAAGACATCGCTCGCGCGGTTGCCGGGCTTATTGCCCGGCCCGAGGACCTGCGGCTTGCAAGGGATGCATGTTTCATGCGCATTTCTTCAGTTGCCGATGATGAGGTGATCTTGCGGTTGTTCGAGACTTTTGGGACTGGAACCGGGCGGACGCGCGCGTCGATGAGCTGAAGGACATCCGGAGGGGCGGGGAGTGGGGCCCGAGGTGGGAAGGAAGATTGTCATCTCGATCAACACGTCCTGGAATGTGGTCAATTTCCGCAAGGGCCTGATCGAGGCGTTGCGGCGGCGCGGCTATGATGTCGTCGTCGTCGCGCCGAGGGACGAGTATTCATCCTTGATCCCAGGGATGGGTTGCCGCCACGTCGACATCGAAATCGACAATTCCGGCACCTCGCCTGTTCGCGACCTTGCGCTTCTGTGGCGCTACTGGCTTATCCTGCGCCGCGAGAAGCCGCTGGCGTTCGTAGGCTTCACCATCAAGCCCAACGTGTTCGGCTCGATGGCTGCAAACCTGAATGGCATTCCGGTCATAAACAATGTTTCAGGGCTCGGCACTGTCTTCCTCCAGGGCGGCCTTCTCCAGGGAATCGCCAAAGCCCTTTATCGCCTGGCGCTGGCTCGTTCGAAGGTGGTCTTCTTTCAGAACGACGACGACCGGATGCTGTTCGTCGGCGCGCGCATCGTGCGCAAGGAACGGACCGCGCTGCTGCCCGGCTCAGGCGTCGATCTCGCGCGCTTCTCGCCGTCGCCGCGCCAGCGCGCGCCGTCCGGTGCCATCGTATTTCTGCTGGTGGCTAGGCTGCTATGGGACAAGGGTGTCGGTGAGTTCATCGAGGCTGCCCGCCTCGTCCGTCGCCAAGCGCCTGCGGTGCGCTTCCAACTCCTTGGCTTTCTCGATGTCGAGAACCGAACCGCGGTCAGCCGCGCCGAAATCGAGCAATGGGTCGACGAGGGTTTGGTCGAGTATCTCGGTGCCACCGACGACGTTCGCCCTTTCCTGGACGCTGCCGATTGTGTCGTCCTGCCTTCCTACAGGGAGGGTACCCCACGCTCACTGCTCGAGGCGGCCGCGATGGGCAAACCTCTGATCGCCACGGACGTGCCCGGTTGCAAGGAGGTGGTGGACCATGCCGTCAACGGTTTCCTTTGCAAGGTCAGGGATGCCAGCGACCTGTCGGCACGGATGATCGATTTCGTGACGATGGACGGCCACTCCAGGGACGCGATGGGGAACGAGAGCCGGAAAAAGGTTGAACGGCAGTTTTCGGAAACGATCGTCGTCGAGAGCTACATGCATCAGATAGAGAAGCTTACGGCTGCCGCCACGTGATGAGCGGCCATCGCCTTCCGCTTCTCGGCCGTGAGCCGGCTGACACCGGATCTATTTCCGTCTTAGCGGCCGATCGCCGGGGCTTCATGAGCCGCTGCCAGTCCACAATTGTCCGACCCGGCGCAAGCTGCCGTGGCTGCATCGGTGATGGTGAACCACCTTCCCGTTCGCCAAGTCTGATCAGGAGCGCTCGCGCGCAGTCACGGGGCAAAGGATATCTCAATTGTTTTTCGGGTAATCTGAAATTCGCCGGCGATAATCAGAACTTTTCATGCGCTATTGCTAAAATGGTGAGCTCCCAAAGGCACGAGGCAAGTCAAAATTCTAGCGCCGGCGCGAAACAGGTTGGAATTATGGCAAAAAACTGTTACGCGCTGATGTCATGAACTTTTGATTTGGCAAATTCCAAGGAGCGGCTTCGAGAGAAGGGCAAAACGAATGAATCTCATCGTCAGAACCGTGGTGGTTGGATTTGTTGTTTCCGTCGGTTTCGGTTCCGCTCCCGCATTTGCTCAGAAAGCATCTTGCAGTTGCGCGACTGCCTATCATGGTGCGTCAAATCCGGTTGGATCCATTGTTTCCGTCAATGGCGATGTGATGGTGTCGCAGGCCGCCGGCTACGGCCCGGCCAAGGCAGGAAATATGCTTGATTCCGGCAGTCGTGTGGTGGTCGGCGCCAAGGGGTCGGCGTCCGTGGCCGTTGGCGGCTGCAACCTGGATGTGCCGGCGAGTTCGAGCCTGGATGTCTCTCGCGTCGAGGGCAACATCTGCCTCAAGCTGGTTGGCTCCGAGCAGACCGCCGCCATCCAGCAGTCTGGCGGAGCGGTCGGCGGTTTCGGTCCGCCCGAGGGAATTTTTTCTGGTGCGCTTCTTGCGACCGGCGTGCTTGCGGCTACGCAGGACGACGACAGCGCTGTCAGCCGTTGAAGGCTGTGGCCCATTGCCGTGATTGGCCGCGGCGCGCCGATAGTGTCTTTAGATGGGTTCGTTAACTATATTGCATTAGTAGTTGTTGAAATAGTGTGGGCGATCCTGGCGGGGAATAGCTGGTTTCGATGGGGCGGAAATGACGGGTCGAGTTGGAGTTGTTATTGCTTTTGTAGCGCTCGCAGCGGGAAATGTTTTGTTTGCCGGGTCCGCGGCTTTCGCACAGGCAGCGCAGTGTTCCTGCCTTGCGGCCATACCGGTTTCGGGAAGTGTGGTCGGCCAGTTGACCAACGTCCAGGGTGACGTGCGGATGTCACAGGCTGGCGGTTATACCGGTGTGAATGGCGAGGCGCCGGTCTATTCGGGCGCACGCATCATGACGGGGGCGCAGGCTTCGGCTTCCCTGGTTGTGGGCACCAATTGCGCGTTCAACGTTCCGGCGAATGTGACCGTCCAGATCGACCCTGCCGAGGGCGGTATGTGCGTGTCGTTCGATGCACCGCAAGCCGCTGTCGTGCCGGCCGGTTCCGAGCCCGGCGTTTTGCCGGTTCTCCTCGGTGCCGGTGCGATTGGCGGTGGCGCGGCCCTTCTTCTCGGCCTGCAGGATGACGATGACGCCGTCAGCCGCTAGTCGGTCCCCAGCGTTCCTGTTCTGCGTAAGCTTGTGAAATGCGTCATTCGCCGCCATGCGGGTGACGCGTTTGTATTTTGTCGAGGCAGCGGCGTCGCTTTGCCTCCATGCAGACAGAAACGCCAATGATTGACCTGCATTCCCATATTCTGCCTGGTCTCGACGATGGCTCTTCCAGTCTGGCTGAATCGCTCGAAATGGCGCGGCTGGCAGCGGCTGATGGGACAACGCATATGGTGTGCACCCCGCACGTCATGCCCGGCGTCTATGAGAACGGCACGACAAATATTGCCCAGGCAGTCGAGGCGCTGGTCAGGGAACTTGCTTGCGCCAGCATCCCGCTTGTCCTCTACGTCGGCGCCGACGTTCATGTTTCGCCTGATCTTCCCGACCGGCTGAAGCTCGGCAAAGTGCCGACGTTGAACGGATCGCGCTATTTCCTCTTTGAGCCACCGCATCACATCTTGCCGCCGCGGCTCGAGGATCTCGCTTCCCGCCTCGTTGGCGCGGGCTATATTCCGATCCTGACCCATCCTGAACGGTTGACCTGGATCAAATCGAACTATGACGTAGTCGAGCGATTGAACGCATTGGGCTGCCTTATCCAGCTCACGGCGGATTCGGTCGTAGGAGCCTTTGGCCGGACCGCTCTCTACTACTCGGAAAAGCTGCTCGACGAAGGCAGGGTGGACATCATCGCATCCGATGCGCACGGCCCGTCGAGGCGTCGGCCGGGGCTTTCCCAGGCGGTGGTCGCCATCGCAAATCGGTGCGGCGAAGATGAAGCCTACAATATGGCGGTGAAACGCCCGGGCGCGATATTGCAGAATCAGCTGCTCGCGCCCATTGGAAAAGTGAGCACCAAGAAATTGTATGCCGGCAGCGCGAGCCGTTTCGGCGGATTGGGTCGGCTGTTCAAGAGCGGGTCTCTGGGATGAACATTTTCGATCTTGCCAGAAACAATGCAGGTATGCCGACGCTGGCCGCGTTGCTTGCACTCTCTGCTTGCGCGAGCTCTTCTTCGACATCATCGACGGCCTCCGTCGAAGCGTTGCAACCGACATCGTCTTCGACGGCCCTTGCCGGCGGTGGTGCGCTGCAGGTGGTGAAAGACCTGCCAGCGCCGCAAAACACGCAAAATGGCAGCGAGCAGCCGCTGTCAGCCAACGACGTGCTCGAAGTCAGCGTCTTCCAGGTCGATAATTTGAACAGGACCGTTCAGGTCGATGCCAGCGGCCAGATTTCCCTTCCGCTCATTGGCGCGATGACCGCGGCCGGCAAGACCGTTCGTCAGCTCGAGAAGGAAATCGAGACCGCGTACGGCGCAAAATATCTGCAATCGCCCGACGTGACGATTTTCGTGAAGGAATCGGTAGGCCAGCGCATTACGGTCGACGGCGAAGTCAACAGGGCAGGCATCTATCCGGTGTCCAGCAGCGCTTCCCTGCTGGATGCGATCGCACTCGCCGGAGGATTCAATGCTGTCGGCGACGCCGGCAAGGTCTTCGTCTATCGCAATTTTGGCCAGAGCAGGCTGGTCGCCAACTACAATGTCGAGGAAATTCGCGCAGGCAAGAATCGCAACCCGCGCATCTACGGCGGCGACGTGATCGTCGTTTTCGCTTCGAAGTCGAAAATCGCGATGAACAATCTCAAGGACGCGTTGGGTCTCGCCTCGAGCGCGGCCCGCATTGCGGTCATTCCATAAGACAGGCACGGCCGGCCACGGACAAACCAGGATGACTTTGCGCCATGCTCGATCGCAACAGGCAGCCCCAAATTGCCGGCCCCGGATATGGCCAAGCCCTGTCCGCGGATCTTTATTACGATGGGGCGCAGAATTATAGCCCGTATGGTCGTGACTATGCCGCCCAGGACGAGGGCTTCAATCCGCTCCGTTTGCTGTTCTATGTCATCCAGTATCGCTGGCTGATCGTCATGATGGCCGTGGCGGGCCTCGTCGCCGGTGTCATTGTGACGATGATGCAGACACCCAAATATCAAGCGACGACGCAGCTGGAGGTTCTGGTCCCTTCGGCAAAGGTCTTCCAGGACATTGAGGTGGTTTCCGAAAACAGTGACGTCCGGGCGTTTCTGACCGCCCGGGAGAAATTGAAGAGCAGGGCCTTGGCGCAGCGCGTGGTCTTTCAACTGGGCCTAGCCGAAAAGCCGGACTTCCTGTTTCCGACTCCGAGTTTTTCAATCGGCAACATCTTCTACCGCGCCTTCGGAATTTCCAAATCGCTCTCGATCCAGGAAAAGACGCCCGAAGAGCGGGAAGGCATGGCGATCAAGCGCGTCCTCGATGACCTCACGGTCAATCTGGTGACGAACACCAGCCTGCTGTCGATCACCTTCGTCGACCAGAAGCCGAAATATGCGAGCGATGTCGCCAATCAGGTCGCCCAGAGCTTCATCGATCAACGTCTCGACCAGACCAGCGAGACGTCGGATCTGGCAAGGCAGTTCATTCAGGAGCAGGTCCTGCAGGTCAAACAGAAGCTGCAGAAGTCCGAGGAGGAACTGGTCGCCTATGCCAAGGATGCCGGCATTACCGTCACCGGCGACAAATCGCTGATCGGGTCAAACATCGAGGCCCTCAACACGGCACTCGCGACCGCAATCCAGGAGCGTCTCGATGCCGGGCGGATGGTGGATCAGGTGGACAAGGGGCGTGGCGCCAGTCTCGGTCCGGTTCTGGAGAGCGAAGGCCTGCAGAAGCTCAGTGAAAAGCTCGCGGACCTCACAAGCCAATACCAGCAGAAATTAGGCATCCTGAAACCTGGCTTTCCAGAAATGCAGCAGTTGCAGTCGCAGATCAAGGAACTGCAGCGGCTCTACAACAATGGCGTGCTGGCGATAACCGACTCGCTACGGTTGAAATTTCAGGAAGCGCAGAACAAGGAAGCCGACCTCAAGGCCAAGCTCACGGAGCTGGAAAAGCAGCAGATCGTCTTCAACGACAAGAACATCAAATACACCATCCTCAAGCGCGAGGTCGATTCCAACCGGTCGCAGTATGACGGCCTGATCGCCAAGCTGAACGAAGTCGGCGTGAGTTCTGAGCTCAAGACGCAAAGCGCTGCCGTTGTCGATTTCGCGACCCGGCCCTTGAGCCCTTATTCTCCTCGCCTCAGCATCAATCTTGCAATAGCCCTGGCGCTGTTCATGGCCTTGAGTGCGTCGATCATCTACATCGTCGAATTGCTCAACAACACCTTCACAAATCCGGAGCAGATCGAAAAAGAACTCGGATTGGCCATGCTCGGCATCTTGCCGCTCGTCGATGACCGGGAACTCATAGCCAGCATAGCCGATCAGAAGTCGGGGCTTTCGGAGGCCTATCGTTCGTTGCGGACGTCGCTGCAATTCTCAGGAGCGGAAGGGGCGCCGCGTTCGCTGCTGGTGACCAGCTCCGAACCGTCGGAGGGTAAATCGACCACATCGTTCAAGCTTGGCCAGGATTTTGCCGCTCTCGGCGCAAAGGTTCTGCTTGTCGACGGTGATTTGCGCAAACCCAATCTGCATCGGCTGTTCGGCCTCGACAACGCGATCGGCTTGAGCAATCTCCTGACAAACACCGTTCGCAAGGAAGATCTGGCCGGTATCTTCAGAGCGACGAAATATCCCAATGTGACTGTTCTGACGTCGGGGACGATACCGCCGAACCCGGCGGACCTGCTCTCTTCGCCCAAAATGGCGCTGATCATCACCAATCTCGGCAAGCGCTTCGATCTGGTCATCATAGATGCGCCGCCCGTCGTTGGCCTTTCGGATGCGCCGATCCTCGGCCGGCTTGCCGAAGGCACGCTGATGGTGATTTCCACCAACCAGGTAACCCGCAAATCCGCCAAAACGGCTCTGAAGCGTCTACGAGCAGCCGGAGCGAATGTCATCGGGGCAGCGATGTCGAAATTCCAGGTGAACAAGTTCGACTACAACTACGCCTACAAATACATGAATTCCCAGTATTACGAATACGGCACGAATATCCCGAAAATCGAGGGCAAAGTCGATGGTGGAGCAGGCCAGCCCGCGCATGCAAAGTCTCCTGCGTTCAGGCGTTTGGTTCGTCGCCTCCGTTCTGGTGTTGATGGCTTCGTCGACCGGGCTAAGTCGTCTTCTTGAGACGGGAACGCCAAGCGTCTCTCTCGCGCTGGATCCGTTGAACGTAGATGCTTTGATAGGCGAGATCGCCGGCGAACTGAACCAGACGAACGACGGTGCCGATCTCGACGGGTTGGCCGCAAAGGCCCGGAATGCGCTTCGCTTCAACGTCGCGGATGCACGCCTCTATAGCCTGATCGGTGAGATCAAGTATCGCCAGGGCGAGAAGGACCAGGCGTTCGAACTCTTTGATCGGGCTCGAATGCTGTCCAAGACCGAAATACACGCATTGCGGAGATCCATCGATCGCTCCGTCGAGACGGGCAACCTGGTAAGGGCTGTAGCCGAGATCGATATCTTGCTGCGTCGGTGGCCTGATCAATTTTCAACCGTGGCCGCCGGTTGGCCGGCCATTCTCGCCAATCCCGAAGGGTACGGGGCCGTGCTCGCCGCCATCCGGGCGGAGGCGCCATGGCGGGGCAAGCTTTTTTCGACCCTTGGCCAGAACCCCCAGGGTTTGGCAGCCGCAAACCAACTGTTGCTCGATCTCGCGGGGTCCCCGACGTCTCCAACGTCCAACGAATTGTCGGCCGTGATCGATGGCTACATCAAGCAAAGGCAATATGACCCGGCCTATCGGCTGTTTCTCTTCAGCCTGTCCGACGAGGAACGGAAACTGGGCGGCTACATTTTCAACGGCGGCTTCGAACCGGTCCACAGCGGCAAACCATTCGACTGGGTGATACACGACCGGTCGGGTATGGAGATCACCTTCGCCGGATCGCGGGATGCAGGTGAAAGCGACAGAGGAGCGACGATTCGATTTCTGAACACGCCCGTCAAGAACGCGGCGCTTCAGCAATTTATCGAACTTCCTCCTGGCTCCTACAGGATTTCCCTGAACGCTTCGGCCACGAATCTCAAACTGCCGAAGGAATTGTTCTGGTCTCTCAGATGCGTCGCTCCCTCACACGAGATCGCGCGCTTCAACATACCGGAAGGCACCTTCAACAGGCGAAGCCTGAGCCTGGACTTCACGGTTGGGCCGGCGGCGTGCCCGATGCAGTTGCTGAGACTGGAAACGGCCGCGATCGCACAGAGTTGGCGATTTCGGTATGTCGGGACGTTGGTCATGCACAAATTGAGCATCGAAAGTGTATCGTCGTGAGAGAACGGTCGCGACAGCCCACGCAGTGGGATAAATATCTTCTTGGCTCGGTGCTCTTTCTATCGATGCTGATTGGTGGCGGCACCGCGAGCGGTCTGTACACCGAGACGCTGATCGAGATTGCGGCGGTCATCTCCGCCGCGGCGATCCTCTCGAGGCCGTCGGAACAGGCAATTCCCCGCGCCGTGTTGTGGTTGCTTGCTCTTGTGGTTGCGGTGTTCTGTTTTCAGGTCGTGCCGCTGCCCGCGACCCTGCTCGAGGGGGTACGGCCCGCGGTGCTGCTTGCGGATCCATGGCTGGATGGCGAAAGCCGGTTGCGCTTCGTCAGCGTCGGAGTGGGGCGCACCATCGAGTGCATGCTCTATTTTGTCGCGGCCGCGGCGTTCTTCCTCGCCGTCCTGCGCCTGCGCGCTGAGCAGGTCCACGGTCTTCTGCCGTTCTTTTTCATGGGGGTGATCTGCAATGGCCTGGCGGCGGCGATCCAGTATTCGCTCTCCGATACCGTCGCCATCGAGGGACTGCTGCCGTTTACCATCAATGCGGGTCTCTTTGCCAACCAGAACCACTTCTCGGCCTTGCTCTTCGTCTCGATCCCCTTCGTGGTATATTATGGCTTGTTCCGCGGCCACCTTCTTTCAGGAGCGCTCGGTCTGGTAACCCTCCAGCTGCTGCTTCTGGCCGCCGGTTCGCGGGCCGGCATTTTGATCGGGCTGGCGATCACCGCCATCTCCGTTGTCTTCCTGTCCGCGCGCTCGAGGGTTGGTGGTTATGGCATCCTCGCGGTTTTCATCGGTCTTTCGATCTACACGATCGGCGCGTGGGCAAAGATCGATGCCAAAGTGGTCGACCCGGCCTTTGGACGAGCCGAATTCGCACGGACCACGATTGAGGGAATTGAACAGAATTGGACCACCGGTGTCGGATTTGGTGCTTTTCAGAAGGTTTACCAGATCCATGAAAAAGGCAGCATGATCTTCAAGTCTTATGTCAATCACGCGCACAACGATTATCTGGAATTGGCGTTGGAGGGCGGTTTGCCGGCTATCCTGCTGATGGTTGCCTATGCGGTGCTGCTGTCCGCATCGTCAGCTAGAATTCGCGGAGAACCGTTGCAGAAGGCGGCCTTTCTGTCGCTGGCTTTTCTGCTCGTTCATTCCCTCGTCGATTATCCCTTGCGAACCGCCGCCCTTGCGATGACATTTGCCTGTTTGAACGGTATTGTCTTTCACCGCGGTTTTGCCGATCGGCTCGACCAGAGGGATGAACCGGGCAAGGCCAGCCGCCGTGACGAGGACAATCTGCTTGTCCCGGCCAAGGCATCGGCCTTGCCAGGTTCGGCCGAAGCGGGAGGCGCCGGTAGACCGGTATCGAACCCAGCCGATGCGTTTGTTGCTTGCCGCGATTGACAAGCCAATGCATGAAACCTAAGCACAGGCCCTGAGGGGAGGGACTTAGGCATGGCAAGGAGAGCTTCTTGAAAGGAATCATCCTTGCTGGAGGCAGCGGAACGCGTCTTTATCCGTTGACCTTGGCAGTCTCTAAGCAAATACTCCCAATATACGACAAGCCCATGATCTATTATCCGCTGAGCGTTTTGATGCTCGCCGGAATCCGCGAGATTTTGGTCATTTCCACGCCACGGGATCTGCCGGTTTTCCGCGATCTGCTAGGCAACGGATCGGAATTTGGGCTTGAGCTGACCTATGCCGAGCAGCCGCATCCCAATGGTCTGGCGGAAGCCTTCATCATCGGCCGTGATTTCATTGGTGCGGATAGCGTATCGATGATCCTGGGCGACAACATTTATTTTGGCGATGGGTTGTCGAAGCTTTGCCGCACGGCGGCATCGCGTGAAAGCGGCGCTTCGGTGTTCGCCTATCATGTCGAGGATCCCGAGCGCTATGGCGTGGTGTCTTTCGACAAGGCGACCGGAACCGCGCTGACGATCGAGGAAAAGCCACAAAAGCCGAAGTCCAACTGGGCCGTCACGGGTCTCTATTTCTACGACAACGATGTTGTTGAAATCGCCTCGACGATCCGGCCCTCGGCGAGAGGCGAGCTCGAAATCACGGCGGTCAACAATGCCTATCTCGAGCGTGGCCAGTTGCAGGTGCATCGGCTGGGACGCGGTTATGCCTGGCTCGACACAGGCACCCATGACAGCCTGGATGACGCTTCTTCGTTCGTGCGCACAATCGAACGCCGCCAAGGCATCAAGGTTGCCTGTCCGGAGGAAATCGCCTTCGAACAAGGGTGGCTGAGCGCTGACGAGGTGTTGCAGCGTGCAGCTCGCCTGGGAAGGAACGAATACGCCGCCTATCTACGCCGACGTGTCGTCGAGCTGTCGGAGGGCTAAATGCTCGAGGTGAGATCCCTTGGCATCGAAGGTCTGCTGGAAATCATTCCCAAACGCCATGGGGACGCGCGCGGTTTCTTCATGGAAACCTACAATGCCGAGCGTTTTTCGCAGGCCGGCATCGACCTGGTTTTCGTGCAGGACAACCACTCCTATTCCGCCGCCGCGGGCGTGCTGCGCGGGCTCCATTACCAGCTAGCGCCGCGTGCCCAGGACAAGCTGCTGCGGGTGATCCGCGGCAGCATTCTCGATGTCGCCGTCGACATCCGCCGCGCCTCGAAGACCTTCGGAAAATGGGTCCCCCTCGAAGTGTCGGCGCAAAAAGGCAACCAGATCCTGGTGCCCAGGGGCTTCGCGCACGGCTTCGTCACGCTCGTGCCCGACACCGAGGTGCTGTACAAGGTGACCGACACCTATTCGCCCGAGCACGACCGGTCGATCCGTTTCGACGATCCTGCCATCGATATCGAGTGGCCGTCGCTGGCCGGCGGCTTCCAGCTTTCGGACAAGGACCTCAAGGCGCCGCTGCTCGCCGTCGCCGAGGTATTCGCCTGATGGGTGTTTGCGTGAGGACTGCGGTATGAATTTTCTGGTGACGGGCGGTGCCGGCTTCATCGGCTCGGCGGTGTGCCGGCATTTGTGCGCCAACCCGGCCTACCGGGTCACCAATCTCGACAAGCTGACCTATGCGGGTAATCTGGCGTCGCTGCGGCCGATCGAGAACGCCGATAATTACAGCTTCGCCCAGGCCGATATCTGCGACGAGAGGGCGGTGCTCGACCTTCTACGCCGGCACGATATCGACATCGTCATGAACCTGGCCGCCGAAAGCCATGTCGACCGCTCGATCGACGGACCGGGCGCCTTCATCGAGACCAACATCGTCGGCACCTACAAGATCCTCAACGCCGCGCTGGAATACTGGCGTGGCCTGTCCGACGACAGGAAAAGCCGCTTCCGCTTCCATCACGTCTCCACCGACGAGGTGTTCGGCGACCTGCCTTTCGACAGCGGCATGTTCGTCGAGGAGACGCCCTACGCGCCGTCCTCGCCCTATTCCGCCTCGAAGGCGGCCTCGGACCATCTGGTGCGCGCCTGGCACGAGACCTACGGCCTGCCGGTCGTGCTTTCCAACTGTTCGAACAATTACGGCCCCTATCATTTTCCCGAGAAGCTGATCCCGCTCGTCATCCTCAACGCGCTCGACGAAAAGCCGCTGCCGGTCTATGGCGCCGGCGCCAATGTGCGCGACTGGCTGTTCGTCGAGGATCACGCGCGCGCCCTGGAACTCGTCGCCACGAAAGGGCAGCCGGGCGAGAGCTACAATGTCGGCGGCAATTCGGAACGCACCAACCTTGCCGTCGTCGAGACGATCTGCGACCTGCTCGACACCAGGCGTCCGCGCGCCGGCGGCAGGCGCTATCGCGAGCTGATCTCCTTCGTCACCGACCGTCCCGGCCACGACCGCCGCTACGCCATCGACGCCACCAAGATAAGCCGCGAGCTCGGCTGGACGCCCAGGGAGAATTTCGACAGCGGCCTTGCCAGGACCGTGGACTGGTTCCTCGACAACGAATGGTGGTGGGGGCCGATCCGCGAACAGCGCTATGCCGGCGAAAGACTGGGCGAAGCCCGCAAGGTGGGCGCGTGAGGCTGCTTGTCACCGGACGCGACGGCCAGGTCGCGGCAAGCCTGCTCGCGGCCGGCCAGGCGCGCGCGGGCGTGGAGGTCGTCGCCATCGGTCGCCCGGAGCTTGACCTGGCACGGCCCGACACCATCATCGACGCCATCGCGGGTGCCAAGCCTGATATCGTCGTATCCGCTGCCGCCTACACCGCCGTCGACCAGGCCGAGGACGAGCCCGATCTGGCCTTTGCGGTCAACGCGACCGGTGCCGGCAAGGTGGCGGAGGCCGCGGCGAGGCTGGGCGTGCCGGTCATCCATCTTTCGACCGACTATGTCTTCGATGGAACCAAGGCCGATGCCTATATCGAAACCGACCCGACGGCGCCGCTCGGTGTCTACGGCGCCTCCAAGCTAGCCGGCGAGCAGGCGGTGGCATCAGCCAATCCGCGCCACCTGATCCTGCGCACCGCCTGGGTCTACAGTCCGTTTGGCAAGAATTTCGTGAAAACCATGCTGCGGCTCGCCGCCGACCGCGATGAGATTTCGGTGGTATCAGATCAGTGGGGAAATCCCACATCCGCGCTTGATGTCGCCGACGCGATCCTGCATGCGGCCACCATGCTGCATGGCGACTTCGCCGTGTTCGGCACCTGTCATCTGGCCGGCACGGGCGAGACCAACTGGAGCGGCTTTGCCCGTCATATCCTCGACACAAGCCTGAAGTTTGGTGGTCCCTGGGCGCGGGTAGGGGATATCACGACGATGGACTACCCAACCAAGGCGCGCCGCCCCGCCAACTCTCGGCTATCGAGCGCGAAATTCGGCGCGTCATTCGGATGGACGGCGCCGGACTGGCAGAAGTCGGCCCGAGAAGTGGTCCATCGTCTCGTAAGCGGGGGCTCCAATGGTCCCTATGCATGACCAAGCAGCGGCCGGTGGAAGGATTCACTGGTTGTCGCGGCGCAAAGCCGTTCAGCGGCGGCGACTATCGAGCTGGCGGTAGAGATCGGCATAAGCCTTTCCCATCCTGTCGGCTGTAAAGAGCCTGATGTAGCGATCACGGGCAGCTTGCCCCCAATTCGCTGCTTCGACGGGCGAATCGACGATCTGGTTGATGGCTTCGGCCAGGCGTGCTGGATTTGAAGGCGGAACGACTAGCCCCGTCTCGCCGGCTTTGTTCACATAACTTGTTCCCGTTCCAATTTCGCATGAAATCATCGGTTTGCCGCACATGGCAGCCTCCACCAGTGAAAGCCCGTAGGCTTCCGACCTCTGGTTAGACGGAAAAACGAAGCCGAGGCAGTTGCGCAGGAGCGCCATCTTATGCTGCTCCATGACCTCGCCAAGAAACATCACATTGCGGCGCAACGTCTTGGCCTGAAGCTTGAGGCTCTCCTCGATAGGCCCCGACCCGGCAATAACGATCTTGCACCTGATCCTGTCGGCTGCCTCAATCAGCACGTCCAGCCCCTTGTAATAGCGCAAGACGCCGACGAATAGCACGAAAGGCTCCGCCACAGCCGCTTGGCACCAGCTGTTGTCGGCTTCGGTCGGCGTGGGATAAGCCGTTTCATCTATGCCGATGGGAATGATCGTCGATTTGCCCCCCAAGGCTCTGAGAACGGGGCTCGATTTCAAATAGTCCGGAGACGTCGCGACGATAGCGTCGACGTCCTTCAGGAAGCGCAGCATCAGCGGTCGATAAAGAGGCAGGATGAGTTTCTGTTTGACGATATCGGAATGGTAAGTGACGACCGTCGGTTTGCCGTGACGGGCGTGAAAATGCACGATGTCCATGAACGGCCATGGAAAATGGTAATGTATCAGGTCGGCATTTTTGGCGAGCGCTCTGAATTCCCGAAAGACCTCGCGTGAAAAACCGGTCGATGCCAGCTCGAAATCCAGTTTGGCCTTGCGGGCCATATGCCCATCGAAAGCCCGTGTGTTCTCGCCAGGGATTCGGCTCAACGAAAGCACTTCGGTTTCGATGCCGTGGCGCGCCGTGCTTTGCGCGATGGCATGGATCGTCCGCTCCACGCCGCCAAACGTATCCGGCCAGTAGGTCTTGAAGAAGTGCAGGACTTTCAAACGCGGGTCTTCCGTCTTTGCTCGATGGCCTGCTCAAAAATTTGCAGCATGCCCTTGGCGTGGTTCTCCCAGGTGAAGCGCCCGGCATTTTTCTTCGCATCCGCAGCGATCCCGTTCCGGAATTCCACATCGGTACAGAGGCGGTGGAATGCAGCGGCGATTGCCGCAGGATCTTCCGGGTCGACGAGCACGGCATTGCTTCCCGCCACTTCAGGCATTGACGAGGTGTTCGACGTCAGCACCGGTTTGCCGAAAGACTGTGCCTCGACGATCGGAAAGCCAAACCCCTCGTAAAGCGATGGCATCGCCAGAAAGAGGCAATTCGCATAGAGCGTGGCGAGCGTCGCGTCATCGACGAAGCCGGTAAACTTGATATTCGTCTCAAGCGCGCTGTCGCGCACGTCGCCGGCCAGGCTCGTCTGCTTCCAGCCCGTGCCGCCGACGATAACCAGGTCGCAGCGCGACCGGGCGCTCTGCGGCAGGAGGCCATAGGCCTTAACCAGGTTGCCGAGGTTCTTTCGCGGCTCGAGCGTGCCGACGAAAAGCGCGTAGGGCTTGGTGATGCCGAGGGGCGCCAAACTCGAAAAATCGCTCGGAGCCGGCAACGCGGTCGTGCCGGGTGCGACCGTCTTGATCGGCGATTTCAGCCAGGGAAACTCGGCGGTCAAGGCGGCGGCCGTTGCTGTCGAATCCGCGACCACGACATCAGCGGTTTTCAGCGCGGGCTTCATCATCAAGCGGTCGCCCAGCCAGGTCCGGGTCCGCATGGTCTGTGCGGCGTACAGCCAGACGAGGTCATGAATCGTGACCACCCTTCCGATGCGCCTGTCCAGGATGAAGGGCAGGCGATGGGACGGCCCCCACAAGACATCCACCCGATCGCGCAAGGCCCAGGAGGGCAGGACTGCCTGTCCCCAGAACACCCTCGCGTAGGGACCATTGAAGTTGGCGACCTGGACGGAAACGCCAGGCGGAATATCATAACTCGCATTGATCTTGCTCGGCGCATAGACAAACACATCGGCGCCGAGCGCCACCAGCGCTTTGACCGAATTGTGCACGAACCTGCCAATTCCATCGGTGGCTGATCCGAGATTCCTGCCGTCGATCCCTATTTTCAATCGTCTCTCCGGAAGCGAATTAGGCAAAGAATGCCGGACATTTTTGCGGCGATAGCAGGACAACGCTGCGAGGGATGATCATGCGGCAGATCATTATGAAGCAACGCTAATATACATTTCGCAGGTTCCGTGGTTCGAAATGGGAAATACGGTTTTCCCGAGGAAAATCATTTGCGCCTCAGCCCGATGGTGGTAGACGCACGGAGTGTCAGGATCCAATTCGAGAGTACGCCGCTGCCAAAGCTGATTATCCAGATTCCTTGCTATAACGAAGCCGAGACGCTTGCGACAGCGCTGAGTGATCTGCCGCGGACCGTCACCGGGTTTGACAGCGTCGAATGGCTGGTCATCGATGACGGCAGCAGCGACGAGACGGTGAGGGTCGCCGAGGAAAACGGCGTAAACCACATTGTGCGTCATACCAGCAACCGCGGTCTCGCCTATGCCTTCATGACCGGCATCGAAGCTTGCCTCGCGCGCGGCGCCGACGTGATTGTCAACACCGATGCGGACAACCAGTATCGCGCCGCCGACATTCCGGCGATCACCAGGCCGGTGCTGGAGGGGCGTGCGGATATGGTCGTGGGCGCGCGGCCGATATCGGAGATAGAGCACTTCTCCCCGGTGAAGAAGCTTCTGCAGAAGTTGGGCAGCTGGGTCGTGCGGGTGACCAGCGGCACTGATGTGCGGGATGCCCCGAGCGGCTTTCGCGCGATCTCGAAAAACGCGGCCCAGCGCCTGATCGTGTTCAACAACTATACCTATACGCTGGAAACCATCATCCAGGCCGGGCGCAAGAACATGCGCGTGGTCTCGGTTCCGATCCGAGTCAACGGTGATTTGCGGCCGTCAAGGTTGGTGAAGAGCATTCCTTCCTATCTGAAGCGCTCCATCTTCACGATCATACGTATCTTCGTCATTTACCAGCCGGCTCGGTTTTTCGGCTGGATCGCGGCTATCCTCTTCAGCCTTGGTTTTTTGCTCGGCCTGCGCTTCCTTTATTTCTATTTGACCGAAGGGGTTAGCGGGCATATTCAGTCGGTGGTCCTGGCGGGCGTGCTGATGACGATGGGTTTCCAGTCCCTTCTCGTCGCCTTTCTGGCCGACGTGATCGCCGCCAACCGCAAGCTTCTCGAAGACATTCGTTATACGCAGCGTTCCACGCAGGGAGAGAATGGCAACTACGCAGAAGCCCGCTTCAGCAGGAAAGCAGGATAGGAAGATGAAGGTAGCTGGCGGGCAGGCGGAAGACGGTATCGTCATAGGCAACACCTATGACAAATATGGCACGCGCAACCCGATCGCCCGCCGGATGGTGCAAGGTTTCGAAGCGGCATTGTCCAGCTTGGTGACTAAGGTGAGGCCCGCTACTATTCACGAAGTCGGATGCGGAGAAGGCTATTGGGTCATGCGCTGGCTGGAGCAGGGTATCGACGCGCGAGGCACCGATTTCTCTGCCCAAGTCATCGGAATGGCAAAGGAGAACGCGCGCGGAAAGGATGTTGACCACCGGCGTTTCGCTGTCCGCAGTATTTATGAGGTGGCCCCTGAACCAGACAGCGCCGATCTCATCGTATGTTGCGAAGTAATGGAGCATCTCGAGGAACCGCGGAAGGCATTGCAAGCGCTGGAGCGTATCGTCAGGTCGGACCTGATCCTCAGCGTACCCCGGGAGCCGATCTGGCGTGTCCTGAACTTGGCGCGCGGGAAATACATCTCGGCCTTGGGCAACACGCCCGGCCATCTGCAGCACTGGTCGCAGCGCGGCATCGTCGCGCTGGCTTCAGAGTTTTTCGATGTGGTCGAGGTTCTGTCTCCGCTGCCATGGACCATGATGCACTGCAAGCCGAAGAAAAGGCATTGATCGTGGCGCTTGGCCCTCGTGCCAAGACCTGGCTCAATCGCATTGGAGCCTTGCTGGGGTTGGCCGGTGTTGTTTTCGTAGGGATCAGACTCCAGGGGTACACCGGCGAGATCGATTTTCGCCGCATGGGAGCAGCCAGCTACACCGCCATTATAGCCTTGGCCGGCGTCTATGGAGTGTCGAACCTGCTGCTTGCTCTCGGCTGGCGACATCTTCTGCACCACCTTGGTGCTCCCGTCTCGCGGCCTTGGGCGATTCGCACCTATGCCATTTCGCAACTCGCCAAATATGTTCCCGGCAATATCTTTCAATTTGCAGGACGGCAGGCGATCGGCGTGGCGGCCGGCATCGGCAACGGACCGCTCGTCAAGTCGACCGCCTATGAAGTGGCGGCCCTCATTGTCGGCGGACTTCTCTTTTCGCCGCTTGTGTTGCCGCTGGTCGTGACCGGTTTGCCGGATTGGTTCGGCTGGGTTTCGTTCGTCGCGGCAGTAGCTATCGCGTTTTGGCTGATTGGCCATCTCGGCGGTGCCGCTTTTTGCCACGCCGCGATCTGCTATTTCGGGTTTCTCGGGCTTTCGGGCCTGGTCTTCGTCGCAGTCTTCGACCTTGCAGGTGGAGCTCGCGAATTCGCGCTCTACCCGGCAATCGCTGGAGCATATATCTTGGCCTGGCTTTTGGGGCTTCTAACTCCGGGTGCGCCGGCCGGGCTCGGCGTCAGGGAGGCGGTACTGCTCTTTCTGCTTGGAGGGCTCAGCTCGAGCCCAGTCATTTTGCTGGCGGTGGTGATCGGGCGAGCGGTCACTATCCTGGGCGACCTTCTCTTTTTCGCCGGCGGGCAGGTCGCCCGTCGCTCTTATTGGATAACCAATGAACGAGACTGACGGAACCACATTCTATAAAGTGACTTTTGGGCTGCTGGCCACGATTGCACTTTTTGTCGGACTAGGTGTGAATGGCGCGCTTCCCGGCCTGATGGTGCCCACGACGGGCCAAGCCATCTGGATGCTGGGTTTTGCGCAATCTTTTGCCAACGGTTGGTCGATTTATGCAACAAATTTTGGGTTGCCAAATCCAGCGGCAATCTCTTTCGGGCTCGCTGCGGCCTTGCCGACTGCACTTTTCCTGAAGATCGGCATCCCCGCGGCAGACGCATATTCGCTGGCATTCGCTCTGTGGTTTTCTATTGCCTTTTACGGCGCATATAAATTCGTGCGCTTTATCGGAGGCAGGGGTGGCATTTCTCTTCTATGTGCCCTGCTATGGCTAACTGCGCCTGTCATATGGCAGCACTCGGATTACTCCATGGTATCCCTCGGAATCGCGCTTTTGCCGGCCTATTTCTACGCGGCATTGCGTTTCGTGCGTTACCAGCGAGATCTGCCTTCATCTATTTTGTTGTTTGCGGCCACTCTGTCGGCCGTCTTCATGGACGGTTACAGTTTCATGATGTTTGCTTCGGGAGCGGCGGCGCTATTGCTAGTTAGCTTTGTGTGCCCTTCGGCCGAAAGAAGACAAATTTTGTACAGGTGTTCTCCGGTAATATCTGCATCGTTTGCAGTCTCTTATTTATTATATACGATTTACATCGGCAGAGGAGGCTTCGATGGAGAGGATCTTGATTTTTTTCGCGCTTTCGGGTCGAATTTAGAGTTCTTCTTCATTCCTACGCGCGGATACATGCTAGTTCCTGACCTTCTTGGGTTCAGTGCCGTGCGCCAGGAGAATCAATATTTCGGTGATGGCTCTGTATTCAACGCTACATTCGCACTGATTTTAATTATTGCTGCGATTTTTTCGTTGGCAACGAAGGCATCGGATGTTAGGTTAAAGCTTGCGTTCCTGCTTGTCTGTTTTTGCGGCTTCTATATGGCTTTGGGACCGTCGTTCAAGTTGAATGTCCTGAGGCCTGAGGGCATCGGTCCTTTGATGCCTCTCCAGTATGCACCGTGGCGGACCGGAACCGAACTACTTTCGACATATTTGCCCGGGTTTAGCAACATGCGCGCTAGCTATCGATGGGTGGCGCTTGGCATGTTTGGTGCGTGGGCGCTGCTCGCGCTGCATGTGGCAAGCCACCGGGTGCAGTCGGGCATTACAATAACAATCATATTGACCGGCATCGCTTTCAACATTCCGACGCGTGCGGCCATCACTGCTGACGTTAACTCTCGAGAGGCGATCGCTGGGATCGATGACTATGTCGAAAATCTGCGGCCAATCTTTCGGCCTGGGGAGAAGGTTGCATTTCTGCCATTTGGAAATGACTTCTTCGCTAACTACATGGCTAGCAAGTTAGATATCCAAACCTATAATATAGGCGGCGACAAGAATCTCGCAGTCGCGATGGCCGACTGGCCTGATACGATGCTTGCGTTTGAGCCGGGAAAGGCTGGCCCTGAGTTCGGAAAAAAAATTCTGCGGCTACTCTCGAAGAAAGATGCGGAGGTCGCTGCGATCCCGTACATCGATCTATTGTGGGCCGCTCATCAGTGGCCATATCCTCGTGAACATTTCGATGAGCTGCAGCCCTATATAGAGGAACTTCAGTCATCGGGAATCGTCGATGTCACACGTACCGACAACTTCGCTTTTCTTCGTCTCAAGGCCGCGCCCGCTATCTCGCAATTGGCGCCCCCATGAGCATAGAAGCTCCTAAGGGATGTTTGGTTGCAGGTACATTGATCTGGTCGCAAACAGATTAGGAGATCATCTCTGGGAGAATGCAGTGGCTTTTCAACAATACGTTGCCAAAGATCGCTTTATTGGCGAAATTCATTTCGACTTCCTCATAGCAAACGCAGTTGGCCAGCAGTGGTACGACAATTCACCAGAGCAGTTCATGCCCGAAAGGCAATGGTGTCTCGAGAAATTGAAACCGGGGATGACGGTCGTGGATTGCGGCGCTCACCACGGCATCATGAGCGTGATCTTCGCTAAGGCCGTCGGTGCTTCGGGCCTTGTTCATGCCTATGAGGTGTTGCCGCAGAATGCCGCAGTCATCAGTCAGAACGCTGATCTGAACAGGCTGACCAACCTCATCGTTCATCCTGTCGGCCTTGGTAGGACACGCGCCCGGCTCGGTTATAACTCCAATCTCAGCAATGCAATTATTGATGGAAGGCCTGGCGCTATGGTTCAGCTTGTAGCTTTGGACGACGACCTACCGCCATCTGTCACCATCGACTTTCTGAAACTTGATGTCGAGAGCTTCGAGGTTGAGGCTTTGGAAGGAATGCCAAGAATATTGGACCAGCGTCCGATCATTGACCTTGAGATACATAATTTCCTATTTTCCGATAGGACGCGAAGGCTCAGCCAATTGGCCGTTCTATTGAGCGGGCGGGGCTACAAGTTCACGCTATTGGGTGAAATTTTTGGTGAATTCCGCGATTTGGGAGGCATTTTTGATATCGCCCAAATCGCGCCCTTCGACAATCCTCATGTCTTCTGCGAGTTGCGCTAGATCACTCGAATAGCGTCTTCGAGGTTAATGAAGACGAGTGCCAGTAAAAGTTCATAGTAGCACAGAATTCGGCGAACCATGTGGTTATCAGCGCTCACAATAGCTGGACGTTTTTGCGCCGGTTCGCCCGCCTCATGAACCAACCCAGCTATCGTGATGGTGCTTGATATAGAGCGCCTTGAGCATGCGCTCCAACCGTGCCGACAAAAGTTTCTGTTGATGCGCTGCACGCCAGCGTTCCGCGTCATTGGCTTTCTGTTTGACAGAGTCGGAATTCGACGAAAGCTCGGCAAGAAGGTGTTGAATCCCGAGAGCTATCGAATCAGGATCGTGTCCTGGCAATTCAAATACCGCCTCACGAACGTCATCGAAAATCGGAAGCGGAGTAACGGCCACGGGGCGTCTGGTCGCAATTCCATGGCGAACGGCCGCGCTTGAGGACTCTCCGGTTTCCTCGTAGGGAAAAACGATTAGATCCGCCTCGGTCAAAAGTGCGAGACTGGCCTGGTCGTCTAAAAACTCGGTACGAAGCTCCACCTGTTGATCCAGTTTCAAATTGGTGATCAGGTCGCGAGCTTCATCGATGAGCTGCCGTGATTGTGGAACAGCATATTCCGCGTTTACCATCCGCAGCCTGACATCAACTCCATTCTTGCGAAGCAGGCCCACAGCTCGGATAAGTGCATGAAGCCCCTTATGCGGCAGAAAGAATCCGTATGAGGCGAGGAGATACGGCCCTTTCGCGTCACGGCGTGCTGCGTCTTGAGGCGTTGCGGAATTCTCGATCAGCCCATGCGGAAACAGCGTGACATTGTCGACTAGGCCAATGTCCTTCAGGCGATTCATATCAGCTATGGAGTGAACGAGAATCCTGTGGCAACACGATAATGCCTTGCTTATGTCCTTAAGCCTCTTATTCGGTGTAAGAGGATGGTCTTGCGTCGAGTGCATCGCCAAAACGACCACTGTCCCGCGCGCTATTTGCGCTTCAACAAACTTGGGAAACTCATCGAAATCAAAGAAGCCATAATTGAATTGAATAACAAGAACGTTTATGGAGTTTTCCTGGATTAGCTTTGAAGCGTAATCTAATTTTCCGCCTTGCGACCAGCATCGAAATATTTCTTCATTTGGAAGATTGACCGCTGATTCGTTCGTGCCAAAGATAACAGGTCTTTTCGAAAACTCCGCCAGCAGATGTTCTGAATATCCCGCTATGCCACAAGTCGTTTTCCAGGTCGACATCCAGCCTACCCAAGGCTCCTTCTCAACCTTGATTGACGACCGCCTTGCGGCTTCTACGAGTTGCTGAGCGGCTCCTGTCCAACGAAATTCGCGCAGGAGTTTCTTTCGGCCGAGAGCGGCACGACGCTTCAACTCCTGCTTCGGAAGTTCGAAGACGCCATGCATTGTGTCGGCCAAATGTTCGATATCCGCTGTGGCCCACACGGAATCGCTGAGGCCGAAATGTGTTTGCGCTCGTTCAAATTTATAGTCTACTAGCCATGCTATGTCAGGGTTGCAAAATTCAAGTTGTCCGCCCCAACCCGTTGTAATGACTGGGAGTCCTGACATCATTGCCTCCGCCATAGGAAGTCCGAATCCCTCGGCACGACTTGGAGCAACCAGGACATCGCAGCTTTCGTAAAGCGCCTTTAGGCGGGAATTATCAAAGTCCTCAAAGATTATTTGAACCTCTGGAAAATCAGGGCGGTCGCCGATGGCCTCTCGAAGCCAACGCTCAATCTCATTATGCGGATTTGGGAATGTCTTGATTATTAGGACAACGTTATCCCGAGACGAAAAGGCTTTCCCATAGGCTTCCAGCAACAGGTCCGCACCCTTTCGGGGAAAGCAGGACGACACGTGCAAAAACCTGAATTGCGCGGGTGGTAGCTGAAATGTCGGGTCAGCGACCACACGGTCCCAATGATCGATGCCACATCCGGAAACCGCCAATGGTACTGTGACGCCATGATCGACAAGAATTTTTTCAACATGAGGTGACAAGCACGTAATCGCCTGCAAATGTTCGTTGAACTCCTCCACCCATTCCAGAGGGAAACCGGATTCCTCCCAAGCGTAATGGTGAAGCATATTAACCGGACTAATCATATCCTTCACGCGCGGTGGATAGAGAATGCGGCTAGTTACGTCGACGTTCTGCTGTCCAAGTTCCGGAGATCGAATCCACATCGCGTCGAGATCCGGATTCTGCATCAGATAATGTGGGTTTGGTAGAAAGTCGCCCGGTCCCTCCGTGGAAAATAGCGCCACGTCATGGCCCAATTCCGATAATGCGCGCGCCGTCTCTCGATTCAGCAATGCCAAACTATAGCTGCTGTCGAACGGCCCTTCGACACGCCACTTTAGTTTTTTCGACAAAACGAGAGGTGTCTCATATCTCTTCTTTGTTCTGAAGCTGACATCTATGGCTTCAGCCGTGCGCAGAAGATCTTCGTCTGTAGCCCCATCGACTGAAGCAATGGAGTCGATCAAAGCCGGATAACTAATCCGGGCCCCACTCTTCACCGCGGTTCGCTGCGATTGGCTTAACACGCTTTCGAATGTTTTGATCGCCTTCTCCGCGGATCGATCCCAGGAAAATAGGTGGGCTCGATCCATGCCACGTCGCGACAGCTCCGCGCGAAACCCGTCGTCGGTGAGCGCAGCCAGCATCTTGTCGGAAATGGAGCGTTCATCCATTGGATCGAAGAGCGCTTTGTCCCAGCCGACTACTTCTGGAATACTGGTTGTCCCTGATGCGATTGTTGGGGCACCGCACTTCATTGCCTCCAATGCGGGAAGGCCAAAGCCCTCATGCCAAGACGGAAAGACGAACAGGCGGCAGATGTTGTAAAGCTCTACGAGATCCTGGTCGCTAACATATCCAAAAATACGAAAATCTTGATCCGTCAAACCCAAGGAGTACGCTCTTGATCTTATCTGTTTCGCAGGAGTTTCAGCAGTTTTTCCAACTATCCCCAACATATGACGTCGACGGACATCAGGAGGTAGAGCAGCAAATGCGCCAAACAACCGCTCGATATTCTTACGATAATCGACACCGCCAGTGTACAGGACAAGCTCTCTATCTAGGGAAAATTTTTTCCCAATTTTGTTCTTGTTAAATGGAACCAGACGTCTGAATTCATCTGATGTCGATCCAGATATATTGAACACCTTCTCTTTATTCAGAGAGAGAATAGAAATGGCCTCGTCGGCAGTGTATTGAGATATGGCTAGGCATATGTCTGTTCTTTTTAAGTGCTCAATTTTTTCAAAGTAGAATTTCTCAGATGGCGTACCAGACGGAAGGTACATATCTCTATATATATAGGGAATCAAATCATACAGGGTGGTTGCTATTAGCGATGAGCCCGAAAGTTCGTGTATACTAGAGGCTGAATGATCACTGAAACCCTCGAATAGGCTACTTATGTGAACGACATCTGCATGAAGTGAGTCGGTGAAGGCTTCAAATATCTTTTCAGACGCCGTCTTTCGCCAGCCGACATCATACCAGTCATCGCCCAAGCGGCGATCCGGGCCATTCCAAACGTGGAAAGAGTAATGTGGAGCTACATTGCTTAAGGAATCAATTATAGGGTCAACTGAGTCCGACATATTTCCGTTCAGAACGAAGCATACTTCATGGTGTCCGCGATTTCGATAGATCGCTTCAGCAAGAGAAATTGTATAGCGACCTATTCCTCGAAATCGACTTTCGGTCTGCGCTCCCTGGAGGTCTAAGGCAATTCGCATTAGATTTCTCTTCTTTTCTTTAGAGAGTATTCCAGATCTAGGAAAATTCTGTTAGCATCGGGGGAATTGAGTACTAGTTTATTAATGTGGCGATCTTCTCTCAATCGATATGAGTAGGGAATAGAGAAATCTGGATATGAGGAAACGCCAATATAAGTTGTATCACCAGACGTATATTGGATTATAGCAAAATTACGAAATAGGTTAAACAAAGTCGGGTGGCGCCGTAGGTATTTAGATAAGAGCGCCTTCAGTTTAGGTCGCCTCAGGACAAAATGAATTGCCAGAACAGCAAACGAACGTCTTTTGGATTCCTTGCGTCGCCGCAAACCGAAACCCATAATAATGCGTTTCAATGCTCTACCGGTTCGTCGATAGGGGCCGATCAATTTCCATGATCGGCTTTTATAAATCTCTTCAATTTGCTTCTGTAGAGTTTCGGATCTCAGCCACCATTCGTGCGAGCGCGATCTTTCTATTGAGAGATCATGCTTCAAATTTGCTATGGCATCGGAATTCCCCGATACTACGGAAACAAACCGGGCGATTTCAGCATCTCGCGCCTCGATAGCAGCTTGTCCATCAGCCAATTGCCTTGAGGTAGTATCATTCATATCCGCCAATCGTTGCTGGAGACGGGCGATTTCAGCATCCCGCTCCTCGATGACAGCCCGCATATCCACCGATCGGCTCACGGTTGCAGTTTCCCCATCCGCCATATATCGCTGGAGGCGAGCAATTTCGCCATCACGCGCATCCAGTTCACGCCGAATCGGCGAAAGCATATTGGACTTGCTGGAGACGGGAAGAACGAACTCGTCGAAATAATTCGGCCCAGGCCCGAATGAGTTTTTCAGCTCGGGATGGTTTTCGCTGATGTAGAAGCGATTCAAGCCGTCGAAATAGACAAATTCGTAGCCGAGTCCCTTCAGGTGCAAATCCCATTCATCGTGGCTCTCCTCATTCGTAAGCGGTATGGTACTTTCTACCACGACGATCCAGGGGCGCACCGACGAAGAGCCCCAGCTTTCGATGACCGCCGATTCCATGCCCTCGACATCAATTTTGAGCCAGTGAATGTCCCTTTCAGCATTGCGATCTAGGAGGTGTTGGAGGCTGACAAGTGGCACCCGAATCTCTTTCATCTCAAATCCGGCTTCGGCGTGATGCTTGGCAATGGCAGGATCTCCGGTACTGAGACCCGTTCCCGGAAATTCATGGAGGGTCAACAGACCTTTGCCTGTTCCTATCGCGGCCTCGATCACCTCTTCATCCGGTCGCGCATCTCGCAATTTGGCGGCATAGTGGGCGGTGGGCTCCACATGCACTCCGCGCCAGCCTTGCTCGTAAAAGGAGAGACTTACCGACTCCAGGACCGGATCTTGGGCGCCGATGTCTATGTAGAAGCCCTTCTCAACAGATTTGAGGGCACGCCACAAGATGACGTCTTCGAAATTCTGAGCGTATGAGGTGATCATCAGAGCTCAGGAAACAGCGAAAAATGAGCCTTGTTCAGCGACACGGGCGGAAGTTCGATACGCCGATCTTCGGGAAAAAAACTCGCCGCGATCAATCCATCGCCGCTGTATGACTGCTGCACATCATGCTCGGCCAGGATGACCGCTCCTAACTCCAACAATGCTTGCCTGCAGTCGGTATGCGTGGTTCGCGAGCCCGAAATGCTGCTGTGATGTGTCGAGACGATCACAAATCGTAGCTGTTTGTGCTCCACCGCTGCTGCCATTGAGCGAATGAAGGGCAGTTCCGCTCCCTGTACGTCCATATGCAAAATCTCTATCGTCCGTTCATTGGCCAATCTGGATACCGCCACCATATCGAGACAAGGCAATGTATGCATTTGTCCGTCCGATTCCCAATGCAACTCGACGCTTTCGCGGCTCTCGCCACCGACGCAGCTATTGTGAAAATTGATGCGATCCTCGAGCCCATTCAGGCTCGCATTGTATTGGCCCAACTGAAGATTGTTCAGGTCTGGTTCGATGCAAATTGCCGACGAGCTGGGAATTTCATTCAAATACCACAAGGTATAGTAGCTCCAAAAAGCGCCCAACTCCACGATCAGCGAATTGTGACGCACATAACGCAGGATGTGGTGGAAGACCAACTCCTCCTGTGGCTCGTGATGGCCCTTTAGGGCACGGATGATCTGCGCCATCCAGTCGCCGTGGTATCCTCCCGCTTTCATCTGTAAGCCATTATGCATGATCTGCACCGGGCCGTTCGCCGTGTCCAGAATGCGCCCTGCGTCCCATACCTTGGGGATGCTGGCGCAATCGAGACAACTGCTCGTCATTATGGCCCGCTCGAGCTCATTCACGCTACAGCTCCACGGATGACGAACCGAGCGTCAAGCGCGGACGTTCCGATGAAGAATGGGTGGTTCGCATTAATCACGTCGAATACCTGTGCGTTATCCTGCCACTCGTAATTGTTCTCCAGATGTGTGTCTGAGCTGGCTAACGATACCGAGAACGAATAGGAGCCTTGACCCAGCGTACAAGTGAAAGGCAGCTGGAATTCGATCTTCTCGCCTGCCTTTACCTCCTGGAGGGCTTGCTGCGTGTGCCAGGTGTTGGTGCCCCACACGACATGGCCGGTGCGGTCGCGCAGCATAAGGCCAAGCACTAGGCGGGACACATCCGCCTCTGCTTTCGCGACCAGCCTCAAGACCAGACACTGGCCTACGCGGGCAACCTTCACCGGCTCGCGGCTCTCTGCGTCGAGAAGTTCCAGTGTCGACGCCGTGACCTGAAACGTTCCCGATCTGGTAAACGTCCAACCGCCTTTTTCCCGCCGCTGCTCCACCGTGAGCTTTGCATTCTCCTTGATCGCTATCAGGGCGTTATAGTAATCGATCACCTCGTCGGGCGACCCGTCCTTCAGCACATGCCCCTTATCCAGCAGGATCACCCTGTCACACAATGCCCTCACGTCGCCCAGGCTGTGAGTGACGAGAATAATCGATGTGCCCGCCGCCTTGAAGCTGCGTATCCGGTCAAAGCTCTTGTGTTGGAAATAGCTGTCGCCAACCGAGAGCACCTCGTCGACGATCAGCACCTCCGGCCGTTCGGCGGTGGCAAGCGCGAACGCCAGCCGCGCCTGCATGCCGCTCGAATAGGTTCGGACCGGCTGGTCGAAGAACTCGCCTATCTCGGCGAAGTCCTCAATCTGAGGCATGAGCTCGGTCAGCCGCGCCTGCGAAAGACCCATCAGACCACCCGCATGGAAGGCATTCTGGCGTCCGGTGAATTCGGGATTGAAGCCGAGCCCGAGTTCCAGAATAGCGCTGACGCGGCCGCCGACATGGGCCGCGCCTTCGGTCGGGCGTACCGTGCCGGTGATCAGCTTCAAAAGCGTGCTCTTGCCGGCGCCGTTCTGCCCGATCAGCCCAAGGGCTTCTCCCGGGGACAGGGAAAAGGAGATGTCCCTGACCGGCCAGAATTCCTCCGTCGGCGTAACTGGCGCTCCGAACCAGCCGGCAAACCTCTCGAGGTTGCTGGCATAGTTCGCATAGCGTTTCGACAAATGACTTACGGAGAGCACGGTCATGGTTACAGCACGTCGATGAGTTCAGGGCTTGCACGGCGAAAGAAGATCATCGCGAAGACCATGCTGAGCAGCCCCAGAATGGCCGGCATGATGAGGCTTTCGGGGCTGGGCCAGCGGTTGAACAGCAACGCATCCTGGTACAATGCAACCAAGGGAGCCATCGGGTTGAGGCTGAGCACGAAGCTGTATTGTTCCGGCAGGACGTTGGCTGGATAGACAATCGGCGTCAGCCAGTACCAGAGCTGCAGCACGATCGTCATGACCTGCGCGACATCGCGAATGAAAACGTTCATCACCCCGAGGATGACACCGAGACCGAATCCGATTGCGGAAATCAGGATGATCCCGACCGGCAGCAGGATCAATGCGCGGCCTGGCATGTGGCCGAGGAAGATGAAGATCACGAAGATGGCGACAAGCAGCAGCAGGTGGTTGATTAGCGCCGTGCCGCCGACGATCACAGGCAGGCACAGGCGCGGAAACGCGATCTTCTTCATGACCGGTGCTTGCTCGATGAAGACGGTCATGCTGCGCGTAAGGATCTCGCTGAACAGCGTCCACGCGGCCATGCCGGACAGAAGGTAGATCGGGTAGGCCGCGGGGCTGTCCGTGTCCGGAAGCCGTGCCTTGAGCACTTCCGAAAGCACGATGGAGAAGATGATCGCCTGCGCAAGCGGGTGAAGGATGAACCACAGGCCGCCCAGGCGCGACCGCACGAAACGCCCCTTCAAGTCGCCTCTGATGGAGGAAATGATGAAATGGCGGTAGTGCCATAAGCTTCGCAGCATGTGATCGACCCTTTGCGCGCTGCGTCTTGCCGTCAGCGGGCGTTACATAGCCGGTGCCAATATCCGAAAACGTCGGCAATTGTCTGTTCGAACGGCACCAAAGGCGTCCAATTCAGCCTATTGTGTGCTTTTGCCGCATCACCGCACATGACGGGAATGTCATTGGGGCGGAATTTGGCCGGGTCGGTACGCACCTCGATGTTGATGCCCGACTGCGCTATGAGCATGTCCAGTATATGCTGGATCCTCCGCGGTCGTCCTGATGCGATGTTATAGACATGGTCGGGCCCGGCATCCAGCTCCAGAAGCGCCGCACTCGCATAAGCGCGCACCACGTCGCGAACATCGAGGAAGTCGCGCTCGGCTTCGAGATTTCCGACGTGAATGACGGGCTCGCTTTTTCCCGACACGATCTCGGCAATCTGCCGCGCGAACGCGGAAACCACATAGGCGTCCGACTGACCAGGGCCGGTATGGTTGAACGGGCGAAAGCGCACCGCGCGCAGGCCGTCATAGGCCATTTGCCCGATCATCAAGTCCGCAGCCGCCTTGGTGGCGCCGTAGACCGTCATCGGTTGAAGCGGCACGGTTTCCGTCACTGGGCCGGCCACGCTCGCAAACGAAGCCCCATAGGCTTCCGAACTGCCAATGTAGACGAACCGGGCCTTCGGCGCGTGGCGCATCACCGATTCGGCAAGGTTCATCGTTCCCGTGAAGTTGACGTTCCAGGCATGGCGCGGCGCGTTGCGGGCATCGGAAGGTGCTGCAACCGCGGCCAAATGAATGAGCGAGGTGGGCTGGACCTCCCGCACGGCGGTGTCGACCGCATCCCGGTCCAGCAGGTCGATGGCATTTCGCTGGCCTTCGCCATGGCCAAACGCGAACACCTCGCAGGAACTGTGTTCCCGTTCCAGGAGGCGCAACAGCGCAGAGCCGACAAATCCGCTTGCCCCGGTAATCAGGATACGATGCTTCAAATTACCGACCATGAGGCAAAAACGGTTCCCATCCAGCTTAACGTCTGGCTGGGTTCGCGTGGCGTTCGAGATCCGCATCCACCATTTCGCGGATCATCTCTTCCAGCGAGATCGTCGCCTCCCAGCCCAGCTTCGCCTTTGCCTTGGCTGGATTGCCGAGCAGGATTTCGACTTCCGCCGGCCTGAACAAGTCGGGGTCGATGACAAGGTGATCGTCAACATTGAGCCCGACGTGCTCGAATGCAATCCGGCACATGTCGCGCACAGTCGTCGTCCTGCCTGTCGCGATCACGTAATCATCCGGCTGGTCCTGCTGCACCATCAGCCACATCGCGCGGACATAGTCCTTGGAATGACCCCAATCACGCTTGGCGTCGATGTTCCCGAGCCGCAATTCCTTTGCCATGCCCTTCTTGATGCGCGCGACCGCGTCAGTGACTTTGCGGGTGACGAACTCAATGCCGCGAAGCGGGGATTCATGATTAAACAGGATGCCGCTCGAGGCATGCAAACCGAAACTTTCACGATAATTGATCGTAATCCAATGGCCATAAAGTTTCGCCACCGCATATGGAGAGCGTGGGTGGAAAGGTGTCGTCTCGGATTGCATCGGTTCCTGGATAAGGCCGTACATCTCCGAGGACGATGCCTGATAGAAACGGGCTTCAGGCGATTCGAGGCGGATGGCCTCAAGCACATTGGTCACGCCTATGCCGGTCACGTTGCCGGTCAGGATCGGCTGCTGCCACGACGATTTGACGAAGGATTGAGCGGCAAGATTATAGACCTCATCCGGCTTCACGTCGCGCATCGTTCTAGCCAGACCAGACAAATCCGTCAGGTTTCCGTCCACGATCCGAACATCTTTTTCAATGCCAAGCCACTTCAGGCGCGTGGTGTTCACATCGGCGGTGCTTGAACGCCGCGCAAGTCCGTGAACCTCATATCCTTTGGCAAGCAGGAGTTCCGCCAGATAGGCGCCGTCCTGCCCGGTAATGCCGGTAATCAAGGCTTTCTTTGTCATCAATGTTCTCGGTTCTATCTAGTGGTTGCTCGCCAAGCACCGCGAGCTGATGGGTTGTCAGCTGCGGCCGTATATGTCGTCGAAGCGCACGATGTCATCCTCGCCGAGATAATCGCCGCTTTGTACTTCAATGATCACCAGATCGATTCTTCCCGGGTTTTCCAGCCGATGTTTGTGACCGCAGGGGATGTAGGTCGATTCGTTGGTCGCCAGAAACAGCTCCTGGTCGCCATTGACTATTTTCGCGGAGCCGCTGACCACGACCCAGTGCTCGGAACGATGGTAGTGCATTTGCAGGCTCAAACGTCTACCGGGCTTCACCTCGATGCGTTTGATCTTGAAGCGCTCGCCTTCCTCCAGAACCGTATAGGTACCCCACGGGCGGTGCACCGTGCTGTGAAGCAGGTGCGCTTCATGTCCAGAAGCCTTGAGGTCGTCAAACAGCTTCTTGACGTCCTGAACACGGTCGCGGGATGCGACAAGCAACGCATCCGGGGAATCCACGATCACCAGGTCGCTGACGCCGACCGTGCCGATGACGCGCTTATCGGAGCTCACATAGCTACCGGTTGTGTCGATCATGTGAACATCGCCGCGTATCCTGTTCCCGCTTGCATCGGGAGCGATCAGGTCGGCCATTGCGTTCCACGACCCGATGTCGTTCCAATCCATGTCACAGGGAACCACGGCAAGATTGTTTGTCTTCTCCATGACCGCGTGGTCAAGCGAGACTCGCGGGGCGGAGCCAAAGTGCTCGGGCGCGAGTTCGATCTTGGCAAAGCCTTCGCCTTGACTGAAGTGGCCGTTCTCATAGCTGTCGGAGACAGCCTGGATCACCGCGGGACAATGCAAAGCCATTTCGTCGAGCATGGTTTGTGCGCTGAAGCAGAAGATGCCGCCGTTCCAGAAGAAGCGCTTGGATGCGACATAGGCCTTGGCCGTCTCGAGATCAGGTTTTTCAACGAAACGGACGACTTTCTCACCATCCGCTTCGATATAACCGAATGCAGTGTCCGGTCTGGTCGGGCTGATGCCCAATGTGGCGATCCGCCCCAGCTGGGCGTGTTCGATGGCCCGGCCCATCACGGCCAAAAAAGCAGGCAGGTTGCCAATCATGTGATCCGCCGGGAAGACACACAGAATCGCTTCAGGACCCTGCGTTGCCTTGGCATGGATAGCGGCCGCCGCCACCGCGGCGGCCGTATCGCGGCCTTCCGGTTCGAGCAGAAATGTGCGCGGCAACATCACGGAATCCAGTTCGTCGAAATCGTCTTTCGTCAGGAACAGGTGTTCTCCGGACGTTACCACGACGAGTTCCACGACATGCTTTATCGAAGCTGCGCGCAACACTGTGTGTTGGATAAGAGAATGTCCGTCAGCCACTTTGAGGAAAGGTTTGGGGTGCGATTGCCTGGAGGCGGGCCACAGTCGCGATCCGGCTCCACCGCTGATGATGACGGGAACCACTTTCATTAAACGACCTCTGTTTCGTTTGTGGATGTGATTGCCCGCGCTCTTTCGAGCGTCAGCGCCACGATCGCTGTCGCTCTGCTTGGGTCCATAGCCTCTGAATAACAGCGAAGCTCCGGCGCGTTGCCGGACGGCCGCAGATGGATGATCTCGCCGGTTTCCATTTCTGTCCTTAGCCCGTCAGTCTCGTCGACGTCGGCAACGGTCCCGAACGGCGCCAGAAATCGCTGCAGTGCATCCCGGTCCGCAAGCCGGCGCATCAAGCTGCGGGAACTCTCCACCGGAAAATTTTCGAGACGTTCGCTTGCGCAGGCGGGAAGATTCCACAGTTCGCGCAAACGCGACAGGGATTTTCCTGTCGACGCGACCATACCGAGAACGGCGAGGATGGGGAGCAGGGAATCTCGTGTCGGCAATGCCGTCAACGTTTTTCCGTGAAGTGAACAGTCCGACCCCAGGAGAACGCCACCATTGGCCTCAAAGCCAATGACGATTTTTTCGGGATGATAGGAGGCTTCCATGGTTTCGACGACAAATGGAGATCCCACCTTTGTTCTCAGAACCGTAAAACCGAAAGCTTCCGAAATGCCTGAATTGGAGGTCACGGGCGTCACTACAATATCAGCCCGCAAGAACAAGGCCGTGGCGAGGCCGATCAGGTCGCCACGAAACAGATCGCCATTCTCGTCGGCGATAAGTGGTCGATCGGCATCGGCGTCGGCCGACACGATGGCGTCGAGCTTGAATTCTCGAGCCCAACCCTTGAACTTTGCAATTGTGGTCGGGTCAACGGCTTCGGTGTCGACAGGTACGAAGGTATCGGACTTCCCGACAGGTATCACATGGGCGCCAAAAGATTGGAGAACCTTCACGAGAAGGTCCGCCGCGACCGAACTGTGCTGATAGACGCCGAGCCTCATGCCTGAAAGGGATCCAGGCTCCAGGATGTCGTCAGCGCGCGCGCGATAGGCGGTAATCGCCTGGTCATGATGTCCTGGCAAAGCCGTTCCTATTGCCGGCGGGGCGTTATAAGCGTCTGACCTTTCCGCGGCATAGCGTGCTATAGCGGCTTCATCGGCCTTGCTGATCTCACCCTGCGGGTTATAGAATTTGATGCCATTGCGGTCAGCGGGTATATGCGAACCGGTCACCATAAGCGCCGCTGCGCCATGCTGCCGAGCATACAACGCCAAAGCTGGTGTTGGAATGGCACCGCAATCGATCGGTTGAAATCCACCAACCACCATTGCAGCCATGCAGTTGGCTGCAATGGTCGGGCTACTATCGCGCAAGTCGCGACCTATGAACACCTTGGCCTTCGGCTGGAGCCCGCCTGCTGCTAGGCGCCAAGCGAAGGCTTCAGTATAAAGTCCACTCGGTTTGCCGACCAGTTCCGAAGCCAAGCCTCGAAGGCCACTCGATCCAAATTTCATTACTTCACTTTGGCTAGTGTGGGGGAAGGCCGTCATATTGCAGTGCGCCCATCTGTCAACCGGAAATCGTTTGGCCAGCCGTCCAGTGTTCCTCGGGCTGTTCCAAATAGTGCGTCGGTAATGGCTTGGGCGAGACTTCGTGAGTAGTCGACCAGAAAGGCGGCGTCAAATCCGCCGAAATTTCCAATCTTTCGGCCGGTCTTGTAATCCACCTGAGTCGCGCGACAGTGTTTATAAGCGGAAGCTACTTTTCCAGTCGCTGTTACATGATATCTTCATCAACGCGCTCGTTCATGAGACGCCGGTGAAAAAATCCCTGGCGATGGCTTCAAGTCCACGCTATGCGATAAAGGCGGCGGGGGCCGAGAAATTTGCGCTAACATAGGTGGCCGGTGGCGAATGGTATTCGACCTGGCGCGGCATTGGTGTTGAAGTTCTCACGTCCGGAGTTCAGTACTGCCCAATGGTATCCTATATAGAAGCTGTGTTCGGGCTCAGGCCTCAGATGCGGCGCGCCTTCATCATGGTCCAGGACGTGGTCATGGTCCTGGTCGCCGTGGCGCTCAGCCTCGTCCTGTCGCGGTCGGATCTTTCCTTTGGGGCGCTCTCCACGGAGGGCCTTGTCACCTGGGCCGGCATCGTGGTCATCAGCCATCTGCTGTTCAGATATTGCGGCCTCTACACCACGGTCTGGCGCTTCGCTTCGACGCCTGATTTCTTCAACATCCTGAAGAGCTGCGCGATACTGACATTCGTCCTCTACGCCGTTTCGCTGTTCGTGCGTTCCTTTCAGCCTGTCGCGGGGCTCAACGAGCGCCAGTTCATCGTCTTCCTGCTCGTCTCCTTCACCGTCATCTCGGCGCCCCGGCTGTTCTACCGCTTCCTGCGTGACGGCGCGAGCTGGGGTGTCCTCAGCGGCAAAGCCGACACGGCGCGCACCAAGCAGGCCCTGTTCGTCGGGCGGCTCGGCGAGGCCGACCTGATCATTCGTTTCACGCGCACGGCGCAACCCCCCGATCATACCATAGCCGGCATCATGGCCACCGAGCATGGCGCGCCGCTCGGCACGCGCATTCAAGGGGTCCCGGTGGTGGCGACCCGGCCGCGCCTAATCGATGTCCTGGAGGACTATGCGAGCGGCACCAAAAGCCTCGATCTGCTGATCTTCGGCAGCGGCGCCGAGCATGAGATCGAGGAATACTCGGAGCTGGTCCGTGTCGCGCGTCACGCCGACATAGCGGTCGTGCAGTTCGCAGGCCTTTCGCAACTGGGCCAGGAGGGAAAGCTCGTTCTCGATGCCGTCGAGATGGAAACGATCCTGCGCCGCCCGACTGTGCCATCCGACATCGAGCGCATCGGCGCCTTCGTCGGCGGCAAGCGCGTCCTGGTCACGGGAGGCGCCGGCTCCATCGGGCGGATGCTGGTCAAGCGGTCGCTGGAGCTTGGAGCCGAGGCCGTGCTGGTCGCCGACAATTCCGAATTCGGCATCTTCCAGTTGAGCCAGTATATCGACGAGAAGCATCATGATCGCCTCAAGGTCCGCATCGTCGATGTCGCGGACCGGCGCCAGATGACGCGCGTGGTCACGGAATTCAAACCTGACATCATCTTCCATGCAGCGGCGTTGAAGCATGTTCCGCTGCTGGAGGAGAATTGGGAATCGGCCATCCAGACCAACGTCTTCGGCACGCTTGTCTGCGCCGAGGTCGCGGCCAAATGCGGCGTGGCGCAATTCGTAATGGTCTCGAGCGACAAGGCCGTCGATCCGACCTCCGTGCTCGGCATGACCAAGCGGGCCGCCGAACAGATCGTCAGCGCCCTGCACGGCACGCCGGCCGGCGAACCGGGCGGGCGTCGCGCCTCCACCAAGTTCATCGCCGTGCGCTTCGGCAACGTCTTCGGCAGCAATGGCTCGGTGGCGACCATATTCCAGGCGCAGATCGAGGCCGGCGGGCCGGTCACCATAACCGACCGGCGCATGACGCGCTATTTCATGACCGTCGCCGAAGCCGTCGATCTCGTCATCATGTCGGCGGCCGATGCCGCCTCGCGGCCGGCCGGCCAGGATTACGCCGTCTACATGCTCGACATGGGCAAGCCCGTGCCGATCGTCGAAGTGGCCGAAACGATGATCCGCATGGCGGGAAAAAGCCCCTATACGGACATTCCAATCCGCTTCACAGGCATCCGCCCGGGCGAAAAGCTCCACGAGACCCTGCACGGCGAGGACGAGGAACTGGTGGAACTCAGCATTGCCAAGATCTTCGGCCTGAGCACCGATGTCGCGCAGTGGTCGGATGTCCAGACAGCACTTGCGGCGCTTCAGCAGGAGATGAAGAGCCAGAACAAGGCAGCTTCGCTTGCCGCGCTTGCCGGTCTTGACCGCGCCAAGAAGGCGAGGGGGGCCACGCCTCAAGAGGTGATCCCGAAAACGGCTGGGCAGGCGACTTAGGCTGTGCAGAAAACAATCTTGAGTGCTTGATCTGGTCGGCGCCAATGCATCGTGGCAGGCGCGGATCTCGCGGCTGGGTCGCCTGTTCAAGGGCCAGTTCGCGGACTGGACCGATCTCAATCTTGCCGGCCTTGCCGTCAATCGCGATCTCCTTACGAAGGATGCGGTGGCGTGCCTCGACCTGTTCGCGAACGGTCGGCGAGGTTCCCTTTTCCAACGCCTGGGCGCCCTGCGCAAAAGCGGCGTCTATCGACAGACTTTTGCCGGCACCCTTGGGCTCTATCTCGCCTTTGTCCTGGGCCGTATCTGAAATCGCGAACCGCGCGGCGCGCTTGGTTGGGAAGGCGACCTCGTGCTACGCCGGCCGGATTGACGGGCATCGCTGGCGGTTATCGCGTAGAGCCCTGGCAGGGAGCCCTATTGGCCACATGAAGACAGCCAAGAAAATCTTCGATCTCGCCGGTGCGGCTGTGCTGCTGGTGGCAACCTCTCCCATTCTATTGCTGGCCATTGTCGCCGTCCGGGTATCCTCGCCCGGTCCGGTGATTTTTTCACAAACGCGGATTGGCCGCGAAGGTGTGCTTTTTCGCTGCCACAAGTTGCGGACGATGTACCAGGGAACGCCGTCCTTGCCCTCGCATGAAACCCCGGTGAGCGCCGTGACATCGGTTGGAAGGGGCTTGCGGAAATTCAAGCTCGACGAGTTGCCGCAGCTCTGGAATGTCCTGCGCGGCGAAATGAGCCTGGTCGGGCCGCGTCCTTGCCTGCCGACCCAGACGGAACTGATCGAATGCCGAAGGCGGCTGGGCGTTTTGCAGGCTTTGCCCGGGATGACAGGCTTGGCCCAGATCAGGGGCATCGACATGTCGAGCCCGCAACTTCTGGCCGAAACCGATGCCACCTATCTCAGGAGCGCGTCGTTCTGGCTCGACCTTCGGATCCTGTTTGGAACACTTTATCGCGGCTGAGCAGCCCCGCTCCAGAAGCGGAAACCGGTCTTTGGGCCGGAATCAAACAGGACGTCGGGGGTTTCGGAGCCGCGCGATCTCGGTCAGACGCTCCAGCGTGTTGGTTTCCGGCGCCCAGCCTTCCGAGGCAAGCAGCGAAGGGTCGCATATCTGCGTCGCCGTCAGGCTGTCCCAGAACATCCGCTTGCCAAGCAGTGTGGCGACCGTCCGCATTGGTCCATCTGGCACGGTCATCAGGCGCGTCGGCCTCCGCAAGCCGCGGCGAAAGGCACCGATGACGGCAGCGACGGACACCGGCGGCTCGTCGCTGGCGAGATAGATCGGACGAAGTGGCTCGGAATGGCAAAGCAGATGCCACACCGCCCGTGCCGCGGATTGCGATGACAGCAGCGAACGGTTCGCCGTCAATGCGCCCGTTGGCATCGGCAGAGCCGTATCGGCGAGCCGCATCAGCGTCGCCAGGTTTCCTTTCATGCCGATCCCGTAGACTGGAGGCAGCCGCAATATGGCCGCGTCGGCACGGCCATTCGAGGCATAGGCGCCCAACACGGCAATTTCTGCTTCGCGTTTCGAGCGCCCGTAGGCGTCTTGTGGATCGGGGATCGTGTTTTCGTCGATCGTTGCGCTGGCACGCGCGCCGATCACGGCCCGGATCGAGGAAAGATGAATGAACCGTCCGCTTGCCTGCGTGGCGGCGGCATGCGCCAGGCGTGCGCTCAATTGCGCATTGGCTGCCCGAAAATCGGCTTCGGTGGCATTGCCCTGATCATTGTTCAGACCCGCGCAATGGACGACATCCGTAACATCCCTGGTCAGCGCCAGGAAAGCCTCGGCAGGTGCATCGTACCCAGGCATCAGCATCGCGTCGGGCCCGGCATCAAGTCTATTCGGCTGGCGGGAGGCAAGGCGAAGTTCGACGCCGGCCTCACGAAGCCGATGGACCACTTGGCGGCCGATGAAACCCGTCGCGCCCGTAACCAGGACCTTCATTGTCTTGCCCGGACCGGCTATCGGGCGGCTGGCGGAGGCGCCAGGTCTGATGGAATGGCTTCCGTCACCAGTGGAACGGCTTGGCTTTTCGGTGGTGACATCGCCTGGGCTCCCACCCTTGGTGGAGGGGCCTGCCTTTCCACCAACGCGGCCTGGCGCCCGCAGGCAAGATATGTTCCCGACACCAGGAAGACCATAAAGACCGAGTCCAGAATGTCATGGCCGATCAGAATGCCCGTCATGCCGGCAGTCAGATAGGTGATCACGACGGCGACGATCATGGTGGCGCCGAACCGTTCGATCGGATCGGTGCTGTCGCGAAGGACCAGGGCTGCATTTCTGACGGCAGCCACAAAGATCGCCGCCAGCGTCACCGCACCCAGGATTCCCGCTTGCACCAAGGCGGTCAGGAAGCCGTTGTGGAAATGACTGAAACCTGCATCCATCCCGAACTGATCCTGAAAGCCCTGCTTGATCAAGAGCCGGGTGGCACCCACCCCATGTCCAAACAATGGCATCTCATGAAATGCCTTCAGGCCGATATCCCAAAGCGCGACACGTAGTCCCAAAGCAGTCGTGTGGTCACCATGGGCCGCCAGCGCATCCCAGTCGGAGTGCAGAAATGCGACGCGCCCCGCTATCGTCTGGAACCCGAAAAACGCGATAGCGACCGCAATCGCGGCCAGCAGCAAAAGCACGCGAACGGCATCTCTCCCTCTTAGCTTCTGCTGGTTGATCAACAGAACGGCGACACCGGCAATCAGCAGTGCCAGCCAGACGATGCGCGTACCGGAGTAGATGATGGCGATCGTTCCGCCGAGTGCGGCGCAGGCGAGGGCGATCCTGTATTTCTCTATACCCGATAGGGCAGCGGCCACGCAGATCACCACTGCAAGACAGAGGACCTCAGCAAAAACGATCGCATTCCCCGCCCCGCCCTCGGCGCGCATGCCAAGTCGATATTGCTGATAAACCGCCAGCAGCAGCGCTCCGAAACAAGCCGCCATGCTGGCCAGCACAATGATGCGGACGAGCGTTGTTTTTTGCGTAGTGCTCCAGGTCGAATAGGAAATGGGAAAAAACAGAAAGGTGATCAGCGGGACAAGATGCCGTGCGTCCTTGACGATCGCGTGGTTGACGATGGACGCCAGGACATTGCTTGCGCAATAGGCGTAGATCGCGATCGTTAGCGCCATCATCGCCCGGTCGACATTGAAGTGCCTTCTCTTCAAGACGATTAACAGGACGGACCATAGTCCGCCGCCATTGAACACGAAGCTGACCGCCGATCCCAGGACCGGGGGAGAAAAGAAGCAGAGAATGGAGAAGTAGACATTGATACGCGAAGGCGTGATTTGCTGTCTTATGAATGAAAGCCGGTTCAATTTTCGGACCCGCTATTCTCGAGAAAATTTATGCGGCACATCGTGTTCGGTGAAACCCAACATGCTCACCTCGAAATTGCCCATTGATAATGCATCTTGCCCTTTCTAAGCGTATAGCGGCTGGGCCGCTGTTTCGATAGTACGCCGTGATCGATTGCCGCTGAAACCCCCGGTCGGCACCGGTTGACCCTGCAGCATCCCCAGCGATCTCGCAGGCAATATTTTTCCAGCCTTTTCCCGGCTGGAAGCTCTCCAAGCAGAAATTTCCGGGTTTTGGCGCAATCGTGGAAAATTCATTCCCGAACGAATGGCTGTCGGGCTCGTCTTGCATTGTTCTGGGCCGCGACGATCTGCTAGAACGCCCGCACGAAACACTTGTCCAGAAGCGAAGCTTTGAAACGGGCGCAAAAGGCTCGATGATTTGACGCAGGATCTTCTGTTGCAAGGCATGAGAGAACGCTCACGGTTCATGATACCAGCGCTTACGCATCTGCAGCGGCTTGAAGCCGAGTCCATTCACATATTCCGCGAGGTCGCGGCAGCCTTCACCAAGCCGGTCATGCTCTATTCCGTCGGCAAGGATTCGTCGGTGCTGATGCATCTGGCGATGAAGGCGTTCTATCCGGCCAAGCCGCCATTCCCGTTTCTTCACGTCGACACCACCTGGAAATTTCGCGAGATGATCGCATTTCGCGATCAGATGGCGAAGAAGCTGGGTTTCGATCTTCTGGTTCATGTCAACGAAGATGGCGTGCGCGACAACATCAATCCGTTCGATCACGGCTCGAACACCCACACTCATGTGATGAAAACCGTGGCGCTGCGCCAGGCGCTCGACAAATACGGCTTCGACGCTGCCTTTGGCGGCGCCCGTCGCGACGAGGAAAAGTCGCGCGCCAAGGAGCGCATCTTCTCTTTCCGCAACGCCCAGCATGTGTGGGATCCGAAGAACCAGCGGCCCGAAATGTGGAAGATCTTCAACACACGTATCGCGCAGGGTGAATCGATCCGCGTCTTCCCGCTGTCGAACTGGACCGAGCTCGACATCTGGCAGTACATTCTGCAGGAAAACATCCCGATCGTGCCGCTCTATTTCGCCAAGCGGCGGCCGGTTGTCGAACGCGATGGCATGCTGATCCTCAAGGATGATGATCGCATGAAGCTACTGCCCGGCGAGGTCGTGGAGGACAGGTTGGTGCGATTCCGTACGCTCGGCTGCTATCCGCTGACCGGCGCCATCGAATCCGACGCCGACACACTTGAAGCCATCGTTGGCGAGATGCTGACGGCACGCACCTCCGAACGGCAGGGTCGGTTGATCGACCGCGATGAAGCCGGTTCGATGGAAAAGAAGAAGCGCGAGGGGTACTTCTGACCATGCGCCACATCAGGGCAAAGAGCCTCGCTCCAACGGACGGCGTCCGCGATTATCTGGCCGCGCAGGAGAAGAAGTCGCTGCTGCGCTTCCTGACCTGCGGTTCGGTGGATGATGGCAAGTCGACGTTGATCGGACGCCTGCTCTCCGACACCAAGCAGATTTTCGAGGACCAGCTCGCCGCGCTCGAACGCGATTCGCGCAAGCACGGCACGACGGGCGACGACGTCGACTTCGCGCTGTTGGTCGACGGCCTCGAGGCGGAGCGCGAGCAAGGCATTACCATCGACGTCGCCTACCGCTTCTTTGCCACGCCGAAGCGCAAGTTCATCGTCGCCGACACGCCCGGCCACGAGCAATATACCCGCAACATGGCGACAGGCGCTTCGACCGCCGACCTGGCGATCGTGCTGATCGATGCCCGGCAGGGGGTGCTGCGCCAGACGCGGCGCCATTCGATCATCGCCTCGCTGCTCGGCATCCGCCACATCGTGCTAGCGGTCAACAAGATAGATCTCGTCGGTTTTGACCAGGCGGTCTTCAACAGGATCGTCGAGGACTACCGGCAGTTCTCACGCGATCTCGGCTTCCAGACCATCGCGCCGATCCCGATGTCGGCCCGCTACGGCGACAATGTCAGCGGCCGCTCCGAAAACACGCATTGGTATTCCGGCCCGACATTGATCGAGCATCTCGAAACCGTCTCCGTCGACGCAGCCACGGCCGAGCTGCCGTTCCGCTTTCCGGTTCAGTACGTCAATCGTCCCAATCTCGATTTTCGCGGTTTTGCCGGCACCATCGCGTCCGGCATTGTTGCGCAAGGCGACGAGGTCGTGGTCGCCAAATCGGGCAAGTCCTCGCATGTCAAACGCATCGTCGCCTATGGCGGCGATCTCAAACAGGCGGTGGCCGGCCAGGCCATCACGCTCGTTCTCGACGACGAGGTCGAGGTTTCCAGGGGCAACATGCTGGTTTCGCCGTCCGCACGGCCGCAGGTCGCCGACCAGTTCGCCGCCAACATCGTCTGGTTCGACGAGCACGCCCTGCTGCCGGGCCGTTCCTATATCCTGCGCACCGAGACCGACCAGACCAGCGCCACCGTCACCGACTTGAAGTACCGCATCAATGTCAACGACTTTGCGCATGAGGCGGCCAAGTCGCTTGAGATGAATGAAGTCGGTATCTGCAACATTTCGACCCGGGCGCCGATCGCCTTCGATCCGTTTGGCGAGAACCGTACCACTGGCGCCTTTATCCTGATCGATCGCATCAGCAACGCCACGGTTGGCGCAGGCATGATCGTACACTCGCTGCGCCGCGCCGAAAACATCCATTGGCAATCGCTCGATGTCGGCAAGCGCGTGCGTGCCGACATGAAGAACCAGCGGCCCGCCGTGTTCTGGTTCACGGGGCTTTCGGGCTCCGGCAAGTCGACCATCGCCAACCTGTTCGAGAAGAAGCTTTTCGCCACTGGGCGTCATACCTACATTCTCGATGGCGACAATGTCCGCCACGGTCTCAACCGCGACCTTGGATTCACCGATGCCGATCGCGTCGAGAACATTCGCCGCGTCGCCGAAGTGGCCAAGCTGATGGCCGACGCCGGGCTGATCGTCATTGTCTCCTTCATTTCCCCGTTCAGCGCCGAGCGGCGGATGGCCAGGGAATTGATGGCCGATGGCGAGTTCATCGAGGTGTTTGTCGATACGCCTTTCGAGGAATGCGCCAGGCGTGATCCGAAGGGCCTCTATGCCCGCGCGCTGAATGGCGAGATCAAGAATTTCACCGGTGTCGATTCGCCTTACGAAGCACCGGAGAAACCAGAGATCCATCTGAAGACGCTCGGCAGATCGGCTGAAGAGATGGTAGATGCCCTGGAACACTGGCTGAACGAGCGTGACATTGCCGAAGACCAATATGACAATGGCGGCGGCATCTGACGACACGTCGATGCTTGAAATCTTCGAGCGGCTGGCGCTAGCCGCCGGGCGCGAGGTGATGCGCGTATTCCACGCCGGCTGCGCGGTCGACCGCAAGTCGGACGCCTCGCCGGTCACCGAGGCGGACCGCGAGAGCGAGAAGATCATTCTTGCAGGCCTGCGCGCCGCATTCCCCGATATTCCGTGCGTGGCCGAGGAGGAAGCGGCGGCCGGCATCATGCCGGGCGAACTTGGCGAGACCTTCTTCCTCATTGATCCGCTTGATGGCACCAAGGAATTCGTCAACCGGCGCACCGACTTCACCGTCAATATCGCGCTTGTCCGCCATGGTGTGCCGGAAGTCGGCGTTGTCTTCGCACCCTGCAGCGGCCGGTTTTTTTCCGGGCGACCGGGCAGGGCGGAAGCCCTCGAAGTCGATGGCGACTACCACATCGTTTCCCGCCGGCCGATTTCGGTGAGAACGGCCGCGACGCCGCTGGCCGTGGTTGCCAGCCGCTCGCACAACACGCCGGAAACCGAAGCCTATATTCGCGACCTTGGTGCCGCCGAGATCGTCTCGGTCGGTTCGTCACTGAAATTCTGCCTCCTCGCCAATGCCGAGGCGGATGTTTATCCGCGCTTCGGTCGCACCATGGAATGGGACACCGCTGCGGGTGACGCGGTGCTGCGTGCCGCCGGCGGCACGACGCGGACGCTGGACGGCAAGCCCTTAACCTATGGCAAGCGCAACCAGGCCGATGACGCGGACTTCGCCAATCCGCATTTCATCGCCAGCGGCGAGGCTGCAATCCAGGGACGTATCGGACGTAGGTGAAAAGCCCTCGTCGATGGCCTATCCTTTGTCGACGTCCCCTGAGTCGGTAAGTGAATGTCCTTGTTTCAGAAATGCCATGCCGTCATTTTGGGCGGCTTTCCCGCATGGACCAGCAATCGTGATGAAATAGTCTTCAGGATGTTGCTGGGCCTCTACGCCCTCTCTCCCGCCCTTTTCGCCTTCGTCGAAATGTCCCCAACGGTCTTAACGCTTGTCGGGGCACTCATGGGCGCTCTCGCCCTTTTGACGAAGCGTGCGCGTTTTGCCAGAGGCACGATAGGCCTTGCAATTGCTCTCGCTCTCTTGTCAGGCTTTGTCCTTGCGAGCGCCCTGTGGTCGGTCGATGCGAGCCGCTCTCTCATGGCGGCGAGGGACGTGTTTGGCTACTCGATCGCCGCTATCCTGCTGTTTCAGGGCATCCTCGCGCTTGCGAGCGCTCAGCGCGAGCGGCTCGCGCGGGTGTCATTGGCCGGCATGTTGATCGGCGTCGTATCGGTGATGGGCTGGGAACTGTATTTTGCGTTTCTGACCGAAGATCCACGCTTTGTGGAGAACGTTTTCACCCTCCATAAGATCACGGTGTACGGAGCTTTTTTTGCCGTCATATTTCTTGCCCAGCCGAGGCTGGTCTGGAAAGGGCTTGCGGCTCTCTTTGCCGTTCTGACATTGCTCTACGGCCGATCGACCGGCGTCAATCTGGCGATTGTCCTCGTGGCGGTGATGTTTGTCATGCCCGCGAAATACCGCCAGCACGTTTTGGTTGGATTTTTCGCCATCTATTTGTCTCTTGCCCTGATTGCCCCCTTCGTCGTCGCGCCGCTGTTCGCCTACCTCAAAACAACGGGATGGCTGGCTTTCTATCCAGGAACCTTCGCAGCGCGGCTTGATCTATGGCAGATGATTTCGCCCCGCATCGCGGACCAGCCGATCCTCGGCCATGGCGCCAATACGATGAGAAACGCGGCCGGGGTTGTCGTGAGTCCGACATATTATGCGCAGGCGGATCTCCCAAGCGCACATAATATCGTATTCGATTTGTGGTACGAACTGGGAGCGCTGGGCATCATCGTGTATGGGGTGCTCCTGGCGGCGATCATAAGAATGATCGGCGGTTTGAGCGGCCCCTGCCATTTCATAGCCAGCTGCTACCTGATCATAGCTGTCGTCGAACTCTCGGTCGACCATCGGATCTGGTTGTCATGGGTGCTGGGCACTTTGGTCTTCGCGGCGGGGATCTGCATAGTGCAGTGCCGTTCCATGACCCGATCGGGAATGGAAGACGGGACCACAAGACACGCGGCGGCCTTCTCAAAATAACGGGCGAAGCGCACGGCCTGCGCCGTCGTCGCCCTATGCCAAGGAGGTGTCGGTCGGGTATCCGTGCCCGACGCCTATTCGGCCGCGGCCTGCGCCGAGTTCGAGCCGATATAATTGCGGATCGTTTCGATGATCCGGTCCTGGTCTGCCTCGCTAAGATAGGGGTGCATCGGCAGGCACAGGATACGTTTCGGCAGGTTCTCCGAAACGGCAAGACCGGTCGGCGTGCGCGGGTAGTCGCGATAGGCGATCTGCTCATGCAGCGGCTTGACGTAGTAGATGACGGACGGAATGCCCTTTTCGCTCAAATGCGCCTTAAGCCCGTCGCGTTTCGGCGTTTCGATCGCGTATTGCGCCCAGGCCGAGCGGCTGCCATCCAGGTTGCGGGCTGCGGTGACGATGTCACCGAGGCCTTCAGCGTAGCGTTGGGCCACCGCCTGCCGCGCCACCATTTCTTCCTCGAGGATGGCGAGCTTCTCAAGCAGGATCGCCGCCTGCAGCGTGTCGAGCCGTGAATTGATGCCGACGCGGATGTTGTCGTACTGCGTCTCGCCCTTGCCGTGGAAGGCGAAGGATCTGAGCGCGTCGGCCATTGCGTCATCATTGGTGAACATCGCGCCGCCGTCGCCATAGCAGCCAAGCGGCTTGGCCGGATAGAAGCTGGTCGAGCCGACATGGCCGAACGCGCCGCACATCCTGCCTTCGAGCGAACCGCCAATGGACTGGGCGGCGTCCTCGATCACCAATAAGCCTTCGCGATTGGCAATAGTCATGAGCGCCTCATAGTCGGCGGCAAGACCGAACAGGTCGACAGGGATGATCGCCTTCGGCTTCAGTCGACCTTCCTTCTTGATGGCCGCGATCGCCGCCTCGAGGCTGGCGATGTCGATGTTGTAGGTTGTCGGATCGACATCGACGAAAACCGGCTCGGCCTTTGCCAGCGCCACCACTTCCGCCGTGGCGGCGAAGGTGAAGCTCGGCACGAACACCGCGTCACCCGGGCCGATGCCGGCGGCGAACAGCGGCAAAAGCAGTGCGTCGGTGCCGTTGGCGCAGGCAATCACATGCTTGACGCCGACATAGGCGGCGAGCTTCTTCTCGAATTCGGCGACCTGCGGGCCAAGGATGTAGCGGCCATCCTCGACCACGTGGTCGATCGCGGCTTTCAGCCGATCGCGGATTCGTTCGCGCTGCGCGCCAAGATCGATGAATTGCATGTCGGCCTCAATATACCTGCCAATAACCGGCCCGCTGGTACCAGACTTGGCGCGGCTGAAAAAGCCGGCTGCGGATCGGGGACTTGGTGCAAGTGTCGCAGCCCGTTACCACGTTTTGCCGGTATATTGTCCCACAAAGCCGGGAATCCGGGCTTGGCGGTACAATTCAGCCCATTCTTATCGAGGTTTTCCGGCGCCTGGAAACATAAAGTGATCGCGCTGGAGAGCCGATCAGCTGATCTCGTGCCGCCAGGGGGGATTGGCGCCGGCTCGTGACACCGTCACTGCCGCCGCCTTGGCGCCGAGCGCCAATGCTTTGCGGATGGCGTCTTCGGACAGGCTGGAAATCGCCGCCTTCGTCAACAGGCCTTGCTCATGCAGGGAGGCAAGGATGCCGGCGTTGAACGTGTCTCCGGCGCCGACGGTGTCCACCACCTTCACTGTCTCCGGCATGACGGTGACACGATGCTGTTTGCTGTAGCCAACGGCACCCTCGCTGCCATGCGTGACGACGATCAGCTTCGGGCCGCGGTCGAGCCAATTGCGCACGACATCCTCGTGCGAGCCGGCTTCGCCGAACCAGTGGAGGTCTTCGTCCGACAGTTTGACGATGTCGGCCATCGCCATCATTTCCCGGATGCGCCTGAGGTGCTTGGCCTTGTCGGGAATGAAGTTCGGCCGGATGTTGGGATCGAGCATCATCACGCGGGTCTCATGCTCGCGCTGCATGAATTCCTCATAGGCCGACCCAGCCGGCTCCGAGATCAGGCTGATGGCGCCGAACAGCATCGCCTCGATCTCGCTGCCGAGTTGCGGCAGGTCTTCGATGGTCAGCATGCGCCCGGCCGTGTTCTCGTCATAGAAGGTGTAGGTCGCCTGGCCATTGTTCAGCCGCACGAAGGCTAGGGTCGTCGGTCGGGGCGAGGTGTGCGCGTAGGTGGAACTGACCTTGCTCGCCCCCAACGCGTCCCTGAACTGACCGCCGAACAGGTCCGACGACAGGCCCGAGAAAAAGCCGGCCGGCGCGCCCAAGCGGCCGAGCGCGATCGCTGTGTTGAAGACAGCGCCGCCGACATAGGGGGCAAAAGCCGGCTCATTCTCCGTAGTGGTGCGCGGCAGCATGTCGATCAGGGCTTCGCCGCAGCAGAGGATCATGGCTTCTCGGTCTCCGGCGGATAGATCACGCCCTTGCGGATGATGATATTGGCGTAAAGCCGCGGCTCGCTTGTCGCGACGATGGCATGCGCCGATTTGACCCGTGCATAGAAGTCGGCGCCGGCCAGTGCAACCACCTTGCGGCCAGGCGCGCGTTTGGCGCAGATCGCCTCCATTTCACTATGGACGGGGTCGGCAAGCGACGGATCGCCTTTCACCGAGGCGCGAAACAGCGCCTCCGGCACGACGTCGTCGACCGGAAGCAGCGTCAGTATCGCGTCGAGTACGGGCATGAGGGCATGGCCGTCGGCCCTGATGAGGCGCCTTGCCTGCTCCTGTGCCGGATAGTTCCCGTCGACCAGGGCAATCTCGTCACCATGGCCCATGGCGCGCAACATCGCCAGAAGCTCTGGACCAAGCAGCGCCGGAATCCCGATCAGCATTTCACGCGCCCCTGGAGATCGTCGTCGAACCGATCAGGAAGCGTTCGGAAAGCGGCAGGCTGGCGCCGCCGAGCGCCCGGGCATGGATACCCACGCTTCCCTCCCGGACGGCCGGAAGTTTCAGCCCTTCGCCGTCGATCGCGCCGATTGCCGTTACGACCGCCTCGACCAGCCTCTGGCGCACGGCCTTCGGCATCCAGCCGTCGATCACCGCGGCTTCGAAATCGATGACCGAGGACGCTGCCACGATGGCGTAAGCGAGCGCCTGCGAGGCGCTGGCGATCCACTCGTCGAGCGCGGCGCCGATCTCCCCCCAATCCTCGGGTGAGGTCCACAGATACGAGGCCTCGACGCCACGCGCGTTGAGTGTTTTTTCGAGCATGGCGATCGAGGCCACGTCGATCAGCTGGGTCGGTTTTCCATCCGGCCCCGGCACAGGCATGGAGCCGAGCGCGCCGGCATTGCCGGTCGGCCCGCCAAACAGCCGGCCGTTGAGCACGATGCCGCCGCCGGCAAAGGCGCCGATGTAGAAATAGACGAAATCCCGCGCCGCGCCTGTCTGGCCGAAGACCAGTTCGGCGCCGCAGGCGGAGGTGGCATCGTTCTGCAGATAAACCGGAAAATCGCATTGCGCCTGGATGTCGGTCCTGATGTCACGATGGCGCCATTCGTCCATCACGTCGCGCGGCGCGCCGGCGGTGTCGGCCCAGTTCCAGAGCTCGAAAGGCATGGCGATGCCAAGTCCGGCGATGCGCTTGTCCTGTGCCGGCGTCAGCTCGCCGCGCATCGTCTTCATGCCTAACGTGACGAACTCGACCGTCTCGCGTGGGGCAGGGTAGCGGTAGGAATGCTGCAGCATCGCGCGCACCTGTCCGAGGAAATCGATCAGCACGAGTTCGGCGCTGCGGCGGCCGATCTTGAGGCCGATGAAGAAGGCGCCTTCGGGGTTGAGTGCCATGGGGATCGAGGGCTGGCCGATCTTGCCGCGCAACGGCGCCTGGCGCACGAGCAGGCTTTCTTCCTCCAGTTCGCGCATGATGACCGAGACCGTCTGCGCTGAAAGTCCGGTCATCCGGGCAATGTCGGACTTCGCCAGACTGCCGTGCTGGCGCACCAGCGAAAGCACCAGGCGCTCGTTGTGGTCGCGCATGCCACTCTGGTTGGTGCCGCGGTGAATGAGGCTCTCGTTCGCTTCGGGCGAACCATGCCTCGCAGTGGCCGTCTCCACCCTGTTCCTCCCGTCGTTTCCCCACAATGCTTTTGGGTCAGAATGAGTGAACGACGCAAGGCTGTCAATAATAAATAAGAGTGATTTAATTATTGACAGATGCCCTGGCGTGGTGTTCCTTGAGAGGGCATCCGCGCTGGGAGAAGTCGCCTGGATGCCGTGCGGGTGCCGGTTGGCCGGCATTCGAAAATGTTCCACTGGGAGGAAATCGTGACCAATACAAAACTGTTGAAGTCCACCGTTTTCGCGGCGGCCGCGCTGGGTCTGATGGCGTTCGCTTCGTCTGCGTCCGCAGCCGGCGTCGGCGCCTGCCTGATCACCAAGACCGACACCAATCCGTTCTTCGTCAAGATGAAGGAGGGCGCGACCGCCAAGGCCAAGGAACTTGGTGTCGATCTCAAGACCTATGCGGGCAAGATCGACGGTGACAGCGAGAGCCAGGTGGCGGCGATCGAAAGCTGCATCGCCGACGGCGCCAAGGGCATTTTGATCACCGCGTCCGACACCAAGGGCATCGTGCCGACGGTGAAGAAGGCGCGCGATGCGGGCCTGCTGGTGATTGCGCTGGACACGCCGCTCGATCCGATCGACGCCGCCGACGCGACCTTCGCCACCGACAATCTGGAGGCCGGCAAGCTGATCGGCGCCTGGGCCGCCGCCACGCTCGGTGACAAGGCCAAGGACGCCAAGATCGGCTTCCTCGACCTGACACCCTCGCAGCCGACCGTGGACGTTCTGCGCGACCAGGGCTTCATGATGGGCTACGGCATCGACGTGAAGGATCCCAACAAGATCGGCGATGAGACCGATCCGCGCATCGTTGGCCATGATGTGACGAACGGTAACGAGGAAGGCGGCCGCAAGGCGATGGAAAACCTTCTGCAGAAGGACAACACCATCACCGTCATCCACACCATCAATGAGCCGGCCGCGGTCGGTGCCTACCAGGCGCTCAAGGCTGTCGGCCTCGAAAGCCAGGTGCTGATCGTCTCGGTCGACGGCGGTTGCCCCGGCGTGAAGTCGGTAGCCGAAGGCGTCATCGGCGCCACCTCGCAGCAATATCCGCTGCAGATGGCCGCGCTCGGCATCGAGGCGATCGCCGCTTTCGCCAAGGACGGCACCAAGCCGAAGCCGACCGAGGGCAAGAACTTCTTCGACACCGGCGTCAACCTCGTCACCGACAAGCCGGCGACGGGCGTCAAGTCCATCGACACCAAGGAAGGCCTCGCCAAGTGCTGGGGCTGATACTGGCCTGACCGGCAACGGAACCGATGCGGCCGGGGGACTTGATCCCCGGCCGCATCGGGTGGACGATGCATCACTGTAAACGCGAATAATCCCGGCGACAGACCGGAAGGCGTGGACGGCGTCAGCGCGTGGCTGAAGCCCTACGGGGAGGAAACATGGCTCAAGCTCAGGAATTCGAGAAGGTTCTCTCGGCCAGCGATACAAGTGTAGCCGCCTTTGACGAGCACAAATCAGCCGTCAAGCGCATCCAGCATTTTCTGCATTCGACGCCGGCGGCGGTGCCGCTGATCGTGCTGCTTTTGTCGATCATCATCTTCGGCATCACGATCGGGGGGCGGTTCTTCTCGTCCTACACGCTGACGCTGATCCTGCAGCAGATCGCCATCGTCGGCATTCTCGGGGCCGCGCAGACACTGGTCATCCTGACCGCCGGCATCGACCTGTCGATCGGGGTGATCATGGTGATATCGGCCGTGATCATGGGCAATTGCGCGGTCAGCTACGGCATGCCGAGCGTGCTCGCCGTGGCGATCGGACTTGCCGCCGGTGCGGCTTGCGGGCTGCTGAACGGGCTGCTGGTCGCCCATATGAAGCTGCCGCCCTTCATCGTGACGCTTGGCACCTGGAACATCGTCATGGCCACGAACTTTATCTATTCGGCCAATGAGACGATCCGCGACACCGACGTCGACAACCAGGCACCGCTGCTGCACCTGTTTGCCCTGAGCTTCAAGGTAGGCACGGCGGTGCTGACGCTCGGCGTCATCGCCACGGTCGTGCTCGTGCTGGTTCTTTGGTACGTGCTCAACCACACCGCATGGGGTCGTCATGTCTACGCCGTCGGCGACGACCAGGAGGCGGCGAAGCTGTCGGGTATCCAGACAAAGAAGGTGCTGATGACGGTCTACACCCTTGCCGGGCTGATCGCCGCTTTCGCGGCCTGGGTCTCCATCGGCCGCAACGGCTCGATCTCGCCGTCCGCCGCTGTTACCGACTACAATCTGCAGGCGATCACCGCGACCGTGATCGGCGGTATTTCTCTCTTCGGCGGCCGCGGCTCCATCCTCGGCACGCTGTTCGGCGCGATGATCGTCGGCGTCGTCTCGATGGGCCTCAACATGCTCGGCGCCGATCCGCAATGGAAAGTGCTGCTTACCGGCGTACTGATCATCGGCGCCGTCGCCATCGACCAATGGATCAGAAAGGTTTCGGCATGACCCAGGAACCCATCCTCACAGCACGTGGACTGGTCAAGCGCTATGGCCGCGTCACCGCTCTCGACAATGCCGATTTCGACCTTTACCCCGGCGAAATCCTTGCCGTCATCGGCGACAACGGCGCCGGCAAGTCGTCGCTCATCAAGGCGATTTCCGGCGCGGCCGTGCCGGACGAAGGCGAAATCCGGCTTGAAGGCAAACCCGTCTCCTTCAGGTCGCCCATGGAAGCCCGTGAAGCCGGCATCGAAACCGTCTACCAGAACCTGGCCTTGTCGCCGGCGCTTTCGATTGCCGACAATATGTTCCTTGGCCGCGAGATCCGCAAACCCGGCTTCGTCGGCCAGTGGCTTCGCATGCTGGACCGTCCGGCAATGGAAAAGCGTGCCCGCGACAAGCTCACCGAACTAGGCTTGATGACCATCCAGAACATCAGCCAGGCGGTGGAGACCCTGTCGGGCGGCCAACGCCAGGGCGTGGCGGTGGCCCGGGCCGCCGCCTTCGGGTCGAAGATGGTCATCATGGACGAGCCGACGGCGGCGCTCGGCGTCAAGGAGAGCCGCCGCGTGCTTGAACTGATCCTCGACGTGAAGAAGCGCGGCCTGCCGATCGTGCTCATCTCGCACAACATGCCGCACGTCTTCGAGGTGGCGGACCGTATCCACATCCACCGTCTGGGCCGTCGACTGTGCGTCATCGACCCCAAGCAATATACGATGTCCGACGCCGTTGCCTTCATGACCGGGGCAAAAACACCCCCGGAGGCGGCATTGGCGGCCTGACTGCCAACTTGCCGCAGGGTAAGTAGATGACGGCGTTCTCTAAATCGATTGAAAAGATGTTGCAATGCACTAGGGTGGGCTGGGAGAAACGGTGAAAGCCGGTATGATCAGGCCAAACCGAACGAGAGGCGATATGACATCCGCCATGACGATCGAAGCCCCCGCTCTCGACAATCCCGATCCCAAGACGCTTGCTGAAGAAGTCTTGATGTCGCTCAAGTACCGGGTCGGCAAGGACACCACCGTCGCGACCCAGTACGACTGGCTGACCGCCACGATCAAGGTCGTGCGCGACCGCGTCGTCGACCATTGGATGCAGGCGACCAAGGAAGCCTACGACCAACAGGAAAAGCGCGTTTATTACCTGTCGCTCGAATTCCTGATTGGGCGTCTGATGCGCGACGCCTTTTCCAACCTCGGCCTGATGGAGAACATGCGTGAGGCGCTGTCGTCGCTCGGCGTCGATCTCGACCTGATCGCGGCGCTGGAACCGGACGCGGCCCTCGGCAATGGCGGCCTTGGCCGGCTCGCCGCCTGCTTCATGGAAAGCATGGCCACCGTCGACATCCCCGCGCATGGCTACGGCATCCGCTATGCCAACGGCATGTTCCGCCAGGAAATCCACGATGGCTGGCAGGTCGAGTTGCCCGAGACCTGGCTTGACCACGGCAACCCCTGGGAATTCGAGCGGCGCGAGCGCTCCTTCGAAGTCGGTTTCGGTGGTTCGGTCGAATCGATCACCTCGAAGGACGGCCGCCTCGAACGCCACGTCTGGAAGCCGAGGGAGCATGTGCTTGCGGTCGCCTATGACACGCCCGTGGCTGGCTGGCGGGCCAAGCGCGTCAACACGCTGCGCCTTTGGTCCGGCATGCCGATCGACCCGATCCGGCTCGACAAGTTCAACGCCGGCGACCACATCGGGGCGCTGGCCGAAAGCAACAAGGCCGATGCACTGTCGCGGGTGCTCTATCCAGCCGATTCCCACATGGCCGGCCAGGAACTCAGGCTTCGCCAGGAATACTTCTTCTCCACCGCTTCGCTGCAGGACATCCTGCAGCGCCATCTCAGCCAATATGGCGATCTCAAGTCTCTGCCCGACAAGGCGGCGATCCACCTCAACGACACCCATCCGGCGATCGCCGTGCCCGAGCTCATGCGGCTCTTGATGGATGTCCATGGCGTGGATTTCGATCTCGCCTGGGATGTCACCAAGCGCACCTTCGGCTACACCAACCACACGCTGTTGCCAGAGGCACTGGAAAGCTGGCCCGTGCCGCTGTTCGAGAGGCTTTTGCCCCGCCACATGCAGATCGTCTACGCCATCAACGCGCAGGTGCTGCTCGAAGCCCGCGCCACCGATCAGTTCTCGGACGAGCAGATCAGCCGTATCTCGCTTATCCAGGAGAATGGCGACCGCAGGGTGCGCATGGGCAATTTGGCCTTTGTCGGCTCGCATTCGATCAATGGCGTGTCGGCGCTGCACACCGAGTTGATGAAGGAGACGGTCTTCGCCGACCTCCACAAACTTTATCCCGATCGCATCAACAACAAGACCAACGGCATCACGCCGCGGCGCTGGCTCATCCAGTGCAATCCAGGCCTCACCGCGCTTGCCCGCGAGGCGATCGGCGACCGCTTCATGGATGACATCGAAGCGATCAAAGGGCTTGATCCCTTAGCCGACGACACCGCCTTTCGCGAAAAATTCGCCGCCGTGAAACGCCAGAACAAGGTGAGGCTTGCCAATCTGGTCGCCGATCGCCTTGGCATCAAGCTCGACCCTTCGGCGCTCTTCGACATTCAGGTCAAGCGTATCCACGAATACAAGCGCCAGCTGCTCAACATCCTCGAAGCGATCGCGCTCTATGACCAGATCCGTTCGCATCCCGAACGCGACTGGATGCCACGCGTGAAATTCTTCGGCGGCAAGGCCGCGCCCAGCTACCATAACGCCAAGCTGATCATCAAACTGGCCAACGACGTCGCCAGGGTGATCAACAGCGACCCTTCGGTGCGCGGCCTGCTGAAGGTCGTGTTCGTGCCGAACTACAATGTCAGCCTGGCCGAGGTGCTGATGCCAGCCGCCGATCTTTCCGAGCAGATCTCGACCGCCGGCATGGAAGCCTCCGGCACGGGCAACATGAAGTTCGCGCTGAACGGCGCGCTGACCATCGGCACGCTCGACGGCGCCAATGTCGAGATCAAGGAGCATGTCGGCGACGACAATATCTTCATCTTCGGCCTCACCACCGAAGAAGTCGCCGAGCGGCGCAACAATGGCTACAATCCGCGCGGCGTCATCGAGGCATCGCCCGAACTGGCGCAGGCGGTTGCGGCCGTTTCATCGGGCGTCTTCTCGCCCGATGATCCCAATCGCTACCGCGACCTCATCAATGGCCTCTATGACAGCGACTGGTTCATGGTCGCGGCGGATTTCGACGCCTATGCCGCTTGTCAGCGCGAGGTGGACGCTGTCTGGCGCAACAGCCCGGACTGGTACGCGCGCGCCATCCGCAACGTCGCGCGCGTCGGCTGGTTCTCCTCCGATCGCACGATCCGTCAATATGCGAAAGAAATCTGGAACGTACCCGTCTGATATGATTGCATAAGGCCACGAACGATGGCCGCAAAAACAAACACTTGGTGCCCGGGGAGGGCGACCGCCTGATGAGGAAGCCGCGCGCGACCGCTGCGACAAGCGGGCCGGACGGACTGGCGCCAGCCAGCGATGTCGAGGCGATTGTCGCCGGTACGCACGGCAATCCCTTTGCGGTTCTCGGTGTCCAGGAGGCCGGCAAGAGCCTGTTCGCACGCTGCTTCGTTCCGCACGCGCAGTCGGTTACGGCCTACACCCTGACCGGCGTCGAGGTCGGCGAATTGACCAGGCGCGACGAGGCCGGTTTCTTCGAAGGCAAGCTGTCGATCAAGAAGCGCCAGCCGCTGCGCTACCACGCCCGCAATGCCGGCGGCGACTGGTGGCTGACCGACCCCTATTCGTTCGGTCCGGTACTCGGTCCGATGGACGATTACTACATCGCCGAGGGTTCGCATCTCAGGCTGTTCGACAAGCTTGGCGCGCATGTCATCGAGCACGAAGGCGCGTCCGGCGTGCATTTCGCTGTATGGGCCCCAAATGCCAGGCGCGTTTCGGTGGTCGGTGATTTCAACGACTGGGACGGCCGCCAGCATACGATGCGCGACCGTCGCGACACCGGCATCTGGGAGCTGTTCATTCCCGATATCGGTGCCGGCCGGCCCTATAAATATGAAATCATCGGTCCCGATGGCGTGCGGTTGCCGCTGAAGGCCGATCCGTTCGCCTTCAAATCAGAGCTGCGCCCGGCAACCGCCTCGGTGACCGCGGTGCCGCCGGCGCATGCATGGGGTGACGAGGCGCATCGCAATTTCTGGCGCAACGCCGACCCTCGCCGCGAGGCCATCTCGATCTACGAGGTCCACGCCGGGTCCTGGCAGCTTGGCGATGACGGCTCCTTCCTGTCATGGGATGAACTGGCCGACCGGCTGATCCCCTATGTAATCGAGACCGGTTTCACCCATATTGAATTCCTGCCGATCTCCGAGCATCCCTATGACCCCTCCTGGGGTTACCAGACAACCGGCCTCTACGCGCCATCGGCCCGCTTCGGCGATCCGGACGGCTTTGCCCGCTTTGTCGACGGCGCCCACCGTGCCGGCGTCGGCGTCATCCTCGACTGGGTGCCGGCGCATTTTCCTGTCGACGAGCACGGCCTGGTCCATTTCGACGGCACCGCGCTCTACGAGCATGCCGACCCGCGCAAGGGCTTCCATCCGGACTGGAACACCGCGATCTACAATTTCGGCCGCCGCGAGGTGGTGTCGTTCCTGGTCAACAACGCGCTGTTCTGGGCCGAAAAATACCATGTCGACGGTCTTCGCGTCGATGCGGTCGCCTCGATGCTCTACCTCGACTATTCGCGCAAGGCCGGCGAATGGATCCCCAATGAGAAGGGTGGGCGCGAAAACCTCGAGGCGGTCAGCTTCCTGCAGAAGATGAACAAGGAGGTGTACGGCCACCATCCGGGCGTCATGACCATCGCCGAGGAATCGACGTCATGGCCAAAGGTCTCGGCGCCTGTCCATGAAGGCGGGCTGGGCTTCGGCTTCAAATGGAACATGGGCTTCATGCACGACACGCTGGAGTATTTTTCCAAGGAGCCGATTTTCCGCAAGCATCACCACAACGAGCTGACCTTCGGCCTGACCTACGCCTTCTCGGAGAATTTCGTGCTGCCGCTCTCGCATGACGAGGTCGTGCACGGCAAAGGCACGCTGCTGGGCAAGATGGCCGGCGACGACTGGCAGAAATTCGCGACCTTGCGTGCCTATTACGGCTTCATGTGGGGTTATCCCGGCAAGAAGCTGCTGTTCATGGGCCAGGAATTCGCGCAGCGCCGCGAATGGAGCGAAGCGCGCGCGCTTGATTGGGACCTGCTCGATTTCCGCCCGCATCGCGGGGTCTGGCAGACGGTGCGCGACCTCAACTATCTCTATCGTTCACGCCCGGCCCTGCATGGCCGCGACTGCGAGCCTGAAGGGTTTTCCTGGCTGATCGTCGACGACAGCCAGAATTCGGTTTTCGCCTGGGTGCGCAGCGCTCCCGGCGGCGATCCGGTCGCCGTCATCTCCAATTTCACACCGGTGCCGCGCGACAATTATCGTGTGCCGCTGCCGAAGGCCGGCAAATGGCGCGAGATCATCAACACCGACGCTTCCGAATATGGCGGCTCCGGCATGGGCAATGGCGGCATGGTCGAGGCAAGGGCGGAGGGCAAGGGCATCTCGGCAACGATGCTCTTGCCTCCGCTGTCGACGATCATGCTTGAACTCGCTGCCGACTGAACTCGTTAAGACTGGTTAGCGCATCGATACGAGTAACTTGGGAGGGTATAAATGGCAGACTTGAAGAGAACCCAGCCGCTGGCCCGCGACGCCATGGCCTACGTGTTGGCCGGCGGGCGCGGCAGCCGCCTCAAGGAACTGACCGACCGGCGCGCCAAGCCCGCGGTCTATTTCGGCGGCAAGACGCGCATCATCGATTTCGCGCTCTCCAATGCGCTCAACTCCGGCATCCGCCGCCTCGGCGTCGCCACCCAATACAAGGCGCATTCGCTGATCCGCCACCTGCAGCGCGGCTGGAACTTCCTGCGGCCCGAACGAAACGAGAGTTTTGACATCCTGCCGGCCAGCCAGCGTGTGTCGGAAACGCAGTGGTATGAGGGCACGGCGGACGCCGTCTACCAGAACATCGATATCATCGAGGCCTATGGCCCGGAATACATGGTAATCCTGGCCGGCGATCACATCTACAAGATGGACTACGAGATGATGCTGCGCCAGCATGTCGATGCCGGCGCCGATGTCACGGTCGGCTGCCTCGAAGTGCCGCGCTTGGAAGCGACCGGCTTCGGCGTCATGCATGTCGATGCCAAGGACAACATCATCGCCTTCGTCGAAAAGCCGGCCGACCCGCCCGGCATTCCGGGTAACCCGGAATTCGCCTTGGCCTCGATGGGCATCTACGTCTTCAAGACCAAGTTCCTGATGGAGCAACTGCGCCGCGACGCCGCCGAGCCGGGCTCCAGCCGCGACTTCGGCAAGGACATCATCCCCTATATCGTCACGCACGGTAAGGCGATCGCGCACCGCTTCACCAAGTCCTGCGTGCGTTCGACCGCCGAGAACGAGGCCTACTGGCGCGATGTCGGCACGGTCGACGCTTATTGGGAGGCCAACATCGACCTGACCGACGTGACGCCGGAACTCGACCTCTACGACCGCGATTGGCCGATCTGGACCTATGCCGAACTGAAGCCGCCGGCAAAGTTCGTGCATGACGAGGACGGCAGGCGCGGTTCCGCCATTTCGTCACTGGTGTCGGGCGATTGCATCGTCTCGGGCGCTTCGCTGAAGAAAAGCCTGATCTTCACCGGCGCGCGCATCAATTCCTATTCGACGCTGGAAGAGGTTGTCATGCTGCCCGACGTTCATGTCGGCCGGAACGCAAAGTTGAAGCGCGTCGTCATCGACCACGGCGTAAGGATACCCGAAGGGCTGGTGGTCGGCGAGGATCCCGTCCTCGACGCCAAGCGCTTCCGGGTTTCGGAAAAGGGTATCTGCCTGATCACACAGGACATGATCAACAAGTTGTCAACCTGAACAGGTGATCAACAAGCTGTCACTTTAGGGTGTTTTGTGCATGTCGTGGTCCAAACCGCACACGGTTGGGCGGCATGGATGGGAAGCGGATCGTTAAGCGCATGCAGGTTCTGTCGGTCACTCCCGAAATCTTCCCGCTGATCAAGACCGGCGGGCTTGCCGACGTGACCGGGGCGCTGCCCATCGCGCTCGCGGCCAAGGGCGTGGCCATGCGTACGCTCGTTCCGGGCTTTCCTGTGGTGATGAGCGCCTTCAAGAAAAAGAAGGCCGTCTATCAGTATCCCTTGCTGCAAGGCGGCAAGGCCGCGGTCCATGCCGTCCAGGTCGCCGGGCTCGATTTGTTCGTGCTCGACGCGCCGCATCTGTTCGACCGCCCCGGCGGCCCCTATGGTAACGCCTCGGGCGCGGACTGGCCGGACAATTGGCGGCGCTTCGCGGCGCTGAGCCAGGCCGGCGCCGATATCGCCGGGGGCGCCATCTCGGGCTACCTCCCCGACATCGTCCATGCCCATGACTGGCAGTCGGCGATGACGCTGGCCTATATGCGCTATGGCAAGGCGGTCGGCACGCCATCGATGATGACCGTCCACAATCTCGCCTTCCAGGGCCAGTTCGGGGCCGGCATTTTCGGCGAGCTCGGCCTGCCGGCCGCGGCGATGGCGCTTGATGGCGTCGAATATTATGGCGGCGTCGGCTTCCTCAAGGCTGGCCTGCAGGCCGCCTGGGCGATCACCACGGTGAGCCCGACCTATGCGCAGGAAATCCGTTCGCCGGAATTCGGCATGGGCCTCGACGGCCTTATCAACATGCGTTCCAGCGATCTCCATGGCATCGTCAACGGCATCGACACCGCCATCTGGGATCCGGCAACCGACAAGCATCTGGTATCGACTTATACGGCCGAGACGTTGAAGGCCCGCGCGCCGAACAGGGCCGCTGTCGAGGACCGTTTCGGCCTCGACCGCGACGGCAGTCCGATTGTCTGCGTCGTCAGCCGCCTGACCTGGCAGAAGGGCATGGACATATTGGCGACGGTGGTCGACGGCATCGTCGCGACAGGCGCAAGGCTGGCCATCCTCGGCTCGGGCGACGCCGGCCTCGAAGGCGCGCTGCTGGCCGCGGCCGCACGCCATCGTGGCCGCATCGGCGTGGTCGTCGGCTATGACGAGGGACTGTCGCACACCATGCAGGGCGGCTGCGACGCCATTGTCATCCCGTCGCGCTTCGAGCCTTGCGGGCTGACGCAGCTTTACGGCCTGCGCTATGGCTGCGTGCCGGTCGTCGCCCGCACCGGCGGCCTGGCGGACACCATCATTGATGCCAATGAAGCAGCGTTTGCCGCCGGCGTGGCGACCGGCTTCCAGTTTGCCCCCAACAATGGTGGCGCGCTGCTGCACGCGATCCGACGCCTGGCCGACGCCCACGCCAGTCCCGCAATCTTCGAAACCATCCAGCGCCAAGGCATGAAGACCGATGTGTCGTGGGATCGAAGCGCCGAAAAATACGTCGAACTCTATCGCCTGCTGCTTTCGAAAAGGGTTGCCTGAAGCATGATACGCACCGTTCCCACCAAGCCCTATTCCGACCAGAAGCCCGGCACGTCGGGGCTGCGCAAGAAGGTGCCAGTGTTCCAGCAGGAGCACTATGCCGAGAACTTCATCCAGTCGATTTTCGATGCGCTCGACGGGTTCAAGGGCAAGACCCTGGTGATCGGTGGCGACGGCCGTTTCTATAACCGGGAGGTCATCCAGAAGGCCATCGCCATGGCGGCCGCCAATGGCTTCGGCAAGGTGATGGTCGGGCAGGGCGGCATCCTGTCGACGCCCGCGGCCTCGCATGTCATCCGCAAATACAAGACCTTCGGCGGCATCATACTCTCGGCTAGCCACAATCCCGGCGGCCCGCACGAGGACTTCGGCATCAAGTACAATGCCGGCAATGGCGGCCCGGCGCCGGAAAAGCTGACCGACGCCATCTTTGCCAAGACCAAGACGATTTCGAGCTTCAAGATCGCCGACATCGACCCGATTGACATCGATACGGTCGCGACAGTCGAGGCTGCCGGCATGACCGTCGAGATCATCGATCCGGTTACCGACTATGCCGAGTTGATGGAGAGCCTGTTCGATTTCGATGCGCTGCGCAAACTGTTCAAGTCGGGCTTCCGCATGCGCTTCGACGCCATGCATGCGGTGACCGGGCCCTACGCCAAGGAAATCCTCGAACACCGCCTCGGCGCACCGAACGGCACCTGCCGCAATTTCAAGCCGCTGCCCGATTTCGGCGGTCATCACCCGGACCCCAACCTGGTCCATGCCAAGCACCTTTATGATGAGATGATGGGACCGGACGCGCCCGATTTCGGCGCCGCCTCCGATGGCGATGGAGACCGCAACCTGATCATCGGCAAGGGCATTTTCGTCACCCCTTCGGATTCGGTCGCCATGCTCGCCGCCAATGCCCGGCTGGCGCCGGGCTACAAGGATGGGCTGAAAGGCATCGCCCGTTCGATGCCTACCAGTGGCGCGGCCGACCGCGTCGCTCACAAGCTAGGTGTCGGGATTTACGAGACGCCGACCGGCTGGAAGTTCTTCGGCAATCTGCTCGACGCCGGCATGGCGACGATCTGCGGCGAGGAAAGTGCCGGCACCGGCTCCAACCATGTCCGCGAAAAGGACGGTCTGTGGGCGGTCCTCTTGTGGCTCAACATCCTCGCCGCGCGCGGCGAAAGCTGCAAGCAGATCGTCACCGAGCATTGGGAGACCTATGGCCGCAACTACTATTCGCGCCATGATTATGAGGAGGTTGAGAGCGACCGCGCCAATGCGCTGGTCGACGAACTCAGGGCCAAGCTCGGCTCGCTACCGGGCACCAGCGTGCGCGGCCTGAAGATCGCCAATGCCGATGATTTCGCCTACCACGACCCGGTCGACGGCTCGACCAGCGAGCACCAGGGCATAAGGGTGCTGTTCGAAGGCGGCTCGCGCGTGGTCTTTCGGCTTTCGGGCACCGGTACGTCTGGCGCGACCTTGCGCGTCTATATCGAGCGCTACGAGCCGGACAAGTCGAGGCACGACCTCGACACGCAGGAGGCGCTCGCCGACCTGATTTCGGCGGCCGACGACATTGCCGGGATCAAGAGCCACACCGGGCGCAACAAGCCGAGCGTCATTACTTGAGGGCGGTGGAGCGCTCTTGACCCAGCTCGGCCCCACCATCACCAGCGAAGGCATCCGCTTCGCCGCATGGTCCTCGTCGGCAAGACGGCTCTGGGTTTCGATCTTTGACGAGCAGGGAAACCGCGAACTCGATCGTCTCGAGCTGGCGTCGGAAGGCAACGGCGTCCATTCACTCTTTGTCTCCGGCCTGGCCGCGGGCGCGCGCTATGGCCTGCGCGCCGATGGCGACTATGCGCCCGAGCGGGGGCTGTGGTTCGATCCCGACAAGTTGCTCACCGATCCCTACGCCGTCGAAATCGACCGGGCCTACGCCTATCACTGGCGGCTCGCCGCGCGGCGCAATGAGGGCGCCGACACCGCGTCGCTGATGCCCAAGGCCGTGACCAAGGCCTCGCCCACGGCTCCACCGATCCTGCCGCCCCTGTTTCGCCCGGGCGGCCTGATCTACGAACTGAACGTCCGCGCTTTCACCAAGCTGCATCCGGATCTACCGCAAGAAAAGCGCGGCACGATCGCCGCTCTTGCCCATCCGGCCATCATCGAGCATCTGCAAAGGCTCGGCGTCTCCGCCGTGGAACTGATGCCGATCACGGCCTCCATCGACGAGCGGCATCTGCCGCCGCTGGGCCTGAGCAACGCCTGGGGCTATAATCCCGTCACCTTCATGGCGCTCGACCCGCGCCTCGTGCCCGGCGGCCTGACGGAATTGCAGGACACGGTCGCCGCGTTGCGCCTGGCCGGCATCGGCACCATTCTCGACCTGGTCTTCAACCACACCGGCGAAAGCGACAGGCTGGGGCCGACGCTCTCGCTGCGCGGCCTCGACAATAAGGCCTACTATCGGCACTGGCCGGATGGCGGGCTGGTCAATGACACCGGCACCGGCAACACGATCGCTTGCGACCATCCGGTGATGCGGGAAATGGTGCTCGACACACTTCGTCACTTCGTTCGCCAGACCGGTGTCGACGGCTTCCGTTTCGATCTGGCTCCGGTGCTGGGCCGGGTCGATGGTGCCTTCGATCCGGAAGCGCCGCTGCTCCAGGCCATCACCCATGATGCGGTGCTTTACGACCGCGTGCTGATCGCCGAGCCTTGGGACATCGGGGCAAACGGCTATCAACTCGGCAATTTCCGGCCGCCTTTCCTTGAATGGAACGACCGCTATCGCGACGATGTCAGACGCTTCTGGCGCGGCGATGCCGGCATGGTCGGTGCTCTCGCAACGCGCCTTGCTGGTTCGTCCGACGTGTTTAACAGGGCAGGGGAGCCGGCAAGCCGCGGCGTGAATTTTATCGCCGCCCATGACGGCATGACGCTGGCTGACATCGTCGCCTATGAGCGCAAGCACAACGCGGCCAATGGCGAGCAGGACCGCGACGGCCATAACGAGAACCTGTCCTGGAACAATGGCGTCGAAGGCGAGACGGACGACGCGGCAATCGTCAAGGCCCGTTTCGACGACCAGCGCGCTCTGCTCGCCACGCTGTTCGCCTCGCGCGGCACCATCATGCTGACCGCGGGCGATGAATTCGGTCGCACCCAGAAGGGCAACAACAACGCCTACGCACAAGACAACCCCACCACCTGGCTTGACTGGGCAGGCCGCGATCAGAAGTTGGAGCGTTACGCATTCGTACTCGCGGCACTTCGCCAGGCGGTGCCCGCATTGTCGGACACGCGTTTCCTGACCGGAGAACCGATTGCGGAATCAGGCGTTCCCGACGTCGCTTGGCTGACCGAGACCGGTGAGCCGCTCGACGCGACCGACTGGAACGATACCAGCCGGCATCGCCTCGTCATGCTGCTTGGCGGCGAGGAACGCAGGCTTGCCGTCCTGATCAATGGCGACCGCCGCCAATGCGTCTTCACCTTGCCGGCGCGGGAAGGTTTTCGATGGCATCCGGCGATCGAAACGCACGTGACTGACCTTGCGCGCCCGCTGCCGGGGCGCAGCGTCAATTTCGTGATCGAGAGCCGAACCGGAAACGGCGGCGTCAGGAAGGGTTCGTGATGACCGGTGAGAGTTTGGGGCAGGGAGCCGAATGGTGGCGCGGCTGCGTCATCTACCAGGTCTATCCGCGCTCTTTTCAGGACACGACCGGTGATGGCAGCGGCGATCTCGGCGGCATTACGTCAAGGCTCGCTTATATCGCCTCGCTCGGCGTCGACGCTGTCTGGCTGTCGCCCTTCTTCAAGTCGCCGATGGCCGACATGGGCTATGATGTATCGGATTATCGCGACGTCGACCCGATGTTCGGCACATTGGCCGATTTTGATGCGCTGGTCGCCGAAGCCCACCGGCTCGGCCTGAAGATCATCATCGACCAGGTGCTGTCGCATTCATCCGACAAGCATGAATGGTTCATCGAAAGCCGGGCCAGCCGCGATAATGCCAAGGCCGACTGGTACGTCTGGGCCGATGCGAAGCCCGACGGCGGCGCGCCCAACAACTGGCTGTCGGTCTTCGGGGGGCCGTCCTGGGAATGGGACGCGACCCGCCGCCAATATTATATGCATAATTTCCTCGCCTCGCAGCCAGACCTCAATTTCCACAACCCGGAAGTCCAGGATGCGTTGCTTGACACGGTGCGGTTCTGGCTCGATCGCGGTGTCGACGGCTTCCGGCTCGACACGGTCAATTACTATGTCCACGACCGCTGGCTGCGCGGCAATCCGCCCTTGGCCTCGAGCGTCGCCGGCACCAACACGGAGACCAACACCTACCTCTATCAGGAGCATCTGTTCGACAAGACGCAGCCCGAAAACCTGGCGTTCCTCAGGCGCTTCCGCGCGTTGCTCGACGAATATGGCGACCGCGCAGCCGTCGGCGAAATCGGCGACGAGGGCCGCTCGCTGCAGACGCTCGCCGCCTACACCTCCGGTGGCGACAAGCTTCAGATGAGCTACACTTTCGACCTGCTGGGTTCGCAATTTTCGGCGGCGCATGTGCGTGGCTGCGTCGAGGCCTTCGAAAGCGCGGTGGCCGACGGCTGGGTTTGTTGGGCGTTTTCCAACCATGACGTGGTGCGCCATGTCAGCCGCTGGATGCGGCCTGGTGGCGATCCCGATCTTGTGGCCAAATTCTCGATCATGCTGCTCGCCTGCTTGCGCGGCTCGATCTGCCTCTATCAGGGCGAGGAACTCGGCCTTGAAGAGGCGGAGCTTGCCTACGAGGATCTGCGCGATCCGGTCGGCATCCGCTTCTGGCCCGGCGTGAAGGGCAGGGATGGTTGCCGCACGCCGATGGTCTGGGAGGCCGACGCCGACAATGCGGGCTTCTCCACTGCAAAACCCTGGCTGCCTGTGCCGGCAAGCCATCGCGCCCGCGCTGTCGATGCGCAGATCGGCGACGAGCAATCGGTGCTGTTGGCCTACCGCTCGGCGCTTGCCTTGCGCAAACAGCATCCGGCGCTGGTCGGCGGCTCGATCCGCTTTCTCGATACCGAGGGCGACGTGCTCGCCTTCATCCGCGAAGGTGGCGGGGAGAGGTTGATCTGTGTCTTCAATTTCGCTGAGGAGCCGGCGACCTTGCCGTTGGTGGGTAATATCGGACCCGTCACGGCTATCTTCGGCGGGACCGCTTCTGTCGAGGAAAACACCCTCTCGCTGCCAACTCTCGGCTGCTTTCTCGGTCGGCTCGACTGATTGGCACTTCGGTTGTGGCTAGGCGGTCCTACTGAACGAGCACCGCCCGGCCGCAGGTCGCGCCGGTGACGCGCACGTCGGCCTGGCCGACACGCACACCAAGGGCTCCGAGCAAATTGTAAACCAACTCGTCGACCGGCGCCGCCACGCCGTTCAAGAGCGCAACCACTGCCGGCCGCACGGTGGAAAGCAAGGTATTCAGATTCAGCAGCGGCAAGCCCAGCAAATTGGTCGTCAGCGACAGATCAGTGATCAGGGAGGTCGTCAAAGACTGTGTCAGGTTTTGCGTGGAGACTGTCTTTATCGTTTTGGCGTCGATGTCGGCCTTGTTGAAGGTCAATGCGGTCGGCGCGTTGTTGGCCATTTCAAATGCCGCTGAGCCCGTCACTGAAAGTAGATTGATCAGAAGACTGACCTTTGCGATTTCAGTGTCGGAGAACGATTCCGGTTTGGTGAAATCGGCAAAGCCGGAGCTACTGCTGTCGGCCAAATGCGCTTCCACAACACCGGGGCGGGCAGAAACGGTGACCTTGATGCTGTCGGGACCCGTAGGACAGCTTATGTCGGTGAGTTTGGCTTCGGCGTAGGCGACTTCCACATGCAGTGGCAGGTTGACCGACACCAGAGTAATGCCCCCACCGACATTGCCGCCTGCGCCGCCGACTGTCGCGGCTACTTTGATGCGCGTCTGGGCGGTCCGCACGACAGTGCCGATACCATCGATCGCCAGCCAGGGCGAGGACTGCATCGGCTCGCCGATGGCGATGCTGAGTTTGGTGGAGAGCAGCCCCGGGATGGTGGCGCCGAGATCGATCGCGGCCTGGTTGGTACCGTTGGCGAGCACGGCGGCTGCCGTCAGCATGCCCATGGCGCTTGCGTCTACCCCAAGCCCGGACGGCTGTTGGCCGAGGCCCAGGCTGCCGACCGAACCAAGGTCGACAAGGCTGCTGAGCGGGATCTTGACGGTGCTGGTCGATTTGGAGGCGATGGTCTGCAGGGCGACCTTGGCCGTATTGCCGAGGCCGGGAACATTGGCCATGGCGGTAGCGATCTGGCCGACCGTCGCCTTCGATGCCAGAACGTCGGAATAGGTACCGGCCGTGATGTTCAGTTGCGTGGCGAGCGCACTGATGAAGGAAAGCACGCTCACATCCGCCGAGATCAGCCCGTTGTAGTCCATGACGCTGAGCGAGATGTTGCCGCCGAGAAGTCCGCTCAAAAGTGCGTTGAGGATGCCGCCATTGACGCTGAACAACCGCGATCCGACCGAGAACGTCGCCAGCGGCGTCATGCTGGCCGTGGCCTGGGTGCCGATGACGGGAGTGGGGATCAGCGAACTTGCGAAATAGCGGTTCGGAATCTTTGCCAAAGTGACGCGGACGGCATTGTAAGGCGTCACACCCGCCTGGAAGCGCTGGCTGACATTGGCGGTCGATGAGGCATATCGGCCCTGCGTGACCGTCACCACCGTTTTGCCGGTGGCCGGGGCAATGGTCTGGCCCGAAGCTTGAACGACGACGCCCGGCATGCCGTTGTCGGCCAGTGTGGTGACGACCGCGGTGTTGACGTTGTTGATGTTCGAGGCGGCGGTAATCGCCGCCAGGTCGACCATCGCCTGGGCTTCCCGGCGCTCGGTATAGATGGAGGCTTCGTCAATGGCCACCGCTGCCAGCGCCAATGCAACCGGCGCGCTCAATGCGGTCATGACGGCGAAGTTCGCCTTCCTGTCTCCCATCATCGACCGTGCAAGCCGACCCATACCCTTGCCCGCCCGCCGCAGCATTCAGATACCCCCGACCCTGATCGTTGACTGACGCTTGATGGTCGTCCCTGGCATGGCTATGCCGGGGAACAGGTTCCAGATCGGCAGGTTGCGGGCATCGTAGGAGATGGACACCACGAACTGGCTTCCGTCGGCGATGCTGTCGTTGGCCTGGTAGGTCAGTTTGCTGGCGTCCACGAAGGGGTAGCCGCCGGCATTGTTGGTGAGATAGCTGGCCACGAGCGTCTGCCGCTCGGTCTGGTTCACCCCAGCGATGGCTGTTCGGGCAGCGTCGGCTGCAATTTGTTGGATCGAATTGGCGGCGCCAAAATAGATGCCGTATGCAACCATTCCGAGTAGAAGAAGAATGAAAAGCGGTGACAGCAAAGCGAACTCGACGGCTGAAGTTCCCGAGTTGTCTGATCGGAAACGGCGACTTCGGGCCTCGAAAATGGGGTGGTGAACCATGGCACCAGCATGCCCAAATTCGCATGCAGAAAGCGAAAACTCTGGGTGCAACCAAAGGGTGCGGTCGATTGAAAACGAATCTCTAATTTAGCCGTTGCTTTCTCGACAATGGGGATTGACTTAGGGTCAATCAGTACTCGGTTGAAAAGAGCTTACCTCCTGTCTAGTCTCCTGCCACCAGCCGCCGGAGGGAACCGGGGGCGCGCTCAAAGGAGCCAGTCATCGGCTTCGGGGCGTCAACACGTAAGGCGCGCCGATGGCAGCGCCGACAGGGAGAACTTCATGCTGAAAAACATGCTGAAGGCGACGGTATTCGCCACCACCATGGCCGTAACCGCCGGCGCATTCTACACGCCGGCTTTCGCGGAGAGTGTCTATAACAGGGGCACCGCCGCTGAATCGGAGTCGGTCGATCCGCACAAGACCTCGACGGTCTATGAAGCCAATGTGCTGCGTGACCTGTTCCAGGGATTGGTCATGCAGGACCAGAAGGCGAACCTCATTCCGGGCGCGGCCGAAAGCTGGACGGTATCGGATGACGGCACCGTCTACACCTTCAAGCTGCGCAAGGACGGCATGTGGTCTGACGGCAGCCCGGTGACGGCGGAGGACTTCGTCTATGCCTTCCACAGGCTGGAAGATCCGGCGACCGGCGCCGAATACGCCTCGATGCTGTATCCGGTTAAGGGCGCGGAGGATGTCAACACCAAGAAGGGCAAGCCCGAGGACATGGGTGTCAAGGCGATCGACGCCGGCACCCTTGAGGTGACGCTGAAGGCGCCGACGCCGTACTTCCTGGAGATGCTGACCCATCAGGCGACCTATCCGGTCAGCAAGGCCTCGATTGAAAAGCTTGGCGCCGACTGGATCAAGCCCGGCAATCTGGTTTCGAACGGCGCCTATACGCTGGCCGAATGGGTTCCCAACGATCACATGAAACTGGTCAAGAATCCCAAATTCTGGGACGCCGCGACCGTCAAGTTCGACGTGGTCAACTACATTCCGACCGAGGATCGTTCGTCGGCGATGAAGCGCTTCGAGGCCGGCGAACTCGACAGCTATGACGATCTGCCGACCGAACAGCTCGCCGACCTCAAGACCAAGTTCGGCGACCAGATCCATGTCGGGCCGTATCTCGGCACCTACTATTATGCCATCAAGACCGACAAGGCGCCGTGGAACAACCCCGAACTGCGTAACGCCATCTCGATGGCGATCGACCGTGATTTCATCGCCGAGAAGGTCTGGCAGAATTCGATGCTGCCCGGCTATTCGATGGTGCCCCCCGGCATCGAGGGCTACACGCCCGCAATGGCCAAATACGCCGACATGCCGCAGATCGACCGCGAGGACGCGGCCAAGAAGATCCTCGAGAAGCTTGGCTACACCCCCGAACATCCGCTGAAGATGGAAATCCGCTACAACACCTCGGAAAACCACAAGAACACGGCAGTGGCGATCCAGGAACAATTGAAGCCGCTTGGCGTCGACGTCACGCTGCTCAACACCGACACCAAGACCCACTACTCCTTCCTCGAGCAGAAGGGCGACTATGACGTGGCGCGTGCCGCCTGGATTGCCGACTACAAGGATCCAGAGACCTTCCTCGGTATCACGCGCAAGGCCAGCGGCAACAACTATTCCAACTACAACAGCCCGCAATACGAAGCGGCAATGGACAAGGCCGCGGCCGCCGGCGGCAAGCCCGAAGAGCGCATGAAGGACCTCTCAGCGGCCGAGCGCATCCTCATCGACGATGTCGGCCAGATCCCGCTTCTCTACTACAGCTACCACGACATCGTTTCCTCGAAGCTGCATGGCTTCGTCGACAATGTGATGGACGTGCATCCGTCGCGCTTCGTCAGCAAGGATTGATCCCTGGCCAAGCCGCCGCGCTCTAAAGAGCGCGGCGGTGCTGGTTTGCCATCGCATCGGCCCGGGAAGCGGAAATCGATTTTCGGAAGAATCCGGTGTGAAGATTTGAAGGCTGGAGCGCAATCGTCCGAGTGGAAGGGCGTGCTCTGGATCAAGTGGGGCACCGATGCTGCGATACGTATTCCGGCGGCTTTTGACCGCCATCCCGACGCTGTTCGTCATCGTGACGATGGCGTTCTTCCTGATGCGCGTCGCGCCGGGCGGTCCATTCAACCAGGAGCGGGGGCTGAGCCCAGAGATCAAGGCCAACTTGGAAGCCCAGTTCGGCCTCAACGATCCGCTCTGGCTGCAATATGTCCATTATCTCGGCAATCTGCTGCGCGGCAATTTCGGCCCGAGCTACAACATGCCGGATTTCACCGTCACCGAACTGTTTGCCAAGGGCCTGCCCATTTCCGTGCAGCTCGGAGCCTCGGCGCTGATCCTGGCGCTGCTGCTCGGCAGCGTGCTCGGCACCATCGCCGCGCTCAACCAGAACAAGCTTGGCGACTATACGGTGATTGCCCTGGCGACCGCCGGCAGCACCATCCCGACCTTCGTCATCGCGCCGGTGATCCAGCTTGTCTTCGGGCTGACCTGGAGGCTGCTGCCGATCGGCGGCTGGGGTGACGGCGCCTTCATCAACAAGGTCGGCCCGGTGCTGACACTTGCCTTGCCGCAAATCGCCATCGTTGCCCGCCTGATGCGCGGCTCGATGATCGAATCGCTGCGATCCCATCATATCCGAACGGCGCGCGCGCTCGGCCTTTCCGACTGGTCGGTGGTGGTCAAGCACGCGTTGCGCGGCGCCATCCTGCCGATCGTCTCCTTCACCGGCCCGGCGGCGGCGGCACTGCTGACCGGCTCGGTCATCGTCGAGACGATCTTCTCCATTCCCGGCGTCGGCCGCTATTTCGTCGATGCCGCGCTCAACCGCGATTATACGCTGGTGATGGGAACGGTGGTGGTGATCGCCATTTTTACCATCGTCTTCAACCTGATCGTCGACGTCATGTACGCGGTCGTCGACCCGAGGGTGCGCTATGACTGACATCGCAGCCACGGCCCCCGCAATCGTTGGTCGCTCGCTTTGGGGCGATGCCTGGGCGCGCCTCAAGGCCAATCGCGCCGCCATGTTCAGCCTCTACTACCTCGTTCTGATTGGGATCATCAGCGTCTTTGGCCCGTGGTTCGTGCCGCATCAATACACGACCATCTACGCCGACTATGTGCGCATGCCGCCAAGCCTCTCAGCCTATCCGAAACCCGACATGATCGAGACGGCACTTACCGAAGCGATCAAGCGCATGCGAGTCGACATCAAGGACTGGCACCAGGAGGGGAGCCAGGTCTTCGTCACGGTCAAGTCGACCAAGCCGATCGACGACCGCAACATCCGCTACCTCGACCGGTCCGATGCCTTCGACGACACCAAGATCGAAAACAAGTCGCCCGACGGCCTCGAAGTGACGATGAGCGCATCGGTCAAGCAGCAGTATTTCCTGTTCGGCACCGACAATACCGGCCGCGATCTTCTCTCCCGCACGCTGATGGCCGGGCGCATATCGCTGGCCATCGGTCTGCTGGCCGGTGTCGTGGCGGTGGTGATCGGCGTGATCTACGGCGCCGCCGCCGGCTTTTCCGGAGGGAAGGTCGATGAAGTGATGATGCGCATCGTCGACGTGCTCTATTCCTTGCCGTTCATCTTCTTCGTCATCATGCTGGTGGTGTTCTTCGGCCGCAACTTCGTGCTGATGTTCCTGGCGGTCGGTGCCGTGCTGTGGCTCGACATGGCGCGCATCGTGCGCGGCCAGGCGCTGTCGATTCGCCGGCAGGAATATGTCCAGGCGGCGGAAGCCATGGGCATTGGCCAGCGTGGCATCCTGATCCGCCATGTCATCCCGAACCTGCTTGGCCCGGTGGTGATCTACATGACACTGCTGGTGCCGCAGGTCATCATCCTGGAGAGCTTCCTGTCGTTCCTCGGGCTTGGTATCCAGGAGCCGATGACCAGCTGGGGCGTGCTGATCTCGGTCGGCGCCAAGAACATCGGCACCGCCAACTGGCTGCTCCTGTTTCCCGCCTTCTTTCTGGTCTCGACGCTGTTCGCCTTGAATTTCGTCGGCGACGGCCTGCGCGACGCGCTCGACCCACGGGATCGATAAAGATGGGGACCGCTGAAATGGCTGCTTCCGAAACGATCCTCAGCGTCAAGGACCTTCGCGTCCGCTTCCGCACGCTCGACGGTACGGTCGAAGCGGTCAAGGGAATCAACATCCACGTCAACGCGGGCGAAACGGTTGCCGTGGTCGGCGAGTCCGGTTCCGGCAAGAGCCAGACGATGATGGCGGCGATGAGCCTGCTGGCCTCCAATGGCGAAGCGTCAGGCCATGTCGACTATCGCGGCCGCAACCTGCTGACCCTGAGCAAGTCCGAGCTGAACAAGGTCCGCGGCCGCAAGATCAGCATGATCTTCCAGGAACCGATGACTTCGCTCGATCCGCTCTATTCGATCGGCAACCAGCTGATCGAGCCGATCCGCCGCCATCGCGGCCTGAGCGCCGCCGCAGCGCATGAAGAGGCGCTCAAGCTGCTGCGGCTCGTGCATATTCCCGATCCGGAACGGCGGATGAAATCCTATCCGCACGAAATGTCCGGCGGCCAGCGCCAGCGCGTGATGATCGCGATGGCGCTCGCTAATGACCCCGACATCCTGATCGCCGACGAGCCGACGACGGCGCTTGACGTCACCATCCAGGCGCAGATCCTGATGCTTTTGGCCGAACTGCAGCGCAAACTCGGCATGGCGATCGTCTTCATCACCCATGACCTCGGTATCGTCCGGCGCTTTGCCGACCGTGTCTATGTCATGCGCCAGGGCGAGGTGGTCGAGGAAGGCGAGGCGGAAGCCATTTTTGCCAATCCACGGCACGCCTACACCAAAATGCTGCTGGCGGCCGAGCCGACGGGAACCAAGGCGCCGCCGCCAGCCGATGCGCCGGTGGTGCTCGAAGGTCGGAATGTCGAAGTCACATTCAGGATCGGCGGTGGGTTTCTGGCCGGCGAACCGCTGATGCTGCGGGCCGTCGATCACATCTCGATCCGGCTGCAGCGCAACCAGACCATCGGCATTGTCGGCGAATCCGGCTCGGGCAAGTCGACGCTCGGCCGCGCCTTGCTTCGGTTGCTGCCGAGCGATGGGCTCATTCGGTTCGGCGATCGCGATATCTCCACTGCCGACCGGCAGCAGATGCGGCCGCTGCGGCGCCAGATGCAACTTGTCTTCCAGGATCCGTTCGGCTCGCTGTCGCCGCGCATGACCGTCGGTCAGGTCGTCACCGAAGGGCTGCTGGTGCATGAGCCCAACCTTTCAGGAAAGCAGCGCGACCAGCGCGCGGTCGAGGCCCTGCGGGAGGTCGGCCTCGACCCCAATGCCCGCAACCGCTACCCGCACGAATTTTCCGGCGGACAACGGCAGCGCATCGCCATTGCCCGCGCCATGATTCTGAAGCCGAAGATGGTCGTGCTGGACGAGCCGACATCGGCGCTTGACCGCTCGGTGCAGAAACAGATCGTCGAACTGCTGCGCAAGCTGCAGGCCGACCACGAACTGTCCTACCTCTTCATCAGCCACGATCTGTCGGTCGTGCGCGCCATGGCCGACTACATCATCGTCATGAAGCAAGGCAAGATCGTCGAAGAGGGGCCGACGGAAGAGATCTTCAGCAATCCACGGGCGCCTTATACGCAGACGCTGATGAACGCCGCGATCGACGTCACACGGTTTCGACTGAGCGCGTAAGGCGCCGGCAGGGGCAATTGTCGTGGCGTCGTCTGTCGCTCAGCTCGCGCACTTGCGTGCGCGCACAGCGACAATGGCATCCTGCTGTCGCTTCAGCCGGTCGATCCTTGCCGTTTCACGGTTGGCGACCGCGGTCTTGACGCGCGATCCGCCCAGCAGCCAGCGCGGCACGCTGGTGTTGGCGACCTTGCCGCGGGTGATCGCCGTCTGCGAGATGTCGCGCGCGCTGCTTCCCAGCGCACTGTTGAGGTCGCTACAGCTCATGCTCTCGTATTTGGCCGGATCGGCCGTCCTGCCGATCGATGAGCATCCGGCAACCATGAAGGCCGCAGCCAGAAGAGCGGGTGCCGACCTTGTCCTTGAAATCAAACTCATGCGCGCGTCCGGCCCGGCCGTTTTTGCCGCCTCCCTGATCTTCATCGATCAACCTAGCGCTGATAGCCAATTCGTCAAAGTTTCACCGGCCGGCCAGTGCTCGCGTTCTGCACTGGCTATCGGCCAATTATCGCTGTCGGAATTTTTACGCTGCTTGGGCGGCCAATTCGGTCATGGAGTCACAACCGCCGAGCATCATCTGGGCAATGTCGGTCGCATTGTCGTCGACATGCGCCGTTACCAGCACAATCCCCCCGCCAATACTTGGCCGCTCGGGTCTTCTGGCGGCCGCGACAATGGCTTCGAGCAATCCGCCAAGGCCGCCGCAGAACACGCTGGCCAAGGCTATTGCCGATAGGCCGGTCGGGAAAAGGTTGATGTCGTAAACAGCAACGGCGCCGAGGCACGCCAACAGCCCGGCGGCAGCGCCCAGCATGACACCCGGAGACCTCAGGACATCGATTTCGTCACGATAGGGCCCGATAATGGCGACCTGTACGCGCGGAACCCCGGCCGCCAACAGGTCGCCGGCAATCCGCGCCGCTTCGGCATGGGATTCGAAAAGCTTACTGATTGTTGGCATGGTTACTCGGACATCGCGTCCGTCAGCGTGTCGGTAACGAAGGATGCGGCGATCAGATCGTCGCCGTCGATGCGGCCTCGCCCGCCTTCAATCACGGCCGCTACCTTTTGGAAGGTCTTCATTTCACCCTCGGTGATCTGAGCGTGTTGCATTCTGGTTTTGAGGCTATCTATGCGCATCCCCAACACATGGGATGTTACAGTCTCATGGTTCGACATGGTGGTGCTCATCCGTTCCCGCTTCGCTTGGTTTTCCCGCGCCCGATCTCGAACTTGGGCCGAGCGGAAACGTTCCCAGGGCAGGGCTTCGGTCGGGCGGAGGTCGGACCTAAGTCTGGGCCTGGAACGCATTGGTCTTGCCAAGCGGGCCGGCCGGAACAGTCGCTCTTCGTCACCGTCGTCTGCTGCAATACCGGAGGAATTTGATGGAGAAGAGTGTTGGTCAGGCGCGCTGGTTGCTCGCACCGATTTTCGCGGTTGCCATCACCTTCATGGTGGCTGGAATAGTCCTCAGCTAATCTCTTGGCACATTAGCGCAGCCCAGTTCTTTCCCAGGCCGATAGGCTTCGTGAGCGAGCATGGATCTGGCGAACCCTGAAGTCTTGGCCAGGCCAGCTCAAATGACCTGGTCACCGAGCAGAATTCCCGCGACGCTTCCGAGCGGTATGGGAGATTCGAAGTTGAAACGATCGCTTCGCATGGCTGCATTTCAGCCGCGGGCGAGAACTCGAAGCTATTCGCATGAAACGCGCGCGAGCGTGCTGGGCAAAGTCACCTGGTGGCCGGGCTCGCGAGAGCCGGGCCACCAGTTGGGCATCAGTAACCGCCGTTTTCCATTACCACCGGATGATGGTGACGGTGGTGGGTGGAAACGGAACCGGTGACGACGACTGCATTCCGATCGTGATGCCGGCGGCCATGGTCATAGAACGCCACCGTCCCGTGGTGTCGGTGATGCAGGCGCTGGCCTTCCTCATTGATGATCCTGACGTTGTGGTGGTGCCGATGGTGGGTCCTGATGACGACGTCGGCCTCGGCTGCCGAAGCCAAAGCGGGCAATCCCATTGAAAGCGCCAAAGCGCACATGATCATTGTTTTCATTGCAAGTTCTCCAACTGCTTTGATTAGCCCTTCGTTGGTTACAACTGCTGCTGATCCCTTTGGTTCCGGTTCCCCGGGGGACAGCCGCACGCAAGCGAAGGGCTGGCTATCGCCTCGCCACGATTGGCAAAGAGGAGGCTTGCTTCCGGCCATCTGCCCAGGCGGCGGCAAACGTCACCCGCGTTCTGTCACTGCCAGGGAGGAACGCTCTGCCGCAATTGTTAAGACAGTTCGCCCACCTGTCGCCAGATCCCCGTCAGCGACGGAACATTAGGCCGGCCTAACAGTTCTTCCCGCAGCGGACATCACGGTTTGGTGTTCGCTGAAGATCAGCAGGCAAAGGCTGATCGGCCCGCGTCCTCCGCCAGAGGCGCGGGCTTCACCAGGCAACAGGAGTGAGATTATGAACAACATCATTTGGCTTGTGGGAGCGGTGGTCGTCGTCATAGCGGTATTGAGCTTTTTCGGCCTGCGTTAAACGCCTGCATATGGGGGCAGGGACTTCGTGGCCCATGCCCCCAAAGAGGAACGAATCTCGTGTCCGTTCCCTAGGAACAGGCATCATCTTGGACAAGGCTCTACTCGGGTGGAGCGCCAAAGTCGGGATGCGCTAACACATTGTTTTTTCTGGTCGGAGTGGCAGGATTTGAACCTGCGACCCCCTCGTCCCGAACGAGGTGCGCTACCAGGCTGCGCTACACTCCGTGACCAGATCGCGGGCTTATAGCCGCCACACATCGTTCCTGCAAGCGGCAATGGCAGCCCTTCTGTCGCATTTCGTCCGCTTTCTGCGGGCGTTGCCGGAAGGCCCGAATTTCCATCCGGGATAAACGTGGCTTAAAGCCTTGTGTGCTAAGCCGCTGCCTTGATGGATCGTATTTCTGCCGCTAGGAGCCCTGCCGTCTTGCCCCTAAAAATCGTCGGCGAAGCGTGGCCAAACAGCTTCGAATTCGAAACCGCGGCGCTGATCAAGCCATCCGGTTTTCGTGAATATGATGCGCGCTGGTGGTTCGGCCATCCCGGTTCGGCAGTGCCGCCTGAACTCAATCTGATCGGGGTCCAGGCGCTTGGCATGGGGCTCGGCACGCTGATCCGGCGGCTCGGCGCCGGGCCTGACATCGTCACCGGGCATGATTTCAGATCCTATTCGCTCGGCATCAAACTGGCGTTGGTTTCCGGGCTGATGGCGGCCGGCGCACGGGTGAAGGATATCGGTCTGGCGCTGTCGCCGATGGCCTATTTCGCGCAATTCGCGCTGGAGACGCAGTCGGTGGCCATGGTCACCGCATCGCCAACGAGAATGGCTGGACCGGCGTCAAGATGGGAGCGGCGCGGGCGCTGACCTTCGGCCCCGAGGAGATGAGCGCGCTGAAGGCGATCGTGCTGGCCGCCGATTTCGACCTTACCGGCGGCGGCTCCTATGATTTCGTCGACAATTTTCGCGCCACCTATCTCGACGATGTGACAAGGGACAAGCGCATCACACGAAAGCTGAAAGTGGTCGCCGCCTGCGGCAACGGCACTGCTGGCCCCTTTGCCCCGGAAGCCCTGCAGCGCATCGGCTGCGAAGTGATCCCGCTCGATGTCGAGCTTGATCATACGTTTCCAAACTACAACCCCAATCCGGAGGACATGCAGATGCTGCATGCAATCAGGGACAAGGTGCTGGAGACAGGGGCCGATGTCGGTCTGGGCTTCGATGGCGACGGCGACCGCTGCGGTGTCGTCGACAATGAAGGCAACGAGATCTTTGCCGATAAGGTCGGCGTCATGCTTGCGCGGGATATTTCGCGGCTCCATCCGGGTTCGACCTTCGTTGTCGACGTCAAGTCGACCGGACTGTTCAACACCGACGCGGTGCTGCGCGCCAATGGCGCCGTTACCGACTATTGGAAGACCGGCCATTCCTACATCAAGCGCCGGGTTGCCGAACTCGGCGCGGTCGCCGGCTTCGAAAAATCAGGCCACTTCTTCTTCAACTCCCCGATCGGGCGCGGCTATGACGACGGACTGGTCACGGCAATCGCCATCTGTCAGATGCTGGACCGTAACCCGGCCAGTTCGATGGCCGATCTCTACGGGGCACTGCCGCTGACCTTCGGCACGCCCACAATGTCCCCGCACTGCGCGGACGATGTGAAGTACGGCGTGGTCGAGCGGGTGGTCTCCGATTTTCAGGCGATGAAGCGGGACGGCTCCAGTTTCGCCGGCCAGAAGATCGTCGACCTTGTCACCGTCAATGGCGTGCGCGTCGTTGCCGAGGACGGTACCTGGGGTCTGGTGCGCGCTTCGTCGAACAAGCCGGAACTGGTCGTGGTCGTCGAAAGTCCGGTCTCGTCCGAGCGTCGCCAGCAGATGTTCGATGCCGTCGATGCCGTGCTGCGCCGCAGTCCGGAAGTCGGCGCTTACAACCAGACTTTTTGACAGGGCATCCATGGGCCAGCGCATCGTCAGTTTTATCATGAGCGGCGGCGTCGGCTCTCGGCTGTGGCCGCTGTCACGCGAGGACAATCCCAAGCAGTTCCACGACCTGTCGGGCGACGGTTCCATGCTCGCCAAGACCTTGCGCCGCCTGACGGCGAGACCGGCTGGCGAGACGCCGATCTTCCTGATCGCTTCGGAGCGTCATGCCGATCGTGTCCATGCCGACTTGGCCGGTCTCGATCTTGCCGGCGGCGGCCCGCTGTTCGAGCCGGCGGGACGCAACACGGCCGCAGCCGTCGCACTGGCGACCCTGCGCACGCTGTCGGAATTCGGCGACAGCCTGGTTCTGGTGGTGCCCTCGGACCATGAAATAGCGACGGCAGGGCAATTCTGGCAAAGTATCGAGGCGGGATCGCAGGCGGCGCGCGCCGGCCGTCTGGTGGTGTTCGGCATCAAACCGACCCAGCCGGAAACCGGTTACGGCTATATCGAGGTATCGGCCGAGAAGGGCGGGGTGTTCGACGTTTCGCGCTTTGTCGAGAAGCCCGACCTTGCGACGGCCAACGACTATCTCAAGGCGGGAAATTTCTACTGGAACACCGGCATCTTCCTGTTTCGGGCCGGTGCCATGCGCGACGCCTTCAAGACATTCCAGCCCGACATCTGGCACGCCACCGAAGCGGCCTACGAGGCGGCCACGACGGACCTGTCCGGCCTCTATATGCCGCTGGAACTTTACGCGGCGATCCCGTCGAACTCGATCGACTATGCCATCATGGAGCGGGCAAAAGACATAGCCATGGTGCCGGCCGGCTTCCGCTGGAACGATCTCGGCTCCTGGCAATCGCTCCTCGATGTCGGTCCCGCCGACGACCGGGGCAACGTCGTTGTCGGCGATGTCGTCGCCATCGATTGCGAGAATTCCTATATCCGCAGCGATGGCCGCCTGCTGTCGGCGATCGGCATGAAGGACGTTGCCATCGTCTCGACGGCGGATGCCACTTTCGTTGCCCCGGTGAGCCACAGCCAGCACGTCAAGAAGATCGTCGAACAACTCGAAAAATCGGGACGGCTGGAAACCAGGTTCACGCCGGCGCATGACCGCGTCATCGAAAGTGGCGCCTGGCGGCGGCGCGTGCATCACTGGCTGTTCCAGGAGACCTTGCCGTTGTGGTCGACATCAGGCGTTGACGAGCGCCACGGTGGCTTCCACGAGGCGCTGGGTTTCGACGCCAGGCCGCTCGTCAAGCCCAAGCGCATGCGCACCCAGGCCAGGCAGGTCTATGCCTTCGCGGTTGCCAAGGAGCGTGGTTGGACCGGGCCGGCCGACCGGCTGATCGCGCATGGCATCGACTTCATGGCAGGGCAGGGCCGCACCGAACGGGGCGGTTGGGTGCGCACGCTGAATGTCGATGGCTCCGTCGCCGATCCCGTCGAGGACGCCTACGATCATTCCTGCATCCTGCTGGCGCTGGCGCATGCGCATATGTCGGGCAATGCCGATGCCTTGCGGCTCGGCCAAGAGACCTTCACCTTCCTCGATGCGCATCTGGAGGACAGCCGCATGACCGGCTTCCTCGACACCTCGGACTGGGCGGGCGAGCGACGCTCCAACCCGCACATGCATCTGCTCGAAGCTTTCCTGGCCTGGCACCAGGCGACCGGTGAGCGTGCGCATCTGCGTCGCGCGTCGCGCATCATCGACCTCTTCCGCAGCCATTTCTTCGACGCCGAGAGCTGGACGCTCGGCGAGTATTTCGATGCAGAATGGAAACCGGTACCGGGAGAGAAGGGGAGCTGGACCGAACCTGGCCATCACTTCGAATGGGCCTCGCTGCTGGTCGATTTCGCTGGCCGCAGCGGCCAGGCCGAGCTGAGCGTCTTCGCCCGAAAACTTTACGCATCGGCAATCGCCAATGGCCTCAACCGGGCCACTGGCCTTGCCTATGGTGCAGTCTCGCGGCAAGGACTGCCGCTCGACCTGATATCGCGCAGCTGGCCGCAGGCCGAGGCGCTCAAGGCGGCGATCGCCCTGGATGGCTCGGGCGGCCCCGATCTGAAGCCGGAGATCGAGGCGAGGGTCGGCCGGCTGTTCCGCTGGCACGTCGACCCGGCGCCGCTCGGCCTGTGGATCGATCGCATCGACGAGCGCGGCCGCTCGCTGGCATCTGACGTGCCGGCGAGCATCTTCTACCATCTGGTCTGTGCGCTGACGCGGTATCTGGATGGAACGGCGGAGAAGTAGGCGGGATCAATACGGACTGGCGACGTCCCCGGTCTCGACATAGATCGACTTCAGCTGCGAATAGAGTGCCAGCGCCGCCAGCGAATTCTCCCGCCCGATGCCGGACTGCTTGACGCCGCCGAAGGGGATTTCCACCGGGGTCAGATTGTACGCGTTGATCCAGCAGGTTCCGGCCTGCAACTCGGCGATGACGCGATGGGCGCGCGGCAGGTCGCGCGTGAAAACACCGGCGGCAAGACCGAACTCGGTGTCGTTGGCGCGGTCGATCACCTCGTCCTCGCTGTTGAATTTCAGAACGCTCATGACCGGGCCGAAAATCTCCTCGCGGGCGATCCGCATCGTGTCGGTGACAGCGGTGAATACGGCCGGCTCGACGAAGAAGCCGCCCTGGAAGCCCTGCAGCGACGGCACATTGCCGCCACAGGCCAGCGTCGCCCCATCCTGCTTGCCGGCCTCGATATAGCCGACGACCTTGTCTTGCTGTGCCTTGGAGACCAGCGGCCCCATCTGCGTTTCCGGGTCGAGCGGATCGCCGATGCGGATTTTCTTGGTCCGTTCGACCAGCCGCTCGACAAAGCGGTCGTGAATGCCGCTCTGGACGAAGACGCGCGTGCCGTTGGAACAGATCTGGCCGGTCGAATAGAAGTTGCCGAGCATGGCGCCGCCAATGGCATTTTCGAGATCGGCATCGTCGAAGACGATCAGCGGCGACTTACCGCCGAGTTCCATCGTCGCGTGCTTCATCCTGGAGCCCGCTAGCGACAGCACCTTGCGCCCGGTCGGCACCGAGCCGGTCACCGAGACCTTGGCCACCACATCATGGCCGACAAGGCCGGCGCCGACGTCGCCATAGCCTTGCACGACGTTGAACAGCCCGTCGGGCAGGCCGGCTTCCGAGTAGATCTCGGCCAGCGCCAGCGCCGAAAGCGGCGTGTTTTCCGATGGCTTGAACACCATGGCATTGCCCATGGCGAGTGCGGGTGCGGATTTCCAGCCGGCGATCTGGATCGGATAGTTCCATGCGCCGATGCCGACACAGACGCCGAGCGCCTCGCGGCGCGTATAGGCGAATGGCCCGCCGAGGTCGACCGCTTCGCCGTTGAAGACAGCGACCGCGCCGGCGAAATATTCAAGGCAGTCCGCGGCGGAAGGTGCATCCGCCACCAGCGTCTCCTGGATCGCCTTCCCGGTGTCGAGCGTCTCGATGCGGGCAAGATCGGCGTTGCGGGCGCGCAAAATGTCGGCGGCTCGGCGCAGGATGCGGCCGCGCTCGACCGGCTTAAGCCGCGCCCAGGCCGGCTGTGCGGCGCGGGCGGCCTCGACCGCCAGTTCCAGCACGTTCGGCGTCGCCGATCGCAGCATGGCGATGGTCTCGCCCGTGGCCGGATAGATCACCGGGAGCGGCGCGCCGCCTTCGTCCTCGATATAGCGTCCGTTGACATAGTGCGAAGCCGTGGGCTGGGCGCGCATGGGAGGTCTCCAATCGTTGTGCCCAAGACGGCTATTGGGCGGGCGCCTGTCGGGCAGCTCACTCTATCGGCGGATCATGGCCTATCTGTCGGAAGCCTGCCAGCGCGGATTGATCCATGGTTCCTGGTTGGACGGCGCGAGCGGCGTGCGGCCAAGGATGTGATCGGACGCTTTTTCGCCGGTCATGATCGATGGCGCGTTGAGGTTGCCGTTGGTCACGCGCGGGAAGATCGAGGAGTCGGCGACCCGCAATCCGTCGACGCCGATGACCCGGCATTCCGGATCGACCACGCTCGATTGATCATCGACGCGGCCCATTCGGCAGGTGCCGCAGGGGTGGTAGGCGCTTTCGGCATGGTCGCGAATGAACACGTCGAGATCGTCGTCCGACTGGACATGGCTGCCCGGCGAGAGTTCCTGTCCGCGATAGGCATCGAAGGCCGACTGGCCGAAGATCTCGCGGGTCAGGCGGATGCAGTGGCGGAACTCCGCCCAGTCGTCCGGATGCGACATGTAGTTGAAGCGGATGACCGGCTTCGCTTTCGGATCCGGCGAGCGCAGCGTCACCGAGCCGCGCGACTTCGAGCGCATCGGTCCGACATGCGCCTGGAAGCCGTGCGACTTCGCCGCCGCCTTGCCGTCGTAACGCACCGCCGCCGGGATGAAGTGGTACTGGATGTCGGGATAGTCGACGCCTGCCTGCGAGCGCACGAAGGCGGCCGCCTCGAAATGATTGGTGGCGCCAAGGCCCGATTTGAAGAACAGCCACTGCGCCCCGATCATCGCCTTGGAGAACGGGTTCAGCACTGAATTCAGCGTGATCGGTTTGGTCGATTCCTGCTGGATGTAGAGCTCCAGATGGTCCTGCAGGTTGCCGCCGACGCCAGGCCGGTCGGCCACAACGGCAATGCCGTTTTCGTGCAAATGCCCGGCCGGGCCGATACCGGACAGCATCAGGATCTTCGGCGAGTTGATCGACGACGCCGCGACGATTACTTCACGTCGCGCCTTAACGACCTGAATCTGTTTGTGAGCTTCGATCTCGACGCCGATGGCGCGTTGATTCTCGATGATCACCCGGCGCGCAAAGCCTTTGACCAGTCTGACGTTTTTGCGCCGGAGCGCCGGCTTCAGATAGGCTGATGCCGCCGACCAGCGGCGGCCGCCCAGAATGGTCTGCTCCATCGGGCCGAAGCCTTCCTGCTTGGCGCCATTGTAGTCGTCGGTCAGTTCAAACCCTGCCTGGCGGCCCGCTTCGACGAAGGCGCCATAGAGCGGATTGCGCCGGGAGCCGCGCTGCACATGCAGCGGGCCGCCGTGCCCGCGCCAGCCATCCTCGCCGCCATCTGAATCCTCCATGCGTTTGAAGTAGGGCAGCACGTCGGCGAAGCCCCAGCCGGCCGCGCCCTGTTCGGCCCAATGGTCGAAGTCGCGGGCGTGGCCGCGCACATAGACCATGCCGTTGATCGAGGACGAGCCGCCGATCACCTTGCCGCGCGGCGTCGCCAGCACGCGGCCACCCAGATGCGGTTCCGGTTCACTGGCGAATCCCCAGTCGTAGAGGCTCATGTTGAGCGGTATCGACAGCGCCGAAGGCATCTGGATCAGCGGCCCGATATCAGTGCCGCCGAATTCGATGACGATGACCGAATGCTTGCCGTCTTCCGACAGGCGATAGGCCATGGCCGAGCCGGCGGAGCCGGAACCGATGATGACGAAATCCGCTTCAAGCATGGTTCATATGCGCCATAAAATCGGCGAGCGAAACGTTGCCGCCGGTAGCCACCACTAGGACGGTTTTTCCCGCCACATCCACCTTGCCACCGAGCAATGCCGCCAGCGACGCCGCACCTGACGGTTCGAGCACCAGCTTCATCCGCTCGAAAGCGATCCGCATCGCGCGCCGCACCGACCGATCGTCGACGGTGATGCCGCGCACGCCAGCGGTCTTGACCGCGGCGAACGGCGCGTCGCCGGGCCGGCGCGACATCAGTCCGTCGCAGATCGATTTCGGACCGATCGGCATGGTCTCGATGCTGCCATGCGCCAGTGACGAGCCCATGCCGTCGAACCCTTCAGGCTCTACGCCGATGATCTCGGTCGCCGGCGACAGATAGTGGAAGGCGAGCGAAACGCCGCCGATCAGCCCACCGCCGCCGACCGAGCAGAACAAGAGATCGGCGCTGGCATCCTTAGCCGACAGCTGGTCGAGCGCCTCGAGGCCGGCACCCGCCTGACCGGCGACGATCTCGGGATCGTCGAATGGATGCAGGAGCGCTAGCCCTTCTGTTTCAGCGATTTCGCGCGCCTTGGCCGCCGCGACCTCTTCACGCGCGCGATCGCCATGGTCGGTCAGCACAACGCGCGCGCCATAACCCGCGGTAGCATCGCGCTTGGCGGCCGGCGCGTCGATCGGCATGACGATGGTCACGGGAATGCCGAGCGCCTGGCCGGCCGCGGCCAGCCCTTGCGCGAAATTGCCGGAGGAATAGGCGACGACGCCCTTCTTCGCCTCGTCGGGCGAAAGCCGCTTCAGCCGCCAATAAGCGCCGCGAACCTTGAAGGATCCGGCCCATTGCAGCGATTCCGGCTTGATGAAGACCCGGGCCGCGCCGGTTTCCCTGGCGAGCGCCGCCGATTCCAGCAGCGGCGTGACCTGTGTCGCCCGTGACGTTACCGCATAGGCCTGCCTGAGATGGTCGAGAGTGGGAACGAGAAGGTCTGCCATCATTCGCCTCGCGGATACCTTTTGCTCTCTTCGAGATTGTCGAGGTTCATGTGATTGCGCATGTACCGCTCTGATGCTTTCTGCAACGGCTGGAAATCCCAGGGGTAGTAGGCGCCGTTGCGCAGCGCCGGATAGACGACCCAGCGGCGTGCCTGGTTTTCGCGCACGGCGGCATCGAAGCCGGCCATGTCCCAACGCGCCCGGACCTTTTCCAGGAATGCCGCCACAAGACTCGCATTGGCCGGGTCGGCGGCCAGATTGTCCCGCTCGAGCGGATCGGCTTCGAGATCGAACAATTGCGGCGGATCGAGTTCGCAATGGACGAATTTGTACCTGCCTTCGCGGATTGCCACCAAGGGCGCATAGGAGCCCTCCGCCGCGTACTCGATCAGCACCGGTGCCGTGCGCTGCCCGCCCTTGGTGAGCGGCAGCAGCGACTGGCCGTCGGTCCACGGCGCGATCGGCCCGATGTCGATGCCGGCAAGGTCGCAAAGCGTTGGTGCTACGTCGAGATTGGAGACCGGCGCCTCGATCAGCCCGGCACGAATGCCCTTGCCGGCAATCATCAACGGCACTCGCGCCGAGCCTTCGAAGAAGCTCATCTTGAACCACAGGCCTCGCTCGCCGAGCATGTCGCCGTGATCCGAGCAGAACAGGATGATCGTGTCGTCGAGCATGCGCGTCCGCGTGAGAACGTCGAGGAGCTCGCCGACCTTGTCGTCGACATAGGAGATGTTGGCGAAATAGCCGCGCCGCGAACGACGCACCTCTTCAGGCGTGATCTCGAAAGAGGGATAGTCGCTGGCATGGTACAGCCGCCGAGAATGCGGATCCTGCTCGTCTTCGGCGATGTACCCGGTTTCCGGATCCAGCACCTGGCAATGCTCATAGAGATCCCAATACTGCTTGCGCGCGACATAGGGATCGTGCGGATGCGACAGCGAGACGGTGAGGCACCATGGCCGATGGCTCGCATCGTCCTGTTCGCGCGAAAGCTGATAGAGCTTCTGAGACGCAAGGAACACGACCTCGTCGTCATACTCCATCTGGTTGGTTGTTTCCGCAACGCCGGCGCCAGTCACCGAACCCAGATTATGATACCACCACTCGATGCGCTCACCGGGTTTGCGGTAGTCCGGCGTCCAGCCGAAATCCGCCGGATAGATATCGGTGGTCAGCCGTTCCTCGAAACCGTGCAACTGATCCGGTCCGACGAAATGCATCTTGCCCGACAGGCAGGTGTAGTAGCCGGCCGCACGCAAATGATGGGCGAAGGTCGGGATCGACGAGGCGAACTCGGCGGCATTGTCATAGACCCCGGTGCGCGACGGCAACTGGCCGCTCATAAACGACGCACGGCCCGGCGCGCAGAGTGGCGAGGCGGTGTAGTTGTTGGCAAAGCGCGCCGAACGCGCCGCCAGTGCCTTCAAATGCGGTGTGTGCAGAAATTCCGCCGGCCCATCCGGGAACAAGGTCCCGTTGAGCTGGTCGACCATGACGATCAGGAAATTGGGTCGCTTCGCTGTCACTGCTTGTGCCGTCCGCCAAGTTTGGTTTCGAGATAATCCTCGACCAGCGCGATCGCGGTCGCGGCGTCAGGCACGCCATCCTTCAGCGCGCGCCTGATGTAGAGCCCGTCGATCATCGCCGCCGTCGCTTCCGCGGCGCGGTCGGCCTCGGTCCTCGGCAGGATACCGGTCAATCCACTCATCAGGTTGGAATGCAGCCGCCGGGCATAGATTCTGAGCAGCCGGCGCAGCGAAGACGATTGCTGCGCCTCGACATAGAAAGCGAGCCAGGCGGCAATGGTTTCGGCCTGGAACTGGACATCGGAGAAGTTGACGGCGACCACGGCCGAGACGCGCTCGCGCGCGGTGCAGGCGCACTGCAGGGCGCGGCGCATATCGATGGTCAGTTCGGCCAGGATGTGCCGCATCGTCGCGAACAGCAGCTCGTCCTTGGCGCCGAAATAGTGGTGCGCAAGCGCAGAAGACACACCGGCGCGTCCGGCGATCTCGGACATGGTCACGTCAAGCGAGCCACGCTCGCCGACCGCCGAGATCGTCGCGTCGATGAGCGCCCTGCGGCGCAATGGCTCCATTCCGACTTTTGGCATGCCGTTCCCGATTTTTGCGGGAGATTATTTTTTATTGACGCGTCAATCAATAAAAAATCGACCTCGACGCGACCTGTACCAAGCGATTGTTGCGTTGCGGCCCTTCACGGCCCGGGCGAGAATGTTTACATTTGAACAATAAAAGCGAAGTGCGTCACGAGCCATGGGCGCTGGCGCCAAGGATGGAGACCGCCATGACCGCATGCATCGTTGGCTGGGCGCATTCGCGCTTCGGCAAGCTTGAGGGCGAGACGCTCGAAAACCTGATCGTCAAGGTCGCGACGGACGCGCTCGACCATGCCGGCATTGGCCCGGACGAGGTCGACGAGATCGTGCTCGGCCATTTCAATGCCGGTTTTTCGGCGCAGGATTTCACGGCAAGCCTGGTTCTCCAGGCGGACGATCGGCTGCGCTTCAAGCCGGCGACACGCGTCGAGAACGCTTGCGCCACCGGTTCGGCGGCGGTCAGGCAAGGTATCCGCGCCATTGATGCAAACGCCGCCCGCATCGTGCTGGTGGTTGGCGCCGAGCAGATGACGACGACGCCCGGGCCCGAAATCGGCAAGAATTTGCTGAAAGCTTCCTATCTGCCCGAGGACGGCGACACGCCAGCCGGCTTCGCCGGCGTCTTCGGCAAGATCGCGCAGGCCTATTTCCAGCGCTATGGCGACCAGTCGGATGCGCTCGCCATGATCGCTGCCAAGAACCACAAGAATGGCGTCGACAATCCCTATGCGCAGATGCGCAAGGATTTCGGCTATGACTTCTGCCGGCAGGAGAGCGAGAAAAACCCGTTCGTCGCAGGACCCTTGAAGCGCACCGACTGCTCGCTGGTCTCCGACGGCGCCGCTGCCCTTGTCCTTGCCGACACGGCAACGGCGCTGAAGATGCGCCGCGCGGTCGCCTTCCGCGCCAACGAGCATGTGCAGGATTTGCTGCCGATGTCGAAGCGCGACATCCTGACCTTCGAAGGCTGCGAACAGGCCTGGACCCGCGCGCTGAAGAACGCCGGCGTAACGCTCGACGATCTCTCCTTCGTCGAAACGCATGACTGCTTCACCATCGCCGAATTGATCGAGTATGAAGCGATGGGACTGGCCAAGCCGGGTGAGGGCGCCAAACTGGCGCTGGATGGCACAACGGCAAAAGACGGCCGTCTGCCGGTCAATCCCTCCGGCGGACTGAAGGCCAAGGGCCATCCGATCGGCGCCACCGGCGTCTCCATGCATGTCTTGACCGCCATGCAGCTTGTCGGCGAAGCCGGCGGCATCCAGGTGCCGGGCGCGAAACTCGGCGGCATCTTCAACATGGGCGGTGCGGCGGTCGCCAACTACGTTTCCATTCTCGACCGGATCAGGTAAACCGCCCCGGCATTCGCGGGAGGTAGCATGGCAAATCCGGTTCTGATCGAAGTTTTGCGCGGCGCCATTGTCGAGAGCGCCCATCGCGGCGCCGTTGCCGTCTTCGATGCCGACGGCAAGCCGGTGCTGGAGATCGGCGATACGTCGAAGCCGGTCTTTCCGCGTTCCGCCGTAAAGGCGATCCAGGCCCTGCCGCTTGTCGAAACGGGTGCCGCGGATGCCTATGGCTTCGGTGACCGCGAACTGGCGCTGGCCTGTGCCTCCCACTCCGGCGAGCCGGCGCATGTCGAACTGGCGCGGTCCATGCTGGCCAGGGCCGGGCTGGACGGGTCGGCGCTCGAATGCGGGGTCCACTGGCCCTCGAACCATGACGCGGAGATTGCGCTCGCGCGTGCCGGCGGCTCACCGAATGCGTTGCATAACAATTGTTCCGGCAAGCACTCCGGTTTCCTCTGTACCTGCGTTCATTTGGGCATCGCGCATCGCGGCTATGTCAGACCGGATCACGCCCTGCAGGAAATGGTGCGCGACGCCATGCAGGCAGTCACCGGCGCTGTCCACGGCCCCGACGAACGCGAGGTCGACGGCTGCTCGATTCCGACCTATGCGGTGCCGCTCAGGAGTTTCGCGCTCGGCTTTGCTCGCATGGCCACGGCCCAAGGCTTTGGCCCGGAGCGGGCGAAGGCCGCGAAGCGGCTGCTTTCGGCCTGCATGGCGGAGCCGTTCTTCGTGGCCGGCACCGGCCGCGCGGACCTGTTGCTGATGGAAGCCGCTCCGGGGCGAATTTTCGCGAAAGGCGGGGCCGAGGGCGTCCATTGTGCCGCAATTCCGGAACTCGGCCTCGGCATCGCGGTCAAATGCGATGACGGTGCCGGGCGCGCCGGCGATGCAATCGCCGCCGCGGTCCTCGCCAAGCTGCTGCGGGCGGACGAGGCCTTGGCGGCGAAGCTGCTCGAACTGGCGAATGCGCCTATCGAAAGCCGGATTGGCGCCAAGGTCGGGGCGCTGAGGCCGACGCCGGCCCTGAATTGAAGGTGGCAATCAGCTGACGCGGTTGCGCTCCACGGTCAGGTGCGCATAGCCGCTGCGGCTGGTCTGGGTGAGGTCTGATGTCACCGGCTCGGCCCAGCGCTGGCCGACAACCGCTCCGTTCGACGCGCCATCGATGACGTTGTCGGAGATGACGGCCGTGCCGGCACCTTCGACCACACTGACGACGATGCCGGTGCCTGCCTTGCGAATGATGTTGCCGGTGGCCACGACGTTGCGCAGATACGGCCCCCAGCCGATCGACATGCCGTAGAGCGGCGCGTTCTCGATGACGTTGTTGGAAGCGACGGTGTCGGCCTCGACGGCGATCCCAACGCCGAAGCCGGGTGGATCCGCGGTATAGGGGCCTGATGTCGACAGATTGCGCACGATGTTGCCGGAGCAGATACCCATGCGGCCGCCCTCGTTGAAGTTGACGATCGAGATGCCGTTGGCGGCACCGTCGACGATGTTGTTGGAGATGACAGCACCCTCGAACGAGAACTCGGAATAGACCGCGGTCTCGCCCGAGCGTGAGCAGGTGTTGCCCGATATCTGCAGATTGCTGGAACTGTTGGCCCGGATCGCCGAGAAGGCGCAGTCGGAGACCACATTGCCCGAGATGACGACATTGCCGGCGCGGAAGGCATTGATGCCGTTGCCGTTCTGGCCGGTGCCGCCGCTGCGCGCGCCAATGCGTTCGACGCGGTTGCCGGTGACCATGGTGCCGTCTTCCGCAGCTTGCCAGCGGTGCACTAGGATGCCGCCATTGGCACAATCGGAGACGGTGTTGCCTGATATCGCCAGTCCTGCGGCCTCCACCGAATAGATGCCGGCGTCCGCCGCCCCCGATATGTCCGAACGCTCGATCCGGCCCGCGGCGTGTTCCAGCGCCAGCCCGTTCTTGCCGCTGCCCGTGATCTGGCAGTTGTCAACCACGAGATGCGCCACCCGGCGCAGATCGAGCAGTCCTTGCGCGTAGTCGCCCATAGAGCGATTCGCGCCGTCGAAAACCAGTCCGCTGAGTTCGATATGGTCGGCGTGTTCGGCCATAAACAAATGGCCGTCGCCGCCATAGACGATCCGTGTCGCGCCCGGCACGCCGGAAAGACGCACGCGACCAGGCAGCGAGAGATTGGACACCACATAGGTGCCGGGCGGCAGGAAGACCGGCATGTCACGGCCATTCGCGTCGCGCAGCAGCTTGGCGAAGGCCTTGCTCTGGTCGTCAAACGTACCGGGCTGGACGCCAAGTTCGGTGGCGTTGATCGAGCCTCGCATCGAGGCTTTCTCGATGCCGGTTAGGCCGGCGGCGGCCGTCTTGCCGAGCGCGAGGCCCGTGACCGCAAAGCCGGCGGTCTGCGTCAGCAGCGTTCGTCTGTTCAACATCGGCACAGAATCCCAGTGTTCAGCCCCGACACCGCAGGAATCATGCCAGACGTTCAACGCGCCTCTTCTCGGCGGCAATGACTTGTCGGGCAGCCACTCGGCGCCTAAGTTCAGGGGATGAGCAGAGCTTTTACCCGCGAAGAAGACAGCGAAAACGCGATCGCCGGTGTTGGCGAGCGGCCGATCAGCACGCACCGCAACCTGGTGACGGAGCGCGGCCTTGCGCAGATCGACGACAATCTGGCCGATCTGCGCGATATCATGGCGAAAGCGGAGCGGAAAGCCGACCGCGAGCGCATTGCGGTCGTGTCGCGCGACCTGCGCTACTGGACCGCACGGCGCGAGAGTGCCGAGCTTTCCGTGCCGGAGCCCGGCAGCGATGTCGTCCGCTTCGGCATGGGTGTCACGCTGCAAAGTGACGACGGCAAGAAGGTGCACTGGAAGATCGTCGGCGAGGATGAAGCCGATCCGGCCAAGGGCAGCATCTCGCATGTCTCGCCGATGGCGGTCGCGCTGTTCGGCAAGAAGGTTGGCGACGTGGCCACCGTCAACGGCAAGGAGTGGGAGATCGTCAAGCTCTCCGAAAGTTAGTCTTCAAGCTTGACGACATGGTCGCGGAAAAACGCGGCCGCACCCGCTTCGTCGATCTCGCCGGCAGCGACGGCCATGACGAATTCGTAGAGCGTGCCGTTGTCGGCCACCAGGACATGGCCGTTCACGATCAAAAATGCGCCGGCGGCGACGATCGCTGTCCGCTTATTGCCGTCGACAAAGGCATGGTTCCTGGCAATCCCGAAGACATAGGCGGCTGCAAGGTCCTCGACCGAGGGATCTCCGTAGTTTGCCTTGTTTTCGGCGCGGGCAAGCGCCGATTCAAGAGCATTTTCATCTCTCAGACCTTGTGCTCCGCCGTGCCTGCGCAATTGCTCGGCATGCATCGCTTCGACTGCGCGCCGGGTCAGGAACTCCCAACTCATTCGGCGAGCTTCTGAAGCGCGACCTTGTACTTGTCCATGACCTTGCGAGCAGCTTCCATCTGCCGTTCGAAACTGTCATCCACCGGCTCAAGGGCAATGCCCTTATCCGTTTCGACGATCTGGAGCTGATCACCGGTCTTCATATTCAGACGATCGAGCAAGTCCTTCGGCAGGATCACACCTTCGGAATTACCGATCTTGCGAATTGTGGTGTTCATGATGAAACATCCTGTTGCAACGCTAATTATAACGCGATGCGCCGGGTGTTGCAACAGATATTATAACAGATTCGTCACGAGGATAGCAGCCGATCCAGCAGCCGCTCCGCCGCTTCCGGAATGACCGTGCCCGGCGGGAAGATTTCCGCCGCGCCGGCTTGCAGCACCGCATCATAGTCCTGCGGCGGGATGACGCCGCCGGCCACGATCAGCATGTCGCCGCGGCCGAGCTTCTTCAGCGTGTCGCGCAATTCTGGGATCAGCGTCAGGTGACCCGCTGCCAGCGATGAGGCGCCGATGATGTGGACGTCATTCTGGACAGCCAGTTTCGCGATCTCTTCCGGCGTTTGGAACATGGCGCCGACGGTAACGTCGAAGCCGAGATCGGCGAAGGCCGTGGCGATCACCTTCTGCCCGCGGTCGTGGCCGTCCTGTCCCATCTTGGCCACGAGGATGCGCGGCTTGCCGCCGTTTTTCTTTTCGAAGGCACCGAGCTTGTCCTGCAGGCGGTCGATCACCGGACTGTCGCCAAGCGCCTTGCGGTAGACACCGGAAATGGTCTGCACCGTGGCCACATGGCGGCCATAAGCTCTTTCCAGGGCGAACGAGATTTCGCCGACAGTGGCATTGGCGCGCGCGGCGCGGATGGCGAACTCCAGGAGGTTGTCCTCGCTCTGTGCGGCACGGGTCAGCGCATCGAGCGCGCTTTCGACGGCGGCGACGTCACGCGTGCCTTTCAGCCGTTGCAGCTTCGAGAGTTGCCGGGCCCTGACCTCGGCATTGTCTATCTTCAGCACGTCGACCTCAATATCGGTCCCGGGGCGATGCGCATTGACGCCGACCAGCATCTGCTCGCCGGAATCGATGCGCGCCTGCGTGCGGGCGGCGGCTTCCTCGATGCGCAGCTTGGGTATGCCCTTTTCGATCGCCGCCGCCATGCCGCCGAGAGCCTCGACCTCCTCGATATGGGCGAGCGCACGCGCCGCCAGATCATGCGTCAGCCGTTCGAGATAGGCCGAACCGCCCCACGGATCGATGATGCGCGTGGTGCCGGATTCCTTCTGCAGGACGAGTTGCGTGTTGCGGGCGATGCGCGCCGAATGGTCGGTCGGCAGCGCCATTGCTTCGTCGAAGGAGTTGGTGTGCAGCGACTGGGTATGCCCCTGGGTCGCGGCCATCGCCTCGATCATGGTGCGGATGATGTTGTTGTAGGGATCCTGTGCCGTCAGCGACCAGCCGGAGGTCTGGCAATGGGTGCGCAGGGACAGCGACCGCTCGTCCTTTGGCGCGAAGTTCTTTTTCATCAGCGTCGCCCACAACAGGCGTGCGGCCCTGAGCTTGGCAACTTCCATGAAGAAATTCATGCCGATCGCCCAGAAGAACGACAGGCGCGGCGCGAAACGGTCAATGTCGAGCCCCGCCGCGACGCCGGCGCGGGCATATTCAATCCCGTCGGCGATCGTATAGGCGAGCTCCAGGTCGGCGGTCGCGCCGGCCTCCTGCATGTGATAGCCGGAGATCGAAATCGAATTGAACTTCGGCATGTTCTTCGAGGTGTAGGAGAAGATGTCCGAGACGATCCGCATCGAGGGCTTCGGCGGATAGATGTAGGTGTTGCGGACCATGAACTCCTTCAGAATGTCGTTCTGAATGGTCCCGGCCAAATCCTTCTGCGCGACGCCTTGCTCTTCCGCCGCCACGATGTAGAGCGCCATGATCGGCAGCACCGCGCCGTTCATCGTCATCGACACGGTCATCTCGCCGAGCGGAATGCCGTCGAACAATTGCCGCATGTCGAGGATGGAATCGATAGCCACACCCGCCATGCCGACATCGCCGGCGACGCGCGGATGGTCTGAGTCATAGCCGCGGTGCGTGGCGAGATCGAAGGCAACCGAAAGGCCTTTCTGGCCGGCGGCAAGGTTGCGCCGGTAGAAGGCGTTGGATTCTTCGGCGGTCGAAAAACCGGCATATTGCCGGATGGTCCAGGGTTGCTGGACATACATGGTCGGGTAGGGGCCGCGCACGAAGGGCGGCAGGCCCGGATAGGTGTCGAGATGCGACAATCCCTTGAGGTCGCCCTGACTGTACAGCTGCTTGACGACAAGGCCTTCCGGCGTTGTTCGCTGTCCCTTGACCTCGACAGGCGCGCGGCGCGGCGGCACCCAGCCGATCTGACTGAAATCCGGAATCAAGAAGCGGCCCCGATGGATTGATCGATGCGGACCGGAGACAACGCTTCGCACAGGACGACGCCCTCGGTGAAGGCAGGTCGCTTCTCTGCGTCCAGCGTCTCGACCGGGCGCTCGCTTTTCAACGGATAAAGCGTGGCGCCGACAATGGCCCGCTCGTCTGACTTGAAGGCTATGGCGCGATGGGCGGCGGCGTTGCGGACGCGCTGCTGGATATGTCCGTCCCGAAGGCTGGACAGCACGCCACCCTCAGCCTCGATGGCCTGTAATTCCGCCCACGCGGCTTCGCAAAGGTCTGAGGTCAGCGCTTCGACGGCGCCGGAGCCATGGGCGGGATCGGCGACATGATCGACATGGCTTTCATTGGCCATGATCAGCTGCGCGTTGCGCGCGACGCGGCGGGCAAAGGCGGCCGGCAGGCCGTGCGCGATCGTATGCGGCAGGATTGAGATCGAATCGGCGCCTCCCGCCGCCGCGGCGAAGCAGCCGATCGTCGTGCGCAGGATGTTGGTTTCGGGATCCAATGCCGTCATCATGCGAAATGATGTCTCGGCATGGATGTTGGCCGTGGAATTGGGAATCGAGCAGGCCTCCTGCACCCGTGCCCACAGCCTGCGCAGGGCTCGCACTTTGGCGATCGACAGGAACTGGTCCTGGTCGACGCTGAGCGCGAAACCGATATGAGGCGCGGCATAGACGAGCGGCTGCCGCGCCTTCTCGAACATTCGCAGATACGAGACCGCCGAGGCCAGCATGATGCCGAGTTCCTGCGCTTCCGTGGCGCCGGCATTGTGGAAGACGCGACCGTCCGCCTCCAGAAGCACACCCGGAACGCCCATCGAGAAGAAATGCGCCAGCGATTGCGGCATGGATTCCTGCAGCGCCTCGATCGACATGCGCAACCGGCCGGTGCCGGCGAGGATAGCAGCCGGATCGATGCCGAAGGAAAGGTTGAGCTTTGCCGGATCGGAGCGGCGCTTGCTCAGGAACGCCACCAGCCAGTCGGCCATGGGGCGGCTCCAGGGGTGGGTGTCGATACGGATCTGGACCCGGTTGAGGGGCACGCCCTCCAGCACCGTCTCAAGCGCCTGCGCCGTCCTCGGCAGGCCGTAGCCAAACGCGTTCGGGGCGCCCTCGAAGACGAGCGACAATCCCGTCGCGCCCTGGGCGACATCTTCCAGGACCTGCCTCTTGGCGCGTTCGACATCGGGGTCGTCGACGCGCTGGCTGACGATCCACGGCGATTGAGGATTGGCGCGCACGATCGGTTCCGTTCCGGTCGCGCGTTCATAGAGCGGCTCGACGCGGATGTTGTCGTCGGTATGCGAGACCAGCTTTTCCTCGAAGGATGCGCCGGCCAACGCTTTTTCCGCCAGGGTCAGCCATCGCTGACGCTCCGCATTCGTTGGCTCAACATCCCTGGTCAAGGCTCCGGCGCCCATTCATCGTCCTCGTTCTATGTGGCCGCACCAGCCCGGGCAGCCTAATCTACGGTCCCCGGTCAGTTATCGCAATGCACGCCCAGGGCTTGAATTCGACCCACCTGATATTCGATCCACCTGATATAGGTCGCTTGCGTGGACGGACCATGAACGATTGCCAAACACCATCGAAATCCGCAAGTTCCAAAATCCGATTTTGGCGATTGGTCCGATTTGGACGATAGCCCTGATTGGACGATTGTCCTGCCTTGGACAATTGTCATTGTCGCTGTGCGGCAGCCTCACTATACCATCGGGCAAAGGCTGGCTTTAGACACATCAGTTTTGCGGAGACCCGACCTATGGCTGACGACACCAGTATTTTTATCGGCGCCAGCCGCAAGCCCGACGACAGCTATCAGCGCGCCGAAAACCTGCTGCTGCAATACGGAAATCGCCATGGCCTGGTGACCGGCGCCACCGGTACGGGCAAGACCGTCACCTTGCAGATCCTGGCAGAGGGATTTTCCAACGCCGGCGTGCCGGTCTTCTGCGCCGACATCAAGGGCGACCTTTCCGGTATCGCCATGATGGGCACCGCCCAGGATTTCCTGGTCAAGCGGGCAGAACAGGTCAAGCTCGACCCTTACGACTTCCAGGAATTTCCCGTCATCTTCTGGGATCTGTTCGGCGAGCAGGGCCACCCCATCCGCGCCACCATTTCGGAAATGGGCCCGCTGCTCCTGTCGCGGCTGATGAACCTGACCGACGCGCAGGAAGGCATCATGAACATTGCCTTCCGCATTGCGGATGAAGAGGGCCTTCTTCTCCTCGACCTCAAGGACCTGCAGGCGCTGCTCGCCAACATCGCGGAGCGCGCCGAGGAAATCAGCGCCCGTTATGGCAACGTCACCAAGCCGTCGGTGGGGGCGATTCAGCGCACGCTGCTGGTACTTGAGCAGCAGGGCGCGGCGAACTTCTTCGGCGAGCCGGCTTTGCGCATTGCCGACATCATGCGCACCACCCGCGATGGTCGCGGCGCCATCAGCGTGCTGGCCGCCGACAAGCTGATGATGAATCCGCGCCTCTACGCGACGTTCCTGCTCTGGCTGATGTCGGAGCTGTTCGAGGAACTGCCGGAGGTTGGCGACCCCGACAAGCCGAAGCTGGTGTTCTTCTTCGACGAGGCGCACCTCTTGTTCGACGAGGCGCCGAAGGTGCTGATCGACCGGGTCGAGCAGGTGGTCCGCCTGATCCGCTCGAAAGGCGTCGGCGTCTATTTCGTCACGCAAAACCCCTTGGATATCCCCGAAAAGGTTCTGGCCCAGCTCGGCAACCGCGTGCAGCACGCGCTGCGCGCCTACACGCCGCGCGAGCAGCAGGCGGTGAGGACGGCGGCCGAAACCTTCCGGCCCAATCCGGATTTCGACTGCGCCACCGCCATCACCCAGCTCGCCACCGGCGAGGCCCTGGTCTCGACCCTGGAGGCCAAGGGCATTCCGTCCATGGTCCAGCGCACGTTGATCCGTCCGCCGTCATCGCGGCTTGGACCCATCACCCCGGCCGAGCGGCAGAAGCTGATCGGGGAAAGCCCGGTCACCGGCCAGTATGACCAGGTTATCGACCGCGAATCGGCCTTCGAAATGCTGCAGAAGAAGGCCAAGCAGGCGCAGGACGCCGAGGCGCAGGCGCAGCAGGCCGGCACCGGCGGCTCGCGCTGGACCATTCCAGGCTTCGGTAATGACGATCCCGCGCCGCAGTCCGGTGGCCGGCGCGCGCCGGCGCCGCGCCCCTCCAATCGCCAGACGGTGGCCGAGGCCGCGATCAAGTCGGTAGTCCGCTCGGTCGGCTCGTCGGTTGGACGTGCCATTGTGCGCGGGATTCTGGGTAGTTTGTCGCGGGGACGGTAGGATCGGGGCAGCCGCAACGCCACTGCCCCCTGAAACTCAGAAGCCCCTGAAACTCAGAAGATCGCGTTCGTGACCGCTTTGACTGGGCCGAGCAGCACCGATCCATCCGGCACGCCGGCATCGATCGGGATCGCCTTGTGGTTGGCCGTCGCCACCATCGGCTGGCGAGCGTCGCTGGTCACGATGACCGGCGTTTTCGAGGGCACGCGGTCATAAAGGTCGATAATGTCCTGGTTCATCAGGCGCACGCAGCCCGACGACACCGATTTGCCGATCGAGCGCCATTCCGGCGAGCCGTGCAGGCGATAGAGCGTGTCCACATTGCCCTGGAAGAGATAGAGCGCACGTGCGCCGAGCGGGTTCTTTAGGCCGCCGGGCATGCCGCCATTGTCGGCGCTGTACTGCTTCAATTCCGGCTGGCGGGCGATCATCTCATCCGGCGGCGTCCACTTCGGCCATTTCTGCTTCCACTGGACGACAGCGTCGCCCGACCATTCGAAGCCGGCGCGGCCAAGGCCGACACCATAGCGAATGGCCTGGCCGCCCGGGCGAACCAGATAGAGGAAGTGGCCTGTCGTATCGACGACGATGGTTCCCGGCTTCTGCCCGGTCGGGTCGGGTACGATCTGGCGCAGGAACTGCGGATCGATCCTGTCGACGGGGATGGCCGGCAGATCGAAACCGCCATCGTTGACCGCAGCGTACATCGACGCATAGTCGGCGAGCGGAGGTTCGACATAGGTTGGTGGCGGCGGCGGCTCGGCTGGTCCCGGTCCGGTGGTGGCGCATGCGGAAACCGCGATCGAGGCGGCGCCCAGGGCTGCGGCGTTGAGGAAGCCGCGACGGCTCAGGCGATAGGATTCGATTTCGGTTATGGACATGGCTGCCTTCTTTAAGACTCAAATCGCAACAAAGCGTCAACACGCGGACGTTCGCTGCGGGTGCCTGACAACACCTGAGGCGATAGGCGGTTCCGATTCTGGCTCGAACGTGGACAAACAAAGGCGAAGCTGTGACTGCGCCGCCACTGTGGCGTTGGGGCCACAGGTCAGCTAGGCGCCGGATACGAGGGCCTCCAGCGATGGCAGGATCAGGGCCGGTGGCAAGTCCTGGTATTCCTCCGGCTGGTTGGAGCGGTTGATCCAGACCGTGCGGAAGCCGAATTTGGTGGCGCCCGCAATGTCCCAGCGGTTGGAGGACTGGAAGGAGACCGCGCCGGGGTAGAGGCGCCATCCCGTGGCGACCATGTCGTAGACAATAGGATCGGTCTTGAAGCGACGCACCGCATCGACCGAATAGATGTCGTCCAGGACCTGGTCGAGTGCCGCCGACTTGACTGCTGCCTGCAGCATTTCGGGCGAACCGTTGGAGAGGATCGCCAGCCTGGCGCCCGAAGCCTTGAGCGCTTTCAGCACGGCCGGCACTTCGGGATAACAGTCCAGCCGCCAGTAGGCTTCCAGAAGTTTCGCCTTGAGGCTCGGATCGGCCGAAGGGACCTTGCGCAAGGCGAAGTCCAGCGCCTGTTCGGTCAGCTGCCAGAAATCGGCATAGGCGCCCATCAGCGTGCGAACCCAGGAATACTCGAGCTGTTTGGCGCGCCAGATTTCGGACAGGAGTTGGCCGTCCGGGCCGATCGCGTCCGCATGGCGGCGCACGGCGGCGTGCACGTCGAACAGCGTGCCATAGGCGTCGAACACGTAGGCGGCGTATTGCATGGCAACAGTTTTGAGGCGAGGCGGGACAAGGTGCAAGCCTTGATTGCAGCGCACCCGTCGCTGGCCTCAACAAAACTCCCCGATGCTGGTTGACGGCGGCGGTCAAAGCATCATCCAATGTTGTCACACAAGATTGACCGGAACGGGAAAACGCGATGACACTGGCGGCGGCGGCGCAATCCGCGACATGGACTTTCGTCGATGGCGATTGGTACGAAGGCAATGTCGCCATTCTGGGGCCGCGCAGCCATGCCATGTGGCTCGGCACCAGCGTGTTCGACGGCGCGCGGTGGTTCGAAGGCGTGGCGCCCGATCTCGAACTTCATGCCGCACGCGTCAATGCCTCGGCGATCGCGCTTGGGCTGGCGCCGAACATGACGCCCGAGCAGATCGTCGGGCTGACCTGGGACGGATTGAAGAAATTCGACGGCAAGACGGCGGTCTACATCAGGCCGATGTACTGGGCCGAGCATGGCGGCTACATGGGCGTGCCGGCCGATCCCGCCTCGACCCGTTTCTGCCTCTGCCTCTATGAATCGCCGATGATCTCACCGACCGGCTTTTCGGTGACCGTGTCGCCATTCCGGCGCCCGACTATCGAAACCATGCCGACCAACGCCAAGGCCGGCTGCCTCTATCCCAACAACGGCCGCGCCATCCTCGAGGCCAAGGCGCGCGGCTTCGACAACGCGCTTGTGCTCGACATGCTGGGCAATGTCGCGGAGACCGGAAGCTCAAACATCTTCCTGGTCAAGGACGGCCATGTGCTGACGCCGGCGCCGAACGGAACCTTCCTGTCCGGCATTACCCGCGCGCGCACGATGACGCTGCTTGGCGACTATGGGTTCACGACGACTGAAAAGACGCTGTCGGTGCGGGATTTCCTCGAAGCGGACGAAATCTTCTCGACCGGCAACCACTCCAAGGTGGTGCCGGTCACCCGCATGGAGGGCCGTGATCTGCAACCCGGCCCGGTGGCCAAGAAGGCACGTGAACTCTATTGGGAGTGGGCGCATTCGACCTCGGCTGGCTGAGATAGCCGGCCTTTTTGTCGCCGCGCGGCTGGTCACAGGAAAAGCGTGTGACAGTTCCCGGGAACCCGCTTAGAAAGGGAACCGGCGCTTCACTTCCGGAGTTGCTCCAGCTCAATCCCGACCTATCTTACTCCGGTATCCACACCGGATTTTCCACGAGGGAGTACTACCCATGGCTTTCGAATTGCCCGCTCTGCCCTACGACTATGAGGCCCTGCAGCCCTATATGTCCAAAGAGACGCTGGAGTATCACCACGACAAGCATCACAAGGCCTATGTCGACAACGGCAACAAGCTCGCCGCCGAAGCCGGCCTTGGCGATCTTTCGGTCGAAGAGGTGGTCAAGCAATCGTTCGGCAAGAATGCCGGTCTCTTCAACAATGCTGCCCAGCACTACAATCACATCCATTTCTGGAAATGGATGAAGAAGGGCGGCGGCGGCAACAAGCTCCCTGGCGCGCTGCAGAAGGCTTTCGACAGCGATCTCGGCGGTTACGACAAGTTCAAGGCTGATTTCATTGCCGCCGGCACAACGCAGTTCGGTTCGGGCTGGGCCTGGGTTTCGGTCAAGGACGGCAAGCTGGCGATATCGAAGACGCCGAACGGCGAGAACCCGCTGGTTCATGGCGCATCGCCGGTCCTCGGCGTCGACGTCTGGGAGCACTCCTACTACATCGATTATCGCAACGCCCGGCCGAAATACCTCGAGGCCTTCGTAGATAGCCTGATCAACTGGGATCACGTGCTTGAACTCTACGAAAAGGCGAATGCCTGATCAATCTTCCGAAAGGCCCGGCACTCCCGGGCCTTTTCTTTTCGTCTCGAACCCCACGGCTAGGGTCATGCAATTTCATGCGGGAGAATGGGAATATTCCACCTCCCGCATCCGTTAACGTCCTGTCCTGAAATGCCTTCACCACGGAGCCAAATGAATGAGAAAGCTTGTCATCGCCATCTCCATGCTCGCACTCGCCGCATCGGCGGCCTTTGCCGATCCGATCCTCGATCGGCAGGCTCTGATGAAGGAACGCGGAAAGATCGTCGGCGGCCTGTCGAAAGTGGTCAAGGGCGAGGAGCCCTTTGATGCCGCCGCGGTGCTGACGCAGTTGCAGGCACTGCAGGCAAATGCCGAGAAGTTCGACGTAGAGGCCTTGTTCCCGAAGGGCACCGACACCGGCGACACCACGGCGGCGCCAAAAATCTGGGAAGACATGGCCGGCTTCAAGGCGACCGAGGACAAGTATCTCGCCGATGTCAAGGCTGCGGTCGCGGCGGCTCCGGCCGACGTCGATGCGCTGAAGACGCAGATCGGCACCATCGGCTCGGACTGTGGTACCTGCCACCAGGGCTACAGGGTCAAAAAGGGCTGATCGCCAGCCATGGCATGGCTGAAGAAGCTCGTCGGCGCGGCCCTCGTCCTGGGCGTCGCCGGCGCGTCGGCGGGGTGGCTGCTGTCGGCACCGGTCACGCTTGATGCGGCGACTCTGGCGCAACTCGGCCCAGGCGATGTTGCCCGGGGCAAGCGCATCTTCTATGCCGGCGGCTGCACCTCCTGCCATGCCAAGCCCGGGTCGCAGGGCGATGCACGGCTTCAGCTCATAGGCGGGCTCGAACTCAAGACGCCATTCGGGATCTTTGTTCCGCCCAATATTTCGCAAGATCCTAAGGACGGCATCGGCGCATGGTCGGCCGGGGATCTCGCTAACGCCATGCTGAAAGGTGTGTCGCCTTCGGGCGAGCATTTCTATCCGGCATTCCCCTATGCCTCCTATGCTCGCATGAAACCGTCAGATGTCGCCGACCTCTACGCTTTCTTGAAGACGCTTCCCGCCGTCGCCGGCAAGGCGCCCGGCAATTCGCTGGCGTTCCCGTTCAGCATCCGGCGCGGCATTGGCCTGTGGAAGCGGCTCTATCTCAGTGACAAGCCTGTCGTGCCCCTGCCTGATGGCGCGCCAGACCCCGTGATGGCGGGCCGCTACCTGGTCGAAGGACCGGGCCATTGCGGCGAATGCCATACGCCGCGCGACCTCGCTGGCGGAACCAGGAAAAGCGAATGGCTGGCCGGTGCGGTGGCCGCCGAGGGCTCGGGCGTCGTGCCGAACATCACTTCGGGCGAGGGAGGTATCGGCAGCTGGTCCGCGTCCGACATCGCAAACTACCTCGAAACCGGATTCACACCGGATTTCGATTCCGTCGGCGGCGCCATGGTCGATGTGCAGCGCAACATGGCCGAGCTGACGGCGGACGACCGTGTGGCGATTGCTGCCTATCTGAAGGCGGTGCCGCCGCATCCCAACGGCTATCCGGCGCCCAAGAAAAGTACGAACTAATCCTCGGACTGCAGGTGGCGATCGCCGAGGAAATCGAAGCCCGTTTCGAAGAAAAGGTTGTAGTTGCAGGTCATCTCCTCGCCAGGCGCGATGTCGCGCAAGGCGTAGGTCTCCTCGGGCGACGAGACATCGCAATTCGGCTCGTCGTCATGGTTCATGTAGCGGGCATCGTCGGCTTCGAAGACGATATAGGCGGGATCGCGACGGTCGGGGTAGGAATAGCGGTCGAGGTAGTTCTTCACCGGCCCGGTTTCGCTCTCATAGGTCTCGACGTCGATGATCCGATCGAACCGGGGGTCGAGCTTCCAGACCAGCGTGCCCTTGGCAATATGGTTCTTGGCAAACACACCGATGCCCTGGATCGGCGATTTGTCGAGATAGACGTCGACGAGCAGCATAATGGACCCTTGTGCAAGTGCGGACTTCGTGCCCGGGAAAACCGTGCCTTGGGTAGCGCGCGACCGTCGCAATTGCGAGCGGAAATGAGCCGCGCGGAATTCAAAAAGTGATGATCATCAGGCCTGCCAGCAGAGTGGGTCGCCTGGCCTCAGCGCTCTTGCAAGGCGAGGCGGACACCCAGGGCGCAGTAGATGCCGCCGACAACCTTGCCTTGCCATTTCAGCACTGTCGGATTTCGGCGCAGGAAACTGCCGAGCCGACCTGCGCTCACGGCAAACACGACCGTGCTGAAAAGCCCCAGCATGACGAAGATGATCCCCAATACGGCCAATTGAACCATCACTGATCCGTTTTCGGGCCGCACGAACTGAGGCAGGAACGCCAGGAAGAAAAGCGCGGTCTTGGGGTTGAGCACCTCGGTCAGGACAGCCTGTCGAAACGCCTTGCCGGCGGAGCTTGCAAGCGCGCCGGCGGTCGGATCGGTTGGCGCTTTCTCGATGATGGCCCGAATGCCGAGGTAAACGAGGTAGGCCGCGCCGATATACTTTACGATGCTGAACAGCGTCGCCGATGTGGCGATGATCGCCGATATCCCAACCATCGCCATGGCGGTATGAAACACATCGCCGGCCGCGATCCCGCCGCCTGTGGCGATTCCGACTCTCGTCCCCGAACTCGTTGCGCGGGCGATCGTCAACAATGTGGCCGGGCCAGGAATGAAGACAAAGCCGAGCACAACCGCGATGTAAGCTATCGCTGTGGCCAGATCGATCATCGCAGCGTCCTCCGTGAGCTATGCCTTGTCCGTCACCTTCAGCGTGAAGGCATAAGTATAGGCGATCTCCTCCAGGCGTGAAAACCGGCCGGAGGCACCGGCATGGCCGGAATCCATGTTGATCCTGAACAGTACCGGATTGTCGCCGCTCTTGCGGTCGCGCAGCCGCGCAACCCATTTGGCCGGCTCCCAATAGGTGACGCGCGGATCGGTGAGACCGGCGAGCGCCAGGATCGGCGGATAGTCGAGCGCGGCGACATTGTCGTATGGCGAATAGGCGGCGATCGTCAGGTAATCGTCGGCCGACGCGATCGGATTGCCCCATTCTGGCCATTCTGGCGGGGTCAGCGGCAGCGTTGAGTCGAGCATGGTGGTGAGTACATCGACGAAGGGAACCTCGGCCACGATGCCGCCGAAGCAATCCGGCGCCATGTTGGCGATGGCGCCCATCAGCATACCGCCGGCCGAGCCGCCTTGCGCGACGATTCGGTCATGCGCGGTATAGCGCTCGGCAACGAGGTGGCGGGCGCAGGCGATGAAATCGGTGAAGGTGTTCATCTTGTGCGCCCGCTTGCCGTCGTCGTACCAGCCATATCCCTTGTCCTTGCCGCCGCGCACGTGGGCGATGGCAAACACGAACCCACGGTCCACCAGCGAGAACCAGTTGGTGTTGAAGGCGGCCGGCACGGTGATACCGTAGGAGCCGTAACCGTAGAGCAGGCATGGCGCGGAGCCATCCAGCGGCGTGTCGCGGTGATGCAGAAGCGAGATCGGCACCAGTTCGCCATCGGCCGCCGGCGCCATCAGCCGCCTCGTGACGTAGAGGTGCGGATCGTGGCCGGACGGCACTTCCTGGGTCTTGAGCAGCACACGCTCACGAGTGCGCATATTGTAGTCGAACATCTGCGACGGTGTCGTCATCGACGAGTAGGAAAAACGCATCATCTCGGTGTCGTATTCCAGGGACCCTGAAAGGCCGAGCGAGAAGGCTTCCTCATCGAAGGAAATCAGATGCTCTTCGCCGCTGGCCCGATCCCGCACGACGATGCGCGGCAGGCCTTCCTTGCGCTCGAGCCGCACCATGTGGTCCTTGAAGCCGATCACCGACAGGATCAGCCGGCCGGGTTCATGCGGCACCAGTTCCTGCCAGTTGGCGCGGACCGGGTCGCTCGCCGGCGCCGTCATGATCTTGAAGTCCTTGGCACCGTCCGCGTTGGTCAGGACGAAGAAGATATCGCCGCCTTCCTCAAGTTCATATTGAAGGCCGGTCTCGCGCGCCGAAACCAGCTTCGGCTCGGCAAATGGATCGCTGGCGCTTAAGAGGCGATATTCCGAAGTCTCGTGATCGTTGATGCCGATCATGATCCATTGATTGTTGCGGGTCCCGTCGACGTTCATGAAGAAGCCGGGGTCGGTTTCCTCGTAGATCAGCCGGTCGGTTTCAGGGGCCTGCCCCAGTGCGTGAAACAGCACCTTCGACGGCCGGTGGTTTGGGTCGAGACGCGTATAGAAGAACCCGTCATTGCCCGCGTCCCAGACGCCCGAACCGCCGGTGGCCTGTATCTGGTCCGCCAGTTCCTTGCCGTCGGCAAGGTCGCGCACACGCAGCGTGTAGAATTCCGAACCCTTGTCGTCGAAGGCCCATAGCAGCTTGCTATGATCGGCCGAATGATCGACGCCGCCAAGCCGGAAATAGGCCTTGCCCTCGGCCTCGGCGTCGCCGTCGAGCAGGATCTGCTCGGGTCCGCCGCCGCGCGGCGTTCGGAAATAGCGCGGCTGCTCGCCGCCGAGCTTGAAGGAAGAGCCGTAGGCATAAGGCCCGTCCTTCATGGGAACGGAAGAATCATCTTCCTTGATGCGGCCCTTCATTTCCTTGAAAAGCTGCTTTTGCAGATCTGACGTGTCGGCCATCAGCGTCGACTGATAGGCATTCTCGGCTTCGAGTTCGGCGCGGATACCTGGATCGAGCAAGGAAGGATCCCTGAACATTTCTTGCCAGTTATCCGCTCGCAGCCAGGCATATTCATCGGTTCGCGTGATGCCGTGATGCGTGTCCGAGACGGGCCTTTTCTCGGGGGCAGGGGCGCTGGCGATTGGAAATCGGGAAGTCCTGGTCATTGCGTCTCGCTCTGGAAATATCTTGAATGACGAATGAACACGCCGATCAGGGCAGGTTCAAGAGCTGTGGCGTAGAGTTGGTGTCGGCCCATGCGACGGCCGGGGGAGAGAAGATGACTATTCGGTCTCGTATTGCTGCGGCTTTCGCCGTCGCTTCGCTAAGTCTGGTCTTTGCCGGCCAGTCTCATGCGACCGTATTTTCGGCTTGGCAAGTGGCCAATGTGCCGTTCGGCGACACGCTCAATGTGCGCAAATATCCGTCGGGAACATCCCAGAAGCAGGTCGCATACCCGAACGGGACCGTCCTGCAGATGACCGGACGATGCACCGGCGGCATAAACCTGCTCGATATCGCCAATCAACCGGCATGGAAACAGCAGCAGACGGTTCGCTATCGCTGGTGCGAAGTCTGGCATGAGCCGGCCAAGAACGGCACCTTCGTGACCGGCTGGGCCTATGGCAGATATATCATCCCGTATTGAACGACCATCGATTTTGGCCCCGACGGGTTCGACCGACGGGCATGTCGCCTGGTTGCCTGCCCGACAGAGAGGAGCGGCAACCTGTGGTTTTGAGGACAGATGCGAACAACCAAGTTTGCCGAAGCGACGGCAAAGCAAACGAGAGCATTGAAACCTGATTTGTGAGTTATCGCGAATGTAACGGTGAACTGACCTTACGTCAGGCTTTATCGGTTTGGCGGGCGAAATATCGAAAAATTACATGATGCACGAAAGATTGAAGCTGATCGCGGAATAGTTGATCAAGATTCATAAATATAATGCGCGCAACGAATTGACTTACTTGACCTGCGGCCGCATTGATGTCCCCGTGACACGAATCGCGGCAGCTCTATCTGCGCAAATTCGTGCAATGCCCTGCCTGTAAAAAGGGGCACAGACCGACGTAACTCTTGTTGGGGCCTGAAGACCATGGATATTGTCGAAACACCTTCCAGAAACAATGATGCGCTGATCGAGCTCACCGCCGACGTGGTGGCTGCCTATGTCAGCAACAATCCGGTGCCGGTCGGCGAACTGCCGAACCTTATATCCGATGTCCATGCCGCCCTCGGGCGTGTGGGCGGAACCGTCGAACAGGCGCCTGCCGACAAGCAGAAGCCGGCTGTCAACCCGAAGCGCTCGGTTCATGACGACTACATTGTCTGTCTCGAAGACGGCAAGAAGTTCAAGTCGCTCAAGCGTCACCTGATGACCCACTACGATCTGACGCCCGATCAGTATCGCGAAAAGTGGAACCTGGACCCAAGCTATCCGATGGTTGCCCCGAATTACGCGGCGGCCCGCTCGCAGCTTGCCAAGAAGATGGGCCTCGGCCGCAAGCGCAAGGCGGCGCGGTAGTCGCTGCTTGCCAGATTGGATTGAAATCAAACGGCGCCTTCGGGCGCCGTTTGATTTCAGGGGTGGGCGGAAGATCGACAGGTCGATCAGGCAGTCTGGGCGAGCGCCATCTCGGCATCGCGTTTGATGCGCTTGACCATCGAGCGAAGACCGTTGGCACGCTGGGGCGACAGGTGCTCGTCGAGGCCGAGTGCCTTCAGCGTCGCTTCCGCATCGATTTTCTGGATTTCGCTGGCCGTCTTTCCGGAAAACAGCGCCAGCATGATCGCAACCAGTCCGCGCACGATATGGGCGTCCGAATCGCCGGTGAAAGTGATGACGGGGTCGGCGCCCGGACCCCGTTCGGTGGTCAGCCAGACCTGGCTGACGCAACCTGGCACCTTGTTGGTGGCGTTGCGCTCCGCATCGGGAAAGGGCGGCAGCGCTTCGCCGAGTTCGATGACGTAACGATAACGATCCTCCCATTCGTCAAGGAACGAGAAGTCGTCGCGGATCGTCTGGATCGTGGTCGTCATGACCCGGATATAGTCACGCGGCGGCGCCGCGTCACGGAAAAAACAAGGACACCGCGGGCGTCGAGAGGGCAGACTGCCCGCGGTGCGCCGTCGAGACGGCTTAATTGTTTATCGGCAGGTTGACCGTTTCAGGCAGGACGACTTCCGGTACGCTGCCCGTCATTGTCGAGGTATCGGGGCCGGCGGACTTGTCGTCCAGCATGGCCGCCGCGATCTTGGCGGTTTCCTTGGCGCGTGCGGTGATGGTGTGCATCGCCGACTTGCCCGTCTCGCAGACATCGGGCTTGCGTTCGCAGATACCGGCGATGTCGCCGACGGCGTCTCGCGCCGCGAACAGGGCCTGGATCGGCCCGACGCTTTCCTGGCCCGTTTCATCGGACCCGACACCCAGCGGCAGCGCCAGCAGCACCAGTGAAAACCAGAAAGCCATTCTTATCAGGAAGAACATGCCTTGCCTCTCGTCGTGACCGGATCATGCATCATATGGCATGACCTCTTTTATGGGCAGGATGTTGACACACAGGCACAAAGGACGGCTTGCACGATCGCCGAGAATTTTCCTCAAATTTTAGGCAAATTCGAAACGAAGCGTTTTGCTGTCGATTTGTTTCATATCGGAACGATTCTTCTCACCATTCGATAACCATCTATCCCGTTGAATGAATTGTGTCTTCGAGGAAATAAAGCGGCTTCGACGACTTGGCCCGCGGTCCGACGACAGGGCCGCCAGGATAACCCTCCGTTTACTATGGCTGCATTTGACCGGGTTTTCGGCCGCCGTCATCCCGATATTTGCCGCAGGGCGGGCCTTGGTCGGCCCTGCCTTATCCATTCCTTAAACGCTGGATGCGAGTTTCAAAGCCAACCAAGACAATCTGCAAAAGCAGAGCTGTTCACGACGAGTGCGAGTGCGTTGAATTGATGCCGATCGAGGCCAGATACGCTGAATTGCCTGGTGCAATAGCGGCCGGTTGTGAGCGCATGGTTCATCCCAGCGTTCTCGAACGGAGCGACCGCGAGCGCCAGCGCCGTTTCATCGGCGTGATGCTGGCCGCGCCATTTTTTGCAGCGGGTGCCGCGGTCACGCTGGTTACATCGGGGATGGGCGCCGCGGTGACCATGGCCGCCATTTTCGCGGCCTTCGGCCTGTGCTGGTTCGTCGCCCTGCTGGTAGCCGCTACCGGCAAGATGGCTGCCGCGGGGCCGATCGCCCTGGCGATGGCGGCGCTTGCCCTTGCCGGTCTCATCGGTGCCGCCGGCGGATTGAGTTCACCTGTCGCCATGCTTACCCTGGCGCTGCCATTCGAAGCCTGGTGGATCGGCGCGTCACGGCGTGCGGCATTGTGGGGGGGCGCGACAGCCGTCATCGCCATCGCCCTTCAGTCCTTGTCGGCCGCCTTCCTTCCATTGGCGGATGCGCACATCGCCGCCTGGCATTGGCTGGTGCCATTGGCCTGGGCGCTGGCCCTCATCCCGCGGATATCGGCTTTTCGCGGCACCGCCGGCGCGGCCGATACGCTCGATGCCGGTGATCGACTGGAAGACATCATCGACGCGGTGGTCTTGCGGGTCGCCCGCCACGGCGAGGTCGTGGATGCATCCGCCAAGTCGCGTACGCTTCTGAAATTGCCGCCTGAGCTGTTGTCCGGAACGGGCCTCTTCGATCGGGTCCACCTGTCGGATCGTGTCTCCTATCTCAGCGCCCTGGCCGACATGCGTGACGGCGCACGGTCGCGCCGCCTCGAATTGCGCATCAGGCTGCCCCAGAGTGGCAACGGCGCCCACAACGGAAGTGGCTTTGTGGCCGACAATTACCAGCCATTCGCGCTCGAACTGGTGCGTGGCGAGAAACAAGGCGACGTCTTCACGCTTGTCCTGCGCCAGAATGACGAGACCGCGCGACTGCGCGAAGAACTGGCGCAAGCCAATGAGACGGCGGCCGCCGCCGAAGTGGCCAAGGGCCGGTTCCTGGCAGTCGTGAGCCATGAACTGCGCACGCCGTTGAACGCCATCATCGGCTTCTCCGACATGCTGCTGCACGAGATGTTCGGCACCTTCAAGGATCCGCGCCAGAAGGAATATGTCGGTCTGGTGCGGGACTCGGGCCAGCATCTGCTGGCAGTCGTGACATCCATACTCGACGTATCGAGGATCGAATCGGGCGTTTACGCCACCGAGCCGGAGCCGTTCCGGTTCGTGGAAGCCGCAGACATGTGCCAGTCGATGATGCGGCTGCAGGCGCAGGCCAAGAATATCGACCTGCAGACGCAGATCGCCCCTGACGCCGGCGATATCAATGCCGATCGCCGCGCCGTACAGCAGATGCTCATCAACCTCGTTTCCAACGCGATCAAGTTCACCCCCGACGGCGGCGATGTCGTCATCGGCGCCAAGCGGATCGGCTCACGTCTGCATTTCTGGGTGAGGGACACCGGTATCGGCATCGCCGAGGAGGATTTCGCCAATCTCGGCAAACCCTTCACGCAGATCCAGAACGACTATACCCGCCGCTTTGAGGGCACGGGTCTTGGCCTTTCCCTGGTGAAGGGGCTGGTGGCCTTGCATGAAGGGACCATGTCGATCGAAAGCATGCCGGGCGAGGGCACCACGGTCACCATCAGCCTGCCGGTCGGCGGGCCGAAGGGGCGCCCCGCCAACCCGACCGGAGTGCTGACAATGCCGGTGACGAGGGCGAAAGGGGACGGAAATGGCTCGCTCCGCAAAACAGGCTAAGGCGGTCAAACGCCGCGGCAATGCCTTTCAGGACGGCGCCATCGCCGTCGGCGGCATGATTTCGCGCAATCCCGTCCTGGTGGGAGGATCGACCGCATTCCTGGTGACGCTGTTCTATGTCTCGGCGAATGCGCTATGGTATCAGCCTTTCCCGCACGCCGGGGCGTTTTTCGCCACACGCAATTTCCAGGGCGTTCCGCACGCCGCCGCCGACGAGCCCGAGACGACAATCAACATCGTGCGGTCCAATGCCGCGCCCGCCCCGATCAAGGGTGACCCGGTGGTCGAGCAGGTGCAAGGCATATTGAAGGACCTTGATTTCTATTCCGGCACCGTCGACGGCATTTCCGGCCCCAACACGCGCAAGGCCATACAGGCCTATCAACAGAAGGTCGGGCTGAACGCCTCGGGCGAGATCGACGCACTGCTCCTGGATCAACTGGGTGCAACGCCGAAGACGGCTGCCGTGCCGAAACCGCAACCTCGTCCTGACATGCCGCCGGCCGCAGTTCCCGTGTCCTTGCAGACCAACGAGGCACAGGCGAATGCCGCCTTGCAGGGGCCTGACCCCCGCATCGTCAAGATCCAGGCCGGGCTGAAGGCCTTCGGCAATGACGACATGCAACTGGATGGCGTCGTCGGAGCACGCACCAAGGCGGCGATCAAGGAGTTCCAGTCACTGTTCGGCTTGCCGCAGACCGGCGAGCCCGACGAGATCGTCTACGTCAAGATGCGCGAGATCGGCCTCACCAACTGACGGCCGAAAACGACGGCTCGCCCTCCACGGGAAATTTCGGTAGAGAGCCCGCATGTCGTCGGGAGTCTTCCATGCGCGTAACCACTGATCTGTGGGTCTCGGCCCTGTTGCGCCGGGTTTTCAGCGCCGGCGGATTTGCCGCCGTGGTCAATCGCGGCGCGACGGAGGCCGGGGCCGTGTTCATCCTGGCGCGGGGCAGGCTGGGTGAAACGGCTCTCTACGGGCCGGCACCGCAGACAAGCTACGATTCGGCCAAGCCCGAAGACCGTTTTTTCAGCCTTCTCGCCGCCGGCAACGATGCCGCCGTGCTGGATGCGAGACTGGAGCGCGAGAAAAAATTCGATCCCGACATCTGGGTGGTCGAGATCGAGGCCGGTAGCGTTCCCATCGAGGAACTTATTTCCGTGAAGACGCCCTGAGGCCGGGGGCGTCGGCTTCGTCGCTGTTGGAGGCCCTGCGGCTGTCGCCGTTTGCCGGTGGCTTGCCGCGAACCGTCTTGGACAGGGTTTCGGCCTTCCACTCCCGCACCTTATCCAGGGCCGCGTCGCGATGCAGCAGGCGGTAGCGGTCGAGATAGGCGCGGATGGCCTGGGGATGCGGAAACAGGCCGGGATAGACGGCGACAGTGATCAGGAATGCCCGGTCCTCGCTGAAGTCGAGCGAACGCAGCGCCGCAAGCAGCGGCGCATAGTTCTGGTGGGCGGTCAGCGATTGCGCAATCGAAAAATCAATGTCGAGAGCGTCCGCCAGCGCGGTGTGGAAGAACGCGGCGTTTCCCGTCAGTGCCGTCTCGCGCAGTTTGACAAAGGTGTCCGCGCCGGGGAACGCGTCGACCTTCGCCGCCAAGGCTTGGTCGCCGGTGCGCATCATGGAGCGCAGCTTGCGCCGCGCGCTCTCGGCGGCAACGCCGGGTGTCTGCTGAGTTTCCGCGCTGTCCGCCGTCGCTTGCGCCTTCACGACAAGGCTCTGCGCCGGGGCTGCTTCCGGATCCCGCGTCCGCACCAGGGTTGGCCTTTCGAGCGCCCTGATCAGATCGGCGATGGTCGGGTTCAGGTCCTTGCGCCGCGCTATGGCGCGCGCATGCGGCAGCCCATGCCGGCCAATCAGCGCGATCAGGTCGATGTCGCTGACGGCGCGCGAGCGGATGAGCAGTGGAGCGGCAATGTCGACCGGTTCCTCGCAGAGGCGCCGCACCAGGGCCGCGGGTGCGGATTCGCATTCGGAAAGGGCGGCTGCCACGTAGCGCCGCGATTCGACGGATACATCATCGAACAGAGGCAGCGTCAGGTCTTCGAGTTGGCCGATCTCCCGGCGCGACGGCCGCGTCAGCGAGCAGAACGCGGAAACGGCGGCGCGGAACAGCCTTTCGGCTTTTCCCGATTGCGTCCTTATCGCGATTTGCCTGAAATCCGAAGATGACACGAAGGATACGCCTGACACCAGATACACACTCGACCTCGCGCACCGGGACTATGTCGGTTTCGCGATTGCCTCGGTCAGAACTCACTGACCCGGGAACAAAGATCAATTTAGCCGCGATCCGTTAGCGCTCCGTTAACCCTCTGCCGGCCTTAATGATATTTGGAGGCGTTGCGTTGTGCTCCGGGGAAACCGAGAGGAATGCGCGAATCATGGGCATGGTACTGTCTTTCGTGCCGCGTGCGGCACCGGCCAATCGAGCCAAGCAAACCACCGAAATACCGGCGGCGGTGATCATATTTCCCGGCATCCGTTATGAGCGGTCCAGCACCGGCGAAGCCCGGCCTGCAGGGCCGGACAAGCCGGGATCGCCACGGACGCCAGTCCCCCATCACTGAGCAGTCCCCCACCACTGAGCTTTGCTGAAGCCATGGTGTGGTCCGTCAGGCCCTCTGCTCCGGATCCGCGATCGAGGATCGCGGCCTAGAAATCCTGCAACTCGCAGGAACTCTGATCGAGAAAGCGCGACACGATCGGCTTCCAGCTCTCGTCGGGTACGAAGCTGCGGATGACGAAGATGCCTTCATCGATGGGCGCCTCGACGAAGATCGCTCCCTGAAGATCCTCGGGCAGGTCCTTGCGCACGTCGATCATCTGCGCCGGCGTCAGCACGACGGCATCCAGCTTGCCGCCCGCCGCCGTGTGGTCGTTGAAGGAATAGATGTTGTGACCGCTGCGGTCATAGACCGACACCGACCAGAACGGGACGTCTCCCGGCGCCTTGATCCGGACCATTCCTTCCTTGAGGTCGAAGCGGCAGGCCGTTGCGTAGAACAGCGGGTCAACCGATTTCACCACCGGTGCGCCGCCCGCTTCGGCATCGAGCCGGTTCATCTTGTAGAGATCCGAAGCCATGGAGAGACGCGACCAGGCGTCGCGTTCCGAAAATTCCGGCACCAGAAGCAGGACGACAATGTGGACGATGCCGGCGCCGACGAGGCCGAGCAGGATGGCATGGAGAAGCCTGCGCAATGCGGCACGCAAACTACGCATCGCAGCCCGCCTTGACGATCCTGGGCAGCGAAACGTCTGACAGGCCGGTGCTGCTGGCGATCGGCGTGTCGTAGAGGGTCAGGACGAAATACATCCGTCCAGAACCGTCGGTCAGCAGCCAGTTGCCCGGCATCGGGTGATGGCCCACGGATATAATCACGGAATTGTCCGGTTGGCGTAGCACCTCGTAGGACTGAAGAGCCGCAAGCCGCGATTTGCCGGTCTCGACGACGCCGAGCGACTGATCGGCGGCATAAAGCGTCCAGAACCGCGCTGTCGGAAATCCGCCCTCGATCCTGTAGGTGCATTCCCGCTTGAGCTGGTCGCCGGCGGCATCCTTTTCCGCCACGAAGGACAGGCCCTCGGCGCGACCAAGCGCCAGCACGCCCTCGCGCGCCACGCGGGCCTTGGAATAGGGGTCCGCGGCCGGTGTGCCGATGTCGGGGAAGGCAGTCCACTGGCCGATCCTGATTGCGCCGACACCGTCCTGGATCTTCAGCGCATACCAGACGCTGGCACCGCCTCCGCCAATGGCTATGGCAAGCGAAATCAGCATCAGGAAGGCGTTCTTGAGCATGAAGGGCCAGGTGCGCGCAGGATTGCCGTTCGGGGATATCGCGGCGCGGGGCCTTGTGGCAAGCAGGCGTGATGGATTTGCCAGTCGGTCTTGTCTCAGCGGGCGGATATCACAGTGCCGACAACGTTTCGGGTGAAGCGGGGGCGTCGAGTTTGGGGGCCGCCTGGAACATCTGGCTCATGTCCCGCAACGTCTGTGTGGTTCGACTGGACAGCACCGGCGGCCGCTCGGCGGCGGCGTCAGCCGCTGCCTGCTCCTCGCTCTTCTTCTGTGCCTCGGCGGCCTTTGCCGCGACCTCCTCGTCGACGAAGGGCTTGTCTATCCCCGGGATCGGCTTCAAGTCGATGTTCTGGTGCGCGTAGACCATCAACCGCTGCCACACCATCGCCGGCAGCGAGCCGCCGGTCATGTTCTTGGTCGGGGTGAAATCGTCATTGCCCAGCCACACGGCTGCCGTGTAGTTGCCGGTAAAGCCGACGAACCAGGCATCGCGGTAGGATTGCGTGGTGCCGGTCTTGCCGGCGACGACGATGTTGGGAATTTGCGCCCGCCGCGCCGTGCCCATCACCGGCACGGCCGCCAGCATGGTGTTCATGGATTTCAGGGCCTGCTCGGACAGGACGCGATGCGGCGGCGGCGCGTCCTTGGTCCAGTCATACACCACGTCGCCGGTGCGGGTTACGAGCTGGGTGATGCCGTGCCGGGAACCGACGAAGCCATTCTGGGCGAACACGCTGTAGCCCGTCGCCTGGTCCATCACGGTCATGCCCGAGGTGCCGAGCACCATCGTCTTGTGCCCTTCGAGCGGCGATTCCACCCCAAACGATTCCGCCAATGCCTTGATCGGCGCGATGCCGAGATGGTCCTTGGCCAGCCGCACCGGCACGGTGTTGATCGACTTGGCCATCGCCATAATCAGCGTGATGTTGCCCGCCGACTCGCCGCTGTAATTGTGCGGCGACCAGTTGCCCCAGCTGATCGGCCCGCCAGAAATGATCGAGTTCGGCGTGAAGCCGTGTTCCATCGCCGTGGCGTAGACATAGGGCTTGAACGATGAGCCGGTCTGGCGCAGTGCCTTGGTGGCGCGGTTGAACTGGCTGGCGCCGTAGTCGCGGCCGCCGACGATCGCCCGCACCGCGCCATTGGTCTCGATCACCACCACGGCCCCTTCGGTGACGTTGTACTCCTTGCCGAACTGGCGCAGGTGGAACTCGACGGACTCCTCCGCCGCCTTCTGGATGTTGGCGTCGAAGGTGGTGTGGGCAACCAGCGAGTGCTGGCCTGGCTTGGCGATCTTCTTGACCTCATCGAAGGCCCAGTCGAGGTAGTAGTCGGGGCTCTTCTGTTCGCCGCGGTCGACGACGTCGGCCGGGTGCAGTCTGGCCTGCAGCACCTGGCCCTCGGTCATGAAGCCGGAATCGACGAGGTTGGACAGCACCACGTTGGCCCGCGCGCGCGCCGCCGGCAGGTTGATATGCGGCGCATATTTGGTCGGCGCCTTGAACAGGCCGGCCAGCATCGCCGCCTCGGCAAGGTTCAGGTCCTTGACGCTCTTGCCGAAATAGAAGTCCGCCGCCGCCTCGATGCCGAACGTGCCACCGCCCATATAGGCGCGGTCCAGATAGAGCTGCAGGATTTCCTTCTTCGACAGATTGGCCTCCAGCCACAGCGACAGGAACGCCTCCTTGATCTTGCGCTCGAACGTGCGCTCATTGGTCAGGAACAGGTTCTTGGCCAGCTGCTGGGTGATGCTCGAGCCACCCTGGACGACCGAATTCGCCCGCACGTTCTCGAAGATCGCGCGCGACAGGCCGAGCACATCGATACCGTAATGGTCGAAAAACCGGCGGTCCTCGGTGGCGAGGACCGCCTTGATGACATGGTCCGGCATCTCGTCGACCGGCACGGAATCGCGCTGGATGATGCCGCGCTGGCCGATCTCGTTGCCATAGCGGTCCAGGAAGGTGACGGCGAAGTCGCCCTGGGCACGCCAGTCGCCGGTGGTGTCTTGGAAAGCGGGTATCGCCAGCGCCAGCATCACCACCATGCCGCCGGCGCCGAGTGTAAAACCTTCGCTCAAAAGTTCGATGAAGCCGCGGCGCCAACCCTTGAGACGGAAGCGCCGCGAGAAGATCGTCGCGGCCTCCCAGAACTGGCGTGCCTTGAACCCGATCTCATAGAGCGAGGAATCGAGCCACGCGTCCAGCGCCAGCAACCAGGCGGCGATCGGACCTCTTCTCTTGCGTGGTTCAGGGCTGACCATTCAAAAAACCCGGCTCGGTTCTGGCGCGACCTGAAAACCGCAAGCGGGCAATTTCAGGGCGGCGCCCTGTGCGACTATTCATCCATTTACGGACACTCACAAGGGCGGGGAGGACACAGGGGCACGGTTTGTTGATGGAAGAACCAGGTACCCGGCGGCCGGTTCCTCGCCCGCCAGGTACTCGATCCGGCGAGCGGGAGCAGTTTTGCCGTTTTCCCGACTATCAGGCCGCCTCGCGTTTCAGCGCCTGTGCCATGCAATGGATACCGCCGCCGGTCTTGGAGATTTCGCTCATGTCGACGGCCGCGACCTCGAAGCCGCGCGCCTTGAGTTTTTCGATCAGCATCTTGCTGGACGTCGGCGCGATCACCCGGTCCTTGCCCAGCGACATGAAGTTGCAGCCGAGTGCCATCGTGTCCTGGAAGGGAACGTCGATGATCTCGTGCCCCTTGCCCTTCAGCCAGTCGACGATTCCAGGCTCGGTGCAGGCGAGGCAGACGGCGGTGAGCTTTTCGGCGATCGGCACCACCATCAGGTCGATATGGACGTAATATTCGTCGATGAAGGCAATGCGTGTCTCCCAGCCTTCCTTCTCGAACCAGGCCTGCACCTGCCGGGCGCCTTCCTCCTGCGTGCGGGCGCCGCCGCAGCCGATCAGCACCACGCCGTCCTCGATGACATTGAAGTCGCCGCCCTCGAAAGTGCCGGCCGTAACCATGTCGTAGATCGGGATGCCGAGCTTTTCATAGGTGCGGATGGCGGCGTAGTTCTCGCCGCGCCGCCACCAGTTGGCCATGGCGGTGATGATGGCGCCATAAGGCGTCATCACGCTGGAATCGCGGGAATAGACCTGCATCGGCAGTTCCGGCGTCGGCTCGTGCCAGTGAATGTTGACGCCGAAATGCTCGTAGGCCGCGACAAGATCCTTGTGCTGTGCCTGCGCGATCTGAACGTTGCAAGGGGCTTCACGCAGGTGCTTGCGCGACAGCGAACTGGTCGACAGGTGGCGCAGGAAATTCGGCGATCCGAGCAGCACGTCGGTCAACACGTCGGTTTCGTTGGCGAAGCCCCAGACGGTCAGTGGCTTGGTACCACCGGCGGGGTTGCGGCGTTGAAGCGAAAACGGCTCGGCGATGATGCGGTCATGGACGGTCATGCGGGTTCTCCTCGTGGGCTCGTTCTAAAGGGTTGGTCAGGTCATGCATTGCTTGGGATCCACCAGTCGCGGCCGCGCGCGGTGGTGACATATTCCGGCCAGCGGAAGTTGATCGGCGGTTCGTAGTCGCAGAGCGGCGCGATCCAGTTGGAGCCGCCGACGCCACCGCCGGTACGGGTGATGAACTCGTCCTTTGCCGCGTCGCGGGCGGTCTGGTCCTCGAGCAGGCGCAGCGCCGCCAGCGCGACCGTCTTGGCGGCGCAGATGACCATCGGGTCGATCGTCGCGGGAATGCCACCCAGCGCATTCATCACCCAGGAGGGATAGGCACCGCCATTCGCCGAGCGGAGCGCTGGGCGGGCGACATAGAAGCGGGCGGTCGGCGCGTGCCAGCTCATGTCGGTGTAGTCGTCGGAGGTCGAGTTCACCTGGGACGGTGGCAGGTCGCGGCGCAGGATCGCCTCAGCCTCTTGTGGCGAAATCAGCCGCTCAAGCTCATCGATAAAGGGGTTTTCGGTAGCAGTGCCGCCGGCATTGACCTGGATTTCCCGCGCGATTGTTCTGGCCAGTTGGTCCCAGCGTGGCGGCCCGACAGTCGACAGGGCTTCATGGGCAATCCCAGCCATGGCGTGGTTCGCGAGCCCAGGCCGTGACTTCGATACCCAGTGCCGCTCGTAGCGGCAGCCGCTGATCGCGGCCGCGGCCGCGGCGTTGCGGTCGAGCACCGCCGTTACCTGCTCGGCCATGCCGATGGCGGGCACGCGGATCATGTACTGGATCTCGGCCAGTCCCGCCGGCAGATTGTCGGCCGTGGCCTGGCCGGCCGTCAGGATCGCCTCGCTGATCGACCAGCCGCCCTGGTGTGGCAGCATGGAATCGCGCAACGCCTTGGAAGCCATGTACATGGTCATCAGTGCATCGTTGGCGCCCGGTGCCCTGACCGCCGAATGCGCCTGCGGGATCGGTGCGCCGTCGCTTGCGCGAACCCAATTTTCGGGTTCGTCGCAGACGAAGCGATAGATCATCGCGTAGGCCGCGCCGCAATGCGTATCCCAGCGCGCGGTATTGCAGAGCGGCAGCATGTAGAAGGGATGGAAGGAGATCATGCCGGCAAGGCCGTCATAGTAGCCTTTTGCCGCATGGATCGGCTTCGAACCGCGCACTTTTTCGGCCGGCTCGCCGGTAAAGCGCAGAGTGCCTTGAATGTCGTGGCGCTGCATGGCGGCTTTGGTGGCGAGCAGGCCGCCGAGACTTGCTATGCCGAGCCCCGAATGCGGGTCGGTATGGCCGCCGGCCTCGGCGCCAAGGCCAGGTCGCGGCTGCCTCACCGTCACGGCGTCCTGGCAATTGCCGGGCACGGCATCATATTCGGCATACATGCCCACTGTCGGTCCGGCACCGTTCGTCCAATGGGCGCAAAAGGCGGTCGGCATGCCGCCCGAGCCTTCCTCGACCGAAAATCCCTCGCGCTTGAGTCGATCGACATACCAGGCGGCCGACTGGTACTCGCGCCAGGCGGTCTCGCCGAAATCGAAAATGGTGCGTGTCCATGCCGACAGCAGGGGCTGGATGCCGCCCAGGCAGGCAAGCGCGGTCTCTTGCGCCGATGTCGTCACCGGTTTCTCCATGCTCTAGAAGAAAGCAGTGAAGCGGCTCGCCAAAAAGTGATATGTTTTCCTGGTTCATGCAAATTCGGTTCACCTCTTGAGAATCCCATCGACACAGGCGCTACGCGCGCTCGACAGTTTTGCCAGACATGGCAGCGTCTGGCGCGCCGCCGACGAACTGCACCTGACCCGCAGCGCGGTGAGCCACCAATTGCGGCTGCTCGAGCGAGATCTCGGCTTCGATCTGCTGGAGCGGATCGGCAAGGGGGTGGCGCTCACCCCGCGTGGGCAGCGCTATGCCAGCGACGTGCGCAAGGCGCTGACCGTGCTGGGTGACGCGGTGACGCGCGATGCCGGCACTGGCGTCGGCGGCTCGTTCGCCATCTCCTGTACACCGGGCTTCGCCTCGCTGTTCCTGTGCACCCATATCGGCGAGTTCCGGCAGATGTACCCCGATGTCGCGCTGCGCATCCTGACGCCCCGACGGCTCGACGATGTCAGCAATGCCGACGCAGACGCCTTCATCGCGTTCGGCGTGGGTAACTGGCCGAACCGCATGGCCGAGCTGTTGTGCGAAATCTCGTTCACGCCGCTCTGCAGCCCGACGCTGCTCAACAAGGTCGGCGGCTTTTCCCGGCCGGCGGACGTACTGCGCGCCAATCTGCTCCATCTCGACGACACCGAGGATTGGGCACGCTGGCTGGCGCTGTCCAAGGTCGAAAACCCGGACACCGAAGGCGGCATCTTCTTTTCCGACATGAACCTCGTCTTCTCGGCGGCGATTGCCGGGCAGGGGATCGCCATGGGTGACGAACTGACCAGCCGCCGTGCGCTGAGCGAAGGCCGTCTGGTCAGGCCTTTCGACATCGCGATCAAATCGCCGCGCTCCTATTTTCTGGTCTCCGAACACGCCAAGGCCTCGCACCCGGTCCTGGAAGCGTTCGCGGGATGGCTGAGGTCTACTCTCTCCGAGAACCGCATTCAGCCCTATTGAGAGGCAGCGTGGCGCCAGCCCGCCATAGATGAATGAAATTTGCCGATCAGGCGAAAACTATTCGGTTGCGGTGAGCTTCCGCCCTGCCTACGATTTGGCTCAACGGTAAGGATAGAGGCAGGATGCAGCAACCCGGCCGGGCCGCAGAGATCAAGGCAATCGGGATCGGCAAGAGCTTCGGCTCGTTCCGTGCGCTGGACAATCTGACGCTCGACATAGGCCGCGGCGAGTTCCTGACGCTGCTTGGGCCTTCCGGCTCCGGCAAGACCACCTTCCTGATGATCCTGGCCGGCTTCGTGCAGCCGAGCGAGGGCAGGCTTTTCAGCGACGGCGCCGATATCACCGACCGCCCGGCCGAGCAGCGTGCCGCCGGCATGGTGTTCCAGGGCTATGCGCTCTTTCCGCATATGAGCGTCGAGGCCAACATCGCCTTCCCGCTCAAGGTCCGCAAGAAATCGGCCGCCGAGATCAGGAAGCGTGTCGGCGAGATGATCGAGCGCGTCGGTCTGGTCGGCCACGAGAAGAAATTGCCCTCGCAGCTTTCCGGTGGCCAGCAGCAGCGCGTCGCGCTGGCCCGCGCGCTGGTGTTCGAGCCGGGCGTGCTCCTGCTCGACGAGCCGTTTTCGGCGCTGGACAAGAGCCTGCGCGGCCAGATGCAGGCAGAGATGAAGCGCCTGCACCAGGAGACCGGCACCACCTTCGTCTTCGTTACCCACGACCAGAGCGAGGCGCTGGCGCTGTCTTCGCGCGTCGCCATCTTCAATCATGGCAAACTGCTGCAGGTCGGCGCACCGGACGAGGTCTACGACCGGCCGGACAATCGCTTCGTCGCCGAGTTCCTCGGCGAGATCAATATGCTGCCGCTGAAGGGGGTTAAGGCCGTCGACAACGGTTCGACTGGCCTCTGTGAGGACCGCGCGGTCAGCATGCACTGCAAGGCTGAGAAGGTGCGTGGCGACGCCATCCTGGCGATCCGGCCCGAACACATGTCGATAGCACGCGAGGCCGCCGCCGGAGAGAACGGCATTGCCGCGACGGCAATCGCCTCGACCTATCTGGGGGCGGCGACCAAGCTCGACCTCACCACGCGCCAAGGTGCCAAAGTCACCGTCTCGGTGCCCAACGAGGTCGCGGCGGCGGCGCTCAGCAAGGGCAATTCCGTGTGGCTGACATGGCCGGCGGAAAAGGGTTTCCTCCTTCCGGACGGAGGACAATGAGCGCCGGCGCGGCCTGATCAGCCGCACCGGCTTCCGGAATCAAAATCAACGAAAACAAAGGGGAACTGACATGAACGACACCAAGAAACAGGCCATCGAAACGCTGTCCGAAAGGACGAGACGCGGCGAGATCTCGCGTCGGCAGTTCACGCAACTCGCTGCCCTCGTGCTCGCCGGCACGCCGATGCTGCTGCGCTCGACCGGTGCCTTTGCCGCAGCGAAGGAACTTGTGCTGGTCAACTGGGGCGGCGATGCCATCACGGCCTACGACGCGGCCTATGGCCAGGCCTTCACCAAGGATACCGGTATCACCGTCAAGATGGACGGGTCGGGCCCGACCGAAGGCGCGATCGCCGCGCAATCCAAGAGCGGCGCCCCGACCTGGGACCTGGTCGACGTCGACCCGTTCTCGGCCATTACGCTCGGCGCCCAAGGCATGCTCGAGCCGATCGACTACAACATCGTCGACAAAAAGAAGATGCGGCCGGGCTTCGGCTGGGACTATGCCGCCTCGACCTATTTCTTCTCCTATGTCATCGCCTACGATTCCGAGAAATACGGCAAGGATGCACCGACTGGCATGGCCGATTTCTTCGATGTGAAGAAATTCCCGGGCAAGCGTTCGCTCTACAAATGGGGCGTGTCGAGCTGGGAAGCGGCCCTTTTGGCCGACGGCATCGCGCCGGCTTCGCTCTACCCGCTCGACCTAAAACGTGCGCATGACAAGATATCAGCCTTCAAGGAAAACGTCGTCGCCTATTGGGGCGGCGGCGCCGAGAGCCAGAGCGTGCTGCTCAATGGCGAAGCCTCCATGGCGATCGTCTGGTCGACGCGCGCCTCGCTGATCGAGCAGGATTCCGGCGGCAAGATCAAGTTCATCTGGGACCAGGGCCTGATCTCGCCCGGCGCACTGGCCGTGCTCAAGAACAACCCCGGCGGCAAGGATGCGGCGATGAAGTTCATCGCCAGCGCCCAGGATCCGGAAAAGCAGCTCGTCATGTTCGACAAGCTCGGCCAGGGTCCGGCCAATCCGGCGGCCGACGCGCTGATCCCCGCCGACAAGAAGCGCATCAACCCCGTCGATCCCGAGAACATGAAGAAGCAGATCCCGCTCGACATGGACTGGTACGCCAAGAACTATGGGCCGGCGCTCGACGAATACACCAAGATCATCTCCGCCTGACCGGCGGCGATGCTGATCTAACATGAGAGGCGTTCTCTCCGACAGGATGGGCGCGGCGCTGTTGATGGCGCCGCTGCTCCTTTTTCTCGGCCTTGCCTATGCCTGGCCATTTCTCGGCGTGGTGAAATGGAGTTTCACCTTGCCGACGCCCGGGCTTGGCCAGTACGAGGCGTTGCTCACCGACGATCTGGTCCAGTCGGTGTTCATCCGCACGCTGCGCATCGCCGCGATCGTCACTATAGTGTCGGTCGCCGCCGCCTATGCTATTACGGTCGTCTGGGTTCGCGGCAGCCCGGCGCAGCGCCTCATCGCCGAATTCTGCATCCTGGTGCCGTTCTGGATCTCGGTGCTGACACGCGCCTTCGGCTGGGTGGCACTGCTGTCCAATCGCGGCCTGATCAACACCTGGCTGCAGTCGATCGGTTTTATCTCCGAACCGCTGACTTTGGTACGCAACGAATTCGGCGTCATTGTCGGCATGACGCATTTCCTCATTCCTTTCGCCGTCTTTCCGCTGGCTTCGGCCATGCGCAGCCTTGACGAGCGTGTTCTGCTCGCCGCGCGCGGCCTCGGCTCCAGCCGCATGCGCACCTTCTGGACGGTGTTCGTGCCGATGACGCGCTCCGGCATTATCGGCTCCGCGATGATCGTGTTCGTCTTCTCGCTCGGTTTCTTCGTCACGCCGGCGATTCTCGGTGGCGGGCGCAGCGTCATGATCGCCGAACTGATCTATCTCAGGATATTCCAGAGCCCGGACTGGGGGCTGGGGGCTGCGATCAGCGTCGTGCTGGTACTGTTCGTCGGCGCGCTGATGGCGCTCTTGTTCCGTTATGTCAGACCGAAGCAGCTGATCTGATGCCGACTTATCGCCCCGGTCCTGTCTCCCTGGTTATTGCCGCCCTGGTGGCGTTGTTCCTGCTGTTGCCGCTGTTGGCCGTCATCCCCGTGTCGCTGACGCCGAGCCGCATGCTGGCGATGCCGACGGGCGAATTGTCGTTGCGCCACTACCGATCGTTGATCGAGGATCCGCGCTGGCTCCAGTCGATCCTGCTTTCGATCCGCATCGGCATCGTCAGCAGCGCCATTTCAACTGTGCTGGCGCTCTGCTTCAGCCTCGGCGTCTGGATGTTCCAGCCGCGCTTCACCGCGACCCTCGTCGGCTTCGTGCTGTTGCCGATGGTGGTGCCACCGGTGGTTTCGGCGGTCACGCTCTACTTCCTGCTCACCTCCATCTCGGGCGTCAGTTCCTTCTTCGGCTACGATACCTGGCTCGGCGTTGCCATGGCGCATTCGGTGATGACGGTGCCGTTCGCGACGGTGCTGATCCTGGTCTCGCTCAGCCAGCTAGACCGACGCATCGACCTTGCCGCGCGGGGGCTTGGCGCAAGTGTTTGGGAGCGCGCCACGCGCGTCATCATGCCCAACGTCAAGTTCGGCATCGTCACCGCGGCGCTGCTGTCCTTCGTGCTGTCCTGGGAAGAGATCGGCGTCACTTTGTTCATCACCTCGGTCAACGCCATCACGCTGCCGCGCCTGATGTGGATGGGACTACGCGACAACATCGACCCGGCGATCGCCGCACTGTCGGTGATTTTGATCATCATTACCGTGCTGGTTCTGGCGGTGAGGAGCGTCGTGGTCAGGCTGAACCGGGGGAGCAAGCCGGTCTAGACGAACCGCACCGACACTTTGCCGAACCTGCCCAAATCGCCAATGACTTCATCACCGGCGGCGACGCTGATCGGTGTCACGCAAGTTCCGGTGATCACCACCTGTCCCGGTTGGAGCCCTATGCCAAGCCCCGACAGCTCATTGACCAGCCATGTCAGGGCGATGCGCGGGTCGCCGAGGACAGCCGCGCCCGTTCCGTCGTGCCGCGACTTACCCGAAACGAAACCCGTCACCGGGTACTCCGCGAGGTTCACGTCGCGCCAATCGTCTTCGGCAGGCTGGCCGATGACAAACAGATTGGCGCAGGCATTGTCCGCGATCAGCTGCAGCGCGCCGACAGCGCAGAAATCATCATATCGTGAGTCCGGTATTTCGATCGCCGGATGCAGGGTCGCCACGGCGTCCATGACTTCAGCGATTTCATAAGGTGCCCCGCGAGGTGGGATCCGGCGGCCGAAACGGAATGCGAATTCGACCTCGGCGACCCGCATCTTGCTCGTCGCGAGCGAGACGATCCCGCCGACCTCGACCGCTTTTTCGGCGAGCAGACGCCCGGCCATCGGGCCGTCGACGTTGATATGCCTTTGACCGGCCAGGCTGGTTGCCGCGATCTTCCAGCCGAAAAGCGGGGCCGCCGAACGCTCCATGACATGCGACTGGATGGCGTAACCTTCGGTGCGCGTTTTCGGCCGCAGTTCCTCGGGTATGGCGTCGAAGTGGGTGCCATTGTCCCAATGGCCTACCAGCAGACGTGACGCGGCCCTGGCCTTTTCTGGATCGAGCATGATCAGCTCCGGAAATCGGGAACATGCCCCTCTGTCCGGCCAAGCCGGCAAGGAACATTCCGTCGTATGGACCAGCCTATATGGGGCAAGATCGCGTGACCAGACAATCGGAGGCAAGCTCATGGTCAATTTGGCTCTACCGCGCCGGCCGACGAGATTGTCGGCAAGTCGCATTTTCGAGATCATCGGCGTTCATGATTCCGATGACGAATCGCCATCGTCTTCGCGTGGCGAACCGCTATATCTGAGAAGGGATGCGGACATGGGCAGGCTTTGGAAAAGCATTGTCGGTGGCGCAACGGCTTGAGGAAATGGACGATGACCGCGCCCGGCGATTTGCAGCAGGCCCTGTTTCTAAGACTGAAAAGCGATGCGTCGCTGTCGGCGCTGCTGGGTGGCGCCGGACTGCTCGAGCGGGCAACCGACAACGTCGCCTTTCCCTATGTGACTTCAGGCCAGACTTCTGCCTTTGACTGGGACACCGGCGCCGAGAACAACGACGACCAGCTGATCACGCTGCATGTCTGGTCGAAGGCGCATGGCGAGGCCGAGACCCGGGCGATCATGGATGCCATCAAGGCGCGGCTTGCCGGAGCGGTGTTGGTTATAGGCCCGCGTGGCCAGACGCGGCTGTCGCTGGAATTCAGCGAGGCGCGTTACGATGAGGAACTCCTTGTCCACCATGGCCTGCTGCGATTCCGTGCGCTGACGCAGGAAAACGCCTGACGCACTTTCAATATCACCAAAACGGAGTCTAGACTGAGCTTTCGCGGGTTTCACTGGGGGGCGGTGAAATTCAAGATGTCTGTCTCGTGTTGCAGGGGTGTGGCGAGCATGGTTTCAGGGCCGTTCACTGTTCATTTCACGTTCAGCACCGATGCGTTACAACGCGGGTCATGAAAACGCTTCGCTCCCATTTCCGAACCGCGACCCTGGCGCTTAGTGCCGCCGGGCTGTTTGCGTCGCAGGCAATGGCGATACCGGTCATCGAGCCCGACCAGGCCAGCCCGATCGTCCTGGCTGCATCCGACTGCTATGCGATCGGTCAGCAGGTGGCTCAGCAGAATGGCGGAACGCTCGCCAAGGCTTCGGCATCGACGCGTGGCGGCCAGCCGGTCTGCGTCATCGTCGTGCTCGTGCCCGGCAAGGACGGACAACGTCCGCGCCGCTCCGAAATCGTCGTTCCGCAGAACTGACCGGTCTTCCCTCCGTTTCCCAGGCCAGCGGAATCGGCCTATATCTGAAATCTTCAATCAACAGGCATTGGTCCCCGTATGCGCGTACTCGTCGTCGAGGATGACAAGGATCTCAACCGGCAGATCTCGGATGCGCTGGTCGATGCCGGCTATGTCGTCGATCGTGCCTTCGACGGCGAGGAGGGCCATTTCCTCGGCGACACAGAGCCTTACGATGCCGTTGTGCTCGACATCGGCCTGCCGCAGATGGACGGCATCAGCGTGGTCGAGCGCTGGCGTCGCGGCGGCCGCAAGATGCCGGTGCTGATCCTGACCGCGCGTGACCGCTGGAGCGACAAGGTCTCCGGCATCGACGCCGGCGCCGACGACTACGTCACCAAGCCGTTCCACATCGAGGAGGTGCTGGCGCGCGTCAGGGCCCTGATCCGCCGCGCGGCCGGCCACGCCTCGTCGGAACTGACCTGCGGGCCGCTGCGTCTCGACACCAAGGCTTCGAAGGCCGATGTCAACGGCGTGCCGCTGAAATTGACCTCGCACGAATTCCGGCTGCTTGCCTATCTGATGCACCACATGGGCGAGGTCGTTTCGCGCACCGAACTGGTTGAGCATCTCTACGACCAGGACTTCGACCGCGATTCCAACACCATCGAGGTCTTTGTCGGACGATTGCGCAAGAAGATGGGCATCGACATGATCGAAACCGTACGCGGCATGGGCTACCGCATGCGCGAGCCGGAGGCGTAAGGCGGAACCGCTCCCCACCAACCCGGCCGTGGGCAGACGGCTCTCGCTGCGCGCGTGGCCGCGCTCGCTGACGTTCCGCGTCATCGCCTTCTCCACCGTGTGGGCGATCCTGACCCTGGTCGTCATCTTCACCCTGATCACAACGCTCTACCGACAGGCCAGCGAGCGGGGCTTCGACAGCCTGTTGTCGGCGCATCTGTTCAACCTGATCGGCTCCATCGGCATCTCCGACAGCGGCGCGTTGACCGGCTCCCCCGATCTTGGCGATCTCCGTTTCTCGGAACCGAATTCGGGCTGGTACTGGTCCGTCGAGCCCGCCTCGGAAGGCGTGCATGGCGATCTTCACTCGTCGTCCATGACCCGGACCATCCCGTCGCCGGACGTGGCGGATGTTCCCTTCAACGCCAATTTCCAGCGCAGCTATGCCGCGCAAGGCATCAATGGCGAGGAGCTGGTCGTGTTCGAGAGCGAATTCGTTCTCGACGCGAAGAACCGCGCCGCGCGCTTCCGCGTCATGGGCAACAAGACCGAGTTGGAGCAGGAAATAGGAACGTTCCAGCGCCGCCTGCTGACCTATCTCAGCCTGTTCGGAATCGGCATGATCGCCATCAACGCCATCGCCATCCTGCTCGGGCTGCAGCCGTTGCGCAGGGTCCGGAACGCACTCGCCATGGTGCGCGAGGGCACCGCACAGAGGCTCGACGGCCGCTTCCCGGCCGAGATCGAACCGTTAGCCAACGAAACCAACGCCTTGATAGAAAACAACAAACGCATCGTCGAGCGTTCTCGGACCCAGGTCGGCAACCTCGCCCATTCCTTGAAGACACCGCTTGCCGTTCTGCTCAACGAGGGCCGGGCGCTTGGCGGCGCCAAGGGACAGTTGATCGCCGAGCAGGCCGCCTCCATGCAAAAGCAGATCGACCATTACCTGCAGCGTGCCCGCGTCGCGGCGCAGCGCGACAGCGTCGTCTATCGCACGCCGGTGGCACCGCTGGTGCAGCGCATGGTGCGCGTTTTGCAGAAGCTGAACCCGCGGACCAGCCTGTCGCTGTCGCTGCCGGCCACCGAGATCGTCTTTGCCGGCGAACGCGAGGACCTCGAGGAACTGCTTGGCAATCTTCTCGAAAATGCGGTGAAATGGGCAAGGAGTGCTGTCGCGATCTCGGTCGTGCCCTTGGCCGGCAAGGATGAGAGCCTGTTCGAGATCAGCATCGAGGACGACGGACCGGGTATTCCCGAGGACAAGGCCCGTGAAGCGCTGAAGCGAGGGCGGCGCCTCGATGAGACCAAGCCTGGGACAGGCCTGGGCCTTGCCATTGTCGCCGATCTCGTCAACGAGTATGGAGGCGTCCTGGCACTCGAGCGGTCCGGCATGGGCGGACTGAAGGCGACGGTGCGATTGCGGAGCCTGCAGTAATGCTACCCAGGCCAATCGGCAGCAATGGAAGGCGCATATTGTGGCGGCATATCGATTGACCCCAGAGCAGCCGCCAGCGGCCAAATTTCCGACAAATATCAACACTATAGCCACGCCTACTTCTCCGATGACGCGGCCCCCGGCGCATCCATGGCAGACTCCAACTCAAGAAAACCGGTTGTTGGCATGAAGATTCGCGTCGCGCTTGTTTCCGCATTGCTGGCCGTGTCGGGCTGCACCACCTTGAGCGGCAAGGGTCCGACCGTGGCGGCGACACCGGCCTCGACGCCTCCGGCCGGCGGCAAGGTCGTTACCAAGTCGATCATCTCCGCCATGGGCGGCGGCCTCATTGGCGGGTCGATCGGCAACGGTCTGAGCGACACGGAGAAGCGCAGCGCGCTCGAGGCCGAATACAAGGCGCTCGAATACAACACCAGCGGCCAGAAGGTGACCTGGAAGGGCGATCAGGCCTCACGCTATGGCGAGGTCGTCCCTGCCCAGCCTTACCGCGTCGGTTCGCAGGATTGCCGCCAATACACGCAGACGGTGTTCACGGGCGGCGCCAGCGTCACGGCGCACGGAACAGCCTGCCGCAATGCCGACGGCAGTTGGACGCCATTGACCTAGCCAGCCGGGTCTCGTTGCGATCCGGCCGGTGGATTTCGATCGCGACATTCGGCGCGTGCCGTCAAAGCGTCGCAGGATGCCTGTGTTGGCAGGGCAGGGCTCTGCCGTTATTGGAAGAACCATGCTGTTCTGGGTCATAGCCGCAATTCTCACGCTGGGCGCCAGCCTGGCGGTGCTTTTGCCGTTGGCTGGTGCCTCCAAGGGCGCATCATCGAGCGGCGATCACGATCTGGAAGTCTATCGCGATCAACTGTCCGAACTCGACCGCGATGCCGGGCGCGGTTTGATCGGGCCCGCTGAAGCGGCCGAGGCGCGCGCCGAGATCGCCCGCCGCATCCTTCGCCTGGGCAACGCGGATATGGCGGCCAAGGCGTCCGGCAGGTCATCGGGCACCGTACGGCTTGTCGCGACCGTTGCGGTGCTGGCGGTTCCGTTGGTCAGTTGGGGGCTCTACAGTCAGATCGGCTCGCCTGACCTGCCGTCGCAGCCGCTCAGTGAGCGGTTGGCCAAGAACCCCGCCGACAGTTCGGTCGATGAGCTGGTGGCGCGCGCCGAGGCCCATCTTGCCGCCAATCCTTCCGACGGCAGGGGCTGGGACGTGCTGGCGCCGGTCTATCTGCGTATGCAGCGCTTTGCCGACGCCGCGGCGGCCTACCGCAACGCCATTCGCCTCGACGGCGACAGCGCTGTCCGTCAGGCCGGTCTCGGCGAGGCGATCGCCGGTGCGGCGGGCGGCATTGTTTCGGCCGATGCCCAGGATGCCTTCGAGGCGGCCTTGAAGCTTGACCCGGCCAATGCGAAAGCCGGTTTCTATCTGGCCATGGCACTGGCGCAGGAGGGTCGTGGCAAGGAAGCGGCCGCGGCCTGGCAGGCTATGCTTGGTACGCTGCCGCCGGATTCGCCGTGGCGCGGCGCTGTCGAACAGGCGCTGGCCAAATCCGGCGGCCCGGAAGTCGCCTCCGGCACGACCGCGAAAGGCCCCGATGCCGCCGATGTCGACGCGGCGTCCTCAATGTCGCAGCAGGACAGGGAAGCCATGATCAACACCATGGTCGCCGGCCTGGACGACAAACTTCGTCAAAATCCGCGCGACCCGGAAGGATGGATGCGGCTGGTTCGTTCCTATGTCGTGCTGGGCAAGGCCGATCAGGCGCGCGATGCGCTGGGCCGCGCCATCGCGGTCTTTGGCGCCGATAGTGACGAAGCCAAGAAATTCACCGCCTTTGCCGCCTCGCTCGGCTTGACGGCGACGGAGTAGAATTGGGTATGACGCGCAAGCAGAAACGATTGTCGGTGATCGCGGGCGGATTGGTTTTTCTGGGCGCCGCCACCGGGCTGACCTTCTATGCGCTTGGCCAGAAGGCGTCCTATTTCTACATGCCGGCCGATCTGACCACCGCCAGCGTTCAGCCGGGCCAGCGCATCAGGCTCGGCGGTTTGGTCGAAAAAGGCACCATCCAGCGCGGCCAGGGCGCAACAGTTGCCTTTTCGGTCACCGACACCCACAAATCGGTCAAGGTGACTTATACCGGCATTTTGCCCGACCTTTTCCGCGAAGAGCAGGGTGTCATCACCGAGGGTACCTTCGGTCCTGACGGCGTCTTTGTCGCCGACAGCGTTCTGGCCAAGCATGACGAGCGCTACATGCCCAAGGAAGTAGCCGACGGCCTGAAGGCCAAGGGCGTCTGGCAGGAGAGCAAGAGTGAGTAACTCTGGCGGAAGAGCAAGTGTGAGCCGCGCGAATGGTTGAAACCGGACATTTCGCCCTGGTTCTGGCGTTCGCGCTTTCACTGGTGCAGACGATCGTGCCGCTGTTTGGCGCGCGGCTGAACAACCAGCGCCTGATGGCGGTCGGCGGTCCGGTCGCGGTGACCGGTTTCGCGTTGACGGCGCTGTCCTTCGCGGCCCTTGCGGGCGCCTATGCAAGCTCTGATTTTTCCCTGGCGAACGTCTGGGAGAACTCGCATTCGCTGCAGCCGCTGATCTACAAGATCACCGGAACCTGGGGCAATCACGAAGGTTCGATGCTGCTCTGGGTGCTGATCCTGACCTTCTTCGGCGCGCTTGTGGCCGCTTTCGGCTCCAACTTGCCGGCGACGCTGCGCGCCAATGTGCTCGCCGTGCAGGGCGCTATTGGCGCTGCCTTCTTCCTGTTCATCCTGGTGACCTCCAATCCTTTCATCCGGCTCAATCCGGCGCCCATCGAAGGCCGCGATCTCAACCCGATCCTGCAGGATCTTGGCCTCGCCATTCACCCGCCGATGCTCTATCTCGGTTATGTCGGCTTCTCGATCTGCTTTTCCTTCTCGGTCGCCGCCCTCATCGAGGGTCGCATCGATGCCTCCTGGGCGCGCTGGGTGCGCCCATGGACGCTGGTCGCCTGGATGTTCCTGACCGGCGGCATCGCCATGGGATCGTACTGGGCCTATTACGAACTCGGCTGGGGCGGTTTCTGGTTTTGGGATCCGGTCGAGAACGCTTCCTTCATGCCGTGGCTGGCGGGCACCGCGCTGCTGCATTCGGCCATCGTCATGGAAAAGCGCTCGGCGTTGAAGATCTGGACCCTGCTGCTCGCCATCCTCACCTTCTCGCTGTCGCTGCTCGGCACCTTCCTGGTGCGTTCGGGCGTCCTGACTTCCGTCCACGCCTTTGCCACCGATCCGACGCGCGGCGTCTTTATCCTATGCATCCTGACGCTGTTTATCGGCGGCTCGCTGGCGCTGTTTGCGCTGCGCGCCTCGAAGCTGACGGCAGGCGGCCTGTTTCACCCGGTTTCGCGTGAAGGCGCGCTCGTCCTCAACAATCTGTTTCTGACCACTGCGACCGCCACGGTGCTCGTCGGCACGCTCTATCCGCTGGCGGTCGAGGCTTTTTCGGCCGACAAGATTTCGGTAGGAGCGCCGTTCTTCAACCTTACCTTCGCGCCGCTGATGGTGCCGCTGCTCGTGATGGTTCCCTTTGGGCCGCTGCTGGCCTGGAAGCGCGGCGATGTCTTCGGCGTTGCGCAGCGATTGATGGCCGCGTTCGCGGCCGCACTTCTAGCGACGCTGGTTACGGTCCTGTTCATCGACGGCGCTTCGGTGCTTGCCGCGCTTGGCGTCGGCCTCGGCGTCTGGCTGATCCTTGGCGCGCTGACCGACCTCGCCACCAAGGCGGGGGTCGGCAATGTCGCCGCGCCGACAATGGTCAGGCGTCTGGTTGGTTTGCCACGCTCGGTCTTCGGGACTGCTTTCGCGCATCTTGGCCTCGGCCTGACCGTGCTCGGCATTGTTGGCACGCTCTGCTTCGGGACGGAGAAGATCCTGTCCATGCATGCTGGTGAAACCGTCGAAATCTCCGGCCGCACGGTGCGGTTCGTCGGGCTCTATCCTGCACAGGGACCGAACTACAGCGAGGATCGCGGGCGTTTCGAGCTGATCGGCGTCAGCGGCAGCCCTGTCGGCGAAGTCAGCTCCGCCAAGCGTTTCTATCCTGTGCGGCAGATGATGACGACGGAGTCTGGCATCAAGACTCTTGGCCTTTCCCAGCTCTACATTTCGCTCGGCGACGAGGGCAAGGACGGCTCGGTCGTGGTGCGTCTGTGGTGGAAGCCGCTGGTGACGCTGATCTGGGGCGGCGGCCTGGTGATGATGGCGGGTGCGGCGATGTCGCTGATGGACAGGCGCCTGCGGGTCGGCGCGCCTTCGCGCCGTCGCAAGCAGGCCGTGGCGCCGGCGGGCCTGCCATGAGGGCAAGGCTTTCGTTGACGTCGATGGTCTTGCTGCTGGCGTTGTTCTTCGCCGGAACGGCAATGGCGGTGAAGCCCGACGAGATGCTGGCCGACCCGGCACTCGAGGCGCGGGCGCGGGCGCTGTCGGAAGGCCTGCGCTGCATGGTCTGCCAGAACCAGTCGATCGACGAATCCGATGCGGACCTTGCCAGGGACCTGCGTATCCTGGTGCGACAACGCCTTGTCGCGGGCGATACCGACCGGCAGGTGATGGATTATGTGGTTTCGCGTTACGGCGAGTTCGTGCTGCTGAAGCCACGCTTCGATCTGCGCAACGCGCTGCTGTGGGGCACGCCGGTTCTCCTGCTTCTGGCCGGCGGCGTGTTTATAGTGCTCAGTGCGCGGTCGCGCCGGCTTCCGGCAACGGCAGCGCTTTCGGTCGAAGAGCAGGCCGCATTGGACGCGATCCTCCGCCGCGACTGACGGCTGCCGTCGCCCGCCAACATTACCAAAGTTTCATGTGCCGGAAATGGCGTCGTAATGTGCGCTTCCCTAATTCTCGTTCCTTGAGGATGCCGATCAAGGCGCGTCCGCTTGAAAGAGGATAAGAGATCCATGAATATTGCCCCCGATTCATATTTTCGCACCCGCAAGCGTCTTCTGGCTGCTGCCGCGTCTATCGCGGTCGCCGGTGCGATCGGCGTTGGCGCGCTGACCAGCGGAACCAGCCCCGTTCTCGCTGACGCCGTGCGCGTCGAGGCCCCGCAGGTTCCGAGCTTCGCCGATGTCGTGGAGCGTGTGTCGCCAGCCGTGGTCAGCGTCAAGGTCAAGGCCAAGATCCAGCCGACCGCCGATGATGGCTCCGACGATCAGGACGGCCTCGACAATCTTCCCAACAATCCGCAGCTGCGTCGTTTCTTTAAGGAATTCCGCGGCTTTGGCGACCAGGGCGGCCAGAACGACGAAGGTCATCGTCGCTTCGGTCATCGCGACCGCAACAATGGCGAGCCGCGCCCGGTAGCGCAGGGCTCCGGCTTCTTCATCTCCGAAGACGGTTACCTCGTCACCAACAACCACGTCGTCGAAGAGGGCACCGCCTTCACCGTTGTGACCAATGACGGCAAGGAACTCGATGCCAAGCTGGTTGGCACCGATCCGCGCACCGATCTCGCCGTGCTCAAGGTCGATGGTGGCGGCAAGTTCACCTATGTCGACTTCGCCGACGATTCCAAGGTTCGTGTCGGTGACTGGGTCGTGGCTGTCGGCAATCCGTTCGGCCTCGGCGGCACCGTCACCGCCGGCATCGTCTCGGCGCGCGGCCGCGATATCGGCGCCGGCCCCTATGACGATTTCCTCCAGATCGACGCCTCGGTCAACCGCGGCAATTCAGGCGGCCCGACCTTCAACCTCAACGGCCAGGTGGTCGGCATCAACACCGCCATCTTCTCGCCTTCCGGCGGCAGCGTCGGCATCGCCTTCGACATTCCGGCCTCGACCGCCAAGCAGGTCGTCGGGGACCTGATGAAGAGCGGTGCGGTGCAGCGCGGCTGGCTGGGCGTCGAAATCCAGCCGGTCACCTCCGACATCGCCGAGTCGCTCGGCCTGAAGTCCAACAATGGCGCCTTGGTTTCGAGCGCCCAGGACGATGGCCCCGGCAAGAAGGCCGGCATATCAGCCGGCGACGTGATCACCCAGGTCGACGGCAAGGACGTTGCGTCGCCGAAGGAGCTCGCCCGCCTGATCGGCGCCTATTCGCCCGGCAAGTCTGTTGATGTCACGGTCTGGCGCGACGGCAAGAGCCAGACGGTCAAGGTCGATCTCGGCAAACTGCCGGCGAGCGACAAGCAGGCCTCGAACGACCAGCAACAGCAGCCTGCCGCTCCGGCAAAGCCTGACACGCTGGCTGATCTCGGTCTCACCGTCACCAAGTCTGAAAACGGCAAAGGTCTGGTGGTGACAGACGTCGACCCCGACAGCGCCGCCGCCGATCGCGGCATCCAGCCGGGCGACGTCATCACCGCGGTCAACTCGGCGGAGGTCAATGGCACCGAAGACGTCACCAAGGCCATGGCCGATGCGGTCAAATCCGGACGCAAGGCGGTGCTGATGCAGATCACCCGTGACGACAACAACCGATTCGTCGCGGTGCCGGTGGCCAAGGGCTGAGACGACTTTTCCAATGCGGCGGTTTCAACACCCCCGAGTCGCCGCATGGGGAAAGTAAGAAGGAGAGCCCGTTAGTCAGTCATCGCGCTCTCCTTCAGCGGCAGCGGGCTTCCCATCGCCCGCTGCCGCGCCCGTATGTGGCTGCCCACTCAGGCCCTCGTGCCCGATGCCGGTTGGTCCCGGGTTGCAGGTAACGACATGACCGGGAACTGGCATGTTCGGCCTAACGACGCCACGGAACAAAGATTTTATCGCGTACGCTCTCGATCGTCTTGATCGCGATGCGCTTTGGCAAAGGCTAAAATGCAGATGCCGGCTACTCAACCTTCAAGCGAAATCGCGTATAACGGCCCTATGAAGATTCTCGTCATAGAAGACGATCGCGAGGCTGCGGATTATCTGCAGAAAGCCTTCACCGAAGCCGGTCATACCGCGCATGTTGCGGGTGACGGCGAGACCGGCTTCGCGCTTGCCGATGCGGGTGACTACGATGTGATGGTCATCGATCGGATGATGCCGCGCCGCGACGGCCTGTCGGTTATTGCCGCCCTCCGCTCCAGGGGCAACACGACGCCGGTGCTCATCCTTTCGGCGCTGGGCGAAGTCGATGACCGGGTCACCGGCCTGCGCGCCGGCGGTGACGATTACCTAACCAAGCCCTATGCCTTTTCCGAACTTCTGGCTCGTGTCGAGGTGCTCAACCGACGCGCCAGCGCCAAGGAGGCCGAGACCGTCTACCGGGTTGGCGATCTTGAACTCGACAGGCTATCGCATTCTGTCCGCCGGGCGGGCCGTGAGATCACGCTCCAGCCACGCGAATTCCGCCTGCTCGAATATCTCATGCGCCATGCCGGCCAGGTTGTGACGCGCACGATGCTGCTCGAAAATGTCTGGGACTATCATTTCGATCCGCAGACCAATGTCATCGACGTCCACGTCTCTCGGCTGCGCGGCAAGATCGAAAAGGGCTTCGACAAGCCGATCCTGCATACCGTTCGCGGCGCCGGCTACATGCTGAAGGGCGGCTAGGCGGCGGCATGGCGCTTTCCGTGCCCGCCATCATGAAGACGACGGCCGCGCGGCTTTCGGCGCTCTATCTCTTGCTCTTCGCGCTCTGCGCGGTGCTGCTCGTCCTCTATATGACTTCGCTCTCGGCGCGCATGCTGACCGGGCAGACGCAGGAGACCATCAACGACGAGGTGCTCGGCCTTGCCCGCGCCTATCAGCGCGGTGGCCTTCCCGTATTGGTCCGCGTGGTCGAGGCCCGCTCGCGACAGCCCGGCGCCAATCTCTATCTGATCGCCGATGCCAACGGCCAGATCCTGACCGGTAACGTGCAGAGCCTCGAGCCGGGCGTTCTCGAAAACGAAGGCTGGACCACCAGCCCTTTTTCCTATCAGCGCTTTGGCGAGGGAGAACTCGACCGTCTACGCAACTTGCCTGCCGACAAGGGGACCGCACAGCCCGACCAGAGCGACACGCAAGCGCAGGGCGAGAAGGGCCACAACGCCATTGCCCTGGTGCTGCGGCTGCCGAACCAGATGATCATGCTGGTCGGCCGCGATCTCGGGGAACCAGAGCGGTTCCGTGCCGTCATCCGCCGTTCGCTGATGCTGGCGCTCGGCATGATGGCCCTGGGTGGCATCCTGATCTGGTTCTTTGTCGGCCGCGCGGCGCTGAAGCGTATCGATGGCGTATCGGAGGCAAGCCGGCGCATCATGGGCGGGGATCTCTCCGGCCGGCTGCCGGTAACCGGCGCCGGCGACGAGTTCGATCGGCTTTCGGAAAACCTCAACGCCATGCTGGCCAGGATCGCCACGCTCAACGAAGGCCTCAAGCAGGTTTCCGACAACATCGCGCATGACCTCAAGACGCCGCTGACCCGGCTGCGCAACCGGGCCGAAGCGACGCTTTCCGGCAAGCAGAAGACATCGGACTATCGACAGGCGCTGGAAGGCACCATCGCCGAGTCCGACCAGTTGATAAAGACCTTCAACGCCATCCTGATGATCTCCCGCCTGGAGGCGGGCTATTCTTCCGAGCACACCAGCCGCGTCGATCTGGCGGTGGCCGTCCGTGATGTCGTCGAACTCTATGAGCCGGTGGCCGAGGAGGCTGGCGTTTCGCTGGACGCCGAGGTGAATGGTGCTTTTGTCGTCGACGGCAACCGCGAGCTGATCGGCCAGGCGCTCTCCAACATCGTCGACAATGCGATCAAGTACTCGACCGATTCGACGTCCAAGCCGGCGGTCCGTGTAAAGCTCGAACGCACGCATGGCGAGATCAGGCTTTCCGTCACGGACAATGGCCAGGGCATTCCCGACGACGCCGATCGCGCCCGGGCGACGGAGCGCTTCGTGCGGCTGGAGAAGAGCCGTTCGCAGCCTGGTTCCGGCCTTGGCCTCAGTCTCGCCAAGGCGGTCATGACATTCCATTACGGCCGGCTTGACCTGCTGCCTGGCAATCCAGGACTATCCGTGGTCATGAGTTTCCCGGCACGCGAGGATCACTGATGGCGGCCGTTGCCAAGCGGAGCAAGACAGACTGGCTGCTCAGCCTGGAAACCCCGCTTGTCCCGCTCGGCGCAGCCCGGGCACGACAGGAGCTGGCCGAAGTCGCGGACGCAGCGCGCGAAGAGGGGCTGACACGGGTGGCCAAATTCCTGGCCGGCAAAGGCAAGGCGCAGGATCTCCTCGCCGCTGTCTTCGACCTTTCGCCATTCCTGCGCGACACGGCGCGCCGCCGGCCGCAAATCCTGGACGGGCTGTTCGACCTGCCGATAGAGGCCCGTCTGAAGGCGATCACCGCCGCGATCGACCAGGCGCCGCTGGCCGAAACGGTCTCGGAATCCGGCCTGATGATGGCGCTGCGCCGGCATAAGGCAGAGGCGCATTTCCTGATCGCGCTCGCCGATCTTTCGGGCGAAGCCGAAACCTCGCTGACCGTAAGGCGGTTGAGCGATCTCGCCGACGCCTGCACCCGCGCGGCAGTCGATTTCCTGCTGCGTGACGCGCATGGCCAGGGCAAGCTCAAGCTGCCCGACCTCGACACCCCCTCGCATCGATCGGGCTGGATCCTGCTCGGCATGGGCAAGCTCGGCGCGCATGAGCTGAATTTCTCCTCCGACATCGACCTCGTCGTGTTCTTCGATCCGGAGGCACCCGCCGTGGTCGATCCTCTCGACGCCACCGACCTGTTCTCACGCCTGACGCGCCGGCTGGTTCGCATCCTGCAGGACCGCACCGAGCACGGCTATGTCTTCCGCACCGATCTGAGGTTGCGTCCCGATCCCGGCTCCACCCCGCTGGCTATCCCGGTTGAAGCCGCGCTTCGCTACTACGAAGCGCGCGGCCAGAACTGGGAGCGTGCCGCGATGATCAAGGCCCGCCCGGTGGCCGGCGATCTCGCCGCGGGCGATGCCTTCCTCAAGGAGCTCCAGCCCTATATCTGGCGCAAATACATGGATTACGCGGCGATTGCCGACGTCCATTCGATCAAGCGCCAGATTCATGCCCATAAGGGCCATGGCGACATCGCGGTGAAGGGGCACAACGTCAAGCTCGGGCGCGGCGGCATCCGCGAGATCGAGTTCTTCGTCCAGACCCAGCAGCTCATCGCCGGCGGCCGCTTTCCGGAGCTGCGCGGCCGCGAAACCGTGCCGATGCTCGGTCAGCTCGCGGCCCGAGGCTGGATCACATCGGACGCAAGAGACGCACTCGCCCTCCAGTACTGGTTCCTGCGCCGGGTCGAACACGCCATCCAGATGGTGGCCGACGAGCAGATGCACACGCTGCCGGAAGACGATGAAGGGCTGGAGCGCATTGCCCGCATGCTGGGCTTCGCCGACGCCGCCGCGTTCGCCGGGGCCTTCCGTGCCTCGCTGCAGCAGGTCGAGCGCCACTATGCGGCGCTGTTCGAAACCGCGCCCGAGCTTTCGGCCGGCATCGGCAACCTGGTCTTCACCGGTGACGTCGACGACCCGGACACGCTGCAGACCCTGCACGGCCTCGGCTTTCAGCGGCCGAGCGATATCTGCCGTGTCATCCGCGGCTGGCATTTCGGCCGCTATCGCGTCACCCAGTCGGCGGAGGCGCGCGAGCGGCTGACGGAACTGACGCCGGCACTGCTCAAGGCCTTTGGCCAAACGCGCCGGGCCGACGAGGCGCTGGTCCGTTTCGACGAGTTCCTCGCCGGCCTGCCGGCCGGCATCCAGCTGTTTTCGCTGCTGCAGTCGAATCCCGCACTGCTCAAGCTGATGGCGACGATCATGGGCGCGGCACCAAGGCTGGCGGCCATCATCACTCGCCGGCCGCATGTCTTCGACGGCTTGCTCGACCCAGCATTGCTGACCGAGCTGCCAGACCGCGCCTATCTCTCGGGGCGGCTTTCCGCCTTCCTCGAGGGCGACAGGGCCTACGAGGACGTGCTCGATCGCTTACGCATATTTGCTTCCGAACAGAAATTCCTCATCGGTGTGCGGCTGCTCGCGGGCTCGATCGACCCGGCCCGCGCCGGCCGCGCTTTCTCCGATCTGGCGGACCTGACCATTGCGGCGGCGTTGCAAGCGGTGATCGCCGAATTCGCGGTGCGCCACGGCACGATCGCCGGTGGCGTGGTTTCGCTGCTCGGCATGGGCAAGCTCGGCAGCCGCGAATTGACGGCCGGATCGGATGTCGATCTCATCCTGCTTTACGATCACGATGCGGACGCCGAGGACTCCGATGGTGAAAAGCCGCTGGCGCCGTCGCACTACTACACCCGCATGACGCAGCGGCTGATATCCGCGGTATCGGCGCCGACGGCGGAAGGTGTGCTTTATGAGCTCGACCTGCGTTTGCGGCCGTCCGGCAACAAGGGACCGGTCGCCACCCATATCGATGCCTTCAAGAAATACCAGCGCCAGGAAGCCTGGACCTGGGAACACATGGCGCTGTCGCGGGCGCGGCCGATTGCCGGCGACGCCGGCCTCTGCGCCGAGGTTGAAGCGGAGGTCGCCGCGCTGCTCGGTCAGCCACGCGACGCGGCGAAGGTGAAAACCGAAGCTTCCGACATGCGCGCCATGATCCAGCAGGAAAAACCGCCCCGCGACCTGTGGGACATCAAGCTAATACCGGGCGGTCTGATCGATCTCGAATTCATCGCCCAGGTGGCTGTCATCACTGGGCAGGTCGAGGCCGGGCCACGCGCCACCGGTACGGCCGAGATCCTGTCTCGTCTGACGCCCCGTTTCGCCAATGCCGTGATCCGGCAGGACCTTGGCGAGGCTTACTCCCTTTATCTGGCACTGACCCAGATGACGCGGCTGTGCCTCACCGGACCATTCGAACGTGACGACGTTCCGCCGGGGCTTTCGGATCTGCTTCTGGCGGTCACCGACCTGCCGGATTTCGGTGTGCTGGAAGCACATCTCAAGGAGACGTCGCAAAAGGTCAGGAAGGATTTCGACCTTCTGCTTCGTGCCGGAGGGTCGTGACCAACGACCGTTCGGCCGCATCGGGGGTGACGATGCAACAGGAGAAAACCATGAGAAAGACAACCAAGCTCGCACTTGCATACATCGCCCTGGCCGGAGCCGTCGGCGGCGCGGCCTATGCCGAGAACCTCGACAGCGCCAACGTGCGTGAGCGCACCATGATGCGGCTCGACAAGGCGATGAAGGACAATGACGGCAAAATCACCTTCGACCAGTTCTCCGATGTCATGGACGCGCGGCTCAAGAAGCTTGTCGCTGACAATGGCGGCAAGCTGACTGTCGCTCAACTCGCCGACGCGCTGGAGAGGCGCGCTTCGAACGCATGGCCAGGCGCATCATCGCCCGTTACGACAGCAAGGACGACGGCACGCTGACATCGGATGACATCACCGGCCGCGAAAAGAAGCTTTTTGCGATGCTCGACAAGAACAATGACGGCAAGATCGAGAAGGGCGAACTGCCGAAGGACGGGCGCGATGACCGTCAATGGGATGGCGAAGGCAACGAAGGCGGCGTGCAGTAAGATTGGTTGATGCGGGCTCCGACATCGCCAACCGGAGCCTGCCGCTCAGGCCGCGGCCTTGACCGCTGTTGGCGCCTTCTTCACGGGAATGCGCACCGATACGATCGTGCCGACACTTTCGGTCGAGCGGATCTTCAGTGCACCGCCTTGCAACTCGGCAAGCGAGCGCGAAATGGCAAGGCCAAGGCCGGAGCCGGCATGGTTCTTGGAAAACTGGTTCTGCACCTGCTCGAAGGGGCGCCCCAGCTTGCCGAGGGCTTCCTTCGGGATACCGCAGCCATTGTCCTCGATCGTCAGCACCAGCGCGCCTGACGTGTTGCGGGCCCTGACCGATATGTGGCCGCCCTGGCCGGTGAATTTCACCGCGTTGGACAGAAGATTGATGACGATCTGCTTGATCGCCCGGCGATCGGCAAACAAAGTCAAGGCGTCGGCAATGCGCGTTTCCACGGTGATCGCCTTCTGCGCCGCCTGCAGAGAGACGACACGCACCGTCTCGCTGATCAGCGGACCGAGGTCGATCTGTTCCTGGTCCAACGAGAACTGGCCGGCTTCGATCTTGGACATGTCGAGAATGTCGTTGATGACGCCGAGCAGGTATTTGCCGCTGCTGTTGATGTCGGTGGCGTACTCCTCGTAGCGCTCCGAGCCCAACGGACCGAACAGCCTCTGTTCCATCAGTTCGGAGAAGCCGATGATGGCGTTGAGCGGTGTGCGCAGTTCATGCGACATGTTGGCCAGGAATTCGGATTTGGCCCGGTTCGCCGCTTCGGCGCGCTCGGTTTCCTTCATGTATTTGCGGTTGAGGTCGACCAGTTCGCGCGCCCGTTCCTCTTCGGCCCGGCGGGCGAGGCTGAGATCATGGATCGTCGCCATCAGCCGGCGTTCGCTGTCGACGAGTTTCTCCTGGTGCAATTTGATCTGGGTGATATCGGACCCGACCGAGACGATGCCACCGTCCCTGGTCCTGAGCTCGTTGACCTGCAGCCAGCGGCCGTCGGACAGCTGCCGCTCGAACGTGGCGCCGCCCTGCGGACCGTTGGTATTGGCGAGCCGGCGCTCCGAAGCGAAGGCCAGCATCCGCTCTTCCAGGGAAGCGCGCGTCACGCCTGGCATCACGTCGCGATCCGAGAGCCCGTTGTCCTGCTGATATTTGGAATTGCACATGATCAAGTTCTGAGCCGAATCCCACAGCACGAAGGATTCATTGATGTTCTCGATCGCGGTCCTCAGGCGAAGATCGGCCGCTTCGGAGCGCAGCGCCAGATGGCGCTGCTCGGTGACGTCGACGGCGATGCCGATGAGCTGGATCTCCGGCGCTTCCGGGTCCATGACCTGGGCGCGGGCGCGCATCCACACCCACTGGCCATCGGCATGCCGCATCCGGAACACCTGGTCGATGTGGTCGATCTCGCGCGCGACGATCCTGTTGGCGAGTTCGAACAGGTCGCCATCCTCGGGATGGATGATCTCGTCGACCTCGCCGAAGGACAGCATCGTCTCGCAGGGCTCATAGCCGAGCATGTCGTACATCGAGCGTGACCAGTACATCTTGCCGCGCACCATGTCCCAGTCCCACAGGCCGCAGCGACCGCGGACCAGCGCCATGTCGATACGCTGATGCGCTTCGACATAGATGCGGTCGGCTGCCTGCGCGCGCGCCGCCTGTCCGAAATAGGCATAGAGGATGATGATCAGCACGCCGGCCGTCAGCACAAACAGGGTGACGTTGAGCGAGACGGTCTTGCGCCACGTGTCGAAGACCGCCTCTTGGGGGACGAGCGCCGCCGCGGCTCCCTTCCTGTCCTTGCTCAGGCTGACCGCCGCGTACCAGTCCTGCCCGCCGATGTTGACCTCCATGACGCCAGCCCGGTCGCCGAACATGAACAGAGGTTGGCCGCCCTGGACGAGGCCGTCGAGCGAATGGCCTTGCCAGGGCACCGAACGCGGCGTCACCGCGGTGATCCTGAAGGCGCTGTCGGTGATGACCAGCACATGGCTGCGGCCCATGGCGCCCTGGCGGCTGGTGGTCTCCAGCAGGTCCTGGGTGGCGCCCGGCAGCGTGTCCGATGTGGTGGCGAGCGAACTGGCGAGCTGCGCGGCGGCCAGCGTCAGGATAGCCTTGGCATCGCGCTCCACGTCGTCGCGCTCGTTCATCAGCGAGATTACACGCAGCGCCGCGATGACGAGCAGGAAGATGACGATGAGGGCCGGTATCGACCGGCGCAGCAGCGGTTCGGCCGCCAGAAGCCGCTTGTAGGCCGGTTCGGCAATGAGCCGCGTATTCCCGGCAAGGCCGTCGCCGCGCGTCTCGCGACGCGCAAAAACCATCCCACCGGGCGCGCCCCACGCGTCCGCCTTTGCCATAAATGGCACTCCCCGATTTCAGTATGCCGCATTTCTATGTGCTGGTGATCCGGCAACACCGCACTTCCGAATCGCCATTAAAGAATCAAAGGTGATTCGCCTTGTCCAGTGGTCGGGCGAAAAAAGATTAAAAATCGACTAAAATAATGGGCTTTTAGAACCCGGCCTTCTCCCGCAGGGAAGAAGGCGGGAGCGCCTAAGCCAACGTGCGCTCGACGATGTCGCGCAGATCCGCCGACAGGTTTTCGGCATTGGCGATCGAAACCAGCACTTCCCGAGCCTGGGCTTGCCTGCCCGGTTCGAGCGAGCGCCATGACCTGAGCGCCGTCGCCAGCCTTGCCGCCACTTGCGGATTGCGCTTTTCAACCTCGAGCACCGTTCGTGCGAAGAAGCGGTAGCCTTCGCCGTCGGCGCGGTGAAAGCCGGTCTGGTTGGCGCTGGAGAATGTGCCGATCAACGAGCGCACCCGGTTCGGATTGCCCATCGAGAAGCCGGCATGAGCGGTCAGGGCGCGAACCGTCTCCACCGCCTGCGGCCCAGGCACGCTGGCCTGGATCTGGAACCATTTGTCCATCACCAGCGGGTCGGACGCATATGTCTGTTCGAAAGCCGCCAGCGCCTTGCTTGCCTCCGGCGATCCTTGGTGGCGATGCGCAAGCACGGCCAATGCGGCCGCCCGGTCGGTCATGTTGCTCGCGGACTGGAAATGCCCGGCCGCCAACGCCGCTCCACCTGGCAGCAGCGAGAGATAATCCAGCAGAATGTTGCGCAAGGCGCGCCGTCCGGCACTCGCCGCGTCGGGGCTGAAAGCGCTCTTGTCGGCAAGGCTGTCGTAGAGGCCGGAAAATGCCTCGCCATTGGCCATGCCGATCGCCAGCGCAAGCGCCTGTCGGGCCGCATGGATGGCGTCGGGATCGATGTTCTTGCCGATGTCGCGGGCGATATCGGCGTCTCCAGGCAGCGCCAGGGCCAGGGCCCGATAGGCTGGCTCCAGCGTCTCGTCGCTGGCGATGCTGCCGGCAAGCTCGGTCAGCCGTGGGGCGAAGTCCGGCTGTTTGCCGCCAAGGATCTGGCGGAAGGCAGCGATCAGAGCATCGGTCAACAGCGTGTTGAAGGCCTGCCAGCGCGAGAAGGCGTCGCTGTCATGGCGGGCGAGGAAGTACTGGTCGGCCGCCTTCTGCTCGGCCGAGAGCGTCACCGGCGCCGAAAAGCCACGGTTGAGCGACACCGCCGGGCGCTCGGCCACGCCCGAGAAACGCACCACATGGCGACGCTTGCGGACATGGATGACGCCGTCCTCGACGCTGGCGCCCTCGACGCCGCTATACGCGACAGGTTTGCCGCCGGCGCCGATCAGGCCGAAGGCGAGCGGGATGTGCATCAGCCGCTTGCGGCTTTCGGAGGGGGTCGGCGGCACCGACTGCTCGATCTCGAGCGTGAATTCCTGTGCGGCCGGATTGTGCGTCGAACTCACCGTCAGGTTGGGTGTGCCCGCCTGGTGATACCATAGCGCGAATTGCGACAGGTCGCGGCCGGACGCGTCCTCGAACACCTTTATGAAATCCTCGATGGTCGCGGCCTCGCCGTCGTGGCGTTCGAAATAGAGGTCCATGCCGGCGCGAAAGACCTCGGCCCCGAGAATGGTGCGGATCATGCGCACCACTTCGGAGCCTTTCTCGTAGACCGTCGCCGTATAGAAATTGTTGATCTCGCGGTAGCGGCGCGGCCGCACGGGATGCGCCAGCGGGCCCTGGTCCTCGGGAAACTGGTGGGCCCGCAGCGTGCGCACCTCGGCTATGCGCTTGACCGCGCGCGAGCGCTGGTCGGCGGAGAATTCATGATCGCGGAAGACCGTCAGCCCTTCCTTCAGGCAAAGCTGGAACCAGTCGCGGCAAGTGATTCTGTTGCCTGTCCAATTGTGGAAATATTCATGCGCGATGATCGCCTCGATATTGGCGAAATCGGCGTCCGTCGCCGTCTCCTGGTCGGCCAGCACGTATTTGTCGTTGAAGATGTTGAGGCCCTTGTTCTCCATTGCGCCCATGTTGAAGTCCGACACGGCGACGATGTTGAAGACGTCGAGGTCGTACTCGCGGCCAAACGCCTCCTCGTCCCATTGCATCGACCGCTTCAGCGCGTCCATCGCGTAGCCGGCGAGCGCCTCCTTGCCGGGCTCGACATAGATGCCGAGCTCGACCTTACGGCCGGACATGGTGACGAAATTGTCGGCGACCTGGCCGAGATTGCCGGCCACCAGCGCGAACAAATAGGATGGTTTGGGGAAGGGGTCGTGCCATGTGGCGTAGTGCCAGCCTTCGGCGAGATCGCCGCTCTCGACCGGATTGCCGTTCGACAGGAGCAGCGGCGCTTCGTCGCGTCGCGCATCGATGCGCACCGTGTAGACCGACAGGATATCGGGGCGGTCGAGGAAATAGGTGATGCGGCGAAAACCCTCCGCCTCGCATTGCGTGCAGTACACGTTGTTCGAGCGGTAAAGGCCCATCAAGGCCTCGTTGCCGGCTGGGGCCAGTTCGGTTTCGATCAGCAGCTGGAAACGAGGTGCCGCCGGCGGTTTGAGCAGGGTCAGTTGGTCGGGGCTCGCCAGCAGATCCGCCGGTCTCACCACCTTGCCGTCGACTTCGACGCGTTTGAGCGTCAACCCATCGCCGTCGAGCACCAGCGGAGCCGACGTGGATATGTCCTCGCGGCGTTCGACGGTCAGTATCGCGGTGACGACCGTTGCCTGCGGCGAAAGACGGAATTCAAGGCTGGTTTTCGGAATGAGGTAGTCGCTGGGGCGATAGTCCTCGAGTTTGAAGACCTGACCTGTATCGGTGCGCATTCCCTGGCTTTTCCTGTCTTTTCCGGGACCGGACATGATCTGACCGGTCCAAAAATTCGAAGTCCGCGCTCTTTACACGAAACACTCCCTCGACAAAACTGCGGCAGGGCCTAATTCAGGTCATCCTTTCCTTGTCGTGAGGCAGTCATGACGGCCGTCACACCGAAATTCGGGATGGGCGCTTTCGTTCGGCGCCCCGACAATTTCCCGTTCTGCCATTTCGAGAACCGCAACGTGCCCTCGACCGCGGGCAGAGACGCATTGCCAAAGTGACATCAGGAGCGGGGGCGCAACCAGAGACGACGGGCGGCCACGGCACGCTGAGAGGCATCGTGCTGAAGATCGTCTCCGTGGCGGTTTTTGTCGGCATGCAAACCTGTATCAAGGCGGCAGGCGATGTGCCTGCCGGGCAGATCGTCTTCTTTCGTTCCTTCTTCGCCATCTTCCCGATCATTGTCTTCCTGACGTTGAAGGGACATCTGGCCACGGCATTTGTGACGAAACGCCCCTTCAACCACGTCGCGCGTGGCGTCGTCGGCGTCGGTGCCATGGGGCTCGGCTTTTTCGCGCTCACCAGGCTGCCTCTTCCCGAGGCGATCACCCTGAACTATGCACAGCCGCTGCTGGTCGTGGTGTTCTCCTCGGTCTTCCTTGGCGAGACGATCCGCGTCTATCGCTGGAGCGCTGTCGCGATCGGCCTCATTGGCGTGCTCGTCATTTCCTGGCCGGAGCTGACGCTGCTCAATTCGGATGAAGGTCTCGACGACCAGGAGGTCCTGGGCGTCATGGCCGCGCTGGCGGCCGCGGCAATCTCCGCTGTCGCCATGCTGTTGGTGCGCAATCTCGTGCAGACGGAGAAGACGGCGACCATCGTGCTATGGTTCTCGTCGACGGCGAGCGTGCTCTCGCTGTTGACGCTGCCCTTCGGCTGGCAGTCGCTGACGCCAATACAAGCCACGTTGCTCATCCTCGCCGGCTTTTGTGGCGGGCTCGGCCAGATTTTGATGACCGCGGCCTACCGTCATGCCGAAGCCTCGGTCGTGGCGCCTTTCGAATACACCTCGATGATCCTGGGCGTCGTCGTCGGCTACTTCGTTTTCGGCGACGTGACCTCGCCCGGCACGCTGGTCGGTGGCGTGATCGTGGTCGCCGCCGGCATCTTCATCATCTGGCGCGAACGGCAGCTGGGTCTGGAGCGGACGCGCACCCGCAAAGCTGCGCTGCCGCAAGGGTGATCAGGACCGTTCCTTCGCCAAGCGTACCAGCATCGCCCGTGTCTGCTCATCGGCCGGGAAAAAGGATTCGATCGCCAGTTCCGAAAGGGTGACATCCAGTGGCGTGCCAAACACGGTGATGGTGCTGATGAAGGAAAGCACCGTGTCGCCATGGGCAAGCCGCAGCGGATGCACGATCGCATTCGGCTCGACTGGCGCCGGCCGGCTGCTCTGCAGGCCAGAGGGGTAGCCGCGAAGCTCTTGCTCCAATGCCACCAGCACCGGGTCACCGGCGGCATCGTTCTGATGTTTCAGCCGTTCGAGCAGGTGGGTGCGCCATTCCTGGAGGTTCACGATCCGTGGCGCGACACCACCTGGGTGCAGGCTGAGCCGCAGCACATTGACGGGTGGCTGGAGCAGAGAGGGCTCGGAAACATCGGCCAGGAATGGCCCGATCGCCGTGTTCGCCGCAACCAGGTTCCAGTGCCGGTCCACCGCCAATGCCGGAAACGGCTCATGCCCCTTGAGCACCATCTCGACCGCCGCCATTGCCGGTGCCAGCGTCGTATCGGTGAGCGGCCGTTCGCTGAAGCTCGGCGCGAAGCCCGCGGCCAGCAGCAATTGATTGCGCTGCCGCAGCGGGATCGCAAGCTGCTCGGCCAGATGCAGCACCATGTCGCGCGAGGGCGCGGCACGCCCGCTTTCGACGAAGGAGAGATGCCGTTGCGAGATCTCGGCCTCCATGGCGAGGTCGAGCTGGCTCATGCGACGTCGCGTGCGCCATTCGCGGATCAGGCTACCGGCGGAGGTTTGGGGCGTTGTCATGCAGGACGACTAGGCTGACGCTGAATGTATTTCAATTACCTGCAAGGTCATCGTTAGCTCACTTCCCGCAGCTTCGCCTTCACTTCGAGAAAATCCCGCCATGCGAGCTTCTTGTGCGCGGGGGTGCGCAAGAGATAGGCCGGGTGCAGTGTCGGCATAGCTGGAATGGCAATGCCGGAACCCGTTGTGTGCACGCGCCAGTTGCCGCGCAGCCGCAGGATTCCTTCCGAGGTGTTGAGCAGGGTCTTGGCCGACGGGCCGCCGAGATTGATCAGCACCTTGGGATTGACCAGCTCGATCTGACGCTCGATGAACGGCCGGCAGATCTCGGTCTCGTGCGGCGTCGGCGTGCGGTTGCCGGGTGGGCGCCAGGGAATGACGTTGGCGATGTAGACCGAGCTACGGTCGAGGCCGATCGCAGCCAGCATCCGGTCGAGCAGGCGGCCCGAGCGGCCGACGAAGGGCAGTCCTTCAATGTCCTCGTCACGGCCTGGGGCTTCACCGACCAGCATGACAGCCGCTTGCGGGTTGCCGTCGGCGAATACCAGGTTCTTGGCGGTCGCCTTGAGATTGCAGCCCTCGAAAGCGGCCATGTGCTGGCGTAATTCGTCCAGCGACATTGCCGCGGTCGCCAGCTGGCGCGCCAGCGCCGCCTGCGCTTCGTCGGGCACGGCCGAGGTCGGCGGGCGCGGGGCCGGAGCATCCGGCACGGCGCGCCCATCGAGGCGCGGCGGAGCCGTGGGCGGCTCCGGTGCCTTGCTTTCGCGCGGCGCCGCCGGCGTGCGCTCCGCCGGCTTCGGCACGGCCTCCGCGAACCGATTGACCGGCGCATCCTCCAAAGCCTCGTCAACACCCGCGCTGGCATAGAAGGCGAGCAGATCGGCCAAATCGACCGGATTGTTGGGAGAGGCGGCAGTCATGGCCGCACCATCGTCCGGGCGGGATCAATTTGCAACCTCGGCGAGGTCGATGGCGGCAGCCAATCCCGCCTGCCAAGGTGAGGTCGCGGTCTAGCCAGTGGGTATGCGTGGATCCTGAACCAAATAGAAGGTCCATCGCGGCGTGTAGTCGGTCATCAGGAATTCGAAGCTGGCGGTCTTCAGCGGGTCCACCTTGCCGTTTTTGAACAGCAGTCGGTCATAGGGCTCGAAATCGCGGTCGAAATCGGCGAAATTGCTCGACCAGATATTGTCGGGCGTCTTGTTGCGCTGGTCGAACGAAAGCCCGTCTCCGAACACGCTTGGCTGGTCCAGTATTTCCTGAAGCTCGAACTGGAACTCGATCCAGGCCTGGCCGCTGTTGTTGAGCGCGTCGATGCGCATATACATGATGCCATTGGCGAACTCGCCTGCTCTGCCGAATGCCTGGATCGGCTTTGTGGTGCGGATGGTCAGCGTCACGGGTGTCGCCGAATTCAGCTCTTCGGTGATGACCAGCGGATCGTCCTTGGTTCCGATGCCGGAGGCTCCGGTGATGCGGAAACCGCCAAGCTCGTCGGAAAACGAGTATGCGCCTGTCGCCCAGACCTTCACTTCATCCGCGACGGCATGACACGGGCTCGACGCCAGAAGGGCCAAAATAAGCGCCCGGCAGGCCCGGCCGGGCGTTGATGGAAAGCGCGTCGAAGAGAAGCCGCCTGGCCCGGGAATGCGCATGGCGGGAAGTATGGCCGATAAGCAAGCCGTCGAACAATAAAAAACGCAAGCCTCGCGGGCCGCGCCGCGCGGAAATGGCCTCTCTGCCGCGCAAAGCGCGACTTTTTGGCCAAATCGGCATTGTCACGTATGCGCCGGTTTCCTGTCGCCAATTGATGCGCTATGCAGCGCAGGAGCCAGCAAGATACGCCAACGGCGGCAAGCCAGTGCGGAGGGGTTGATGAGCGATATCGAACGCGAAAGCATGGAATTCGACGTGGTCATCGTCGGTGCCGGACCGGCCGGCCTTGCCGCGGCCATCCGCCTCAAGCAGGTCAATCCCGAGCTCTCCGTCGTCGTGCTGGAAAAGGGCGGCGAAGTCGGCGCCCACATCCTGTCGGGGGCCGTCGTCGATCCGATCGGCATCGACCGGTTGCTGCCTGGCTGGCGCGAGGAGGATGGTCATCCCTTCAAGACACCGGTCACTGCGGACCATTTCCTGGTGCTCGGCCCCGCCGGTTCGTTCCGCCTGCCCAACATCTTCATGCCGCCGCTGATGAACAACCACGGCAACTATATCGTCTCGCTCGGCAATGTCTGCCGCTGGCTGGCTGGCAAGGCCGAGGCGCTCGGCGTCGAGATCTACCCAGGCTTTGCCGCGGCCGGCCTGCTCTACAATGAAGAAGGTGCCGTCACCGGCGTCGTCACCGGAGACATGGGCGTCGAGAAGGACGGCACGCATGGTCCGGGCTTCGCGCCGGGCATGGCGTTGATGGGCAAATATGTGCTGATCGGCGAAGGCGCGCGCGGTTCGCTGGCCAAGCAGTTGATCGCTAGATATAAACTCTCCGATGGCCGCGAGCCCGGCAAATACGGCATCGGCCTCAAGGAACTCTGGCAGGTCAAGCCGGAGAACCATCGGCCGGGTCTGGTGCAGCATTCCTTCGGCTGGCCGCTGGACATGAAGACTGGCGGCGGTTCGTTCCTCTATCATTTGGAGGATAACCAGGTGGCGGTCGGCTTCGTCCTCCACCTCAATTACAAGAATCCCTATCTGTCGCCTTTCGAGGAATTCCAGCGCTTCAAGACCCATCCGGCGATCGCGGGCACGTTCGAGGGCGCCAAGCGCCTGGGCTACGGCGCGCGCGCCATAACCGAGGGCGGCTGGCAGTCGGTGCCGAAATTGTCGTTCCCGGGCGGTGCGCTGATGGGGTGCGCGGCGGGCTTCGTCAACGTGCCGCGCATCAAGGGCTCCCACAATGCGGTACTGTCGGGGATGCTGGCGGCCGAGCATGTCGCCGAGGCGATCGGCGCCGGCCGAGCCAATGACGAGCTTTCCGCCTATGAGGATGCCTGGCGGGCGACCGACATCGGCAAGGACCTGAAGAAGGTGCGCAACGTCAAGCCGCTGTGGTCGCGCTTCGGCACCATCATCGGCGTCAGCCTCGGCGGCCTCGACATGTGGCTGAACACGCTGTTCGGCGTCTCGCCCTTCGGCACGCTGAAGCACGGCAAGGCCGACTATGCCACGCTCGAGCCTGCCGCCCAGCACAAGAAGATCGTCTATCCGAAGCCGGATGGCGTGCTGACCTTCGACCGTCTGTCCTCGGTGTTCCTATCCAACACCAATCACGAGGAAAACGAGCCGGTCCATCTGCTGGTCGGCGACATGGACCTGCAGAAACGCTCGGAACATGATGTCTTTGCCGGACCTTCCACACGCTATTGCCCGGCCGGCGTCTACGAATGGGTCGACAAGGACGGCAACGCCGCCGCCGACCCGCAGGCGAAGGATGTGCGCTTCGTCATCAACGCGCAGAACTGCGTCCACTGCAAGACCTGCGACATCAAGGACCCGAACCAGAACATCGACTGGGTGCCCCCGCAAGGCGGTGAAGGACCGGTCTACCAGGGCATGTGACCCCTGCGCCGCCGGGCCGTCCAGGGCGCGGCAGCAAAATTGCAGCGGAGTTCTGGCTTCGAGACCATGCAGCGCAGCAGAATCGTTGAAACTATCACCGGCTTATGGTTCCCTTCTCCTGGGACAAGGAGAAGGCCGATGCGCCGGACAGTTCTGACATGCCTCGCCGTCATCGGGACACTGTGCGCGCCTGAGGCCTTTGCCGGCACCAGGGCAATCGTCCAGACGCGGACCTACGACATCACGGGAAACTCGGGTACGGCCTTCATCGACGCTATGGACAGCAAGGGGCCCAAGCATGGCTTCATGACGCATGCCATCGCCACAACCGCCTATACGGTCGACTGGGATCTCGGCGGAGGCCAGGACAACGGCGTCTGCCGGCTGCGGCGGGTCAACGGCACGCTCAATCTGTTCTACACCTTCCCTCGCGTCGGCTCGCCCATGGCGCCGACGTTGAAGAGGCGTTGGAACAGGTTTTTCGCCGGTGTTCGCGCCCATGAGGAAACACATGGGCGCATCGCCAGGGAGATGATGCGCGTGACAGAAAGGTCGATAACTGGCCTGCGGGTCGCCAACGACCCGTCATGCGACAAGGCGCGCCGCGAGGCTCGGCTTCGCATCAAGGCCGTTTATGCAGAATATGAGGCGAGGCAAAACGCCTTCGATCGGCGTGAGCATCGCGATGGCGGCCATGTCGAACATCTGATCGCTGCCTTGATCGGGAAACCTTGAACGAGCAATCCGTTCGCCATCTCAACGCTTCGCCGCGGCGCGGGTGCTCCATTCGTTGACGCGTCAGCCGTGCGGCTCAGCAGGCAAATCGTGCGCCGCGAGCGCGGTGGCGTGCCCATCCTCAGGCTGTTTCTCATCGGACCGGACCGAAAATTCGACCAGCACCGGCAGGTGGTCGGAGCCGGTATCTTCCAGCCGCCTCGAAGACAGGATCGTCACGCCGCCTTTGCTGAACACCTGGTCGATCGGCAGGCCTGCATAGCGGCGCAGGAAGTCCGGCAGTGTCCGGTGGATCCAGGTCGGGCCGGCGGAAGGCATGAGTGTCAGCCCGCCGAGAGCCGCGACCCGCCGCACCGCGGCACTCCACGGCACGGCGTTGCAATCGCCCGCCATGATCGCGGTCTCGCCGAGCGCGGCCAGTGGCTGCGCCAGTTCGCCGATCTGCCAGTATTGCTCCTTCGGCCAGGGCCAGCTCAAATGAATCGCGGCGACATCGACATCGGTGCCGCCGAAGTCGACCGTGGCGATAGCCATCGCGCCGCGCGGCTCGCAGCGCGGCGCGGCGTCGGCGGCAAAGGGCCGGCGCGACAGCAGCGCCACGCCGAACATGCCGTTTGGGTAGGGGCAGAGGATTCGGTAGGGGTAGGCGCTGGCGATGTAGCCAAGCTCGGTCGTCCACATCTGCGACACCTCGTCGAGCGTGATCACGTCCGGATTGGTGCGGCCGATCAGTGAGAGCACTTTCTTAGGTGTTGGGTTGTTGAAGCGCAGATTCATCTGCAGCAGGCTGTAGACGATCTGGCCGGTCGGCTTGGCGGCCGCCTGTTGTGGCCACCATTTGGGCAGCGCACCCGTCGTTGTGGCCAGGCAGGAAATGGCGAAAAGCAGCCCACCCGCCGCTTGCAGCCGAAACGAGCTGGCGAGCAGCGGCAGCGCCAGAAGTGCCATCAGCACGCTGAGATGAATGCGGAAATGCGAGAAGGAATCGAACGCCGGGTGCAGCGTGCCGAAAAATCCGGCCAACAAAGCGGCCGACAATGCCGTCATCGCCAGGAATGCCAGCCCAGCCGTCATGTTCAAGCGCGCGCCTGTTGCCATTGAGGTCGTGTCTGCGAGGTTGTATCCGCTGAATGCCGCCTGTCGGTCCGTTGGATTTGCTTATCGGCCAAATTGCGGCCTGAGCAAGACGACGAATTGCCTCGCCGAGGCTTCGCGGTCGCCTACTGGAATGCCGTTTCCGAAAAGCTCCGGAGCTTGCGCGAATGCAGCCGCTCCATCGGCATCTCCGCCAGCTTCTCCATCGCCCTGATGCCGATAGTCAGGTGCTGCGCCACCTGCCGCTTGTAGAATTCGGTTGCCATGCCAGGCAGCTTCAACTCGCCATGCAGCGGCTTGTCGGAAACGCACAGCAGCGTGCCGTAGGGGACGCGGAAGCGGAAGCCATTGGCGGCGATGGTCGCCGATTCCATGTCGAGCGCAATGGCGCGCGACTGCGACAGGCGCTGCACCGGTCCGCGCTGGTCGCGCAGTTCCCAGTTGCGGTTGTCGATGGTGGCGACGGTGCCGGTACGCATGATGCGCTTCAAATCATAGCCCGACAGGCCAGTGACCTCGGCGACGGCTTCCTGCAGCGCGACCTGGATCTCGGCCAGCGGCGGGATCGGCACCCAGACCGGAAGATCGTCGTCCAGCACGTGGTCCTCGCGCACATAGGCATGCGCGAGCACATAGTCGCCGAGCGCCTGGGTGTTACGCAGCCCGGCGCAGTGACCAAGCATCACCCAGGCATGTGGCCGAAGCACCGCGACATGGTCGGTGATGGTCTTGGCGTTGGAAGGACCCACGCCGATATTGACCATGGTGATGCCGCCATGGTTCGGCTTCTTCAGATGGTAGGCCGGCATCTGCGGCAGGCGCTGTGGCGCTACGCCTTCGCTGGGCGCGCTCTGCCCGGCCCGGGTGATAACGTTGCCAGGTTCGACAAATTCCGTGTAGCCGTCACCGCCCTTTTCCATCAGGTCGCGGGCGCGGGCGACGAACTCGTCGATATAGAATTGATAGTTGGTGAACAGCACGAAGTTCTGGAAATGCTGCGGGCTGGTTGCGGTGTAGTGCGTCATGCGGTGCAGCGAATAGTCGATGCGCTGCGCCGTGAACGGCGCCAGCGGCCGGGGCTCGCCGAAGGCCACTTCGAACGTGCCATTGGCGATCTGATCGTCGGTGCCGTCGAGATCCGGCACGTCGAACAGGTCGCGGATCGGCCGCTTGATGCGTTCGGCAGCGGCGCCGTCGACATAGGTGCCTTCCAGAAAAGCGAAATGCAGCGGGATCGGGGTGGTCGATTCCGAGACGGCTACCGACACGCCGTGATTGCGCATGATCAGCCGAAGCTGCTCGATGAGGTAGGTCTCGAACAGGTCCGGCTGGGTAACCGTGGTGGCGAAATGCCCTGGTGTTGGCATGTGGCCATAGGCCTGGCGCGAGTCGACCTGGGTGAACGAACTCGTGGTGACGCCGATCTCGGGGTAGAAGGCCCGGTAGCGCTTGCTGCTGTCGCCGCCGGCGGCTAGGGCCGCGAAGGAATCGCGCAGAAACTTGGTATTGCGGTCGTAGAGCACCTGCAGCGCGGCAACGGCCTTTTCGGCGTTATCGAAGCTTTGCCGGCCAAAGGGCTCGGGCATGACGACAGATTCGATGGCTTGGGGATAGATTCGCTTTTCCATGGCTCAATATAGAGACTTGGACGGGCGGTTGGGAGGGGGCTCGCCGCCGAAGGCGCTCAAAGCGCGCTTTTTTCTTCAACCCCGCTGCAGGCTGACCAGCAGCACGAACCCGACGCCGGACTTTCTGAGCGCCGGCGCCTCGATCGTCGAGCCGCTATCGGCGCGCATCATCGGCACCGCCAGGACCGGAGCGGCCAGAAGTATCAGGATGAGCGCCGCCCGCGGCAGGAGCCGGAGGGTCTTGGAGAGGTTGGCGGCGATGCGGTTCATGATCTCTGTGCTTTTCTTTTCGAGGTCCGGGTTCTCTGCTTCAGTGACGAAAATCGGTCGGGCAGGCGAGATGGCACATTCTGGTGGCGCCGTCCCAGGAGCGCGGGGAACGGCCCGCTTCGGCGACAAGGATGGCGAAGAACATTCCAAACAGGCTCATCAGCAGGCAGACGATGGCGAAGCGGCGAGCAAGCATTGGGTCCGTGTCTCCTTCAACACGCATGAGAATGCCCTGACGCCTCTGAACCGACTCTGATGCCGGCGTTCATCTGCCGTTCAAATTGATTGAAGGGATGTTGACTGGGTTGCGGCAACCAGAATGCCGACCGAGCGCTGCCTGCTCATCGACAGAACGAAAACGGGGCCCGCCAGGCCCCGTTTAGAGATCACACGGAAATGGTCGCTTAGAGTTTGTGCCAGGTCTGGCTCTTGCAGATCAGTCCGCCGAGCACGCAACCGCTCATCTTGAGCGAGGCGCCCGACAAGGTTGCCTTGCCCGAATAGGTCTTGTCATTTGCCGGATCGGTGATGTTGCCGGTGTATTTGTTGTCGCCGGCCGCCTTGAGCGAGCCGATGGTCTTGCCGGCATATTTGCCTGATTTGAGCGTGATGGAGAACGAGCTGCTGCCTGAAATGGCAGCGGTGTCGCCGGCTTGCGTTTTCCAGTTGCCCTCGATCGGATCGGCCCACGCCGCGCCGCTCAGGATCAAAGTGGCCGCCAGGGCCAGGCTCACTTTTCGAGACATGTCTTCCTCCCTTTGGATAGCCGGCCGAATGCTCCGCCTCGCCGGTCTGCCGCTTACGCAAACGTAAGCTAATCCAGCTTCCGTCAAAACGAAAGCGGTGCCGCGACGGAAGGTTTTGGCATTTCGAAAGCGCCTGAATTCGCCCTGTCGGCCCGGAAATGAAAACGACCAGCGCCTCGTGTTTGCTTTCTAGGGTTAGCAGAGTGTTGACCGCGCGCTCGAAAATTTTCGGCAAATTTGGCGAAAACCAGCTGAATTGCTGGCTTCGTATCCTTAACGAATTTTCGCGTTTACCTCTTGTTTTAGCTTTGTTTTCCTCAAATTAAGCACGCCATTTAACGACGGATTCAAGCCTGCGCGGCATTCTCGAAAGCATCGAAAGAGCGGCCCGGACAAGACGAACGGAGGCAGCTCTCGGGAGCCAGACAGGGGACTAAAAATGGCACGTTTTGAAATGCTTGAAGCAGGCTTCGGCGCCATGGGGGCAACTGCCCAGGCCGACATTCTTTTCGAACTGGGCATGATGTATGCGACCGGCCGCGATTGCGAAACCGACGTCGTTGCCGCCCACAAATGGTTCAACATCGCCGCCATCAAGGGATCGGCCCGCGCCGCCGAGTTGCGCTCGGAACTCTCGGCGGCCATGTCGAAGGTCGAGATCGCCAAGGCGCTGCGCGAAGCCCGCGAATGGATGACCATGCACTGAGTTCCGCCAGACGGAGACGCTCCGGCCAAGACCGCAGAAAGACGGTCGGGCCAACAGGGAAAAGGCTGCGCAAACAGCCAGGCCACGGCCATCGACAACGAGAATGCGGCACGCCGACAGGTCCAAGCCGCGCGACGGACCATGATCCCGAAGACTCCGGTTTTCGGAAGGATCATGGCCAACATGAAGACAGGGAAGGTGGGTTGGGTTCACAGCGCGGGGGCGCCGGGGAAACAGCCTGACCGGCAAAAAAAGCCACGACCGGCCGGAACAAGGCTGGCGTGGCTTTTTGCGTGGATGAGGCCGCGCAGGCCTAATCGAGTGGCGCCAATGCGCCTAGACAGGTCCGATGAAGGATGAAATTGTCCCGCCTCTCTGGAAGAAGCGCGGCCGGGCGGCCGCGCGTGAGTGGAGGAGTTCTATTGTCATGAAAAAAATGAGTGTTTTGAGCGCGGCCATTTTCGGCCTGATGATGAGCGCGCCGGTCGCGTTCGCCGATGACATCACCATCTCCGTGGTCGGCCCGATGACCGGACAGCTCGCCACCATCGGCGATCAGTTCAAGCAAGGCGCACAGGCCGCCGCCGATGCCATCAACGCGGCTGGCGGCGTCAACGGCTCCCAGATCAAGCTCGACATCGAGGACGACCAGTGCGATCCCAAGCAGGCGGTGTCGGTCGCCAATCGCATCGTCGCCAACAGCGTCAAGTTCATCGACGGGCATGCCTGCTCGGGCTCCAGCATTCCGGCCTCGGCGGTCTATGCCGAAGCCGGCGCCCTGATGATGAGCCCGGCTTCCTCGAACCCGGTGCTGACCGATGCGGCCGCCAAGGCCGGCTGGTCGACAATCATGCGTCTCTACACGCGTGACGACGCGCAGGGCGCCTTCATCGGCCCGTGGATCGCCAAGAAATACGCCGGCAAGAACGTCGTCATCCTGCACGACAAGAGCGCTTACGGCCAGGGCGTGGCTGATGCCGTCAAGGCGACCATGAATACCGGTGGCCTCAAGGAGGTCTATTATGACGCCATCAACCCCGGCGAGAAGGACTATTCGGCGCTTGTCACCAAGCTGAAGGATCTCAAGGCCGATGTCGTCTATTTCGGCGGTTATCATCCTGAAGCTGGCCTGATCCTGCGTCAGTCGGCGGAACAGAATTTCAAGTTCCAGCTGATCATGCCGGACTCGATCGCTTCGCCGGAATTCTGGCAGGTTGCCGGCCCGGCCGGCGAGGGCACGATGTTCGTGTTCCCGTCGGATCCGCAGGCAAAGCCGGAAGCCAAGGCAGCCGTCGAGAAGATCAAGGCCGGCGGCTTCGTGCCGGAAGGCTTCACGCTGTTCTCCTATGCCGTGGTCCAGGCATTCGCCGAAGGCATCAAGCGTGCTGGCAGCGATGATCCGGCCAAGGTTGCCGAGGCGCTGAAGAATGGCACGGCGATCAGCACCGTTGTCGGCGACGTCACCTTCGACGAGAAGGGCGACCTCAAGAATGCCAGCTACGACATCAACCAGTGGCATGACGGCAAGTACGCGCCGATCGCGCAGTAATCGCCCTGGCGGTCGGGTACTCCAAGGGAATGGCCGGGTTCGTCCTGGCCATTTCCGTTTGCGGTCCGCGGTGCGCTCCTTCTATCCGCCGGCGGCCGCGGTGGACGCGTTCTGGTCCTCGGCGAACCGCACCAGCACTGTCCCGTCGGTGACCTGTGCGCCTTCCCCGGCGACCTCGGCGATCACCCCGTCATGCGGGGCGGCGATGGTGTGCTCCATCTTCATCGCCTCGAGGATCAGCAGAGGTTGTCCTTTGATCACAGCGTCGCCTTTCGCCACGCGCACAAGCTTGACCAGGCCCGGCATCGGTGCGCGCAGGCTGCCGGTGGCGGCGGCCGCTTCATCGCTCCTGGCCAAGGGGTCCGGCACCGCGAAAGTGTAGCCGACGGCGCCTTCGAACGCTGTGATGTGGCCAGGCCAGCGGGCGAGGCGGGGAACGGCGCGAAGATCATGCGAATCGGTGCTGTCATAAGGCGCATCGAGCGCCACCTGGAAGCGCCCGTCCGATCGCACTGATATCCTTGCCTGAATGGCTTCGTCGCCGAACGTCAGCCGCATGCGCCGCGCCACGCCGTGGAAATGCGCATAGCCGGCGAGTGACGACCATGGGTCGTTCGACGGCGGCAGTGCTCCGGCGCCCGAGGCCGCCAGGGCGGCAGCCGCGATGATTTCGCCGGTCGGCGGCGCGACCGCCGTCAACGCCTCCTGGTGTCTGCCGATCAGGCCGGTATCGATGTCTTCAGCCGCAAAATCCGGATCGGCGGCAAGAGCGGCAAGAAAAGCGGTGTTGACGGTGGAGCCGGCAATCTCGGTTTGCGCGAGCGCGGTGCGGAGCGCCTCCAGCGCCGCCCGTCTGTCTCCGGCATGGACGACCAGCTTCGCGATCATCGGGTCGTAATAGGGCGAGATGGCATCGCCAGCCCGCACGCCGGTCTCGATGCGTATCGCGGCGCCTTCGGGGGCAACGTCCAGAAATCTAAGGTGGTGCAGCGTGCCTGTCGCCGGCAGAAACCCCTTGGCCGCATCCTCGGCATAGATGCGCGCCTCGAAAGCATGGCCGCAAAGCGTGATCTCGCTCTGTGTCTTCGGCAGTCTTTCGCCGCTGGCGACCCGTAGCTGCCATTCGACGAGATCGGTGCCGGTGACCATCTCGGTGACCGGATGCTCTACCTGCAGCCGGGTGTTCATTTCCATGAACCAGAAGCGATCGGCCTCGAGGCCTTGCGAGGCGTCGACGATGAATTCGATGGTGCCGGCGCCGGAATAGTTGATTGCCTTGGCGGCCTTCACCGCCGCCTCGGTCATTGCCTTGCGCAAAGCCGGCGTCATGCCGGGGGCGGGGGCCTCCTCGATTACCTTCTGGTGGCGGCGTTGCGCCGAACAGTCGCGCTCGTAGAGATGCACCGCATTGCCGAAATTATCGCCGAACACCTGCACTTCGATATGGCGCGGCTTGTCGACATATTTCTCGACCAGCACGCGGTCGTCGCCGAAAGCGGCCTTTGCTTCGCGCCGGGCGCTGGAGAGTGCCTCGGAAAAGTCATCGGGATGCTCGACGCGGCGCATGCCCTTGCCGCCGCCGCCAGCGCGCGCCTTGATCAGCACGGGATAGCCGATCTCGCGGGCCTTTGACGCAAGCAGCACGATTTCCTGCGCCTCGCCATGATAGCCCGGAACGACCGGAACGCCGGCTTTTTCCATCAGCCGCTTGGCGGCGTCCTTCAGCCCCATGGCGCGGATCGAGGTCGCCGACGGGCCGATGAAAACGAGACCGGCGGCTACCACCTGGTCGACGAAATCGGGGTTTTCCGACAGGAAGCCGTAACCGGGATGGATGGCCTGCGCACCCGTGGCCAGGGCCGCGGCGACAATCCTGTCACCGCGCAGATAGCTCTCGCCGACGGGCGAAGGACCGATATGGACCGCCTCGTCGGCCATCTCGACATGCAGGGATCTCGCGTCGGCATCCGAATAGACGGCGACAGTGTGCACGCCCAGCTTGCGAGCCGTGCGGATGACGCGGCAAGCGATCTCGCCCCGATTGGCGATCAGGATTTTCGTGAACATGGAGCCTCCCGGGTCAGTATCGGGCGGCGCCATTTTGGTAGGCACCGGCCTATTTCGAAGCGGCGATCTCGCAGGCGCCGCCGGTGGTTACCTTGTAGTGCGCGCGCGTGGCCAGACAGGATTTCATAGCCAGTTCTTCCGCTGCCTTTTGTGACGGCGCGTTCAGATGCCCGCCGCAGATTATGTATGATGACATGATCCGGGCATAAGGCGTGGTGGCGTAGGCCGAATGGCCGCCGGCCGCCACATAGGCCTTGTAGGTCTTGGTACATGGATCTTTCAAATTTCGTGGCAAATAGGGCGGGAAACGCTTGTCTCCCTCGCTTCCCGCCAGCGATCCGGCCACGCCCGCGCCATGCGCGGCGGTTAGCAGCAATGCCGAAAGTATTAAAGTAGACACATTCCGTGAATATTTCCGTTTCATTCTCACCCCATCCCCATTGCAAAGTGCAGCAGGAGCGATAGCGAATATTCTCCGGCGCCGCCAGAGCTGCGGGATGAGCTCGCGATTTCGTGAGCGAACGAAAGGCCTGGCCTATAAAATTCAATCTCCACCCAATGTTGCAAGATGTTGACGGTATAGTTCCGCCATCGCTTCGTCGAAGCAGCAGAAAACAACGATTTCGGGAAGCGCGTTGTGCTTGATGAAGTCATTGACCTCATAGACGGCGATTTCGGTCGCCTCGTCTTTCGGGTAGCGGTAAACACCGGTCGAGATCGCGGGAAACGCCACCGAACGGCAATCATTGGCGGTCGCGAGTTCCAGCGACCTGCGATAGCAAGAGGCCAGCAGTTCGGCTTCGCCCTTGCCGCCGCCCTGCCAGACCGGCCCGACCGTGTGGATGATATGTCGAGCTGGCAGCTTGTAACCCTTGGTGATCTTGGCGTCGCCGACCCTGCATCCGTTCAACATCCGGCATTCTATCTCGAGCTCACGACCCGCCGCGCGGTGGATGGCGCCATCGACTCCACCGTCGCCGAGAAGCGAGGTGTTGGCAGCATTGACGATGGCGTCGACATCCAGCTTCGTGATGTCGCCGGTGTGGATGCGGATCCTGTCTTGGGCCTTGCTCATCTCACATCCTGAACACGCCGAAGCGTGTCTCCTCGATCTCGGCGTTGAGCGACGCGGAAAGGCTGAGCGCCAGCACCTCGCGTGTCCTGGCCGGATCGATGATGCCGTCATCCCAGAGCCTTGCCGAGGAATAGAGCGGATGGCCTTCATGCTCGTACTTCATCAGGATCGGCTTCTTGAATTTCGCTTCCTCCTCGGCGCTCCACTCGCCGCCCTTTCGCTCGATGCCTTCGCGCTTGACCATGGCGAGCACGGTTGCCGCCTGTTCGCCGCCCATCACCGAGATGCGTGCGTTCGGCCACATCCACAGGAAGCGCGGTGAGTAGGCGCGGCCGCACATGCCGTAGTTGCCGGCGCCGAACGAACCGCCGATGATGACGGTCACCTTCGGCACCCTGGCGGTCGCCACCGCCATCACCAACTTGGCGCCGTCCTTGGCGATGCCGCCCGCCTCGTATTTGCGGCCGACCATAAAGCCGGTGATATTCTGAAGGAAAACCAGCGGAATCTTGCGCTGACAGCACAACTCGATGAAGTGCGCGCCCTTCAGCGCGCTTTCGGAAAACAGCACGCCATTGTTGGCGATGACGCCGACCGGCATGCCATGGAGGTGGGCGAAACCGGTGATCAGCGTGGTGCCGTAGTTCTGCTTGAACTCATCGAATTCGGAGCCGTCGACGATGCGCGCGATCACCTCGCGCACGTCATAGGGCTGGCGCAGGTCGGTCGGGACGATGCCATAGAGCTCTTCCGCGGGATGAAGCGGCTGATGAGCTTTCTGTAAGCTCAGGCTTACAGCCTTGTTCCGATTCAGGTTCTTGATGATGCGCCGGCAAATGGCGAGCGCGTGTTCGTCGTCCAGCGCATAGTGATCGGCGACGCCGGAAAGCCTGGTGTGTACATCCGCGCCGCCCAATTCCTCGGCGCTGACGTCTTCGCCGGTGGCCGCCTTCACCAGCGGCGGTCCGCCGAGGAAGATGGTCGCCTGGTTGCGCACCATGATCGTCTCGTCCGACATCGCCGGCACATAGGCGCCGCCAGCGGTGCAGGAGCCCATGACGCAGGCGATCTGCGGAACGCCGGCAGCCGACATGTTGGCCTGGTTGTAGAAAATGCGGCCGAAATGCTCGCGGTCGGGAAAGACCTCGTCCTGGTTGGGCAGATTGGCGCCGCCGCTGTCGACCAGATAGACGCATGGCAAATTGTTCTGCAGCGCGATCTCCTGCGCGCGCAGATGCTTCTTCACCGTCAGCGGATAGTAGGTGCCGCCCTTCACCGTGGCGTCGTTGACAACGACCATCACCTCGGTGCCCTCGACGCGGCCGATGCCGGCGATCAGGCCGGCCGACGCAATCTCCTCGCCATACATGGACCATGCAGCGAACTGGCCGATCTCGAGGAAGGGCGAACCGGTGTCCAGCAATTGCGCCAGACGTTCGCGCGGCAGCAGCTTGCCACGACCGACATGGCGATCGCGGGCCTCATCCGAGCCGCCGCGCTCGACTGTCGTGGCCTTTTCAGCGATGTCGGCAACCAGCGCGCGCATGCGCTCGGCATTGGCACGGAAGGTTTCGGAGGAGGGCGAGATCTGGGTTTGGAGGATAGCCATGCTACACCCCCTCCGCCATGATCTCGCGGCCGATCAGCCAGCGACGGATCTCGCTGGTGCCGGCGCCGATCTCGTAGAGCTTCGCGTCGCGCAAAAGCCGGCCGGTCGGATAGTCGTTGATATAGCCGTTGCCGCCAAGCAGCTGGATGGCGTCGAGTGCCATCTGCGTCGCTTTCTCGGCGGCGAACAGCACGCAGCCGGCTGCATCCTTGCGGCTGGTCTGGCCGCGGTCGCAGGCGGCGGCGACGGCGTATACGTAGGCACGCGCGGCGTTCATCGCCGTATACATGTCGGCAAGCTTGCCTTGCACCAGCTGGAATTCCCCGATCGGCTGGCCGAACTGCTTGCGCTCGTGAACATAGGGGATCGCTACGTCGAGGCAGGCCGCCATCAGGCCGATCGGGCCGCCGGCAAGCACGGTGCGCTCATAGTCGAGGCCGGACATCAGCACCTCGACGCCGCGTCCTTCCTCGTGCAGCACATTGTCGAACGGCACCTCGACATCCGAAAAGACCAGTTCGCCGGTGTTGGACCCCCGCATGCCGAGCTTGTCGAGTTTCTGCGCCACCGAAAACCCCGGCATCGCCTTTTCGACGATGAAGGCGGTGATGCCGCGCGATTTCCGGTCCGGGTCGGTTTTGGCGTAGACGACCAGCGTTTCGGCATCCGGGCCGTTGGTGATCCACATCTTGGTGCCGTTGAGCACATAGCGGTCATTGCGCTTTTCGGCGCGCAACTTGAGCGACACCACGTCGGAGCCGGCGCCGGGCTCCGACATGGCAAGCGCGCCGACGTGCTCGCCCGAACATAGCGGCGGCAGGTATTTTTCCTTCTGTGCCGGCGTTGCCCAGCGGTTGATCTGGTTGACGCAGAGATTGGAGTGGGCGCCGTAGGAAAGGCCGACCGATGCCGAGGCCCGTGAGATTTCCTCGACCGCGATCACGTGGGCGAGATAGCCCATGCCGCTGCCGCCGAAATCGGGATCGGCGGTTATGCCGAGCAGGCCAAGAGTGCCGAGTTCTCCCCATAGATGCGCCGGGAATTCGTTCTCGCGATCGATGTCAGCGGCTATTGGCGCGATTCTGTCCTGGGCGAAGCGGCGCACCAGGTCGCGCAACGCCTCGATGTCCTCATCATGCCCGAAGCTGAGCGTGTTCGTGTACATGCCGTTCCTCCCCGGTACCAACGCCAATGTTCGCGCCGACCAGGCGCATTGTCATCGAAAGGTATGTCTGCGTGACCTCGGCGATCGACAATCGCTCGCCCGGCCGGAACCAAACGATGACGCCGGTCATCATCTGGATCAGAGCCATGGCCGTCAGGCCGGTGTCCTCGATGCGGAAAAAACCCGCCTCGGCGCCATCGCGCAGGATCGAACGCAGTTCCTTTTCGTAGGCCGTGCGCATGCGCAGGATCTGTGTCAGCCTGTCGGGCGACAGGCTGCGCAATTCCATGTTCGACACATGTGTGGCGTGGCGGCGCCGGATATGAAAGGCGATGTGGTTGCGCACATAGGCGGCAAGCTGCCGCACCGGATCCGCGTCGGCCGGCCTGGAACGCTCCCAGGCCTCGCGAAGCGCTTGCATATGGTCGCGCATCAGCGTGAACAGCAGGTCTTCCTTGGTCGGAAAATAGCGATAGAGCGCGGCCGCCTGCACGCCGACCTCGGCGGCCAACTGGCGCATCGACATTGCTTCATAACCGTAACGCGCAATCAGGGTGGCCGCCGCTTCACGGACTGCCGCTTCGGTTCGCTCGCCGTGTGATCCTGTGGTGCGCGCCATCGTCGCCTCGTGACGGCAGAATAATAAAACAAACGTTCAATTAATTCAAGCAGGCGGAAATCCGTCTATCCGATGATCCTGAAATCTCCAGGCGTGGCCCAGGTTTCCAGCTCTTCCACATCGATGCGAGAGACAGCCGCGCCAGGCGGGCCTTGCCGAAGCCGTTCAATCATGGCCGCAATCGCCGCGTCGGCGCCGGTAAGCCATGCCGTCACCGAGCGGTCTCTTTCGTTGCGCACCCAGCCCAACAGCCCGAGCCTTGTCGCTTCATCGCGCGTCCACGCCCTGTAGCCGACCCCTTGGACCGTGCCGTATATGTGCGCCTGCACTGCCCTTTTCCGCTCATTCATGGCTCGCTCCCGTTCCATAGAGTCTGGCGCAGCATCGAACGAAGGCAACGGTTGAAACGGTGACCCCGATGAAAATCGAGGGCCTCCGTTCCAAATTTTCTGCCGCCGGCCTGACCGAGATGTGTACCGATCCCGCGCCACTCCGGCCGCGCGTTCTTTCGCTCACCGCGCGCGGCCAGGCCGCGCTTGCCGCACTTCATGCGGCCACGGATCGTGATCTGGCCCGCCTGACCGCGGGCTTGAATGACAGGGAAGCCGCGGAATTGTCGGATGTGCTGGCGCGTGCCGGACATCTGCTCGGCGCCGCGATGGCTCCCGAGCGCCGCGAAGTGCCCTAGTTTCCGCGCGCCGCTGCCAAGGCGCCAGGCAATTCCTCGGCGAAGATGTCCAGTTCGTGGGCGAGACCGACGCTGACGCGGATGCAGTGGTCGAGCCGTGGCGCCATCGGCTTGCGGATGAAGACGTCGCGCGACAACAGCCCCTGCAGCACTTTCACGGCGAAAGCACCGTCATGGCCGCAGTCGATGGTGACGAAATTGGTCGCCGAGGCGAGCGGCTTCAACCCGTTCTGTTCGGCGATATCGGCAATGCGCCGACGTCCGGCGGCGACCCGGGCCACCACCGTCTCGAGATAGGCCTGGTCGGCGAGCGCCTCGACGCCGGCGATCTGCGCCATGCGGCTGACGCCATAGTGGTTGCGGATCTTCTCGAAGTCGCTGATCACTTGCGTCTCGGCCAACGCATAGCCGCAGCGTATGCCGGCAAGTCCATAGGCCTTCGAAAAGGTTCGCATGCGGATGACGTTCGGCCGCGAGATGTCGATCGGCGGCAGGGCCGAGGCTGGTCCCAATTCGCCATAGGCCTCGTCGAGCACCAGCATGGTGGTTTCCGGCAAGGCTTCGATGAAGCGGATGACCTCGTCGGCTTCCCACCAACTGCCCATCGGATTGTCCGGGTTGGACAGATAGACCAGCGGCGCCTTCTCCCTGACGACCGCATCCAGCAGACCGTCAAGGCTTTCGCGATCATTCTCGTAAGGGACGGTCACCAGCCGGCCGCCGACACCGGCAATATGGAAGTTGAAGGTCGGATAGGCGCCGAGCGAGGTGACCACGGCATCGCCAGGCGCCACGTACATGCGCGCCACCAGGCTGAGCAGACCGTCGATGCCTTCGCCGACCACGATATTTTCGACCGCCACATGGTGATGCGCCGCAGCCGCGACCTTCAGATCGTAATTGTCCGGGTCGCAATACATCCACTGGTCGCGCGCGACGCTCTCCATGCGGGCGATGACGCGCGGCGAAGGACCAAAACTGCTCTCATTGGCGCCGATACGGGCACGGAAAGCGCGCCCGCGCTCACGCTGCTGCGCTTCGGGGCCGACAAACGGCACGGTCGACGGAAGCGCTGCGATGAGGGGTGAGAGGGCAGGGCGCTGAGGCATGTCGGAAGCTCGCTTGGAAGGGACCTTCTTGCTAACGTGACCGGATGGTTGGCGCAAGGTCGCCACGCTACACCCTCAACACTGGATTCCTTCGCCTCTTTTTGATAGCGAGGCTCCATGAACAATCGTCTCCCGCCCGCCTGGTCCAAACACGTCAAGCCTGGCCCCACGCCGAAGCCAAGATCGCCACAAGCCAATCCGCAGACGGCAAATTCGCTTTCACGTATCCAGGCCGATGAGGCGCTGCTGAAGCAGGCATACGTCCTTCAGCAAGCCAAGCGCCTCAACGAGGCTCAGGACTTGTGCCTTCAAGTTCTGTCGCGTACGCAAAACCACCCCCTCGCCCTGTATATCCTGGGGACTATTTGCCTGGGCTACGAGGATGAGGCGGCGTTGCGGTATTTCGCTCGCGCGGTCAATGAGGAACCTAAGAACCCTTACTACCATCTTGGCCTGGCCTCGGCTTATGTGAAAGTAAGCGAATATTCGCCAGCAATCACACATATGCAGCATGCGTTGGATTTGCAGCCGAACCTTATCGAGGCACTTAGCGCATTGGGGGATGCTTATCTTGATTTTGGCAAACCCGAGATGGCTTTGCCGCTTTACGAGAAGGCACTTAAAATCAACCGGGAGCATCCAAAGGTGCGGATCGGATTGGCCCGTGCGCTCACCAGCTTGGGACGCATGGATGAAGCGGCCGGTTACCTCCATGAGGCAATCGAACGCCGCATCGCGGTGCCGACCGCATATAACGATCTTGTGCAGACGCAAAAATTCACCGAAGAGCCAAAGGAACTGAAGTCCATCCTTGGCGAACTTGGAAATCCCAAGCTTGACGCCGATGGCGAGGAGAAGCTCCACCTAGCGGCAGGCAAGGTGCTGAACGACCTTAAGCGCTATCAGGAGGCGTTCGACCATTTCAAAAAGTCGAAACAGGCCTCAGGCCGCAGCTTTAATATCGACCTATATCGTCGCTGGGTCGACGCGCTGATCGAGACTTTCACGCCTGAGATGCTGGCTGCCAGAAGCGACTTTGGAAATCCTTCCGAGGTTCCTGTGTTCGTGGTCGGGATGCCTCGCTCGGGTACGACGCTTACGGAACAGATATGCGCAAGTCATCCAAGCGTTCATGGCGCGGGCGAACTGATGAAGCTTAGGCGGGTCGCGAATGCGATCGGACTCAGAAAGTCGTCGGCCGGAAATTTGAACCAGGCGGTCGCGTCGATCACAAAAAACCTGTCGGGAACGTTGGCGGAAGAGCACCTGACTTATCTGAGCGAGCGAGCACCCGACGCACCTCGGATCGTGGATAAGATGCCGCACAATTTTGAATTGATCGGGTTGATCGGTATTCTCTTCCCAAATGCGCGGATCATTCATTGCCGTCGCGACGCCATCGACAATTGCGTCTCATGCTTTGTCTTGAAGTTCGGTGAGGGACACAGCTACAACACCGATTTAAAGACGCTTGGCCTGTACTACCGCGAATATGACCGGCTGATGCGGTATTGGAACAAGGTTTTTCCAGGCCTGATCTTTGAAAATCGGTATGAAACGCTGGTTGACGATCAGGAAGCGCAGTCACGCCGGCTTATTGACTATCTTGGGCTGCCTTGGGACGACGCTTGCCTGCGCTTTTTCGACAGGGATGGTTCGGTCAACACACCCAGCCGCTGGCAGGTGCGTCAACCGATCTACAAATCTTCCGTCAAGCGCTGGAAGAACTATGAGGCGGAGATTCAGCCGCTGATTGAAGCCTTGGGTGACCTGGCGGACGTCTGAAAAGTCAGGCGCCCGCTGCGCTCTCAACAACTCGGTTTAGGCCACTCTCAAGCGCCTGGTGCTAAGCGAGGACTTCTGCCTGGAAGCTACCGATAGGGTCGGATTTTGTGGATTCGATTGGTTTATTTTGCTAGCCAGTCGCGATGAACAACCGCCTGCCGCCCGCATGGTCCAAACACCTTAAAGGTCCGCCCGGCCCGAAAATTCCGCAGTCGAAAATTGCGCAGCCTAAAGCGAGCCCGCAATCGCGCGCGCGGCTTGACGACGCGCTGCTCCGGCAGGCGCTCGAACTTCATCAAGCCAATCGGTTGGTGGAGGCGGAGGCGCTATGTCAGCGCGTCCTGGCTCACAACCCGCGACACCCCCTTGCCTTGTATCTGCTTGGAACCTTTGCTCTCGGTCTGGACGACGAGATGGCCATTCGATGTTTTGAGCGGGCAGTGAAGGAGGCACCCCTAAACCCGCATTATCACCTGACATTGGGCGAAACCTATTTGAAGGTCGGCGAGCATCCGGATGCAATCAGGCATTTTGAACGGGCCTGCGAGTTGAAAGCCGATTGGGTCGAGGCGCTTTGCGCACTGGGTCGCGCCTATACCCGGTACGGCAAGGCCGACATCGCCGTGCCCCTTTATGAGAAAGCACTCAAAATCGACGGCAACCATCCTGCCACTCGAATGGGGCTGGCCAATGCTCTGGTAAGTCTCGGTCGCATGGATGAGGCAACCAGCTCCATGAAAGAAGCAATCGGGCATCGGCAGGACGTCGCCGCTGCCTATGCCGGCCTGGTCAGCATCCGGAAATTCATGGATGAGCCGGCGGAATTCAAATCCATTCTGGCTGAGCTGAAAAATCCGGCGCTTGATGAGAAAAGCATACAGCAACTGCATTATGCGGCGGGGAAGGTGCTCAACGATATCAGGCGCTATGACGAGGCGATGGATCATTTCCGGCAGGCAAAACGGTCGATGCGCCACTTTGACATCCAGGGTTACCGCCGCAGCATCGATTTCATGATCGACTTGTTCAGCCCTGAGACGCTGGCTGACAAGGCGGGGCACGGAAGCTCTTCGGAAGTGCCTGTCTTCGTGCTTGGCATGCCGCGTTCGGGCACCACTTTGACCGAGCAGATCCTGGGGAGCCATCCTGAGGTTCGTGGCGCAGGCGAGTTGACAAAACTCCGGCGCATCACGAATGGGCTCGCGCCTAAAACGCGCTCGCCGGAGGAATTGCGGCGATCGATCCTGGACATGACGGTTGATCAGTCGAAGTCCTTGGCTGAAGAATATCTCGCTCACATCAGGCGGCAATCGCCCGATGCCGAGAGAATAGTCGACAAATTGCCTCATAACTTCGAGCTTATCGGGCTGATTAGAATCCTGTTTCCCAAGGCGCGCATCATTCACTGCCGTCGCGATGCCATCGACAATTGCATCTCGTGCTACTTCCTGAGTTTCAACGAGGACAATACCTATACGGCCGATCTCCACACGCTTGGGCTGTATTATCGTGAGTACGACCGGCTTATGCGTCATTGGGACTGCGTTTTACCGGGCCAAATCCTTGAGAACCGCTATGAGGACATGGTCTCCGACCAGGAAAGGCAATCGCGCCGCTTGATCGACCATCTGGGACTGCCCTGGGACGACGCCTGTCTGCGCTTCTTCGACAAGCCAGGTTCGGTGAACACGTTCAGCCGCTGGCAGGTTCGACAACCGATCTACACCTCTTCGGTCAATCGCTGGAAGGGCTATGGAAGTTCAATCCTGCCGCTGATTGAGGCTCTGGGTGATCTGTCCGGGAATTGATCCGGGCATGAAGGCTAGGCGTTGCCCGGCTCGCGATCAGTCGGCTCCCTCAGCCTCGTTGATCAGCTACTGTCGCCTCCAAACAGGATGAAGCACGCGGCCTGGGAAGCAGGGCCGCACTTCTATTGAGCCCACGAAAAAACCCGGCGGTTGCCCGCCGGGTTTCGATTTCGCCAAGGCGAAATTGGTTAGAAGTCGCGCTGGAAGCGGAGGAGGCCGCCGACGTTGTTCTTCTTGGTCGCGTTGACCCAGACGGACTGATTGTCGATGGCACCCTGGCCGACGCGCTGCCAATCGGCTTCGGCAGTGATCGTGAAACCGGGAACAACCGTGTAGGCAACGTTCGCTGCGACGCCGATGTCCTTCCAGTCGTCATACGACGCCTGGAGGTTGAACGAGGTCTTTTCGTTGAACTTGTAGGTGCCGCCGCCCCACACAGCCCAGTTGCCGCCCCACTGCTTGTAGAAGCCGCGGCCGAGCGCATCGATGTTGTTGGTCGGGTCGTTGAGGTTGTTGTCCGAGCCATAGCCGACCATGGCAAACAGCGACAGTTCGTTGGAAACGTTGACATCCAGGCGAACCTTGCCGGCCACTTCTTCGTAGTTGCTGTCATAGGCGACGACGCCGGTGAGAGCGCCCCAGCCCTGTGTCCACTTCAGACCGCCGACGACATGCGGAACATAGCTGTCGATGGTGCCAACCTCACCGGAGCCTTCTTCGAGCGAGACCACGGCCGAGAAGCCGTTTCCAGCGTCGAAGTAGTATTGGATGACGTTGGTCTGGAAATTGCCGTAAGGGACGATCGTGTCGTTGATGACGTTACCGGCGTAGCCGATGAACGTATCAAAGGCCGATTCGTCAGCGCCGACACGCAGACCGCCGAGCTGGATCCAGGCAAATTCCAAGGCGCTGGTCTTGTTGCGCGCCTGCCAGCCGTCGCCGCCAGCGTTAGGGTTCGCTTCGGTGTTGCCTGCGAGACCAGGGGTGCCATAGTCGCCGTAGCTGTTGCCGAAGTTGATGCGGTACTCAGTGTAGGTCTTCAACGTACCGAGTTCGGTTTCCTGGCCAGTCCAGGTCTTCAGCGTGAAGCGGGTCTGCTTCCAGTAGGTCGAGTCGTCATCACCGTGCTGGTGGTCCGTGACGTGATTGACGCCATCGAACGAGCCACCGTCGCCCACACCGATATCCTCACGAATATAGCCGCCGACGCGCAGGCAGGTTTCGGTGCCGGGGATGTAGAAGTAGCCAGCGCCGTAGACGTCGCAAATCTTGACGTATTCAGCGGGCTCCGGCTCGGCGACGACGACGGCGTCGGCGGCGCGCGCACCGGAAACTGCGATCAGGGCCGCAGCGGAGCCGAGAAGAAGGCTCTTGATGTTCATTTTCTGACCTCCAGTCAAAAGTTAAAAAACGGGTCTGGGTATTCTTTGCTGAAGGACAGCGTTCCCTGCCCCATCCCCACTACCGAAAAAGATGCGCACCGCGCCGCTCCTTCGAACTCGACATTACCCATGAGCCGGCGGCGTTCAACAACGATCGTACCGGCGAAAGGGCTGTTCGGCTGCTATCCCCCGGCGTTGTTGCACAAATGACACGATTTGGCCTCACTCAGAAAGCTCTCGTTAACCATCAGGCCCGCCGCAGCCGGCTATTTCCGGCCGAATCCGGCATTCGGCCGATGGAATCGTGGCGAGGCCGCGAGTCACCTGCCAGGGGTTTGCCGCATAACCGCCCCATCGCGGAATCCGCGGCGACAGAGCGCCGTTATTTTCTATATTAATGATGCGGGGTTGTTGATTGTGCCGGCGCTTTTCTTTATCCAGCGGCTCAACGGAGAGGTGGCCGAGTGGTCGAAGGCGCTCCCCTGCTAAGGGAGTAGAGGTCAAAAGCTTCTCGTGGGTTCGAATCCCATCCTCTCCGCCACCCTACGCCCTGCGGGCTTCGGGTGGCAGGCCACCCGGAACCGCATTTGGGCGTAGGAGTGTCGCCCGAAGCTACGAAGTAGCGTAGGGGGACCATGTGGTACGTCTATTTCCTGGAGCTCCGTAACGGCGATATCTATGTCGGATCGACAAACGACCTTCGACGCCGCACCGAATCGCACCGATTGGGCAATGTTCCATCGACAAAGGCCTACCTGCCCGTAGCCTTGAAGAGCTACATCGCGGTCGAAACCGAGGCCAACGCTCGCCAACTTGAGAGATATTTCAAGACCGGATCGGGCAAGGCTTTCGCGACCAAGCGTTTCTTGCAGACCGCGCCTCGCTGACCGCCACCATATTATCTACCTGAAATAAAAAGGAAAACGGCTCTCCTGGCAGCTTTTCGTCGGCCTTCGCTCGCGATTCTGACTGGAGGTCAGAAAATGAACATCAAGAGCCTTCTTCTCGGCTCCGCTGCGGCCCTGATCGCAGTTTCCGGTGCGCGCGCCGCCGACGCCGTCGTCGTCGCCGAGCCGGAACCCGCTGAATACGTCAAGATTTGCGACGTCTACGGCGCTGGCTACTTCTACATCCCCGGCACCGAAACCTGCCTGCGCATCGGCGGCTATATCCGCTATGACATCGGCGGCGGCGACGTCGGTTCGTTCGATGGCGCTAGAAGCGCAGATCACATGGATATCGGCGACAGCAACGACACCTGGCGCAAGCGGGCCCGCTTCGCGCTGAAGACCTGGACCGGCCAGGAAACCGAACTCGGCACCTTGAAGACCTACACGGAGACCCGTTTCAATTTCAGCAACACCCAGCGCGATACGAGCCCCTTCATTAATGAAGCTGGCAACGAACCTGTTTCGCTGAACTTCGCATGGGTCCAGCTCGGTGGTCTCCGCGTCGGTAAGGATGAATCCGCCTTCGATACGTTCATCGGCTACGCCGGCAACGTCATCCAGGATACGCTGGTTCCCTATGGCGGCTTCGACACCAACGTCATCCAGTACTATTTCGACGCTGGCAATGGCTTCTCGGCAGTCGTCTCCCTCGAAGAAGGTTATGGCGCCTACACGATCGACAGCTATGTTCCGCATGTCGTGGGCGGCGTGAAGTGGACGCAGGGCTGGGGTGCCATCACCGGCGTTGTATCCTATGACAGCAACTACGAAGAAGTCGCCGGCAAGGTCCGCCTGGACGTCAACGTCTCCAACGAACTGTCGCTGTTTGCCATGGTCGGCTACGGCACCGATGACAACCTCACCGACGGCACGTTGGCTTTCCCTGCTGGCGGTCGCGGCATGTACAAGCAGTGGGGCGGCAACTGGGCAGTGTGGGGCGGTGGCACCTACAAGTTCAACGAGAAGACCTCGTTCAATCTCCAGGCTTCGTATGACGAATGGAAGAACCTCGGCATCGCCGCAAACATCGCCTACGACATTGTTCCCGGCTTCACTGTCACGGCTGAAGTCGACTACCTCAATGCGGGCAAGTTCGACGACGCCGACTTCTCCAACTGGACCCATGCCAACAAGAAGAGCAACATCGGCGGTCTCCTCCGCTTCCAGCGCTCTTTCTAAGGGCTGGTTCCTTACAGGTAAAATCCAGCCCGGGCGCACAAACGCCCGGGCTGTTTTTGTTTCGTGACTGGGTCAACGCAAACGAAGGAAAAGGGGGAATCGGTAGCTGAACAGATCCGTAGGCTTGGTCTCGTGGGATCCGCGGTGGGCGGGTGAGATCACAACTGCGTGATTTAATCTCTTGAAAGGACGCTCCCAAGCGGATAGGGCTGATTCCAATCCACTCGGGGGAGTGACGGATAATGACCAACGAAGCGATTCAAGAGGGATACCCCTCTGATCAGTTTTCGACGTTTTCTTCTCAGAACTCGAAGATCAACTACACATATAACAAGATAAGAGAAGTAAAGTCATACCGGGTCGGAGAGCTTTTTTCAGCTTATCGAGACATATTGTGGGATGATGGGCGACATAAATATAATGTCAGCTCCTTCATCGGCGAGATAGACGAGATCCTCCTTGGGGAGCGTTTCAGCGCCTTTGACCAGAGTACCCTGGACAACCTTATCGGCACCTTGCGCCAGCGCGGCAACAGCAACGCGACCATCAATCGAAAGATGGCTGCTCTCAGCAAACTGCTGCGCAAGGCTTACAAGATGGGAGATATCCACAGCTTGCCCGAGTTTCGCCGCCAGAAGGAGCGGGCGGGACGAATTCGTTTCCTCGAGAGGGAGGAAGAGGCAAGGCTGTTTGCCGCTATCAAGAGCCGCAGCGAGGATGCTTACCGGCTTTCCGTCTTCCTGGTCGACACCGGATGCCGCCTCGGAGAGGCGCTCGGGCTGATCTGGAACGATATCCAGGAACATCGCGTCTCCTTCTGGATCACCAAATCCGGCCGCAGCCGGACCATTCCGATGACCGAACGGGTCAAGGAGGTCATCAAGCTGCCTCCGGCCGAAGGACGCCGACCCAAGGGCCCGTTCACCCAGCTCAGCCAGGCACAATTCCGCGCCATCTGGAACGATGCCAAGGCGGAAGTCGGGCTCGGCGCCGACGACCAGGTCGTGCCGCACATCCTGCGCCACACCTGCGCTTCGCGTCTTGTCCAGGGCGGCATCGACATCCGCCGCGTGCAGATGTGGCTTGGCCATCAGACCTTGTCGATGACCATGCGCTACGCGCATCTGGCCACCAATGATCTCGATGGTTGCGTTGTCGTGCTGGAGAAGCCTCGCGGCGAGCAACCGGCCGGCAACGCGGAAAGCTCGCTGTTTTCGTCGCCGGTGACGACGCCGTCGGCGAAGCGGAAGCAGACGGATGAGGGCGCTTCGGCGAAGGCGCCGCCAAAGGCGACCCGCAAAAGCTCCAAGGCCAAGTAGTTCCGACAGTTTGCCTTTGCCGCCGTAACAGCCCCGGGATCTGATCTGGTCTTGGGGCTTATTTGCCGCTTATTTGCCTCTCGGCGCGATCGAGAAAAGCAGCAACGGCGACGGGCAGGCTGCCGGTCTCGAGGAAAGGCGCGTGGCCTTGGCCCTCGACCGTGATCGCCTCGAGGTTTGGGTGGCGCTTCTTCATTTCTTCAAGCGTCTCGACGGAGAAAAGTCTCGAACTGGCACCGCGTATGACCAGCATAGGCATGACGGCCAGCGCCTCGAATTGCGCCCACAAATCCGGCAGTTTCTTGCTTAGGTCGAGGGCGGCGAGCGTTTCAACCAGCCTCGGGTCGAAATCCGGCATCAGCCCCTGATCTGTCTCGCGATAGAGCGCTGACGCCATCCGCTCCCAATCCGCCGAAGCGAGGGCGGGAAAGTCGCTGCTATGGGTGTCGCGCAGGGCATCGACAGTCTCGGCACGGCTCTTCGGTCTTGGCGTGGGATCGAGATAGGCGCGGATATGGTCAAGGCCGGCGGGCTCGATCACTGGCCCGATGTCGTTGAGCACGATGGCTTTCAGCGCCGCCGGCTGCATCGCGCCAAGCACATGGATGATCAGCCCGCCGCGAGAGGTGCCGATGAAGGCCGCCTGTTTGATGCCGAGCGCCGTCAGCCCGGCAAGGATGTCCCCCGCCTCGACGCCGACATTATAGTGACTGACATCGGGATCGTAGGCCGACTGTCCGCGTCCGCGATAGTCGAAGGCGATGACCTTGCGCGCAAAGGCGGATCGCGTTGAGAGATAGAGCGCCAGCTCGTGAAAATCCCGCGCATTACGTGTGAGGCCAGGCAGGCAGACGACCGGCCAATGTGCGGAATTCGCTTCGCCATAGACGCGCGCGTGAAGTCTCAGCCCATCTGGCGCGGCATAGAAGAAGTCGGAGAAACCTGGGTTGCTCGACATGGGACGGGTTCTCTAGCCGAAGGGATCGTCCACGTCTGCTATAGACGGAGCGCGGGAGGGTCAAATGGGAAAGGCTCCTCCTTCTCCTCACGAAGGAAGAGCAAAAACTTCAACTCCGCCCGTTCACGAGATCGCCGACGATGTCGTACTTGCCGGAGATACGCATCTTGTAGACCTCGTAATTCTCCATCACGCGCTGCACGTAACTTCTTGTTTCCGTGTAGGGAATCCGTTCGATCCAGTCCACCACCGCATCGATGTCCTTGCCGCGCGGGTCACCATATTTCGCCACCCACTGGCCGGCCCGGGCCGGGCCGGCATTGTAGCCCGCGAAGGTCAATACGTACGAGCCGTTGAAGCGATCCAGCTGTTCGCCGAGGAAGGCCGAACCAAGCGTCGCATTATAGGCGGCGTCGGTTGTCAGTCTGGTCTGCGAAAACTGCAATCCGGCCTTCTTCGCCAACTGCCTGGCGGTTGCCGGCATCAGCTGCAGCAGCCCGCGCGCGCCGGCACTGGATATGGCGCCGATATTGAATTCGCTTTCCTGGCGGGCGATCGCGTAGGCCAGCGCCTTGCCGGAACCGGAAATATTGGCCGAATCGGGGATGACGCCGAGCGGATGGGACAGCGCTCCGACGTCGATGCCCCGCGCTCCGGCGATCTTGCCGATTTTCAGCGCCATGAAATGGTTATCCTGCTTTTCCGCCAGAATGGCGAGCAGCGCCAGTTCCCCCGGACTGGTCAACTGGCCGGCAAGGTCGCGGTAGAGCGTTTCGGCATAGCGATCGTAGCCCGCCTCTTGCAGGCGCTTGATGGCGGAGACGGCCTCGCGGCCGGCAAAGCTCTGCCGGTCGGCGGCACTTGGCTGGGGATAGACGATGTTGAGCGCCTGCCGGCCGACACGTTCGGCGGCGAGCTGGCCGTAAAACGTGGTGCCGTAGGTCGCCGCACGTCCAAAATAGTCCTTGGCATTGCCAGGGCCTCCAACTTCCGCCGCGCGGCCGAGCCAGTAATAGGCGCGCGACAGGGTCATCGGTCCCTGGGCAAGGTCGGCGATACGCGCGAAATGCGTCGCCGCGAGCTTGGGATCGTTCAGGCCACGCAGCGCGTACCAGCCGGCATGGAACTCGGCTTCCGCCGCATTGGCCGCGCTTTCGGCGGCATGCGTGGCGACTATCTTGTATGCCGTCTTCATGTTGCCCTGGTCGACCAGTTCGCGCGACAGCACCCGGCGTTCGACCCACCAGGCATCCGGATCGACCAGGGAGTCACGGTCCGCCGGCGCCTTCATGACAACCGCCGCGGCGCCCGCAAAATCCTGCTGCTTGCGCAGATACTCGGCCTGCGCGAAGAAATAGCCGGCCGAACGCTGCGCCGCCGGTACCGCCTTTAGGAGTTTGGCGGCATTCTTGTCGCTCCTGTCGGCCGCCGCCCAAGCGTCGGCAAGCTGCTGGGCGCCGGCGAGGCCGGCGACACGCAAGGCGGAACTCACCCGGTCGGCATAGAACATGCGCTCCATGCGAAAACGGTCGTCGGCGGCAGGAACAAGGCTGCCGAACTCCTTGATCAGAGCCGTCTCGTCCTTGGCCTCCAGGATCGCGGTGCGCCAGAACGGCGACAGCACCGATCGCGCCGCCTTGGCGTTGCCGGACGACACATAGGCGCGCGCGAGAACCATCACGCCTTCGAATGTCTGCGGCTGGCTGCCGTCGAATGCCTTGACGACGACATCCGCCGCCGGGTTTTCGCGGTAGAGCGCGCGCTCGCTGTTCTTGCGCAAGGCGACGGTGCCCGGCCAGTTGGGCAGCATCTTCGCGGCCGCCGCGATGTCGCCGCTCGGAACCTTGTCTCCGCCGTAAAGCGCGATCGCCCAGGCCAATATGTGCTGGTCGAGCGATTGTGCGGGCAGTGCATCACGCACGCCGCGCGCGCCGGCAATATCGCCGGCCGCCAGCGCATCCAGCCCACTTTTCAACCGCGCGACGCTGGGTGAGGGGGCCTGTTGCGCCTTGTCCTGTACACCAGGCACCGGGATGGCCGAGGTGACCCGCACATCGACGCTGCCGCTGATCGCCACGCCGGGCATCAGCGCGGCGACGGCGCCAAGCAGCGCGAAGAGATGGGGCCGACTGGTCGGCATGATCGCGTGTCTTTCCTTAATCCAGTATTTTACCGGCGGCGAAGAAGCCTTGAAGCCTAAACTTAGGTCGTGAAGGGCTCGTAAACAAAGGGTTATCGAGGCCGTTCGAATTACGCTTGCTGGCACCATGGCAATGCTTGCCGCGCAACAATGTCGAGACTATGGTGCGCGGCTTCGCTTTCGGTTAGAAGGCGCACCACGAAACACCGATGCATGGCGCCCAAAAGTGGATACCGGTTTTGGGGTAACGACATGCATAACCAACAAAGTGCATGGCGCCCAAAAGTGGATACCGGTTTTGGGGTAACGACATGCACAACCAACAAAGTGCATGGCGCCCAAAAGTGGATACCGGTTTTGGGACAACGACATGCGTGAACCGAGAAGTCCCAAGGAGTTGGACGACATGCTGAGAGGCTCGCTTACCGCGCTCGTGACACCGTTCGAAAAGAGCGGGCGTTTCGACGAGAAAGCCTTTCGCGCGTTCGTCGACTGGCAGCTTGGCGAGGGCACGACAGGCCTGGTTCCTGTCGGCACGACGGGCGAGTCGCCTACGCTGTCGCATGACGAGCATCGCCACGTCGTCAAGGTCTGCATCGAGGTGGCCAAGGGCCGCGCCCCGGTGGTTGCCGGCGCCGGTTCCAACAACACCGAGGAAGCTGTCGGGCTCGTGCAGTATGCCGAAAAGGCCGGCGCCGATGCTGCCCTGGTCGTAACGCCCTATTACAACAAGCCGACACAGCGCGGCCTCTACGAGCATTTCGCCGCTGTCGCCCGGGCGACCAAGCTGCCGATCATCATCTACAACATCCCGCCGCGCTCGGTCATCGACATGATGCCGGAGACGATGGGCCGGCTGGCGCACGACTTCAAGAACATCGTCGGCGTCAAGGACGCCACCGGCAAGGTCGAACGCGTGTCGGAGCAGCGCATGACCTGCGGCAAGGATTTTATCCAGCTTTCGGGCGAGGACGCTTCCGCACTGGGTTTCAACGCGCATGGTGGTGTCGGCTGCATCTCGGTGACCTCGAACGTCGCGCCGCGGCTCTGCGCCGAATTCCAGGAAGCAACGCTTGCGGGCGACAGTGCGAAGGCGCTGGAGCTGCAGGACCGTCTCTTGCCGCTGCACAAGGCGATCTTCATCGAGCCCGGCGTGTCCGGCGCGAAATATGCATTGTCGAAGCTGGGCAAGGTCGAGAACGTGCTGCGTTCGCCGCTGGTGACTGTCGAGCCGGCAACGGCCGAGAGGATCGATGCGGCCATGAAGCACGCCGGCTTGATCAATTAGCGAGCCCGTTTGGGAAGTCTGCTCCCGCGGTCATCTGAGGGCGCCACCTGCGCTTCCGGTGTTCCCGTACTATATGTACGCTCCGCTCCGGTTCTCGGTAGCACCATCATCTGACTCGCGGGAGCGAGTTTCGAAACGGACTCTAGACCTCATGAACCAAGTCAGAAAAGCCGATCCCAACAACAAGACCGTTGCCGAAAACCGCAAAGCGCGGTTTTCCTACGAGGTGCTCGACACGATCGAGGCCGGCCTTGTGCTGACCGGAACCGAGGTCAAGTCGCTGCGTCAGGGCCAGGCCAACATCCAGGACAGCTATGCCTCGGTCGAAGGCGGCGAGATCTGGCTGATCAATTCCTATCTGCCCGAATATCTGCAGGCCAACCGCTTCAACCACGAGCCGCGCCGCCGCCGCAAACTGCTGCTCAACAAGCGCGAAATGGCCAAGCTGTCGCAGAGCGTGGACCGCGAAGGCATGACGCTGGTGCCGCTGAAAATCTATTTCAACGACCAGGGACGCGCCAAGCTGCTGCTTGCCGTCGGCCGCGGCAAGAAACTGCACGACAAGCGCGAGACCGAAAAGCAACGCGACTGGTCGCGCGAAAAAGGCCGGCTGTTGAAGGAACGCGGGTGATCGGGAGATAGCCTGGAAAGCCAGCGGTCGGGTTTTCAACGTCGAACACCGGCAAGTTCAACAGGGGATGGTCTTGAAGAAGCGGATTGTTCTCTGGGGCGTAGCCAGTCTTGCCCTGGCATGTGTCATTGCTGCGGGGGGAGTGGCCTATTTCCGCACCTACTCTCCCGACCGCGACCGATATCCGGTCAGGGGCATCGACGTCTCCCATCATCAGGGCCGGATCGACTGGCGGCGTGTTGCCGCCGATGATGTGGCTTTCGTCGTCATCAAGGCGACTGAAGGCGGCGACCATGTCGACGACGCCTTCGCCGGCAATCTGCGCGAGGCCCGCGCCGCCGGACTAGCCGTCGGCGCCTATCATTTCTTCACCTTCTGCCGGCCGGGCGCCGACCAGGCGAGGAATTTCATCTCGGTGGTGCCGCACGATCAGCCGCTGCTGCCGCCCGTGGTCGACATCGAGTTCGGCGGCAACTGTCCGCGGTGTCCGTCGCCCGAACAGTTGAATGCCGAACTCCAGGCCTTCCTCGGACCTGTCGAGGCGGCATTCGGCAAGCCGGCGATCGTCTATCTGACGGATGAAGCCGAGGCCGCTTATGCCGGGCAAATAGCCGCTCGCCCACTCTGGCTACGCTCACTGCTCATGGAACCGGACCGCCGTGACTGGATCTACTGGCAGTACCACAACAGGGGGCGCGTGAACGGCATCGAGGGGGACGTCGATCTGAACGTTTTGCAGGGCGGGCCGGAGAAGTTGGCGGCGCTGCTCGCCTCCACACTTTGATGAACAGGCCCGATCCGATGCCGGTCCTGTTCTTCGGCAGCCTGCCATGCCCCCCAGACCATTCACGATCCAGCTGATGTCGAGACAGCCAGATTTTCCCTGGTGCTGCGTCGAGCCATCGCCGAATAACCCATTCCGGCGGCCATGATGGCGATGGCCACGCATTGAATAGCCAGCGGGGTCTCGCCAAGCACGACCATGCCGACCATCACGGTGGCGACCGGCACACCCGGCAGGAACAGTGATGCAGCCTGTGAGCCCAATCGGTCGACAATGTAAGTGTAGAGGAACATTGCGGCAGCGCCCGCGAGAAGACCTTGAATGACGATCTGGCTGGCGATTTCGGCGCCTGCGGCGGCATGGAGGCCGCTTGGCGCAAAGACATAAAGAAGTGGCAGCGGCAGGCAGGACAAAAGCACGACGCTCGCGGTCGCCGTGACCGGGTCGACACGCCATCGCTGCACAAGAACGGCATATGTGGAAAACATCGCGCCCGATCCGATAAACAGCAGGTCCCCGGACAGGACATCGCTGGCGCCGGTGCGCGCCGGCGCTATGAACAGCAACAAGCCGGCGATGATCGTAACGACGCCGATGATCCGCCGACGCGACGCGCTTTCCCTGAACAGCGACAATAGGAACGAGAAGAACACGATCGAGGCCGGGCAGAGCGCCGCGGCATGGGCGGCGGGCGCGTGGGTTAGACCCCAGTTGATGATCAGCGGATAGGGCAATCCGGCCAGTGCAGCCAACGTCAGTCCACGCCGCCAGCCCAGCGCCTTCATGGTCGCCAGGCCGCGCCTCCAGACGATCGGCAGGAACACCGCGCCGGCACCGGCAAAGCGCAGGCTGGCCATGTCGGTGGCCGTCAGATGCTCCCTGAGGCTGAAGCGAGCGGCGACGAACTGCGCTGCATAGATGGCGATCATGACAAGGCCGGCGATCACCGCCAGTCTTGTGTCTCCCGTGTCTCGTCCGTCCGCCATGTCAGTTCCGCCGCATGTTCATGTCGCCAGGAGCAGACAGCCCCGACCTTGCGATGAAGCGCAGCCTATGGTCGAAATGGTCGCGACAAAATACGCTGTTTTTTACAACTTGAAGTGTAATTCACGCAAATAGGAGGGCTTGAACGTGAATCCTGAACCAGTCGACCTAGACGCCGTCGACCGCAGTCTTCTGCGACTGCTGCAGGAAGATGGACGCCGTACCACGCTCGACCTGGCAGCGCGCGTCGGCCTGTCACCAACCGGCGCCAGCCAGCGCGTGAAACGCCTGTTTCGCGACGGGTTCATCACCGCCGTCAGGGCGGTGCTCAATCCGGCAAAGATTGGCCGCGGCATGCTTGTCTTCATCGAGGTGCGGCTCGATCATGCGGCCCCGCATATCTTTGACCGCTTCGCCGAGGCGGTGGCAAAGGCGCCCGAGGTTCTGGAATGCCACATGGTCGTCGGCGGCTTCGACTATCTCGTGAAGGCCCGCATTGCCGAGATGGCCGACTATCAGGACTTTCTCAAACGCGTCATCCTGCCGCTGCCGGGGGTGAAGGAGACACATACCTATGCCTCGATCGGCGACGTGAAGCCGGATGCCTTGCTGCCGGTGTGAGCAGGCACCGCAGACCGCACGGTATCCGAGAGCTCAGTTCTTCAGGAATGCCGCGATCTCGCCAAATACCCTGACAAACATGTCTTCGGTCAACACACCGGTATTGGTGTTGTAGCGCGAGCAATGGTAGCTCGAAAACAGCATGATGCCGTCGGCTTCCAACTGGCCGCCATGTTTGAACGGATAGGCGGCGACGCGCCCGCCCAGTGCCCGCACGGTCGACTGGTGCGCGATCGATCCCAGCGCCAGCACGGCGCGCAGGTTGGGAAAGCGAGCGATCGTCGGCACCAGGAATGTCCGGCAGGTGGCGATCTCGGCACCGACCGGCTTGTTCTCCGGCGGCACGCAGCGCACCGCGTTGGTGATCGCAGTGCCGAGGAGTTCCAGCCCATCATCGGGCCGCGCCTTGAACTCGCCGCGTGCGAAGTTGTGGGCAATCAGTGTCGAATAGAGCAGGTCGCCGGCATAGTCGCCGGTAAAGGGGCGCCCGGTGCGGTTGGCGCCGCGCAGGCCAGGCGCCAGACCAACGATCAGAAGCTGGACGGTATCTTCGCCACCCAGTGGCAGGAAGGTCGGCACCGGCGCGTTGAACCATGACGGCTCGCGCTGCCGCCATTCGGCGATGAAATCATGCAGCCGCGGGCAGAGCGGGCAATCGCGGCTGGGTTCGGAAAGTGAAGGGGCGGTCAAGTCGACCGGCCTCAGTAGTCGTCCTCGTCGACTTCAGCCGGTTCGGGCCGCCGTGCCGGCCGTTCGGAGGGATCGCGGCCGACTTCGTTCTTCAGCGTCGCTAGGTCGATGAAATGGTCGGCCTGCCGGCGCAGGTCGTCTGAGATCATCGGAGGTTGCGAGGCCATGGTCGAGACGATCGACACCTTGCGGCCACGCCGTTGCAGCGCTTCGACCAGCGTTCGGAAATCACCGTCTCCGGAGAATATGACATAGTGGTCGACGACATCGGCGAGTTCCAGGGCATCGACGGTAAGCTCGATGTCCATGTTGCCCTTGATCTTGCGGCGGCCGGTCGAGTCGGTGAATTCCTTGGCCGGCTTGGTGACCACCTTGAACCCGTTATAGTCGAGCCAGTCGATCAGTGGCCGGATCGAGGAGTATTCCTGGTCCTCGACCAGCGCGGTGTAATAGTAGGCGCGCAACAGGTAACCGCGCTTGTGAAAGCTCGCCAGGAGCTTGCGATAATCGATGTCGAACCCGAGCGCGCGCGATGTGGCGTAGAGATTGGCGCCGTCGATGAACAGGGCGATTTTTTCACGAGGGTCGAACATGGAAATAATCCTTTTCGAAAAAACGGCCGTCTAAACGAAATGCGGTAGCGACTATCGGTCAGGCTCTAATAACCGGCCGACCTTGGACCAATCGAGATAACGCCAGTTTGGTGGCAATCCAAGGGCATGTGGCGCACTGCAAGCAATTGTGATCGTGGCGCCGAACCCTGGACCCGGCTGCTTTGCTAGATCGGGAGTTCGATATTGAGATTGAGTGCCCTGTGGGCCCGCATTGCCATGATGCTTGTATTTTGGCGCCGTTCGGGTTATGGACCGCGCCTGTTTTCCATTAAATCCAGGCATGAAAGGGGCAGTCCATGGCCCGCGTAACCGTTGAAGATTGCATCGACAAGGTCGACAACCGCTTCGAGCTGGTGCTTCTGGCCGGCCACCGCGCCCGTCAGATCAGCCAGGGCGCGCAGATCACCGTCCCGCGCGACAACGACAAGAACCCCGTCATCGCACTGCGCGAGATCGCCGACGAGACGCTGTCGCCCGATGATCTCAAGGAAGATCTGATCCATTCGCTGCAGAAGCATGTCGAGGTCGACGAGCCCGAAGCCGATGGCGAAGTGATCGCCGATCAGACCGGCGGCGCTGTTGCGGCCGCCGAAGCCGACGACGCCGAGGAGAACGTCACCTTCGACCGGATGACCGAGGAAGATCTCCTGGCTGGCATCGAAGGCCTGGTGCCCCCGGAAAAGAGCGACGACTACTAAGCCCTCCGTTCCGGCGGTCGCTGGAACAATCTTCCGGCACTTCCGTCCCGGCGGTTTCGTGGCTATCTAGTACCAACTGTCGCAAATACCAGATGCAGCTTTGGCGCACTTGGCATAATGCGTGAATCTGGTATTTGCGACAGTTGGTACCGGCATGCGCCGTACAACAGTGCGGCGCATGATTCATTTCATCGCCGAGAGATTTAGCCCATGATGCGTCAGTATGAGCTTGTCGAGCGCGTCCAGCGCTACAAGCCTGACGTCAACGAGGCGTTGCTCAACAAGGCGTATGTCTACGCCATGCAGAAGCATGGTCACCAGAAGCGCGCTTCCGGCGATCCCTATTTCTCGCATCCGCTCGAAGTCGCCGCCATCCTCACCGAGATGCACATGGACGAGGCGACCATCGCCGTCGCCCTGCTGCACGACACCATTGAGGACACGACGGCGACGCGGGCCGAGATCGACGATCTGTTCGGCCCCGAAATGGGCAAGCTGGTCGAGGGCCTGACCAAGCTCAAGAAGCTCGACCTCGTCTCGAAGAAAGCCGAGCAGGCGGAGAACCTGCGCAAGCTTTTGCTGGCGATCTCGGAAGATGTTCGCGTGCTGCTGGTCAAGCTCGCCGACCGTTTGCACAACATGCGCACCCTTGATCACATGCCCGAGGCCAAACGCCTGCGCATCGCCGAGGAGACGATGGATATCTACGCGCCACTGGCCGGGCGCATGGGCATGCAAGGCATGCGCGAGGAGCTGGAAGAGATCGCCTTCCGCTTCATCAATCCGGAAGCCCACCGGGCCGTCACCGCCCGGCTCGCCGAGATATTCGAACGCAACAAGGGCGTGCTGACCGACATTGAAAAGGCGCTGTCGGCACTGTTTGAAAAGCACGCCATCAACGCTGGCGTGAAGAGCCGGCAGAAGAAGCCATGGTCGGTATTCCGCAAGATGGAGGCCAAGGCGCTGTCCTTCGAGCAACTGTCCGACATTTTCGGCTTCCGTGTTGTCGTTGACAGCGTCGAGGACTGCTATCGCGCGCTGGGTGCCATCCACACCACTTGGTCGATGGTGCCCGGCCGTTTCAAGGATTACATCTCGACCCCGAAGCAGAACGACTACCGTTCGATCCACACCACCATCGTCGGCCCTTCGCGCCAGCGCGTCGAACTGCAGATCCGCACCCGCGAGATGAACAAGATCGCCGAATACGGCGTCGCCGCCCATTCGATCTACAAGGACACAGGCGGCAAGACGAACGGCGCCGGCCATGCGATCTCGAAGGAGACCAACGCCTACGCTTGGCTGCGCCGTACCATCGAGCAGTTGGCCGAGGGCGACAATCCCGAGGATTTTCTGGAGAACACCAAGCTGGAGCTGTTCCAGGACCAGGTGTTCTGCTTCACGCCGAAAGGCATGCTGATTGCCCTGCCGCGCGGCGCCACGCCGATCGATTTCGCCTATGCGGTTCACACCGATGTCGGCGACACCTGCGTCGGCGCCAAGGTCAATGGCCGCATCATGCCGCTGATGACGGAACTGAAGAATGGCGACGAGGTCGAGATCATCCGCTCCAAGGCGCAGGTGCCGCCAGCCGCATGGGAATCGGTCGTCGTCACCGGCAAGGCGCGCGCCGCCATCCGCCGCGCCACCAAGAATGCGATCCGCAAGCAGTATTCTGGCCTTGGCGCGCGTATCCTGGAGCGTGCCTTCGAACGAGCCGGCAAGACCTTCACCAGGGAAAACCTGAAGCCCGTGCTGCACAGGTTGGCACGCAAGGACATCGAGGATGTGCTGGCATCCGTGGGCCGCGGCGAACTGGCCTCAACCGATGTCATGAAGGCGGTGTTCCCCGACTACAAGGACGAGCGCGTCACGCCGGCAGCGCCCAAGCAGCGCGAGGAGGGCTGGTCGAAGATCCGCAACGCCGCAGGCATGCTGTTCCAGATACCTGGCCGGGCCGCGCGCAAGGACAAGGACCAGCCAGGCGCCGGCGCCGTGCCGATCCGCGGCGTGCGCGGCGACCTGCCGGTGCGCTTCGCGCCGGAAGGCGCGGTCCCTGGCGATCGTATCGTCGGCATCGTCCAGCCGGGCACCGGCATCACCATCTACCCGATCCAGTCTCCGGCGCTGCAGGCCTTCGACGATCAGCCGGAGCGCTGGATTGACGTGCGCTGGGACATCGACGAGCGCACCAAGGAACGGTTCCCCGCGCGCGTCTCGGTCACCGCCATCAACGCGCCGGGTTCGCTTGCCGATATCGCCCAGGTCGTTGCCTCCAATGACGCCAACATCCATACGCTGTCGATGGTGCGCACCGCGCCCGATTTCACCGAAATGCTGATCGACCTCGAAGTCTGGGACCTGAAGCATCTCAACCGGCTGCTGTCGCAGCTCAAGGACAATTCGAGCGTCAGCGATGCGCGGCGCGTCAATGGCTAGCGATAGCCGACCATGGGGGACGAGATGAATACCGACGAAGTGCTGGACATATTCCGTGAGGCTGGCGCTGTTCTGGAGGGTCATTTTATCCTGACATCGGGCCTGCGCAGTCCAGTTTTCCTGCAGAAGGCACGCGTCTTCATGCATGCCGACAAGACCGAGCGGCTGTGCAAGGCGCTGGCCAAGAAGATCCGCGCCGCCGTGCCAGGCAAGATCGACTATGTCGTCGGGCCGGCGATCGGCGGCCTGATCCCGGCATACGAAACCTCGCGCCACCTTGCCGTGCCGGCGATCTGGGTGGAGCGGGAAGGAGGCGAGTTCCGCCTGCGCCGCTTCGAGATCGATCGAGGCGCCCGCGTCGTCATCGTCGAGGACATCGTCACCACCGGTCTGTCGATCCGCGAAACCATCGATTGCCTGCGCGACGTCGGCGCAGAGGTGGTCGCGGCCGCCTGCATAATCGACCGTTCGGCCGGCAAGACCCATGTCGGCGTGCCGTTGATCGCGCTTGCCGAATATGAAGTTCCAGCCTACCCGCCGGACAGGTTGCCGCCGGAGCTTGCCGCCATCCCGGCCATCAAGCCGGGCAGCCGCAACATCTGACGAGGAGGTCGAAATGATCGCCGGCATCGACCATTTCGTGCTGACGGTCCGCTCGGTTGAAGCGACCTGCGACTTCTACCGGCGCGTGCTTGGCATGCGGCGCCTGGATCAGCCGAACCGGCCGACAGCGCTTCTGTTCGGTTCGCAGAAGATCAACCTGCACGAAGTCGGCCGCACTTTCGAGCCAAAGGCGAGGACGCCGACGCCGGGTTCTGGCGATTTCTGCCTCGTGTCGGCGGTGCCTCTCGCCGAAATCCAGGCCGGCCTCGCGGCCGACGGCGTTGCCATCGAAGTCGGTCCGGTTGAGCGCATCGGCGCGCGAGGACCTATGATGTCGGTCTATTTCCGCGATCCCGACGACAATCTGGTCGAGGTCAGCGAATATCTGAAGTAGGCACCGCGCCGGCCGGAACCCCTGGCCGCATATCGGTCATCCGGCTGCGACAATTAGCCGAAACCACTTCTCAAATTCGCCGCGATTGTCCGATGTGGAGAAGATGGATCTGACCAAAAATCTGGCGCTGCGGACGCTGAGCGTACGGCCTTCGGTTGTTGTTGGGCCTGCGGATGGCTATATCAAAGTCGCGATTGCCTTCTGGCGACCGTAAAGCGCAAGATGTGGCGGTCGAAGCCTGGCTGGAAACAGCCGGCGTGTAAGCTGTGAACTGTCGGGAATAGGAAGAGAGTGCTTTTTCGTCGCCGCAAGCCTGATGGCCTTTTCGAGCGGGTGCGTACCTATCTGTGGCCGCGCCGTTCGTTTTCGCGCTCGCTTCAATATTTCTCCAAGCGCATTCTGCGGCTGAAGGCCACCCCGCATGCGGTGGCGGCCGGCGTCGCCGCGGGTGTCTTTGCTTCGTTCTTCCCCGTCGGTTTCCACTTCATCATTGCCGCCGTTCTGTGTTGGGTGATCGCCGGCAATCTGGTGGCCGCCGCTCTGGGAGCCGTATTCTTCGGCAATCCGCTGACTTTTCCGCTCTTGTGGGGCGCATCCTGGGAAACCGGCAAGCTCATCCTGCACGATCGCCTGCCGACACACGGTCCGCCGGCGCATCTGGGCGAGATGCTGCACACGCTGTCCTTCGCCAAACTATGGCATCCCGTCCTGGAGCCGATGCTGATCGGCGCGGTGCCGCTCGGGCTGGTGTTCGGCCTGGTGTTCTACGGCATCACGCGCTGGGGCATGAATGTCTTCCGCGAACAGCGGCGCAAGCGGCTGGCCGAGCGCGCGAGACGCCGTGAGCATTCGCCTCATCCCGGCGGAAGCGTCGGTTCCGCCGCCCAATGATCATCGGCATCGGCAGCGACCTGATCGACATCACACGCATCGAGAAATCGCTGGAGCGTCACGGCCAGCGCTTCATCCAGAGGATCTACACCGAGGTGGAACAGGCGCGTTCGGAGAACCGGCGCGCCCGCGCAGCTTCCTACGCCAAGCGCTTTGCCGCCAAGGAGGCGTGCGCCAAGGCACTGGGCACTGGTCTGGCACAAGGGGTCTTCTGGCGTGACATGGGTGTCGTCAACCTGCCCAGCGGTGCGCCGACGATGGCGCTGACCGGCGGGGCGCTGGCGCGGCTGGAAAAGATCCTGCCTCAAGGTCATCGGGCGGCGATCCACCTCACCATCACGGATGATTTCCCGCTCGCTCAAGCCTTTGTGATCATAGAGGCGTTACCGGTCGAAGAAGCGCCACATTGATTGCATCTGACGACCGGCATGGACGTTGCCCAGCGCGCGCCGAGACTCTATACCATCCAACGCACAATCGAGGACGACATGAGCGTGGCTGAAAAATCTCAGAAGAAATCCGGCGGGCTTGGCGAAACCGTCAGCGTCATCGTCCAGGCGCTTTTGCTCGCCCTGGTCATTCGCACGCTGCTGTTCCAACCGTTCTCGATCCCGTCGGGCTCGATGCGGCCGACGCTTCTGGAAGGCGACTATCTGTTCGTCACCAAATGGTCCTACGGCTATTCACGCTATTCGCTGCCTTTTGGACCGGACATTTTCTCGGGCCGCATCTGGGGCTCCGAGCCCAAGCGTGGCGACGTGGTGGTGTTCAAGTTCCCGCCTGATCCGTCCGTCGACTATATCAAGCGCGTCATCGGCCTGCCCGGCGACAAGATCCAGATGAAGGATGGCCAAGTCTTCATCAATGGCATTGGCGTGCCGCGCGTCAAGACCGGCCAGATCGACAATCCCGACATCACGGAAAAGGATTATCCGATCGACGTCTATCGCGAGACGCTGCCCGATGGTGTCAGCTATGACACGCTCGACCTGTCGCCGAACTCGATTGGCGACAACACCCGCGAATTCGACGTGCCCCCCGGCCACTATTTCATGATGGGCGACAACAGGGACAATTCCGCCGACAGCCGTTTCACCGTCGGTTATGTTCCGGCCGAGAACCTGGTCGGCCGCGCCAACCTTGTCTTCTTCTCGATCGCCGGCAAGGCTAGCCCGCTCGAAATCTGGAAGTGGCCGTCGCTGATGCGCGCTTCGCGCCTGTTCCACTTCGTCAACTGATGGCCTTGAAGCGCCCGACAGGCGAGACTCTGGCCGGTTTGGTGATGGCCAGGACCGGCCATGTTTTCAGGGACATCCGCTTACTTGAGACCGCCTTGACGCATTCCAGCGCGGTCAAGGCGGCAAGCAACAATCAGCGTCTTGAATTCCTTGGCGACCGCGTGCTTGGTCTTGTCGTCGCCGATATGCTTTTCGAGAAATTCCCCGATGCATCGGAAGGTGAAATCGCGCCCCGTTTCAATGCGCTGGTCGATGCAAAGACATGCTCGGAAGTCGGCATCGAGATGCAGCTGGAGAATCTGGTTCGAGCCGACGCCGCCTTGAAGGCGCGATCGCGCGGCTCTGGCGGAAATTATCTGGCTGATGCCGTCGAAGCGCTAATCGCGGCAGTTTATATCGATGGCGGTATCGACGCCGCGCGGCGGTTCGTTCTGCGTTATTGGGAGCCACGTTCGAGCACGGTTGTGACGAAGCCACTTAATCCGAAATCCGATTTGCAGGAATGGATTGCCAAGACGAGTGACGCGCGCCCCGAATATGTGATCGAAAAACGCGAAGGGCCCGACCATCAGCCGGTCTTCACTATTTCTTTGCAGGTTAGCGGCTTTGCACCTTCCATCGGTACCGGCGGCTCCCGCAGGGCGGCCGAAGAAGCGGCGGCTTCGGCATTTCTCGTGCGCGAAGGCGTGTGGGCCAATAAAGGGAGCGCGGCATGACCGCCGAAGACACCGCAGCCGCTCCCGTCACGCACTCCGGCTTCGTCGCGCTGATCGGCGCACCTAACGCGGGCAAGTCGACACTGGTCAACCAGCTGGTCGGCGCCAAGGTCTCGATCGTCACCCATAAGGTGCAGACGACGCGCGCCATCGTGCGCGGCATCGCCACGCACGACAACGCGCAGATCGTCTTTGTCGACACACCGGGCATCTTCAAGCCCAAGCGGCGGCTCGACACCGCGATGGTGACCACCGCCTGGGGAGGCGCCAAGGACGCCGACATCGTGCTGCTGCTGATCGACGCCGAGCGCGGCATCAGGGGCGATGCTGATGCCATCCTCGAACGGCTGAAGGACGTGCGCCAACCGATGGTGCTGATTCTCAACAAGGTCGATCGGGTCAAGCACGAGGCGTTGCTGGCCCTGTCTGCCGCAGCGAACGAGAAAGTGCCGTTCCAGCGCACCTTCATGGTCTCCGCGCTGACCGGTTCCGGCTGCAAGGACCTCCTCGACTATCTGGCGCAGGCGCTGCCGGCCGGCCCCTGGTATTATCCGGAGGACCAGATTTCGGACCTGCCGATGCGCCAATTGGCGGCCGAGATCACCCGCGAAAAACTCTATCTCAGGCTGCATCAGGAACTGCCCTATTCCTCGCACATCGAAACTGAGAAATGGGAAGAGAAAAAGGACGGCTCGGTGCGCATCGACCAGACCATCTTTGTCGAGCGCGACAGCCAGAAGAAGATCGTGCTCGGCCACAAGGGCGAGACCATCCGCGCCATCGGGCAGGCCGCGCGGATGGAAATATCAGGCATACTGGAACAGAAGGTGCACCTGTTCCTGTTCGTGAAAGTGCGCGAGAACTGGGGCGATGATCCCGAGCGCTACCGCGAGATGGGGCTGGAGTTCCCCCGCTAAGGCCGAAAAATCCTGGCGCGTCATCGCGCGGTGCTGGCCGACCACAAGCATTGGGCGTGAGGCTAATGCATGTCGCCCGGAAGCGTCCTCGGTTCCGGGACAACGACAAAAACAGAAGCTTACAGCAGGTCGGCGAATCCGATTCGCGGCGACGTGCTGTAGAGCACGTCGCGGTTTACGCGAACCGCTCCCGGGTGCTGGGAAGCAGACTAAGGCGAAGCGCGGGCTCCACCATGCGGCCCGCGATTGGCGCGAGACCAACTCAGATCCTTGGCAAGCCGCCAACGAAGCGGCGACGCGCTCTGAGGCCGGCTTTCCGCGCCGTGATCTGGAGCCGCTGCTGGTGTTGTTTTCGCGCCGACAGCGATACGAGGACAGAAATCACAAATTTCTCGAGTTATTTTAGATTTAGAGTTTTAAAAGACCGCAATCCATAGACTAAACTGGTCTATGCAGAAGGATACACTTATTTGTTACAAAAATATGACGATGTTCCATTTGTGCCATTTTAAATTCAAGCCAGATCTCATTAGTGTTATTTGTGCAACACGTATTTAATCTGTAGCGAGAATCCAGCGCATTTATGGAATTGTCATTGAAGGTGGACGATTGGTGGGTATGTTCGCCGCGAAAAGGGGACGCGGTGCGGGCCTTTTTCATTGTGGGGGTGAGGCGGGAAAACATATCCGCCAGCCACAATTCAGAAGCCATTTTTTCAAACTTGACTGGAGAGGTCAGAAAATGAACATCAAGAGCCTCCTTCTCGGCTCAGCCGCGGCTTTGATCGCGGTGTCCGGCGCGCGCGCCGCGGACGCGGTTGTCGTCGCCGAACCGGAACCAGCCGAATACGTCAAGATCTGCGACGTCTACGGCGCCGGCTACTTCTACATCCCGGGCACCGAGACCTGCCTGCGCATCGGCGGCTATCTCCGCTATGACATCGGCGTCGGCGATTCCGGCACGCTGGATGGCGTCAACAACGTTGGCGATCACATGGACGGCGGAAACCACGACACCTACTACAAGAACATGCGCTTCACGCTGAGGACGTATACCGGCCAGGAAACCGAACTCGGCACGTTGAAGACCTTCACCGAGACCCGCTTCCAGTTCGGCAACTCCTCGGGCGACTATGATGGAAGCTCCTCGACCTCCTGGCAGGCCGGCAACAAAACCACCAGCCTCAACTTCGCCTGGATACAGCTCGGTGGCCTGCGCGTCGGTAAGGATGAAACTGCATACGACCAGTTCATCGGTTACGCGGGCAACGTCATCCAGGACACGATCATCCCGTACGGCGTCAAGGACACCAATGTCGTCCAGTACTATTTCGACGCTGGCAGCGGCTTCACGGGCGTGGTCTCGCTCGAAGAAGGCACGGGCGTCAACACCATCGACAGCTATGTTCCGCATGTCGTCGGCGGCTTGAAGTACAAGGGCGACTGGGGCGCGATCACCGGTGTTGTCGCCTATGACAGCAACTACGAGGAAGTGGCCGGCAAGGTTCGCCTGGATGTCAACGTCAGCAAGGAACTGTCGCTGTTCATCATGGGCGGCTACGGCACCGACGACAACCTCACAGACGACGCCCACAATGCCATCGACGTACATGGCCGCAGCCAGTACAAGCCGTGGGGCGGCAACTGGGCCGTCTGGGGCGGCGGTACCTACAAGTTCAACGAGAAGACCTCGTTCAACGTCCAGGCTTCGGCTGACGACGACAAGAACTATGCTCTCGCCGCGAACGTCGCATACACCATCGTCCCGGGCTTCACGGTCACGACCGAAGTCGACTGGGATCACTACGGCAATTTCGGCAATCCATCCATCTACGGCAACTGGTCCAAGGCCGACAAGAAGGACAGCGTCGGCGGCATCGTCCGCTTCCAGCGCAACTTCTAACGGATCGACTGACCTCACCAACCGCCCGCAGCACATTGCTGCGGGCGGCTTTTTTATGCCTCGTTGCGAGAGCCGGCACAGGCGCCAGACCCATACCTTGATTTCGCCACCCGATCGGTGAAAAGCTCCTGATATGGAATGGCGCGACGAGGGAATCATTCTCGGCACCCGCAGGCATGGCGAAACCAGCGCCATTCTCGAGGTGATGACGCGCGCCCATGGCCGCCATCTCGGCCTCGTGCGCGGTGGCCGCTCGCGCAAGCAGCAGCCCGTTCTCCAGCCAGGCAATCGTGTCGATCTCTTGTGGCGCGCGCGCCTTGACGAGCACCTGGGCACTTTCCAGGCCGAAGCCATCGAGATGAACGCCGCCCGGCTGATGGACAGTGCCGTTGCCGTCTACGGCCTTCAGACGATGGCGGCGCATCTGCGCCTGCTGCCCGAGCGCGATGCCCATGGCGGCCTCTACGAGGCGCTTTCGGTGATGATCGTTCATCTCGACGACGCAGATGCCGCCGGCGAATTGGTGGCGCGCTTCGAGCTTCTGATCCTTGATGAACTCGGCTTTGGCCTCGATCTCAGCCAATGCGCCGCCACCGGCACGAGGCAGGATCTGGCCTATGTCTCGCCTAAATCCGGACGCGCGGTGTCGCGCGGGGCCGGCGCTCCGTGGCACGACAAGATGCTGGTGCTGCCCGCCTTCCTGCAGCGCGGCTCCGGCCAGCGCGCCAATCATGCGGCGATCGCGGACGCCTTCCGCCTGACCGGCTTCTTCTTCACCCGTCACGTCTACGAGCCGCGCGGCATCGATCAGCCCGATGCGCGCGCCGGCTTTCTGGCCGCACTGCGCAAGCACCACGCAGCGCAGAAGCCCATCGCCGGAGAGAGCGCGGCCGGAGAAATCAGCCGATGAGCGAAGTCGAACTCTATCCGGGCCGGGTCTCGCCGCTCGGCCTCGGCACCATTCCTCATGCCGACATCCTGAAATACACCGGCCTGGAATTGCTGCAGCGAATCGTCGACGGCAAATACCCGGCACCACCGATCTCCTTCCAGCTCAGCTTCGCGTTGACCGAAGTATCGGAAGGTCGCGCCGTGTTCCGGGGCGTGCCGAACGAACGCCACCTCAACCCGCTGGGAGCCGTTCACGGCGGCTGGGCGGCGACGCTCCTCGATTCGGCGTTGGCGTGCGCGGTGCAGACCCTGCTCGACAAGGGCGAGGCTTACACGACTGCGGAGTTCAAGGTGAACCTGACGCGGCCGATCACGCCCAGGACCGGTGAGGTTGTCTGCGAAGGCAAGGTGGTTCACAAGGGCCGCACGCTTGCCGTTTCGGAAGCGACGCTGAAGGATGCCGGCGGCAAGCTGCTGGCTTTCGGTACCGAGACATGTTCGATATTTCCAGCCGCCAATCTGGCGGCACGTTGAATTTTCAGCCGTTTAGCCGCCGTATTTCAATGTCAGTGAGATGAAGCGTCAGTGAAAACTGGCCTGGTTTGGGGGAACCGCCATGTTTGAGAGCCTGATCGGCCTCGTCGCCATCATTGCCTTGTTCGTCATCATTTCGCGTCAGCAGGGCCGCATCGGTCTGATCGAGCGCGAACTTGGCGCACTGCGCAGCCTCGTGCTTTCGGGCGCGGTATCGCCCACGGTCAAGCCGTCGGAACTGGAGGCGGCGCAGGGCAGGGCCGACACGGCTCCGGTGGCCAGGCCTGCCGACATCGCCCCGGCAGCAACCGGCGAGCCGGCTCCCGCGCTACAGGCCACGGAGGCGGAAATCCCGGCCGGAGGGCCCGGCCCTTGGAGCGCCCCCGAGATCACACCGAAAACGCCAGAGGTCGCGCCGGCCGCGGTCGCCAAAGCCGCTCGCCAGTCCGACGTTGAAACCGCGCTCGGCACGCGTTGGGCGGTCTGGGTCGGCGGCATTGCGCTGGCTCTGGGCGGCTTGTTCCTGATCCGCTACACCATCGAGGCCGGCATTTTCGGACCCGGCGTGCGGCTCACCATGGCGGCGGTGCTCGGGTTGGTGCTGATCGCCGGCGGCGAGTTCATTCGCCGCACCGGCTTCAAGGTACCGGTGCAAGGTATTGCCGGCGCCTATATTCCGGCGATCCTGACCGCGGCCGGCGCCTTCATCCTGTTCGGCACCGTCTATGCCGCCCATGGCATTTACGGCTTTATCGGCCCGGCGCTTGCCTTCACGCTGCTCGGTGCGATCGGCGTTGCGACCATTGCCGCCGCTCTCGTCCATGGCCAGGCGCTGGCCGGCATCGGTCTCGTCGGCGCCATGGTGACGCCGGTGCTGATCGCTTCGCAGGCGCCCAATCCGTGGGCGTTGTTCGGCTATCTCGCCATCGTGCTCGCCGCCACTGGCGTGATCGCCCGCATGCGCGACTGGAAGACGCTGATGGCGGCCGCTTTTTTCGGTACCGGCGTCTGGACCATCCTCTACATGACCGACGCACCGGGCGCGAACTTCTCCGCCATACTGCTCATCGACGCTGTAACGCTGGCTGTGCTTGCCCTTGTCTGGCTGAGCAGCCGTGGCGGCGACACCGGGCTAGCAGGGACTTTCGACTGGCCATCCATCGTGCCTGGACTGTTCGTCGCCTTCTCGGCGCTTGGCCTCTCGGTTGACCCGGTCTTCGCCGCTGCCGGTGATGCTTTGCCGGGCGCGGTGCTGCTTGTCGTGATGATAGCGGTCGCGCTCTACCGCCCACTGGCGCTGCCACTGCTTTATGGCACGGGACTGGTGACGGTGCTGATCTATCTCGGCATCATCCCGCCAACGTCTATCGCTTCCGACTTTTCGGGCGGCGCTTTGGGTGTTGATGGGGTGCCCTTGGCCACCGCTGACGCGCTGAGCTTGCGTATCGGTATTGGTCTCGGTCTTGTTTTCGTCGCCGCTGGTTTGTGGGCCGCGCGCCGCTTCGCCGCCACGGCGCGGATCCGAGCAGCCTCTTGGGCTGCATGGGGTGTCATCGTGCCGCTGGTCGTCCTGCTGGCGCTCTGGTTCACCTTCGGCAATCTCGACCGCGACTTTGTCTATGCCGCCGTCGCGGCCCTGCTGGTCCTGGTCTTCGCCGGCGGCGGCGAGTGGATCGCGCGGGCTGAGGAACCGCCGCTCAAGGGGGGAGCCGCAGTGTCGTTTGTTTTGGGCGGCGCGGCAGTCGCCGGCCTCCTGATGCTGCATATGGCCTTTGATTCCGGTTGGACCACCATCCTGCTTGGTGCCGCCGCGATCGTGCCGGCGCTCGCCACGCGCTGGCGCTCCTATCCTGTGCTCGGCTGGATTTCGGTCGCCGCTGTCATCGCGGTGCTTGGCCGCGCCGCCTTCGATCCGACGATCGTCGGATCCGAATTCCTGGCGACGACGCCGGTCTTCAACTGGTTGCTGCCGGGCTACGGCGTGCCGGCGCTCGCCTTCGGCTTCGCGGCCTGGCAACTCGCCCGCACCACCGATGGCCGTCCACGCCTGGCCATGGAAGCGGCGGCGGCACTGTTTGCGCTGCTGACGCTCGCCATGCTGGTGCGTCACGCAATGCATGGCGGCGTCATCAACAGCGATGCGCCGACGCTCGCCGAACAGGCGATCTACACGCTGATCGCTATCGGTGCCGGCGCCATCCTGATCGCCATCGACAGGCGATCGCCAAGCTCGGTGCTGCGCTATGGTTCGATGGCGGTGGGCGTGCTTTCGGCCGCCTTCATCGTCATCCAGCATTTCCTGGTGCTCAATCCGTTGTTCACGGACGAATCGACCGGCCGGATACCGGTCTTCAACCTCTTGTTCCTCGCCTATCTCCTGCCGGCCGTCGCCGCCGGTGCTCTAGCGCTCTATAGCAGGGGCAAGCGGCCGAAATGGTATTCGGCCATGCTGGCGCTGATGGCGGCGCTGCTTGCCTTCGCCTATGCCACGCTCTCGGTCAGGCGCCTGTTCAAGGGCGAGTTCATCGGCATGTGGAGCGGCCTTGGGCAGTTGGAGACCTATACCTATTCGGCGCTCTGGCTGGTTATCGGCGTGGCGCTGCTCACGGCTGGCGTCTGGCTGAAATCGCAGGTACTGCGCATCGCCTCCGCCGCGCTGATCGCGGTGGCCGTCCTGAAGGTCTTCCTGTTCGACATGTCGGAACTGGAAGGTGTGCTCAGGGCGCTGTCCTTTATCGGGCTCGGTGCCGTTCTGATCGGCATCGGCCTGTTCTACCAGCGGCTGCTGACGCGGGCGGCAAAGGAGAAATTGCCGGCCGGCGAACAATAATAGCCGGAATTCAACGCTGCGCGGGAATAAACCGGCATCCGCCGGCGTTATCTCATTGCTTGGGTGACCGGAGCGGTGGACCGCTTCGCGCTGGCTGCTTGCGCCGTGCCGGGAAGGCGCGTTCTATCGGATCAACAAGGGCGACCTCAGAACCAGCGGTCATGGACGAAAAAAAGGCAGCAATCCTTGGTGAAATACCGCGCCTGCGCCGCTACGCACGCTCGCTTCTGCGCGGCCGTGATGCTGCCGACGACCTCGTTCAGGACTGCCTCGAGCGTGCGCTGTTGCGGCTCGACAACTGGCAGACGGGAGAAAGCCCCAGGAGGTGGCTGTTTACGATCATGCATCATTTGTTCATCGACCAGATGCGCAAGGTGAACCGCCGCGGCGAAGCGGCGATGCTGCCGCTGGAGGCGGGCGAGGCGGTTGCCCAGCCGCCCGAACAGTTGGAGGGCATCGCTTCGCGCGAGATCATCGACGCGTTGCAGGCGATCAGCCCCGATCGCCGCGCGGCCATCGTCATGGTTGCCATAGAAGGCTTTTCCTATGCCGAGGCTGCCAACATTCTGGGTGTTCCCGCCGGCACGCTGATGTCGCGCATCGCGCGGGGGCGTGAGGAATTGCGCGGGCTGCTGGACGACACAGCGCGCCGCCGCGCCATAAGGATCGTCGAGAAATGATCCGCCGCGATTTTTCCGAACGGGACATCCATATGGCGCTCGACGGCGAACTGCCGGCCGATGAGCGCGCCGCCTACGATGCCTGGCTCGACGCCAATCCCGAGATGAAGGCCAGGAGCGCCCGCTTCACCGCCGACCGGGAGGCGTTGCGCTCGGCCTTCGCCGGCGTGCTGGACGAGGTGGTGCCAGTGCGCTTGCGCAAGGTGGTGCTCGGTGAAGCGCCTGTTAAGGCAGCAGTGCGACGCTCACGCTGGTGGCTTGCCGCCGCCGCGGCCGTGCTTCTCGCCACGGGCGGATTTGGCGGCTACTTTGCGGGTATCGGAGGGATCGGGCAGGAGGATCCGGCGGAGGATCAGCTCGCCGAACAAGCGATCGCCGCCCATGTCATTTATGCCGCCGAGAAGCGGCACGCGGTGGAAGTGCCGGCCAGCGACAAGGATCATCTGCAGACCTGGCTGTCCAGTCGGGTCGGCCTGAAACTGGTGGCACCGGACCTGAGCGCGAACGGCTTCCAACTGGTTGGCGGCCGGTTGCTGCCGGCGGGGGAAAGCAAGGCCGCGATGCTGCTCTACGAAGACGATAAGGGCGAGCGCATATCCCTCTTCGTGACGGCGGAATCGACCGAGAATGCCAAGGGCACCTATGCTTCGGCGCAGGACGGTCCGCAGGCCGTCTACTGGCTGGATAAAGGCTATGGCTGTGCCGTCGTTGGTTCGCTGCCGCGCGAGCAGTTGGCGGCCGTGGCCAAGAGCGCGTATGGCCAGCTTCTGGCCGGTCTCTCCAGCTGAGCCGGCTGCGATCTTGCGCGGTCGGCTGGCATGAAAACAGCGATTCCGTTCAAAGCTTGTCAGCTTCCCTGCCGTCGCGGAAAGTGTCACAATTCGGCCCTAATCAAGGAGCGATAGCGCTTGATGAATACCGGCGCTTCGGCCGGTGTTTGCGACGCTTTTCGACCGGGGACGTTGCCGCAACGCAATCGAGGTTTTCTCAAGCCGCATGCCTGCCGAGATCCGCACGGCCCGCGCGTCTGACGTCGATGACCTCGCCGCCATCGAGAAAGCTGTATTCTCGAGCGACCGCATTTCCCGCCGCTCCTTCCGCCTGTTCATCGAGCGCGAGACCGCCGAGACGCTGGTCGCCGAAATCGATGGCCGAGTCGGCGGTTATGCGATCGTGCTGTTTCGCAAGGGCAGTGGGGTAGCACGGCTTTATTCGATCGCCGTCGGACCGTTTTTCGGCGGGCTCGGCATAGGCCGGCAATTGCTGGCCGCGGCCGAAGAGGCAGCCTTCGAACACGACCGCATGATGCTGCGTCTCGAAGTGCGCGAGGACAATGGCCGTGCCATCAGCATCTATGAACAGGCCGGCTACCGCAAGATTGGCCGCGAGCCCGGTTACTACGAGGACGGCGCGACGGCACTGCGTTATGAAAAAACCCTGCGCGGCGACCTTCCGGTCGCCACCAGGGTGCCATTCTATCAGCAGACCTGCGAGTTCACCTGCGGTCCATGCTGCCTGATGATGGCCATGGCCAATTTCGATCGTGGCTTCGTGCCCGACCCGGTAATGGAAATCCGACTCTGGCGCGAGGCGACGACCGTCTTCATGATGTCAGGACCGGGCGGCTGCGAACCATTCGGCCTGGCTGTCTCGGGCTACGAAAGCGGGCTTGCGGCGGAGATTTACGTTTCCTTCTACGGCGCATTGTTCCTGCAGTCGGTGCGTAGCGAGGACAAGCGCCGGGTCATGGAACTGGCACAGGTCGACTTTCGCCGCCGCGCGGAACTTTACGGCATCCCGGTGAATTACCGTCCATTCACCATCGACGATATCAGGGCGGCTCTCGCCGGGGGCAAACTGGTGCTGGTGCTGATCAGCGGCTTCCTGATGTTCGGCAAGAAGGTGCCGCACTGGGTGCTGGCCATCGGCGATGATGGCGATCATATTCTGATCCACGATCCGTGGGTCGAGGATGAAAGGCAGGAAACCATCCTTGATGCCGCCAACATTCCCGTGCCTTACGGCATCTTCATGAACATGGCGCAGTTCGGCCGCGACGGACTGCGTGCCGCCATCACTTTGGGAAAGAGATAATGACCTGGGTCATTCTTACCGGCAGGCAGAGCGATCTCGACCAGGTGGCGACGCCGCACAAGATCATCACCAATCGCGACTATCTCGCGCATCCCTCGCTGTTTCGCGGTCAGCGGCCTAAGGTCATCAACCTGTCGAACAACTACGGCTATCAGAGCCGCGGCTACTATGCCTCGCTGCTGGCGAGTTCGCGCGGCCACAAGGTCATCCCGACCGTGGAGACGATGATCGACCTGTCGGAGCGCAAGCTCTACGAGCACGCCTTGCCGGAACTGGAACTGGCGCTCAACAAATGCCGCAAGGATCTCGGCGGTGTATTTCCGGCGAAGGTCTGCATCTTCTTCGGCATCGGCCCGTCCAAGGTCTGGGACCGTTTCGCCAAGCTGTTGTTCGACTGGTTCCGGGCGCCGGCGCTCGAAGTCCATATCAAGGACAGCGCCGAATGGGCTTCGATCCGCAAGGTCGGCTTCCACCCGCTGGCTCGGATGACGGAGGACGAGGAAAAAAGCTTCATCCAGTGCCTGGAGACCTACACCAACCGCGAGTGGCGCGACACCAAGGGCCGCACGCCGGCGCGCTACACCTTCGCCACGCTGGTCGATCCGCATGAGGAATTGCCGCCTTCGGAAATCTCTTCGCTGCGCTACTGGGCCAAGATCGCCGAAAAGATGGGGGTCGAAATCGAGCCGATCACCAGAAAAGATCTGGCCAAGCTCGCGAATTACGATGCACTGTTCATCCGCGAGACCACCTCGATCTCCAACCATACTTACCGCTTCGCTCGCCGCGCCCAGCAGGAAGGCATGCCGGTCATCGACGACCCGCTGTCCATGATCCGCTGCACCAACAAGGTCTATCTCAACGAACTGATGGCCTACAACAAGGTGCCGGTGCCGCCGACGGTGATGATCGCCGGCACCTCTGACCTCGAACTGGCCGCACAGACGCTGGGTTTTCCCCTAGTGTTGAAGATCCCCGATTCGTCCTTCTCGCGCGGCGTCAAGAAATGCGAGACCCTGGAGGAACTGACGCGGCTCGCGACCGAATGGCTGGAGGATTCCGACCTTCTCATCGCGCAGAAATTCATCCCGACCGAATATGACTGGCGTGTCGGCGTGCTCGGTGGCCAGCCGCTGTTTGCCGTGCACTATCTGATGGCCAAGAAACATTGGCAGATCGTCAACCACAAGGCCAATGGCAAGCCCGACCAGGGCGGCATCAAGACCTTCACGCTGAAGGAGACGCCGGCCCATGTCGTCGAGACCGCCGTCAAGGCGGCGCGCTGCATCGGCGACGGCCTCTACGGCGTCGACCTCAAGGAGACCAAGGACGGCGTCTTCGTCATCGAGGTCAACGACAATCCAAACCTCGATCACGGCTGGGAAGATTCCGGCGAGAAGGACGAGGTCTGGGTGCGGCTGACGCAGTGGTTCCTGGAGCGGCTCGACCGGCCGGGGCGGTAATCATCCGAGGGGAAATATGCAGTTCATCGTCATTGAGGATTTCACCGGCTGCGACCGCAAGGAAATCTACCGCCGGTTCCGCGCGACCGCGGCCGCCTGAAGCCGGAGGAGCTTGTCGTGCATCACAGCTGGATCGCGGCTGACATGAGCCGCTGTTTCCTGCTGGTGGAGACCGATGACGTCACGTCGCTGCAGCGCTGGGTCGTCGAATGGGCTGACTGATCTGGTCGAGTTCGAGATCGTGCCCGTGGCGACCAGCAAGGACATGGTGGCGGCCTTGAGCGGGCACCTCTGACCATCTCCCTCCCGGTCAGCGCAGCGCCGGCGAGCCAACCGCGCGTTGGCATTGGTTGACCAGCCAATCGCGGAACGCGGCCACAACATCGCGGCTTGCGCTTCGCTCTGGAACCGTCAGGCAATAGGGCTGGCGCAATGCAATCGCGCCGCCGGCCGGCCGGACCAGCCTGCCGTCCTCCACGGCTTCGGCACAATAAATCCCTTGCGCCAGCGCCACGCCCAACCCCGAAATGGCGAGGTCGAGGGCCGCGCGCGACGAATTGGCCGAAAGGCCGCGCCGTGCCGCTCGGCCAGGGTGAGCACCCGCGGCCTCGAACCAGTTGGGCCAGGACGGAAACGATGCGCCTGTCGGCCCCCAGTCGGTGTGGATGAGCGGCAGCCCGGCGAGCGGCTCGCCCGCCTTGGTGATGCCGGCAAGCCCCGGCGCGCAGACGGGATAGACGGCGTCCCGGGCGATCTCCTCGGTCGGGTGCTCGCGATAATGCGGGCCATAGGAAAGCCTGATGTCGATCAACTCGCGGTCGAACGACACCGGGTCGTCATCGCCCCGGAGCGATATGTCGGCGGCGCCGTGGCTTGCGACAAAGCCGGCGAGGCGCTGCGAGAGCCAGCCCATGGCCATGGATGGCGGCACCGACACCACCAGGCGCGGGCGGAATGCATCGGCGCCCAGTTCGCGCGAGACGCTGCCGATCTCCTGGAAGGCCACGGTCAGCCGAGGCAGCATTTCCACGCCGGCCTCGGTGAGGACAACGCGGCGGTTGATCCGGTGAAACAGCTTGCGTTCCATCTGCACCTCCACGGTGCGGATAAGCTGGCTGACGGCGGCGGCCGAAACCGAAAGCTCTTCCGCCGCCGCGGTAAAGCTGCCCGTGCGCGCCGCGGCCTCGAAAGCCTGAAGTCCTTTCAGGGATGGGGATGTGGCCATGATCGCTAGATAGGTAAGGTAAGCTTATCTAAATCGCAGAAATCGTCGTTTCTGGAAAGCTTTTTCGTCGACTAGAATGGCTTCATCATTCTTCAGCCTGGATCGAAGCCGATGGACCATCGCGACATTATCGCCTCATTGACACCGGAAGAGCGCAATCGCCTGACGGCCAAGTCCGATGTTGCGGGCCTGTTCCAGCTCTGCACTCACTTGGGTGCGATTATCTTAATTGGATCGCTGATCGCGGCCGAGGTCCCATTCTGGCCGTTGCTGATGCTGCCGCAAGGCATCCTGATCGTGTTCCTGTTCACGCTGCTGCATGAGACGGCGCACCGCACGGCTTTCGAAACACAGTGGCTGAACGACGGCGTGGCGCGGCTGTGCAGCCTGGCCATCGCGCTGCCGGCCGACTGGTTCCGCTACTTCCATTTCGCTCACCACCGGTACACGCAGGATCCCGAAAACGACCCCGAGCTTGCCTTCCCGAAGCCCGAAACCCTGCGGCAGTACATTGTCCACGTCTCTGGGCTTCCGGTATGGTGGGGCCATCTCAAGACACTCTACGCCAATGCGATTGGCGGTAGTCAGGAGAGCTATGTACCGCCGAAAGGCCGACGCAAGGTGCGGGCCGAGGCGCGCGCCATGATTGCCTTCTACGCTGTCCTCATTCTGCTCGCCGTTCATTTCCGTCTCACCGTGCTTTTCTATGTCTGGATCATTCCCGCTCTGCTCGGACAGCCATTCCTGCGCCTCTATCTGCTGGCCGAGCACGGTCGTTGCCCGCTGGTGGCCAACATGCTGGAAAACACCAGGACGACGCTGACCAGCTGGGCGGTGCGCAAGCTCGCCTGGAACATGCCGTTCCATGCCGAGCATCATGCCTATCCCGGCGTTCCGTTTCACCAATTGCCGCGGTTTCATGCGCTGATCGAGCGGCATCTGAAGGTGGTCGAGCCCGGCTATGTCAGCTTCCATGAGAAATACCTGGAAACGCTGCGCTGACTTGTGCTGACGCCATCAGCCGGTCTGGCTGCGTGTCGCACGCGACTTCAGCAGGCGCTGGATGTCGGCCGGCTTCGACGGCACGCCGATCAGATAGCCTTGCGCCTCGACACAGCCATTGTCGCGCAGCATGTCGAGTTGCGCCTCCGTCTCGACGCCTTCGGCCGTGACGACGATGCCAAGCTCGGCACCCAGCCCGATGATGGTCCGAACGATGGCCGCCGTGTCGCGGTTGCCCATGTCGCGAATGAATGATCGGTCGATCTTGATCTTGTCGACCGGAAAACGCCTGAGGTAGCCGAGCGAGGAATAGCCGGTGCCGAAATCGTCCAGGGCGATGCGGATGCCGAGCTCACGCAACTGGCGCAGCGTTTTCAGCACGGCCTTGCTTTCGTCCATCAGCACGGTTTCGGTGATCTCCAGCTCCAGCCGTCCAGCTGGAACGCCGGAAAAAGCCAGTGCCGAGATCACCCCGCGGGCAAACCCGTTGCTTTTGAGCTGCACGGCCGAGACATTGACCGCAATGCGTAGGCCGGGTGGCCAGCTTGCGGCCTCTGCGCAGGCTTTCCTCAGCGCCCACTCGCCGAGTGGCACGATCAGCCCGGTCTCTTCGGCGACCGGAATGAAGTCGTCCGGCGCGACGGTGCCACGCCCTGGCGAATGCCAGCGCATCAACGCTTCCGCGCCGGTGATCTCGCCGGACGTGATGTTCATGATGGGCTGGAAATGGAGATCGAACTCCTGGCGCGGCAGTGCTGCCTCGAGGTCCACTTCAAGCGCCCTGCGGGCCTGCACGACAGCATCCATTCCGGGCTCGAAGAAGCGATACAGGTTTCGTCCTTCGCTCTTCGCCCGGTAGAGCGCCGTATCCGCGTTTTTCAGCAGCGTGTCGGCGTCCCTGCCGTCGTCGGGAAAAACGGCAATGCCCATGCTTATGCCGACATGCATGTCCCGGCTCTTGTCTCTAAATGGTTTTGCGATTGCTTCGACGATGCGCTTTGCCAGTTTTTCGGCATCGCCAATGCCCTTGAAATGGAACTGCATGACGACGAACTCGTCGCCGCCGAAGCGGGCGACGATGTCTGTTTCGTTGCGGACGCAATGCCGCAACCTCTCGGCTACGCTTCTCAGCAGCCAGTCGCCTGCGGGGTGTCCCCAGGTGTCGTTGACCGCCTTGAAGCGGTCGAGATCGAGCGAGAAGATCGCCAACGGCTTCGCTGCCGCGTCCTCCAGCGCAAGATCCAGCCGTTCGCGAAACATCGAGCGGTTGGGCAGTCCGGTCAGCGTGTCGTGATGCGCAAGATGGGTCATGCGCTCTTCGGTCCGGCGGCGCTCGGTCACGTCGTCGAAAGTCACCACCCAGCCGCCGCCGCTCATCGGCCGGCGTGTGACCAGAACCGTCCTGCCGTCGGTCAGATGCCGGTAGGCCGAATGCGTCTTTGCCGCCGCCAGACAGGCTTCGGTTTTGGCGACTTCGCTGTCGACGTCGATCTTCATGTAGATGCCGAGTTCCAGCAATCGTTCGAGCGCGTTGCGGTGCGTCGTTCCAAGCGGGAAGTCCTCCGCAGTGACGTTGTAGAGCTCCAGAAAACGCCTGTTGCGCACAATCATCTTGCCGTCGGCGTCGTACATCAGAAGGCCTTGCGACATGTTGGCGAGTGCCGCGTCGAAACGGCGATGCTGCTCCTTGAGATCCTGCTCGGCGCGCCGCTTTTCGGTGATGTCCTCGTAGATCGAAACCCATCCACCCAGGGCAAGCGGACGGTGCGAGATGTTGATGATGCGGCCGTCAGACAGCGTCTCCTCGTAAGTTGAGGGTTTTGCCTGGTCGATGTAGGGCTTGCGGATGGCGTAGAGTTCTTCGGCGCTTTGCGAGGCAACCCCGATATCGACGCTGTGCCGCAGAATGTCGACGAAGCGAATGCCTGGCCGTACCACTTTGGCGTCGAGGCGGAAAATGTTGATATAATTGCCGTTGCAGATGATCATGCGCTCGTCGGCGTCGAACATGCACAGGCCATGCGACATGTTTTCGACAGCAGCTGAAAAGCGTTCGTTCTGCTCGCGCAGCTCATCTTGCATGCGGCGCTGATGTTCCATGCCTCCGGCCGCCCGTTCCGGGACGACCGAACCACCCTTGACATCCACGACGGGCATGAGGCGCCCCTGCGATGCTTGATCGAACACCACACTGTTGACGCTTCCGGTTAATTTAGCGTTTTCTATCCTAGCGCGGACGTCGGAACGTGATGCCGCGACTTCTCGATCGCCGAAAACCGCTTCAGGAACGCATTCTGCGCTGAGGTCACCGAGCGTGGCGCGAAGTCGAAGCGCTCGGCGGAAAAACCGCGCGGCCGGCCGAAGAACTCGGTCGCCTCGGCGGTCGAAAACCCGGCAAGCAGCGTCGCCTCGAAATAGGCGGCGATCTGGTCGGCGCGCTTGATCTCCTTGCGCAGAATGGCACCCGGTTCCGGCGGCAGCGAGAAGCGCAGATGGATGGCGCGCTGCAGGCGCATTTCGCAGTCCTTGTAGCTGCCGCCCATCACCGACTTGAATGGCGAGATCATGTCGCCGATGACATATTCGGGCGCATCGTGCAGCAGCGCCGCCAATTGGTCGTCGGCCGAAGCCTGGGGCACCAGCTCGTTGAACAGTGCCTCGACCAGCAGTGAATGCTGGGCAACCGAAAAGGCGTGCTCGCCGCTGGTCTGGCCGTTCCAGCGGGCGACGCGGGCAAGCCCATGGGCGATGTCCGAGATCTCGATGTCGAGCGGCGAAGGGTCGAGAAGGTCGAGCCGGCGGCCGGACAGCATACGCTGCCATGCCCGTGGCGGCGCACCGGCGCGGTCTGCCGCCATCAGGCTTCCTCCGCGCCGGCGATTTCCTGCGGATAGCTGAATTTGGCCCAACTGGGGATGATGAGCGTCACCGGTACGTCACCCGCCAGGATCGGCTGGCCGGTATCGAGCGCCGCCTTCACCCTGTCGATACGGGCGATGGCGAGCCCTGTCACGGTAGCACTTGAGCCGAGCGTGCCGACCGGCCGCCCACCGACGGTTAGCTCGGCACCCGCAGCGGGCAGGGGAAGCCCAGCCTGGACAATCAGCACGCGCCGCCGGGCGGTGCCTCGATGCTGCATGCGCGAGACGACCTCCTGGCCGACATAGCAGCCCTTCTTGAAGCCGACACCGCCCATTTCGTCGAGCAGCACGTCATGCGGGAACGCATCGCCAAGTGCATAGTCGGCCCCGCTCTCGGCGACGCCGTGGGCAATGCGAAAGGCCTGCCACGCGCCAATGTCGCCAGCGTCTGCGGCGCCGGCATGGAAGCGCGTGACGCCTTCGTCGCCAAAGCGCCTGTCGGCAAGCGCGGTTGAATCACTTTCTGAGGCGATTGACTCTTTTCCCCAGGCGACAGTGACAAGTGCCTGTCCCGACTTCGCAATCTCGACCTTGGCGCGAAGCTTGTAGAGCATCAGCCGGCGAATGAAATCGTCTGAAATATCGGCACGGCATTCGATGCGGAAGGCGTTTTCGCCTGCCCGTGAGATCAGGAAGTCGAACAGGATCTTGCCTTGCGGCGTCAAAAGCGCGCCCGGCTTTGCCTCGCCATTGCCAAGCGTATCGAGATCGGTGGTCAGGATGTTCTGCAGAAAATGCTCGGCATCTGGGCCGGAGACGGTGATGAGCGCGCGATCTTTCAGCAGGGCAAAGGGCATGGGGCGGATTAAAAGCCTGATCTTGCAAAACGGTTGGCCATTACGTAAGCCGCTGACACTCCCCCCGCAAGAGAGCATCACCATGACCTACGACCTCATCCTGACAGGCGGCACAGTGGTCAATCATGACGGCGAAGGACTGCGCGACATTGGTGTGAGGGGCGGGCGCATCGCCGCGATCGGCGATCTGCGCCAGGCATCGGCTGGCGAGACAATCGACTGCCGGGGCCTGCATATCCTGCCTGGTGTCGTCGACAGCCAGGTGCATTTCCGTGAGCCGGGACTGGAACACAAGGAAGACCTGGAAACGGGTTCGCGGGCCGCGGTGCTGGGCGGTGTCACCGCCGTGTTCGAAATGCCCAACACCAATCCGCTGACCACCAGCGAGGCAACGCTTGCCGACAAGGTCCGGCGCGGCAGCGGCCGCATGCATTGCGATTTTGCTTTCTGGGTTGGCGGTACCCGCGACAACGCCAGGGACGTCGGCGAGCTCGAACGTTTGCCGGGGGCTGCGGGAATAAAGGTCTTCATGGGATCGTCCACCGGTGACCTGCTGGTCGAGGACGATGAAGGCGTCGCCTCGATCCTGAGGAATACCCGCCGTCGCGCCGCTTTTCATTCGGAAGACGAGTTCCGGCTGCGCGAGCGCCTGGACGAGCGCGTCGAGGGCGATCCGTCATCGCATCCGGTCTGGCGTGATGAGATCGCCGCCTTGCGCTGCACCGAGCGGCTGGTGCGCATCGCGCGCGCCGTTCGTGCCCGCATCCATGTCCTGCACATCTCGACCGCCGAGGAGATCCTGTTCCTCGAACAGCACAAGGATGTTGCGACCTGTGAAGCCACGCCGCACCATCTGACGCTGAGCGCCGACGACTATGCGCGGCTTGGCACGCTGATCCAGATGAACCCACCGGTGCGGGACAAACGCCATCGCGACGGCGTCTGGCATGGCATAGCGCAAGGCATCGTCGACGTGCTCGGCTCCGACCACGCGCCGCACACGCTGGCCGAGAAGGCAAAACCCTATCCGGCCTCGCCCTCGGGCATGACCGGCGTGCAGACGCTGGTGCCGATCATGCTCGACCATGTCAACGCCGGCCGGCTAAGCCTGCAGCGCTTCGTCGATCTCTCCAGCCATGGCCCGCAGCGCATCTTCGGCATGGCCAGAAAAGGCCGCATCGCCGCCGGCTATGACGCCGACTTCACCATTGTCGACATGAAGCGGCGCGAGACCATCACCAACGCGCAAGCCGGCTCGAAAGCCGGCTGGACCCCCTATGACGGCAAGCAGGTCACGGGCTGGCCGGTCGGCACGGTCATTCGCGGTCAGCGCATTATGTGGGACGGCGAAATCGCGACGCCAGGCCAGGGGACGGCGGTGGAGTTTTCCGAGGCGCTGCCGGGTTAGCCACCTGTGGCTGTGCGTCACGTCTTTGATTTTTAAGCGTTCCGCATTATGTTCAAGGCATCATGCGGACACATGTCGCGCCTATGATTGACCCCGTCGAGTTTCCAGAGCTGCAAGCGCTCCTGTGGAATCGCGATGTCGCGCGACTGATTCCGGCCAACGAAGCATTTGCGTTGTACGAGCGCAATTGGCGCTTTGTCGATCAGACACGGCTTACGACGCGCGAGAAATTGCTTATCCAGAACTCGCCAGGGAATTCGGTCACGGTATCCTTCTGACTGCCGGCTGAATTGTCCTCCCGTGGTGTTTTTCGCCTCGTATCTGCAACATCAAACCGGACACGTCGAGTGCGCTAGCGGTGCTATTTCGGTTCTTCGAAACGAAAGCATTCGCATTTGGCCGGATGCCGACGTCAGTGCAAAACCTGCCGGCCCGCTCAAATAGCAACATCGTCCACGATGCTGTTCGCATCCTGGCGCAACCAGGGGGGCCTTCAGTCGCCGGCGACGAAGAAGGTCCATTGCCCGGCTGGCGTGATGCCGACGCGATAGAAGATGTAGGCTCCGAACTGCTTCATGTCGTCGAAATCGCCGGCGGTGACGATCTTGAACAGCTCGACCCGTTGCTTGGCGTCGAGCTTGTCCAGCGGCAGCGCGAAGAAATACGGCCAGACATAGAGGTCCTGTGGCGTGCCTGCATCGACATGGACGTAGCCTGCGGAAAGCACCTCCTCCAGAATGGCCAGGATCTCCTGGCCGTCAGGGTCGCCGGACAGCCCCTTGAGGAAGGTGATGGCGTCGCCGTCGATGTCGGCCAGCGACAGCTGGGTCATGCTGTCGCCCTTGCCGATCAAAGGCCTGAGCTTCTCGATGTCGCCGCTCTTGCAGGCCTCGATGATTAAGTCATGCATGCGCCGCACGGGCTCGGGCAGCTTGCCGAGATCATAGACGACTTCCGGCAGAGGTGCCTCGGGATCGACACGCGGCCTGTTGCTGCCGCCATCCGATGGGCTGTCCGGCTCAGCGGCGTCGGGAGCGGCCGGCTGGCTTGTCGAAGGCGGCGTTCCCACCGGGTCAGGCATGGGAATCGCGCTTCCGGGCGGCGAAACATCGTCCTCCGACGGTGTGGCTGGCGCGGGGAGCTCTTCGCGTTTGATCTCGCTCAGCGCTTGAGCCGGACTGCTGGCCAGGCAAGTCGTGAAGGCAACCGCGGCACAGCAAGCAGCGAGACGGATGTAGAGGCCCACGCCCTTCGGCTTGCCTGACATCGGAAAATTCACTGCCCGTATCTCCCTACTTCCGGGCATGACACCCGAACGGCATTCGATCGTCAGAGAACCTGATATCGGTTCAGTGCCGCAGCCGCTCAGGTTCGAAGGCGCCTGCGATCACCTTCTCGCGCATGCGGTCGAGCAGGGCAAGGGCCGAGGTTTCGCCGTTGGCGCGCAACATTTCACCGAATGCCGTCTCAAGGGCCGCCTCGGCGATGATTTCTGGCTCAATGCCGGCCGAGAGGCCTTCCGCCCAGGCTTCGCTGTGGCTCTCAACCGCCGTCAGGCGCTTCTCTTCCCTGACCAGCGCGTCGATGTCGTTGGCAGCATGTTCCATAAGCGATGTCCACCCTTCCAAGCGGCAACCCATCAGTGTGGATCAGGCTTGATCTGTTCCATTCATAGGCAGCTTCAAGTAAGTATCTGTAAATACGACATTTTTTTGATCGTCATTTACAGGGGCCAAGTGTGTTTGGCGAAGCTGCGTTTCAACCCGGATCAAACTTAGCCGATTAGGCTGGCCTGCGGGGCGAAAACCTTCAGTTTGAGTTAATTGCGCCTTCGCGTGATAACGTTTGATTAACGCTGTTGCAGAAGTGCAACATCAGAATTGCACCAGAATGTGGGCGGCCACAAGCCGGATATATCGAGATCCCTGGCGGCGGGCCTGATATCTGTTGATGAATGCTCAGTTGCCATACCGCGAGGCGATATCGCGCGACAGCGTCTCGCCTTCTTTCATGTAACGGCTGATGGCTTCAGTGGCCGAAGCGGTGCACTGGGTGTAAGTGCCACCGAAGGAACGGTAGCCGCGATTGAAGCTGGCGATGAAGCGGGCGCGGCGCTCTGGGTCCGGGTTTTCCGAATCGAGCAGTTTTTCCATCTCGCCACGCCACTGGTCGCCCTTCTCCCCGCACAGATTGCGCAGGAAATGCAGCGACCCAAGAACTTCCGCCAATCGCATCAGCCCCGGCTCGAACGGCGACTCGGCACTGAAGGCAGGCCGCGCCGGGACGACCGCGCTGACGGCAAGGCAAATGGCAAGGAGCACTGACGGACGGTTCATAAACCTTCTCTGCCTGACGGCTTAGGCCTTGTGGTCTGCCTGATGGCCTGAGACGTCGTGGCTGGCGAGACAACATAAGCCTTGTGACGAAACAATTTGTCGCCTGCAAGGCGGTTTTTCAGTGCTGCGTCAGCGGGCTTGAACGGGACCGAGGAGTTCCTCGGCGACCGCGAACACCGAGCCGGCGAGCGGCAGCAGGGTCATCTCCTTGAGTGTATAGAAGGCGGCTGTCTCGGCGTCGTCGCTGGCCTCGGCCTCGCCACCGGCATAGGTGGCGCCGAAGACCGTGAGGAGATAATCGATCGGATGGCTGTCTAACCTGCCGTCGATGTGGATTTCCCGAAGCGGGCGAAAGCCGGCGGCGCGCAAGCCGGTCTCTTCCATCAGTTCACGCCGTGCCGCGTCCTCCAGCGTCTCGCCGGCTTCGACCTTACCGCCAGGAAAGGCGTAGAGCCCTTGCGAGGGCGAACGCGCCCGCTTGACCAAGAGTACGGTGTCGCCGCGCACGACGGCTACCGAGACGGCCGGAAGTACCTTGCGTGCTGTGTTCATCGATCCCTGATCAACTCATTTGAGACAGCTCTTTTGTGGACCGGCAGCATGGGCAAGCTTTAGCGGTTGCGCAACGCCGGTTCGATCGCCACTTTCAACACCGAACTATTCGAAAGACACAATCGATCATGTGCGGACGTTTTGCCTTGACCGCCACGCCGGACCAGACCGCTGCCTTGCTGGGCCTTGCGGAGCTGGAGGATTTCCCGGCCCGCTACAACATCGCACCGACACAGCCGGTCCTGATGGTGACCGCTGGCGTGCCGCGAGCCCCAGGCTCCAATCTGCCGGACCGGCAGCCGATGCTGGTGCGCTGGGGCCTGATCCCAGCTTGGGTGAAGGACACCAGGGAGTTTCCGCTGCTGTTCAACGCGCGCTCCGAAGGTGCGATCGAGAAGGCCTCGTTCAAGGCCGCCATGCGCCATCGCCGCGCGCTGGTGCCGGCATCCGGTTTCTACGAATGGCGGCAGACCGGAGGCAAGAAGGGGCAACCCTATTGGATCCGGCCCAGGCATGGCGGGTTGATCGCCTTTGCAGGTCTGATCGAAACCTATGCCGAGCCCGGTGGCTCGGAGATGGACACCGGCGCTATCCTGACCGTCAACGCCAACGCCGATATCGCCCATATCCATGACCGCATGCCGGTGGTGGTCGATATTTCTGACTTTGCCCGTTGGCTGGATTGCCGCACGCTCGAACCGCGCGATGTCGTCGATTTGCTGCGGCCGGCGCAGCCGGATTTCTTCGAGGCGATCCCTGTCTCCGACCTCGTCAACAAGGTTGCCAACACTGGACCGGAGATTCAAGAGAGGGGCGAAATCGGGCCGGAACCCGAGAAGGTCAGGCGCCAGAAACCTGGCGCGGACGACAGTCAGATGACGCTGTTCTAGCGAAGCCGGTCGAAGTCTATGTTCAGGACGCCTGTTCTCGCCCTCATCGCCGGCGATTGTGCCAGCCGCGTCATCTCAGGCGGCGCGAGGCGACACGATCTTCTGCGCCGGCTTCTTCTTCTTGGCGGTGTGAAGAAGGGCGGCGACGATGGCGGCCGGGCCGATTGCGCGATAGTGGTTGGCCAGCGCCGGTTGCTTGGCGCGGTTGGCTTCCTGCTTGCTTCGAGGCATGTTTCTCTTCCCTGGTAACATTTCCGTGTCTGCGTTTGCTGGTTGATTCCGACCAAATCGTGACGCGTGGTGATCTAGCCGGCGAATGTTTCATGACTGTGCCGACATGTTTAATAAAATGTTTCACTGACTGATTCCGCATGACCGGGCGATGCGTTTGCCAGCCCTCGCTACCTTTTTCCCGGAATCCGCGACTTGACGGCAACACTGGTCAGGGCGATAAAGCCGCCGATGAAAACGTCTTTCGCCATTTGTGGCATTTGCATTATTGGCTAGCCTCGCGCTGGTCCGGACGTTTTCGCCTCATCTTCCCCAGATTGGACAAACGCCCCGGCCAGCAGGCTGGAACCTGATTTGCGCCTTGGCGCTGGGCTGGCTCCATCCAGACAAGAAGTTCTGAACGGGAAGCATGGAATGTCTGACGCATCAAAGGGCCTGCGCCTCTACAACACGCTGACGCGCACGAAAGAGGGCTTCGTGCCGATCGATCCGCTTGACGTGCGCATGTATGTCTGCGGCCCGACCGTTTACGATTTCGCCCATATCGGCAACGCCAGGCCGGTGATCGTGTTCGACGTGCTGTTCCGCTTATTGCGCCACCTCTACGGCGAGACGCACGTGACCTATGTGCGCAACATCACCGACGTCGACGACAAGATCAACGCGAGGGCGCTGCGCGATTTCGGCGGCGAGATCGCTTCGGGAACCCTTTCGCTCAACGAAGCGATCCGACGGGTGACCGAAAAAACGGCCGACCAGTTCCACAGGGATGTCGCCACGCTTGGCTGCCTGGAGCCGACGGTCGAACCGCGCGCCACCGAATTCGTCGAACCCCGCGCCGACGGCAAGGCTGATATGATCACCTTGATTAAAAGCCTGATCGAACGCGGCCATGCCTATGTCGCGGCAGGCGAAGTTCTGTTCGATACGGCCTCGATGCCGGACTATGGTCAATTGTCGAAGCGCAATCTCGACGAGCAGCAGGCCGGTGCCCGCATCGCCGTCGAGGCCCACAAGAAGAACCCCGGCGATTTTGTGCTGTGGAAACTGTCATCGCCGGAAGAGCCCGGCTGGCAAAGTCCATGGGGCAGGGGCCGGCCCGGCTGGCATATCGAATGCTCTGCCATGTCGGCCGCCTATCTCGGCGAGGTCTTCGACATCCATGGCGGCGGCCTCGATCTGATCTTCCCGCATCATGAGAACGAGATCGCCCAGTCGCGCTGCGCCCACGGCACCGATGTCATGGCCAATGTGTGGATGCACAATGGTTTCCTGCAGGTCGAGGGCCAGAAAATGTCGAAGAGCCTCGGCAATTTCTATTCGATCCACGAATTGCTCGAGACCGAGACCTTCGGCGGCCGCAGATGGCCTGGCGAGGTGCTGCGGCTGGCGATGCTGATGACGCACTACCGCGAGCCGATCGACTTTTCCGTGCGCAAGCTTGAGGAGGCGGAGAACACGCTACGCAAATGGAAACGCGCGTCGGACCTGGCGCCGGCTGCGGGAAGCCAGGTGCCGGCGGAAGTCGTGGAGGCGCTGTCGGATGATCTTGCGACCTACGCGGCCTTCCAGCAACTGACCCAGCTTGCCGGTGAGGCAACCGACTTCAGCGGCGCTGGCGAGAATGGCGCCGCGGCTTCCTTGAAAACCTCGCTCGCGTTCCTCGGTTTCGACGTCGGCGCGGCCAAGGTCGACGAGGCCGCGATTGCGGAAACCATCGCCAGGCGCCTGCAGTTCATCGCCGCCAAGAACTGGGCCGAGGCCGACCGCATCCGCGATGAACTTCTGGCCAAGGGCGTGCAGTTGAAGGATGGCAAGGACCCGGTCACCGGCGAGCGCGTGACGACGTGGGAGGTGAAGCGGTGAGGGTGGCGCCAGGCGCCTTTGCGGTTTTGGCGGGGGCGCCGGTGACAGCCGATCTCCCCCCTTGCGGGGGAGATGTCCGGCAGGACAGAGGGGGGTGTGACGGAACACCGGCGTTTCCGTTTGTTCACCCTCGCCGCAAACATTTATTGAGAAGGCAGTGGTCGCAAGCTGATAGATCGGGGGGACAGCACCCCCCTCTGCCCTGCCGGGCATCTCCCCCGCAAGGGGGGAGATCAGCTCTCGTCGCCGATTTCGCTAATTGCTGGCGAAGGGGTGTTTGATGGGGCACGATCTCGTTCCGTCCCGTCAACGCAAGAACGCAAAATCCATGCGGCGCGTCATGACCGATGCCGAGCTGAAGCTTTGGAATGAGTTTCGTGCTCACCGGCTGATGGGAATGAGCTTTCGGCGGCAGGTGCTGATTGGGCCTTATATCGTAGACTTTGCTTGCTCGGCTCATCGCTTGATAGTCGAAGTTGACGGCAGCCAGCATGCCGACGCGGAACATTCAAAACGCGATCAGGCAAGAAGCGCTTATCTGAGCGCCAGCGGCTGGACCATCCTGCGCTTCTGGAATGTCGACGTGATCCGCGATATCGACAATGTCTGCCAGCACATCGTTATCGCGGCCGGTCTGGCCGGCGCCGAAGTGCCGGAGCCAGCAACGGAGGAGCTCGTTTCATGATCGACCATCTCGGCATCACCGTTTCCGATTTCGATGCCTCCAAGGCTTTCTACGACAAGGCGATGGCGCCGCTGGGTGGCTCGCTGCTTTATATGGTGCCGCAGGAATACACTGGTGGCGCCAAGGTCGGCGGCTATGGCCGCGACCGGCCGGTGTTCTGGTTGAGCGCGGCCAGGGAAAAGCCCCGAGATCATCAGCACGTCGCCTTCACCGCGCGCAGCCGCGCCGAGGTCGACGCCTTCCACGCCGCCGCCCTTGCAGCCGGCGGCAAGGACAATGGCGGACCGGGCCTGCGTCCGCACTATCACCCCAACTATTACGGCGCCTTCGTCCTCGATCCCGACGGCAACAATGTCGAGTCGGTCTGCCATGATCCGGAGTGAAAACCGATGAGCCTCGACAACCGGCCAGTCTACACAGGCGGCTGCCAGTGCGGTGCGGTGCGCTTCCGCGTCGAAGGCGCGCTCGGCGACGCCTCGGTCTGCCACTGCCGCATGTGCCAGAAGGCCAGCGGCAATTTCTACCTGCCGCTGGTCTCGGTGCGCGGCGCCAAGGTCGACTGGACGCGCGGCGAACCCAAGCGGTTCCGTTCCTCCAATGCAGCATGGCGCGGTTTCTGCGCCGAATGCGGCACGCCGCTGACCTTCGAGGCGCCCGACGGCATGGCTCTGGCGATCGCCGCCTTCGACGATCCGGCTGGTATCGCGCCGACCATCCAGTGGGGCACGGAAGCAAAACTGCCCTATGTGGATTCCATTCCGCGATTGTCGGGCGAGGACACGATGGCGGATATCGGCTCGGCTCCTTATCTCGCCGAGCTCGTCTCCTATCAGCATCCCGACCACGACACCGACCAATGGCCGCCGGAGGAAAGACCATGACCGAAACTGTCCGAACCGGCGGCTGCCAATGCGGCGCCGTGCGCTTCCGCATTAAGGGGGCGCTGGGACGTGCGTCCATCTGCCATTGCCGCATGTGCCAGAAACAGTTCGGCTCCTTCTTCGGCGCGCTGGTGACGGTACCCAAGGATGGCGTCGAATGGACCCATGAAGAACCAAGTTATTTCCAGTCTTCGGTCAACATCGATCGCGGCTTCTGCGCCCGTTGCGGCACGCCGCTGACCTACCGGCAGCCCGGCGGGCTCGAGATCGCCATCGGCGCCTTCGACGACCGCTCGGATCTCGCGCCGCGGATCCAGGTCAACTATGCGGCACGGCTGCCTTGGGTCGAGACGATCTTCGACCAGCCTGTCCACCAGGATCCCGATTATTACGCCCGGCAGGAGCAGATCATCTCCTTCCAACACCCCGATTACGAAACGGCCAACTGGCCGCAACAGGGCCTGAAAATATGAGCTTGCGCACCCTCTACCCGGAAATCGAACCGTTCGACTCGGGGATGCTCGATGTCGGCGACGGCCATATGGTCTATTGGGAGCGGTCGGGCACCAAGGGCGCCAAGCCGGCCGTGTTCCTGCACGGTGGACCGGGCGGCACCATTTCGTCAAAACACCGGCGGCTGTTCGACCCCAAGCTCTACGACGTCATCCTGTTCGATCAGCGCGGCTGCGGAAAATCGACGCCGAACGCCTCGCTGGAGGCCAACACGACATGGCATCTCGTTGCCGACATCGAGCGACTGCGCGAAATGGCCGGCTTCGACAATTGGCTGGTGTTCGGCGGTTCCTGGGGCTCGACGCTGGCGCTCGCCTATGCCGAGACACACCCTGATCGCGTCAGCGAACTGGTGGTGCGCGGCATCTACACGCTGACCCGCGCCGAGCTCGAATGGTACTATCAATTCGGCGTCTCGGAGATGTTCCCCGACAAATGGGAGCGTTTCCTGGCGCCGATCCCGCAGGCCGAGCGCGGCGACATGATGGCAGCCTACCGCAAGCGGCTGGTCGGGTCCGACCGAAAGGTGCAGATCGAGGCCGCCCGCGCCTGGAGCCTGTGGGAAGGCGAGACGATCACGCTGCTTCCTGAACCCGAAACCAGCGGTCCGTTTGGCGAGGACGACTATGCCGTCGCCTTCGCCCGCATCGAAAACCACTATTTCGTCCATGCCGGCTGGCTCGAGGAGGGACAGTTGCTGCGCGATGCCGGGAAGCTCAAGGACATCCCCGGCACCATCGTCCACGGCCGCTACGACATGCCGTGCCCGGCGCGCTACGCCTGGGCGCTGCACAAGGCCTGGCCGAAGGCGGACTTTCATCTGATCGAAGGCGCCGGTCATGCCTATTCGGAGCCCGGCATCCTCGACCGGCTGATCCGCGCGACGGACAAGTTTGCGGGCAAATGACGATGAGCCGCGCGCGCCTCTATCTCTTCGACACCACGCTCCGCGACGGCCAGCAGACGCCGGGCATCGACTTTTCGGTCGAGGACAAGATCGCGATTGCCAAACTGCTCGACGAGTTCGGCTTCGACTATGTCGAAGGTGGTTATCCCGGCGCCAATCCGACCGACACTGCATTCTTCCAGCAGAAGCGCACGGCACGCGCAAAATTCGTTGCGTTCGGAATGACCAAGCGGGCCGGGGTCTCAGCCTCTAACGATCCGGGGCTGGCGGCGCTTGTCCAATCGAAATCGGACGCCATCTGCTTCGTCGCCAAGAGCTGGGACTACCATGTTCGCGTGGCGCTCGGTTGCACCAACGAGGAGAACCTCGACTCCATAAAAGTGTCCGTCGAGGCATCGGTCGCTTCGGACAAGGAAGCGATGGTCGATTGCGAGCATTTCTTCGACGGCTTCAAGGCCAATCCGGACTATGCGCTCGCTTGTGCGAAAACGGCCTACGACGCCGGTGCGCGCTGGGTGGTGCTTTGCGACACGAATGGCGGCACGCAGCCCTCGGAAGTGCGGGCAATCGTCGAGAAGGTTATCGCCGCGGGCATTCCGGGAGAGCATCTCGGCATCCATGCCCATGACGACACCGGCCAGGCGGTGGCCAATTCCCTTGCCGCCGTCGAGGCCGGCGTGCGCCAGATCCAGGGCACGCTGAATGGCATCGGCGAACGTTGCGGCAACGCCAATCTGATCTCGATCCTGCCGACACTGGCGCTGAAGCCGGCTTTCGCCGACCGCTTCGAGACGGGAATCTCAGCCGAAGCGCTTACCGGCATTTCGCGCCTGTCGCGCGCCTTCGACGAATTGTTGAACCGCGCTCCGGAAGCGCAGGCGCCCTATGTCGGCTCCTCCGCCTTTGCCACCAAGGCGGGTATCCACGCTTCGGCGCTGGCCAAGGAGTCGGCGACCTATGAGCATGTGGAGCCGCAAGCCGTGGGCAACCGCCGCCGCGTCATGGTCTCCGACCAGGGCGGCAAGGCCAATTTCCTCGCAGAGTTGAAGCGGCGCGGCATCGATGTGCCGAAGGACGACCATCGGCTCGACGCCCTGATATCGGTGGTCAAGGAGCGTGAGGCCTCGGGCTACGCCTATGAGGGCGCCGACGCCTCCTTCGAACTCCTGGCGCGCAAGATGCTGCATGGCCTGCCCGAATTCTTCCACGTCACCTCGTTCCGCTGCATGATTGAACGCCGCTTCGATGCCAATGGCCAGTTGAAGACGGTGTCGGAAGCAGTGGTCAAGGTGCTGGTCGAGGGCGAGGAGAAGATGTCGGTGGCCGAGGGCCATGGCCCCGTCAACGCGCTCGACATTGCGCTGCGCAAGGATCTCGGCAGATACCAGAACGAGATCGCGGATCTCGAGCTTGCCGACTTCAAGGTGCGTATCCTCAATGGCGGCACCGAGGCCATCACCCGCGTGCTCATCGAATCGCATGACGGTACCGGTGCGCGCTGGTGGACGGTCGGGGTCTCGGAAAACATCATCGACGCCTCGTTTCAGGCGTTAATGGATTCGATCGTCTACAAGCTGATGAAGAATCGCGAGATGGCGGGGCTGGTGGCGGCGGAGTAAGTTTGAACCATCAGCGAAAGTCCATTGATCCATCAGAACTTTGCGATGGTCTTGCCAAGATTACTGGGCCATAGCGTTGGGCCATGGCCGCTGAAGCAATTACCCCCGATGCAGAATCGAAAGCCCGCCGCGGCTTCTTGCTGGCGCTGGGTGCCTATCTCTTGTGGGGGTTGCTGCCCTTCTACATGAAGGCGGTGGCGCATCTGCCGCTTGCCGAGGTGATTGCACACCGCATCGTCTGGTCGGTGCCGATTGCCGCGGCGGTCCTGGTCTGGGCCGGCCGCACGGCCGACTTCAAGGTGGCGATCCGCTCGTCTCGCACCATCGCCATGGCGGGGCTGACGGCGGCGCTGATCTCGGTCAACTGGGGCATCTATGTCTGGGCGATCGCGGTCGACCGCACCGTCGAGACGGCATTGGGCTATTACATCAACCCACTGGTGAACGTCGTGGTCGGCGCACTGCTGCTCGGCGAGCGGCTCGACCGGTTGCAGATCGCGGCGGTGGTGCTTGCGGCGGTCGCCGTCGCCGTGCTGACAATCGACGGCGGCAAACTGCCCTGGGTGTCGCTGGCATTGGCGTTTTCCTTCGCCGCCTACGGCTTCTTCCGCAAGACGCTGCCGATCGGTCCCAGCCAGGGCTTCCTGCTCGAAGTGCTTTTGCTGTCGGTGCCGGCGCTGGGCTACATCGTCTTCCTTATCGCCACCGGACAGGACCATTTCGTCTCCAGCAATGGCACCGACACCGCGCTGCTCATCGGCTGCGGGCCGGTGACGGCCGTGCCGCTGCTGCTGTTCGCCTTTGGCGCCAAGCTGCTGCGCCTCTCGACCATCGGCATCATGCAGTACATAGCGCCGACCATGGTGTTTCTGATTGCCGTGCTGATCTTCGACGAGCCGTTCGGCACCACGCAGGCCATCGCCTTTGCCCTGATCTGGGCGGCCCTTGCGGTCTATTCCTGGTCCATGCTGGCGACGGCGCGCCGGGCTACATCTGCCCGAGCCGCCTGACAAAAAGATAGGTCACGCCCGCGATCAGCAGCGACGCGCCCGTGATTACCCAAAAACCCAACGGGGTGTTGACCAGCGGCAAACCGCCGACATTCATGCCGAACAGGCCTGAGATGATGGTCATCGGCAACAGCACCGCCGTCATCACCGAGAGCACGTAAAGCAGCCGGTTCGACTGCGTCGTCAGCTTGGCCATCAGCTCGTCCTGTAGCAGCCGCGTGCGCGCCTGCAACTGCTCGCCGTCATAGTGCAGTGTCTGTGCGCGGTGCGAAAGCCGCGCCGCCATGTCGTTGATCGAATCCGGCAGGTCGTTGCGGTGCGAATGGTCGAGATGGCGAAACAGGTTGGTCAGCGTCGCCATCTGCCGGTGGATGACCACCAGATGCCGGCGTGCATCGACCAGCGCCTGCCGCTCATTGTGCCATGCGTCGCAGACGATGCGGTCCTCAATGCCGTCGAGACTGTCGCTGAGTGCCGCGAGTTCCGTCGCCATCCCGTCGAACGACTGGCCGACGACAGCCTCGATCAGCTCGGCCGGAGACCGGAACTTGCGCGATCCGTTCTCGATCGCCTTGCGGATGTTGTCGACCGATTGCAGCGGCTGCTTGCGGGCGCCGACCAGCATCGTGTCGTTGAGGGCGAAGCGGAAATGACCAAGCCCGCCGGCTTCCGCCGAATAATCATGGCGCAGGTCCGGCAGATCGCCATAGAGCCAGTCATCCTCGAGGTCGATGTGGCAGCCATGACTGGCGGTCAGGAAGGCTTCGCGCACCGGTGCCGGCAAGGCCTGATCGGCGCCGATCTCGTGGCGGGCGCGCATGTCGGAAAGCTGGTAGCTGCGCCATGTCCAATGCGCTGCGGCGGTATCCCTGGTCCGCACCCCCTCGGTGGTAAAGTGGTAGATGAAGAACAGACCGTGCTCATCGGGCAGGTAAGGCGACAGGTCAGTGCCCTCGGAGGGGATGGCGATGTTCATGGCGGCTTCGCCGGTCTCTGATGCGGTCGGGGTCGCGGGGGCGGCCAAGCGCGATTTCTAGCACGGCATCCCCGATTTAGTGTGACTGTTCCGTGACGGCGTGCCCCCTTACAGGACGCTGGTGATCCCGCCATCCACCAGCAGCGTCTGTCCGTTCACGAAACTGGCGGCGTCGGACGCCAGGAACACGGCAGCGCCCGCGAGTTCCCTCACTTCGCCCCAGCGCCGCATCGGCGTGCGGCCGGTCAGCCAGGCGGAGAATGTCTCGTCGGCGACCAGCGCGGCGTTGAGCTCGGTCTTGAAATAGCCCGGCGCGATGGCGTTGATACGCACGCCGTGCTGGCCCCATTCGCCGGCCATCGACTTGGTCAGCATGGTGATGGCGCCCTTGCTCGCCGCGTAGGGCGCGATCGAGGGGCGGGCGAGCACGCTCTGCACTGAGGAGACATTGATGATCGACCCCCTTTGGCGCGCGATCATGCCCTTTACGACGGCCCGGCTCACCTTGAACACGCCGTCCAGGTTGGTGGCCATCAGCGCGTCCCAGTCGGCGTCGCTGAAGGTCTCCAACGGCGCCCGTCGCTGGATGCCGGCATTGTTGACCAGGATGTCTATCGGTGCGGTGCCGGTTTCCGCCGCCGCGATTGCCTGGTCGACCGACTGGGTGTCGGTTACGTCGATCACCGCTTCCGTGATCGAATGGCCCGCGGTGCGCAACTTGTCCGCGGCCGCTTTGAGATCGTCGGCCTTGCGGCCGCCGATCGTGACGCGCGCGCCGGCGCTCGCAAGCGCCTCCGCGAAGGCGAGGCCCAGGCCACGGCTGGCGCCGGTTATGAAGGCATGCTTGCCTTCGAGGCCGAACAGTTGGCCGAGATAGTCGGTCGAATGCAATTTGCACCTTCATCGATTGCGATTTATCGCCCGTCAGTCGAAGGCTCGTTCGGCCCTTGGCAAGCGGCAGCGCCAGCGTGCCGCGTGGCTTGATGAGATGCAAGGCGCTTGTCGGCCTGGCGGTCCTGCTGACGACCTCGATTGTCGCGGCCGTCGGCCTCAGCGCTTCGGCCCAAATCCCCGATAGGGATTGAGTGGCACGATCGCGGCAATGTCCATCATGCCAGCCTTGACCAGTGGCAAGGTTGCGAGATGGCCGCGCACATCGGCATCGCTGCCGACTTCGAACATCATGCCGCTGCCGGGAATGTCGCCGACCTGGGGCAAGCTGCTCGGAGGGAGTAGGGAGCAGGCAGTAGGGGGAAGTGTACGCTCCGACACTGCAAACCTACTGCTCTACTCCCGTAACCTTACATCTTGTCGATCACCGACTGGACGCCCTCGGTCGGTGCGTCGACCGAGGAGCCGGCGACCATGATGGCGGCGACGATGGCCTCGGGGTCGTTGACGACCAGCGGCTTCACACGCTGCGCGGTATGAATGAAGCCTTCCGCCGCCATGTGATCAAGCAACGCCGTCATCGGATCCCAGAATCCGTTGACGTTGCCGAAGACGATCGGTTTGCGGTGATGGCCAAGCTGCGCCCAGGTCATGATCTCGACGATCTCCTCGACTGTGCCGATGCCACCAGGCAGCGCCACAAAGGCGTCGGATTTCTCGAACATCTTGTGTTTGCGCTCGTGCATGTTGTCGGTGATCGACAACTCGTCGAGCCGGTCAAGCGCGGTTTCGGTTGCTTCCTTGTTGATCAGGAAGCGCGGAATGATGCCCGTCACCTTGCCGCCGGCCTTGAGCGCGCCTTCGGCGACGGCGCCCATAATGCCTTTGGTGCCGCCGCCATAGACCAGCCGCAGGCCTGCCTTTGCAATTGAGCGTCCAAGCAGGTGGCCGGCCTTGACATAGATTTCATCGCGGCCCGGAGATGAGCCGCAATAGACGCAAACGGATCGAATCGTGTTCATGCCGATGATTGGTGATTGGGTCTGAAAGCGCGGTCAAGCCCTAGGGTTGAGAAGGCCGGGCTTTTTCTTGTCGGTCATGGCAAAACACGCTAGACCGGCGTTAGGTGGCTAAGGGGCAGGGAAATACATGGCAATCAATCCATTGAAGGCGTTCTTGTTCGCGGCGGGTGGGACCGTCGCGGCCGCGGGAACCGCCTATGTGTCGGGCGCACTCGACCCGTATCTTCATCGCACACCGCCGGCGGAAGTCGCGGCGTTGACGCCGCCCGCGGCGCCGAAGCCGGCCGATCCTGGCACGGAAGGGCGCCTGCCGGCTCCGGCGATGCCGGCCGCGTCGGGCGCGGCACCTCAGGCGACGGCCCCGGCAGCACCTGCAACCGACGCTGCGGCGCCTGCGGCGCCCGCGACGGGGGATCCGATCGCGCCGACTTTCGATGTCGTACGGGTCGAGAGCAACGGCTCGATCGTCGTTGCCGGCAACGCGGCGCCCAACTCGAAGGTCGAAATTCTCAACGGCGCGACGGTGATCGGCTCCACGGTTGCTGGTCCCGATGGCGCCTTTGTCATCGTGCTCGAAGACCCGCTGAAGCCCGGCGACTATACGATCGCCCTGCGTTCGACGGTTGGCGCGGTCGTGACCGCCTCGGCGCAGACCGCAGTCGTCTCGGTGCCCGCGAATGCAGCTGGCCAGGTGCTGGCCATGGTCGAGGAGCCGGGCAAGCCGGCCGAACTGCTGACCGTTCCGGCATCTGAGTCAAAGCCGGCGCCGGCAACCGGCGACCAGGCTGCCGCTCCTGCTGCTGAAGCGCCCGCCGCGCCGGCGACGGCCACGCCAGCCGTGGTTGAAGCAAAACCCACTCCGGCGGCACCGGCCGCGCCCGCGGCAGCCGTGGCCGAACCAAAGATCGTGGTCGAGGCAGTCGAGATCGACGGCAACAAGATCTTTGTCGCCGGCCTCGCCGATCCGGGCCGCAAGGTGCGCGCCTACGCCAACGACATCCTGCTCGGCGACGCGCAGACCTCGTCGGACGGCCATTTCCTGGTCGAGGCGACGCGCGATATTCCGGTCGGCAGCTATACCATCCATGTCGACGGCCTCGATGCCGATGGCGTGAAGGTGGTGGCCCGCGCCGCGGTGCCCTTCGAGCGCGAACCGGGCGAGGCGGTCGCCGCCGTTGCCCCCGCCGAGACCAAGCCCACCGAGACCAAGCCCGCCGAGGCCAAGCCCGCGGCGCCCGCTGTTGCCGCCGCTGCTCCGGGCGAGACCGCGCCGGCTCCCGCCGCGCCAGCCACCGAGGCTCCGGCTAACGTCGCAGCAGCCACGCCGCCAAGCGACGTGCCCGAAATCGTGTCGCCCAAGCTCGAACATGCCGACAGCGCGGTCATCATTCGGCGCAACGACACACTGTGGCGGATCTCACGGCGCGTCTATGGTCACGGCGTGCGCTACTCCACCATATACCTCGCCAACCAGGACCAGATCAGGAATCCGAACCGCATCTGGCCGGGGCAGGTGTTCAAGGTTCCGGAAAAGTCGAAGGAAGGCGAAGCCGCCGACCTCAAGGCAATGGGCGAGCAGGCGACGACCGCACCGATGAAGACGGAATAGGGATAGACCGGCAATTCCGGCGATCTACCCATCGGCCTAGCTTGCCCTGTCATCGTTCATCGTCTATCGCCGATGAACGATGACAGAATGCGTTCCCTTACCAGACCATGCCGCCTCGGCACTGCCTGGCTGCATGCCGGACAGCCGCGCTGTCGCGGCGCGGTTCGCAGCACTTTCGCATCCGGCGCGGATCGAGATACTGAGGCATCTGTCGGCCAGCAATTCCTGCTGCTGCCGTGAGGTCGTCGACCGTTTCGCTCTGGCCCAGTCGACGATCTCCCAGCATCTGAAAATATTGGTCGAGGCGGGCCTCGTCCGGTTTGAGCCCGACCGTCAGCGATCGCGCTATGCGGTCGATCGCGCGGCACTTGCCGACGTATCGGCATCGCTGGGCGCGCTCATCAATTCCTGCTGCTCCGGCCGCTGACCCTCTCACCCAAAAGGCAAGAAAAGTGGCCGAAAAAACCGTCTCCGCCGACACCTCGACACTCACGACACTGCGCAATCTCTGGCCCTATATGTGGCCGGCCGACCGCGCCGATCTCAGGGCGCGGGTGACCTGGGCGACGCTGCTGCTGGTCGTCGCCAAGGTGACGCTGGTCGCCGGTCCCTATTTCTTCAAATGGGCGACCGATGCGCTGGCGGGCGGCTTCAAAACGCCACCGCCGCTGCCATCGTTCATGCTTGCCCCGGTGATGCTGGTCATTGCCTACAATGTGCTGAGGCTCGTCCAGCTCGGCTTCAACCAGCTGCGCGATGCGCTGTTTGCCCGGGTCGGCCAGCATGCGGTTCGCCAGCTTGCCTTCCGCACCTTCGTGCACATGCATCAGCTGTCGCTGCGCTTCCACCTGGAGCGCCGCACCGGCGGCCTGTCGCGCATCATCGAGCGCGGCACCAAGGGCATCGAGACGATCGTGCGCTTCATCATGCTCAACACCGCGCCGACGATCCTCGAATTCGCGCTGACCGCCGGCATATTCGGTTTCACCTATGGCTGGAAATATGTGGCCGTGGTGGCGGTCACCGTCTGCCTCTACGTCTGGTTCACGGTAAAGGCCAGCGACTGGCGCATCTCGATCCGCCGCGACATGAACGACAGCGACACCGACGCCAACACCAAGGCGATCGACTCGCTGCTTAACTTCGAGACGGTCAAGTATTTCACCAATGAGCGCATGGAGGCCGAGCGCTTCGACCGCTCGATGGCGCGTTACGAGATCGCCGCAACCAAGACATGGACCTCGCTCGGCTGGCTAAACTTCGGCCAGGGCTTCATCTTCGGCGTCGGCACGGTCGTCGTCATGTGCATGTCGGCGCTGGAGGTGCAGGCCGGCACCCAGAGCGTCGGCGATTTCGTTTTCATCAATGCCATGCTGGTACAGCTCTCCGTGCCTCTCAACTTTATCGGCTTCATCTATCGCGAAATCCGCCAGGGCCTCACCGACATCGAGCACATGTTCGACCTCCTCGACGTGCCGCAGGAGATCGTCGACAAGCCCAACGCCAAGCCGTTGGCCGTCAGCGCCGGCAAGGTCGAGTTCCGCGACGTCCACTTTTCCTATGATCCGAACCGCAAGATCCTGAAGGGCGTCTCCTTCGAGGTGCCGGCCGGCAAGACCGTTGCCATTGTCGGGCCGTCGGGCGCGGGCAAGTCGACCATCTCGCGGTTGCTGTTCCGCTTCTACGACGTGCAGGGTGGCCAGGTTCTGATCGACGGCCAGGACGTGAGGGATGTCACACAGGACAGCCTGCGCGCGGTGCTCGGCATGGTGCCGCAGGACACGGTGCTGTTCAACGACACCATCGCCTACAACATCCGCTACGGCCGTGTCGGCGCCGACGAGGAGGAGGTGCGCAAGGCCGCCGAACTCGCCCAGATCGGGCCGTTCATCGAGAAGCTGCCTGACGGCTATAAGTCGATGGTTGGCGAGCGCGGGCTGAAACTTTCCGGCGGCGAGAAGCAGCGCGTGGCGATCGCCCGCACCATCCTGAAGGCACCGCCGATCCTGATGCTCGACGAAGCGACCTCCGCACTGGACAGTCATACAGAACAGGAGATCCAGGCCGCGCTCGACCTCGTCAGCAAGGGCCGCACCACCATCGTCATCGCCCACCGCCTGTCGACGGTGATTGCCGCCGACGAGATCATCGTGCTGAAGGACGGCCAGATCGCCGAGCGCGGCACTCATGTCGAGCTGATGCGAAAGCACGGCCTCTATGCCTCGATGTGGGACCGCCAGCGCGAGGCGACCGAAGCCGAGGAGCGGCTGCGCATTGCCCGCGAAAGCGACGAACTGGGTGTCGTCGTACGCCGGCGCACATCGGAGATGTCGTAGCTCAAAAAAGCTCTTGACCTCAACTTAGGTTGAGATTGTAGACCGTCGCCCGAGAGCCGCAAAACAGCATCGTCGAGGACGGAATCAAATGGATATGAGCTTTACGGATCAGGATGTTAACGGCGGCAGCGTGTTCAGGGTCGACAAGTTCGTGGTGCCCGCCAATGCCCGCGATGAAATCCTCGCAAAGGTGAAGATGACGCATGAGTTGCTGCGTCTGCAGCAAGGCTTCGTCCAGGACTTTCTGCTCGAGCAATTCTCCGGACCGGGCGAATTCAACCTCGTCACCATCGTCGAATGGGAAAGCCAGGCTGCCGTCGACAATGTGGTACCGATCGTCAAGGCTGCGCACGAGCGCATAGCCTTCAACCCGCAGGAGACGATCGCCCGGCTCGGAGTGCGAGCTGATATCGCCAATTATCAGCGCGTGCCGGGACTCTAGCCAGGCCACCCCACACTCGGTGCCGGCGCTTCAATGCCGAGCACCTGGCCGGTGCGGGCCTCGCTTGTCATATGCTCGAAGCCGCGCCACTCGGCGGCGGTGATGAACAGCGTTTTCCGGTCCGCAGCGCCCAGCATGCAGGCAAAGCAGCCGCGATCGGCGGTGACGGTCTGCAAGACGTCACCGCCTTCGCGCACCCGCACGCAATGCTTGTTGGGAACGTCGGCATACCAGACCGCCCCGTCCGCATCGAGGCAGATGCCGTCGGGATATCCGTCGAGATCGGCCCAGGTGCGTCTGTTGGACAAGGAACCGTCGGCGGCAATGTCAAACGCGCTCAGCCGGTTGGCATGGGATTCGGCAATGATCAGCGTCTTGTTGTCCGGGGTCACCGCCATGCCGTTCGCAAAGGCGATAGTGTCCGCCACTTGCCTGACCGCGCCATCCGGTGTGACCAGCACGATGGTGCCGGGACCGAAATGCTGGCCGGCCGCCGGCGCCGGCCCGCCGCCATTGACGTAGATGTTGCCGCGCCCGTCGACGACGATCTCATTCCACGGGCTTTTCGACAGGCCGCGCAGGTCGGCGTGGATGACGAGCGAGCCATCGGCTTCCTGCCGCAACAGCAGGCCCTCGCGGCCTGAGACAACCAGCAGACGACCATCCGGCAGCCAGTCGATTGAGTAGGGCAGGACAGCCGGAATCGTGAGCATGATCTTGCGGCTGCCGCCGGCATCGACGGCGATGATCTCGCCGGTGCCCCAATTGCAGACCCACAGGCGTCCGTCATGCCAGCGTGGCGATTCCCCGAAGGCGAGACCTTCCATGACGATGTACGGTTTGTCGCCGGACGATATTCGCATGATCAGGAGCCTCCGTTGCGCGCGTCATCGGCCCTTGCGATGAAGCGCTTCCCACCAAGGACGGGCGAGATGAGAGTCTCCCGACAGCGGACCGCTGTATTTTCGCGCAGGAAGAACGCCGCATCGGTGTGACGTTGACGCCACAGGTGCCGGTCTGCGCAAGGGCGGCGTCGGCGCAGATAGGTTTTTCGGCCATTCTGGCTGCCTTGGCGCAGTCAAGGGATGGCTTTTGACGGCACGACAGGCATGCGACCCGGTATCCATTTCACGACACACGGAGCGCCCGGCTATCCGCGGTCACAGGCCCGCCCTTGCCCGTTCATCCGCGCCGGCGATTGTCGCGTTGCGGGCAGGGGGTGTTTCGGCTATTGAGGCCGGACCTGAAACAGGGACCGCCCCCAGCCCATGAGCCTTGTCGACACGGTCAAGAACGCGTTCGTACCGATCCATCGCGAAGGCTATCCCTTCATCGCGGCGTTTGGCGCGGCGACGCTGTTCCTCGGCTATTTCTCCTCGATCCTGTTCTGGATCGGCCTGATCCTGACCGCCTGGTGCGTCTATTTCTTCCGTGACCCCGAGCGCGTCACGCCTGTTGACGATCGCCTGGTGGTAAGCCCCGCCGATGGCATCGTCTCGGCGGTCGGGCCGGCCGTGCCACCGCGCGAGCTTGGCCTCGGCAATGTCGAGATGACCCGCATCTCCGTGTTCATGAACGTCTTTTCCTGTCACGTGAACCGCTCTCCGGTGCGCGGCCGCATCGCCAGAATCGAACACCGGCCGGGAAAATTCCTCAATGCCGAGCTGGACAAGGCGAGCACGGAAAACGAGCGCAACGGCCTCGTCATCGAGAGCCCCAACGGCACGGTGGCGGCAGTCCAGATCGCCGGCCTGGTGGCGCGCCGCATTGTCTGCTGGACCGAGGCCGGCGCTTCGATCGGCACCGGCGAGCGTTTCGGCCTAATCCGCTTCGGCTCGCGCGTCGACGTGTTCCTGCCCTTGACCGCCACGCCGCGCGTCGCCGTTGGCCAGACGGCGGTCGGCGGCGAAACCGTGCTCGCCGAATTCGGCGGTGTCGCCGGCACGCCCCTCGTGCGGATTTCCTGACGGTGGGCACGCAATATAAAAAATTCGAGGCCCATGCCAGCGGCGGTCCGCGCATCCGCGAGATCCCCATGCGCATGGTGCTGCCCAATCTGGTCACCGTGCTTGCCATCTGCGCCGGCCTGTCCGGCATCCGCTTCGGCTTCGAGGGGCGTTTCGAGCCGGCGGTGGTGATGGTGCTGCTGGCCGCTTTTCTCGACGGCATTGACGGCCGCCTGGCGCGGATGCTGAAGGCGACCTCCAAATTCGGCGCGCAGATGGATTCCCTGGCCGACATCGTCAATTTCGGCGTTGCGCCGGCACTGGTGCTCTATGCCTTCCTGCTCGACCGCGCCGGCTCGCCAGGCTGGATCGCGGCACTGCTGTTTGCGATCGCTTGCGGGCTGCGGCTGGCGCGTTTCAACGTGCTCGACGACGAGAAGGCCGACCGCCCGATATGGCAGACCGAATATTTCGTCGGTGTGCCGGCGCCGGCAGGCGCCGTTCTGGTGATGCTGCCGCTCTATCTCTATTTCCTGCGGCTTGGGGTGGAGCCCAGCCGGCCGGCCGCCTTCGTCGCCACCGGCTTCACCATCCTGGTGGCCTTCCTGCTGGTCAGCCGCTTGCCAGTCTATTCAGGCAAGAGCATCAAGATCCCCGGCGACAGGGTGCTGCCGGTCATCCTCGCCGTCGTCCTCTACATTCTCTTGCTGATGACCTATCCCTGGTACACGCTGACGGCATCGGTCGCGGGCTACCTGATCTTTCTCCCATTCAGCGTGCGCGCCTACTCCAAGCGGGCCAAGCTGGAAGGCGAGAAAGTGCCGCCTTCGGACATAGGTTAGAAAGTCGGCCGAAGTCCTTGATCCGACTCAGGCCGCCACGCCAAGCCCGAGCCGGTCGATCGCCAGCTTTCTCGTCGACACATAGTCGGTCTTGCCGGAACCGAGCACCGGGATCTCCTCGACCTTGACGATGTCGTTAGGCACCATCAGTTCGGCCGCTCCGGCCTTTTTGCCGAACTGACGCAACTCCTCGGCGCTGGCATCGTCGGCGGTGGTGACCAGCACGATGCGCTCGCCCCGCCTCTTGTCCGGCACCGCCACCGCCGCATGGCGTTCTTCCGGCCAAAGCGACTGCACCAGCATCTCGACCGCACCCAGCGACACCATCTCGCCAGCGATCTTGGCGAAGCGCTTGGCGCGGCCGCGAATGCTGATGAAGCCTTCGCGGTCGACGGCGACGATATCGCCCGTGTCGTGCCAGCCGGTCAGCGGCTGGAGCTCGCCGGGGCGGTCCGCGGTCATGTAGCCCATCATCATGTTCGGCCCGTCGAGCCACAACTGGCCGGCATCGTTGATGCCTTCGACTGGCTCCAGTTTCATGCGAATGGCCGGCAGAAGCCGGCCGACCGTGCCGTCGCGGCCGTGGATCGCGGTGTTGACGGCAACCACGGGCGCCGCCTCGGTCAGTCCGAAGCCCTCGATGATCTCGGCCTGGAAGCGTTCGCGATAAACGCGGCGGGTATCCGGCTTCACCGCCTCGGCGCCGGCGACGACGAAGCGCAGACTGGAGAAATCCCCGTCCTTGGCGGTGCGCGCATAGTTGGCGAGGAACGTGTCGGTGCCGAACATGATGGTCGGTTTCACCTTGCGCGCGATCTCGGGGATGAGCTTGTAGTGGAGAGGCGAGGGATAGAGGAACAGCTTTACCCCGGTGACCAGTGGCAGGATGGTGCCGCCCGTCAGGCCGAACGAATGGAACACCGGCAACACGTTGAGCAGGATGTCCGCCGGCGAAATGGTGATCCGCGCCTCGGCCTGCATGGCATTGGCGAGGAGATTCTTTTGCGACAGAACAACGGCCTTCGGCGTGCCTTCGGAGCCCGAGGTGAACAGGATCACGCCGGGCTTTGCCGCGTCCTGTCGCTGCAGCGGCAGGCGCCACAGCAAGGCGGCTGCAAGCTTGTCCAGCGTGGTGACGCTTTCGCGTACATCTTCCAGCCACAGCAGCCTGGCGCCGCCCTTCTCGACCGCGGCGACGATATCGGCGAGATCGGCCTTCTCGACGAAGGCACGCGAAGAGACAACGGTGCGGATGACGGCGGTGCGGACAGCCGCGGTGACGCTTGCCGGCCCGGCCGTGTAGTTGATCATCGCCGCCACACGGCCCGCCGAGAGCAGGCCGACGAGCGACAGCACGACGCCGTTGGCGTTGGGCAGCATTACCCCCACAGCTTCGCCCGGCGCCGTCACCGCCTCGAAGCGCCTGCCCAGCACCCGCGCGCCGATGAACATCTTGCGGTAGCTCAGCGCCCCGGAAATGACGTCCTCGATGATCGGATGCGAAGCGCCGATCCTGGTTGCGGCGTCGCGCATGGCAAGGAACAGGCCGCGGTCGAGGTCGGTGCCAAAAAGCCGGGCCTCCGCGACGCGGTCGAACAGCGCATTGGTGTTGGAAGCCTGGTCCGGATTGCGCGCCACCAGTTCGGCGATCGTCATCGGCTCCAGGACACTGATCGACAGCCGTGGAAACCAGTGACGCGGTGCCTTGTCCGCCGACGTCAGCGACACCGGCAGGTTGCGGGCGCCGGCGACGAAGATCGGCACGATGCGGGCGTCGGCCTGCATGGCGATGCGGGTGACGGCGCGGAACAGCCGAAACGTCTTGACGTCGGGCTCGACCGCGTCCGGCAGATAGACGGCCAGCCGGCCCTTGCCCTTCAGCACGCGCACCAGCCGGCGGCTGACGAAGACATGTTCGGCGTTGAAGGCAATGGTGCGGCCGAGTTCGCGCCACGGTTCGAGCCAAGGCGAACGCGCCGAGACCTCGTCGAGTATATGCAGCGTGTCGTCGGGCAGCAGCGACAGCATCAGCGCCGGCTCGAAGCGCGACTGGTGCGAGATGACATAGATGACCGGCACCTGCGCCTTGCGAGCGATCTTAATGCGATTGTCGCTGATCCGGTAGGCGAGCTTGAACGGTGCGTAGAGCAGCGCTTGGGTGAAGCGCAGGCCGAGGCGGAATTTTTCCACCACGCCGATCAGCAACCAGGCCACAACCAGACCCGCAAGCAGCGCCAGTGTCAGGATCATGCCGCGTCTCTCCCAACGATTTTGTCATTGCGGCTCTTGTGCGGCCGCTTCGGGGGCAGAGCCTAGCGGAAGTCGAGGCAAGGTCAATGCGGAAGGGGCGCCCTCACGCCGCGTTCAGCCGCCCGCTGATGAAACGGAACTCCTGCGTCTTGCCGCCGTAGCCATAGGCCGCTGCCGGAACCTCATGGACGAAAGCATAGCTCTCCTGGTGCACGCCGCCTAGCAGGCGGCCAAGGGCATCGAAGATCGCCTTGAGATAGGCCTCCAGTTCGAGCTTTGTGTTGGTGCCGTCGACCACCTTGATGTCGAGCCAGAATGTGTTGGTGCCGTGCTCGGCGAGCGACTTGCCGCCGGCGAACCAGTGCTGCGGATCGAGATAGGACACGGCAACTGCGGTGATCGTCGGATCCTTGCGCAGATGCGTGGCGGTGATCTCGGTTATTTCCCTGGCGATGCTGGCCGACAGGGTGGCGTCGGGCTTGCCGGTGACGCTGACATTGATGATGGGCATTCTTCTCTCCTTGGTTTTTAGCGGCGTGGGCGCCGTTGAAGACCATGCCATCATCTTTTGATCGAAAAAACTGAATTGTTTTCAAATGACGATTCGATAATATCGAATTATGGAAACGCTTGATCCCGACCTGCTCAGAACCTTCCTTGCTTTCGTCGACAGCGGTTCGCTGGCGCAGGCGGCGGCCAATGTCGGCCGCTCACCCTCGGCGGTGACGGCGCAGATGCAGCGCTTGGAAGAGATCGTTGGTGAGCCGGTTCTGGCGCCGCAGGGCAGGCGGCGCGGCCTGACGCCGGCAGGCGAGGATCTTGTCGGGCACGCCAGGCGTATTCTTGCTGTGCATCGCGAGGCCTGGCTGGCGCTGAAGGGCGCACGCGCTGCCGGGCGCGTCGCCATCGGCACGACGCAGGATTTCGCCGATAGCGGCCTGCCGGACCTGCTGCGTGCCTTCGCCTCCAGCCATCCCCGCGTCAGGATCGAATTGCGTGTCGGCCGCTCCGCCGAACTGGGGCAGGCGTTACAAGCTGGCAGCCTCGATCTGGCGATCGTCATGCGCCAGGCTGCCGTGCCGGACGAGGTCGGCGTGCTGCGCGAGCCGATGATATGGCTGTGTTCGAACAAGGGCCTGGCCTCGCGGCAGGAAGAATTGCCGCTGGCGCTGCTCGACCCCTATTGCGGATTTCGCGAGGCGGCGCTCGCCGCCCTCGACGCGGCCGGCCGCCGCTATCGCATCGCTGCCGGCAGCGCCAGCCTGGCCGGGCTGCGCACTGCGGTAAATGCCGGTGTTGCGCTGACCTTGCGAACCCCGCGCTTTGCCCATTCCGGCATTGTCGAAGCGCCCCGCGAACTTGGCTTGCCGCCGGTTCCGATGGCTGATTTCGCGATCCGGCTGCGCGCCGGTGCCGATGCGCCCGCGGGCGATCTGGCGACGCTGCTCGGCGGTAGCCTCGCTTTGTCCGGACCGCTTGGTTGATTGGCGAGGCGCGAAGTTCCGTCGCCGGTCTTTTGGCATGGAAAGCCGACTTGCGGTCGACCCGTCTGTTGCAAAGCAAAAGCTGTCGCAAAGAAAAAGCCGACCTTGCGGTCGGCTTGGAGTAGGACGGGCCGAGGGGTTTGGGGGGACTTGGGGGGTGGCCCGTCACACTAATAATGTCCGGGCACGGTGATGGTTCCGTGACTTCCGAAATTTTTTAAGAAATATTTGAAGACGCCTGTCGCGAGCGTGCCTTCAGCCAGTCGCGGCCGGCATGGGCAAAGACGGCGCCGAGCACGATGGCACCGCCGACGATGCTGGCCATCGGCGGGATTTCGGCCAGGAACAGAAATGCAAATAGGATCGCGAACGGCACTTCCGCCGAACCGAGCAGGCCCGATTCAGGCGCCGGGATCAGCCGCGAGCCTTCCGTCCACAGAATGGAAGCCAGTGCGAAGGACGCGCCGAAGGTGGCAAGCAGGATAGCGTCCCTTGATGAGACCGCCAGGGGATCGGTGACGAACCATCCGAGTATGAACAGCAGGAAGGCCGAAACCGCGCCGGCCCACACCACGGGCGTGTCACGGAACGCGCGAACCATGATCATGTACAGCGCGCTGCCGGCCGTCATCAGCAGCGCCAGCCCGTCGCCGAACAAATTGCCGGTGGCAAAACCCGACCACACCATGATGGCGACCCCGCACAGCGACACCGCCGCCGCCACCATCGTCTGCAGCCGGAAAGGCTCGCGCACCAGCATCCTGGCCAGTACGGCAGCAATGAAGGGCGACGTCGCGTAGATGACCGCGACATTGGCGACGAAAGTGAACTTGAAAGCGGAAATGAAGGCGATGCTGGCCAGTGCGCCTTCGATGGCCAGCAGCCAGCCGCGCCAGCCAAGCCGCAGCGGTTCACGGTTGCCGGCACGGCGGCGGCGCCATAATACGTAGAGGCTGATCAGGATCGCGCCGACAAAGCCGCGCCAGCAGGTGATCGTCAGCGGATCGGCATGGATCGACTTGGTCAGAACGCCGGTCAGCCCGAATACCGCTGCCGAGGATGATACCAGCAGGATACCCAGCGTGCGTTCGGTGGTTTCCGCGGTGGCCGTGATCTCAGTCATGCCGGCAGCCTACCTTGCCTCGCCCTGACATCGTCGTGTCGGGAGTAATGGCCATCCACGTCAAAGCCGCTTGCGGAAATGTTCGCCGCCGACGATCAGCAGGCCGGCGGCGACTATAAGCGCGGCACCCAGGAACACTTCGCGGCGCGGCACGTCGCCCCAGATCGCGAAGCCGAGCGCGAACGCCCACAACAGCGAGGTGTACTCGAGCGGCGCCAGGATCGATGCCGGCGTACGCTTCATGCCCTCGAAGAGAAGATATTGCGCCAAGCCGCCGAGCGCACCGACGCTGGCAAGAAGCAGCAATTGTGCCGGGTCCGGCGTATGCCACCACGACAGCGCCGGCACCGCCGAAAAAACCAGGAAATAGAAATTGTTGAGGAGGAGCTGGATCGTCGAGCGCTCGGCAAGCGCCGTCTTGCGCAGAAGCACGATGGCGATGCCCCAAAGGCAGGCCGCCGTCAGTACCAGCAACACGGGCACGGACAGGCCAAGATGGGCGGGATCGCAGGCGACAAAGACGCCGGCAAAGCCGATCAGAACCGCCAGCCAGCGCAGAACGGGCACCTTTTCGCCGAGCAGGACCACCGATAGCACGGTGACGATGATCGGAGCCGCGTAATAGACGGTGGTCAGTTCGGCGAGTTGCAGGCTGCGGGCGGCATTGTAGTAACAGAGCCAGGCGGCGAGCGTGAAGGCGCTGCGCACCAGCATCGGCCGCACGATCGGCGAGCGCACCGTATCGGCGAACAGCGGCCGCCCGCCGATCACCGCGCAGGCGCCAAGAATGGTGATGCTGCGGAAGAACATGATCTGCCAGACGGTCATGCCGGTGACCAGCAGTTTGATCGAGGCGTCCTGCGTCGAAAACAGCAAATAGGCGGCGCCCGTCAGCAGGATTCCGGCGAAGACCCTTTCGCGTGTATCGAGAATGGCGATATCGGCCATAAGGCGTGCGCCTGCTTGAGTGAAGGCGGCCCCAGCCCCTGTCGGCTCCGCACCAGCCAGCTATACGGGCGAAATCCCGCACGGCGCTGCTCCAGGACCGCGCTTGCTTTTGGGGCAGGCGGCAGTGGCGCGAAATGCAAGCTTGTCCCGGATGCGGCTTCTGGCGCGGCAGGGTCGATTGGTTTAGCATCATCTTATAAAGCCGGAGACGAAGGCAGGCGCGCAGAACGCCGAGGGACGGACATCGAATTGGCGCTCAGCTCATGCCAGATGTAGCTTGTGCGGGCGCGGCGTACGGGCCGCTTCTGCCAGAGCGGATATTGCGGGGAGAAGGCCGATGCAGAAACTGCAGTCGCAAGGCGTCCATCACATCACGCTGGTCGGTGCCGGTCGCCAGACCTCGATCGATTTCTGGGAAGGTGTGCTGGGCATGCCTTTCATCTTCGAACAGCCCAACCTCGACAAGCCGAGCGAAAGCCATCTTTATTTCGATCCGGGCGACGGCCGGCTGATCACCATCTTCACCGACGAGACCCGCACGGCCGTGCAGCGCCGAACCCCGACCGACCCGGGCTGCGTGCATCACATCGCCTTTTCGGTGTCCCGCGTCACTTTCCTGCAGGCGGTCGCCCGGCTCGACGAGCGCGCCGTCAAGCACAGTGGCATCAAGGATCGCGGTTTCATGGATTCAATCTATTTCGAGGATCCGCTTGGCCTTCTGATCGAGCTTGCCTCTTATCGTTTCGAGCCGCCTGCAGGCTTCACCCATGCCGATGTGCTGATGGAGGCGCATAAGCTTCGCGTCACGCGTGGCGACTACAACATCGCCGAGGTGCATCTGGCTGATGCGATCCAGACGCTGGTGGAACACGCGCGCGCGACATTGTCGGCGGACCGGGCGCCCAAAAATCCATACTGAAGGCTGAACAGGCAAGGGAGGAACACGTGGCAAAGGCAGTGGCGAAAAGCGCAGGGAAACCGGCCGCCAAACCAGCGGCAAAAGTGGCAGCAAAAGCTGCGACCAAGACGGCGCCAAAGGCCGCCGGCAAGACCGCGGCCAAGGCTAAGGCGAAACCGGCAAGGAAATCGGCGCTGACCATCAGCATGCTGAAGCCGAGCGTCAACAACATGACCGTTCGCGTCTTTGCCCGCGCCGCCGGGCTCGACCATGCGGAGACCGATGCGTGGGGGCACACGCGCTCGCCCGAATACATGGCGCGTAATCCGGCCCACCTGACGCCGATGATCGAGGACAAGGGCCTGCCGCGCGGCGTGCTGTGGGAGAGCTGCGCCATCATGCAATATCTTTCCAACAAGCATGGGCTGGAGAAATTCTACCCGAAGGCGCCAGCCAAGCGGGCGATGATAGACAGCGCTATGTTCTATCTGATCGGCACGCTCTATCCCTATGTCGCGCGCGCCACCTATCCGGCGCTCGGCTTCCCGCAATATGCCGGCGAGGTCGGTCACAGCGACGCCCACCCGGACAGGAAATCGGAGGCGCAGAAGGCCGCGGTCGCCGCCATTGCCGAGCCTCTCGAGGTCTTCCACTCCTTCTTCCGCGACGGCAAGCCGTTCATCGGCGGCAAGAACCCGTCGATCGCCGACATCCGTCTTGCGGCGACGCTCGAATTCCTCGCCGTCATCGACTACGCCCTGCCCAAATGGGCGAAGGAATACATGGCTGCGATGGAGAAGAAGCTCGGCAAGGCCTATGCTGGTCCGGCCGGCGACGTGCGCGGCTACATCGCCCATGTGAGGTCGCAGGCCAAGGCGTGAGTCCAACCAGTCGATGGGGCGATGAGCTGCGGAAGCGGCCACGGGATTGATCTCACCGGCGACGTCGCGTTCCCCGCCAGCTTGAAGTTGGCGGGGCTTGCTTTAGTCTGGGCGCGGATGCAGTCGATTTTTTCTCTCGACCGGCTTGAACGCTGGAGTGGTGGCGTGGCCGCCGCGGCCTTGGCGGCAACGCCCGAAGACTTGTCGGCCCGCTTCAGCGCGGCGGCGAGGGTGCTGCTTGGCTCGGATCGTGTCTATGTTGGCTTCTATCGTCGCGACATAACATCCCTGACCATCGACGATGCCGGACCCGATCGCTGGAACCGGGACTATGATGCGCGCGTCTATCGCCAGGATCCGTTCTTCCAGAGGTTCGCCAGCACCAGACAGGATTTCCTGCTGCCGTTGTCGGCTCTCAGCCAAGGCGATTTCCAGCGCACGCCGTATTACCGCGAATTCTACGGGCCCTCCGGCAGCTTCGATGAAATAACCGGCGTGTTCAACCTCGACGGACTGACCGCCGGCTATGTAACCTTTCTTCGCCGGGAAGGCGCACCGCGTTTTGGCGAGCATGATCTGGCCGTGGCCGGCGCGGCGAGCAGCGCGACAAAGCTCATTCTGCAAAGGCTGCTTCATTTGTGCCGTCTTCGCGACAAGGGTTCCGCAATCGAAGCCGCGGGGTCGCAACTCAGCGCCCGGGAAAGGCAGATCGCGCGGCTCCTGGTCGGGGGCGGCAGCGCCAAGACGATTTCGCGAAACCTGTCGATTTCACCCGGCACCGTGCGCAACCACATCAAGCAGGTCTACCGCAAGCTCGGTGTGCACTCCCAGGTCGAGCTGTTGGCCATAGGCTGGAAGGCCTCGCCCAACTGATGGTTCGCCATCTTCACTGTCCCGTCACGACGCGTGTCCACATGCGGTTTTGCAGCCGCAGCAGCTTTGCGTCGTTGTTTTCGACCACGAACAGCTTGGCCTTTACATCGTCAGATGGGAAAACGCCGGGATCCTTTGCGACGGCCTGATCCATCAGTGGCAGGGATTCCGGGATCGCATTGGCATAGGAAACATAACTGGAATTGGCCGCTGCGATATCGGGCCGCAAGTTGAAATCGATCCAGGCCTGGGCATTCTCCGGATGCGGCGCATCCTTCGGCACGGCCATCGTATCGAAGTTTATCAGCGTGCCTTCCCTTGGAATGGAATATGCAATCTCCAGCTTCTTCGCGGATTCCGCCGCACGGGTCTTGGCCTGCAATATGTCGCCCGACCAGCCCAGCACGACACAGATGTCGCCATTCGCCAGGTCGTTGATGTATTTCGACGAGTGGAAGTAACGGATATAGGGACGCACCTTGCCCATCAGCTCTTCGACCTTGGCGAGGTCGTCCGGACTGGTCGACCTGGGATCGATGTGGAGATAGTTCATAGCCATAGGAATGATCTCCGCCGGAGCATCGATCATGGCGACGCCGCAATCGGAGAATTTCTTGACGACGTCGACGTCGAAGACCATGGCGAAGGAACCTGTCGGCGCATCCGGCATCCGTTGCTTGACGGCAGCGACATTGTAGCCGATCCCGTCTGTGACGGCCATATAAGGCACGGCGTACAGGTTCTGCGGATCCGCGCCCGCGATCAGCGACAAGGCTTGCGGATCGATTTTCGAGTGGTTTGAAAGCTTCGATCTGTCGAGCCGCAGGAAAGCGCCTGCCTTCACCTGGTTCTTCAGGAACGGAAAGGCCGAGGGATAGACCACGTCATATCCCGAGCCGCCGGTGAGCAGTTTCGTCTCAAGGACCTCGTTGCCGTCATAGACATCGTAGCGGACCTTGATGCCCGTCTCCTTCTCGAATTTCTCAGCCGTGTCCGGGGCGATGTAGTCGGACCAGTTGTAGACGTTGACCACCTTCTCATCGTCCGCCCGGGCGACGCCGAAACTGATGCCGCAGGCAAGCGCGGCGGTCAGGATTGGGAAGAGCAGAGCGCGCATGGGTATCTCCTTTTGCCTGGCGGGCCGACGCGGCGCACCGTTCTGATTTCACTTCGGCACGCTTGCCGCTCAATGCCGGTGGGGCGCATAAACGGGTAACGTGATACAGGCGACACTGCCGCCTCCGAGCAGAATTTCGCGGGAGTTCTCGATGCCGACGAGCTTGTGATCGGGAAACAGCGTGGCCAGCTGTTGCTTTGCCTTCCCGTCGAGATCGCTGCCGAATTCCGGCACGACCACGACGCTGTTGCCCGGATAATAGTTGATGTAACTCGCCGCGATCCGGTTGCCGGTCGGCCGTGCCCAGGTCGAATCGACCCGGTCCACGCTCTCGCTTTCTTCCATCGTCATCTCGATCGGCAGGGGATGGTGCAGCCGATGAACCTCCAGGCGACGGCCACGCGCGTCGCGGGCCGAGCGCAGCACCTCTTCGGCTTCGCGTACGATCTCATATTGCGGATCGTCCCGCTCGTCGGTCCAGCTCAGCGCCACGACGCCCGGACGAACGAAGCAGCAGAGGTCGTCGACATGGCCATCCGTCTCGTCGAAAGCAAAACCGCGCGGCAGCCAGATGATTTTGTCGACGCTGAGATAGTCGCCAAGCTGTTGTTCCACCTTCGCCTTTCCGAGATGGGCATTACGGTTGCGATTGAGCAGGCACTGCTCGGTTGTGATGAGCGTGCCTTGGCCGTCGCATTGCAGCCCGCCGCCCTCGGCGATCAGCGGTGCGCGATAACGGTCCATCCTCTCGATCTCGAGGACCTTTTGCGCCACGAGGTCGTCGAGATCCCAAGGCGAGTAGAGGCCGCCGTCGAAACCGCCATAAGCGTTGAAGATCCAATCGACGCCGCGCACTTCGCCTCGATCATTGACGACGAAATTGGGGCCACTGTCGCGCAGCCAGGAATCATTGGTGGACATTTCCACGACGCGCACATGGCTGGGCAATCGCGCTCTTGCGTTCTGCCACTGGCGGCTGGACGCCGCCACCGTCACCGGCTCGCTTTGCGCGATCGCCGCAGCGACATTGGCGAACAGCCTCTGCGCGGGCTTGGCGCCCAGCCGCCAGGTGTCCGGCCGTTCTGGCCAGATCAGCCAACAGCCCGATTTGGGCTCGAATTCGCCAGGGGCGCGAAACCCATCCTGCCTCGGTGTGGTCGAGAGCGTATGTGACATTGTGGGACCACCGGGAAATGGAATGACGAAACCTCGCCCGATCAGACGGTTTTGGGACCTTGTCCGTCAATGTCCCATTTGGGACAGCTTGATCACTGCACCGGCCACCGGTCCTGCATCGGCGCCGGGCCTTGGTTGCCCGGAGACTCGATGTCCCGTTGTCTACTGGGTTGCCTGGTAAACCTCTGAAGCGGCCTGCTTCAGCGCGCGCCGTCCGTCCGGTTCGAGATACATCATGTGCCCACCTTCAACGACGTCGAGGCGGATCTGCCTGGCGCCGGCGAGCGACGGGATCTGGCTGACCAGATAACGCGACGCCAGATAGGGAGTGACGAGATCGGTGTAGCCGTTGACGATGACGACGCCCAGCGCGGGATTCAAGGACCGCGCCCGTTGCAGGTCATCCATCACGCCGGCATAGCCCTGGCGCGAGGCGCTCGTCCCATAGTCCCAGTTGTGGCTGATATCGCCGTTCAGCAAGCGGTAGCTGACATCCGTGCGAAAGTTCAGCTCGTCGCGCGCGTAAGCGACAAAGGCCGAGGTCAGCGCCGGCACGCTACGGTCCAGCACCGGATCGGGGCCAGCGATACGGGCGCTCTGGGGAGCGATGTCCGCCGTCGCGATCATGCCGTCATAGGGGCTGAGCACCTTACCCATGGCCCGGCCAAACTCCCTTGCGAAGAGCGAGGTCGGGACGCGGGCGAAGTTGCGGTGAACGAGGTCGAGCGGCAGGCCGGTGATCTCGGCCACGCGGTCGCCCGCCAGCCGTCCGCCTTGCTCCAGCCCACTGGTGAGCGCACTGAGGTACTCGCCAAGTGCATAATGTTCGACCTCGGCGAGCTTTTTCCGCAATGTGTCGCCGTTGACACCTTCACTGCGCAGGCGAACCGCGGCGAGGGAGGGTAGTTCGAGAGCCCAATGCAGCGGCTCGAATTCGTCGGGCTGCACCAGGGTGAATTCCAGCGCCGGCGAGATCAGCACGATGCCGCTCGGGCTGATGCCGACATCTTCCTGCAGCGTCCTGGCAAGCAGTGCCGCGCGGAACCCGCCATAGCTCTCACCGGCGAGGAACAGCGGAGATCCCATGCGGCTGTTTTGGGCGAGATAGAGCCTGATGAAGGCGCCGATCGAACTGGCATCCTGGCTGACGCCCCAGAAGTCGTGCGTATCCTGGCCGGGCGCCTCGCGGCTGTAGCCGGTTCCCACCGGGTCGACGAAGACGAGGTCGGTCATGTCGAGCCAACTGTCGGGATTGTCGATGAGCTTTTGCGGCGAGGGGAGGAATTCCCCGCCGGCTCCGGTCGCCACGACGCGCGGTCCGAGCGCGCCGAGATGCAGATAGGCTGAAGCGGCGCCCGGGCCGCCGTTGAACACGAAGGTGATTGGCCGCGGTGCTTCCGTCGCCACGCTCTCCCGCGGCTTCAGCGTATAGGCAACATAGAAGATCTCCGCCGTGATCTCGCCCTTGCCGGAGAGCAGCGGAAGCGTGCCGGCCTTTGCCTGATACCGCAGGCTGCGTCCGCCAATGGTGATGGAATGGTCGGTGATCTCAGGTGACGGCAGCAGTGAAAGCACGCCGCCCGCGGGTGCCGGCCGCTCCGGCGTTTCGGCCAGGAGAGGCTGCGCGAAACCGGCAAGCATGAAGAGGACAAGGGAGACGAGTTTCAGCTTGGAACGCATGAGACCTCCGCGGAAAAGACTCCCGCATAGCTATGGCCGAGGCGAATGAAGTCAAAGGGAACAGACGATGGCGCGCCCACTGCTGTTCCGCCGAAACCAGTTCCTGACAGCTTGGGTCGTCATGTTTGGATTGCCTCACACGTCTCGCAGGACCATGCTATCAAGGCAGAAAGCCTGTCGGAGGAACGAAAATGGACGCAACCGAGCTGAAGGCCATGCAGGCGCCGCTGAAGCAGGCCTACCGCGACGACGCCACGCAAGCACTGATCACTCTAAGGGCAAAGGGCTCGATCGACGACCAGTCGGTGGCCTGCAAGGTGGAGACGGGCAGGGCGTTGGCAATCGCCGGCCTTCATCCGGCAACAGGCGGCTCGGGGCTCGAACTGTGCTCCGGCGACATGCTGCTCGAGGCGCTGGTGGCGTGCGCCGGGGTGACGCTGAAGGCGGTCGCGACGGCGCTCGAATTCAAGCTCGGCGCCGCTACCGTTGAAGCCGAAGGCGATCTTGATTTTCGCGGCACGCTTGGTGTCGCCAAGGATGCGCCGGTCGGCTTTCGCGCCATTCGGCTCAATTTCAATCTCGACACGGCGGAGCCTCCGGAGCGCATTGATTCGCTGCTGAACCTGACCGAGCGCTATTGCGTCGTGTTCCAGACCATCAAACAAAAGCCGGAACTGACGGTGAGCGCGCGGTGATGAATCGCAAGGCCCGCGGCAGCGGTCGCGGGCCTTGCGATATCTGATGCTTACTGAGCTGCCGGCTCTTCGGCGTCGCCTTCGTCGGTGAAGGGCGAGGCGCTCGGCACGCACTGCACGGACCAGCCGGCGGGTGTCGGCTGCTTCTGATACTCGGTGATGGCGGCGGTGCACTGTTCGCGCTTGTCGAAGGTGCTGGGCAGCACGACCATGCCGCCCTGCGGGCCGGCGATTACCAGATACCAGACCAATGCTGCGGTCGTAGCCATGGAGTTTTCCTTGTTCTGCCCAGATCGGGCTCTCGTTGCGGGATTCGCTCGATCCTAACAACTCCTCGGAAATGACGAAAGCATGACCGCCCAGCGGCTTCTCCCCTCAGATCACAGCCGCGTGATGATCCGTCGGGTTCCTAGCTGCGGTATTGCCCTCCGCCGTGGTTCAGTCGGTCGCAAAGCAATAGAACAGGCCGTCGCCGCCTGTGCCTTTCAGCGCCTCCTGGCTGCAGCCGCCACGCGAGGCATGCGAAGAATTCCACGACTTCGCCGCCGCCGAATCGTCGAGACCGGTGCGGTCGTGATGGCCCATCATCGCCGCCCCTTCGGATCCGCTCATCGTCCAGTCGCCGCAGGTCTGGTCGGCGATCCTGGTGCCGTCGGGCTTGGAGCCGGTCAGCATGTCGTGTCGGTTGGGCGTATCGCCGCGGCCGTTGACCGTCTCACCCTTCTCGTTCAGCGCGGTTTGCTTGGTGATGCCGTTGGCGTCGCTGTGCAGCGAGGCGACATCATCGGCGATCTTGGCGCCCTTGGCGTTGAACCAGGGACCCTTGCCGATGCGATCGCGCGCATCCTCCGCGCTGGTCGAGAGATATGCGTGCCAGGTCTTGCCGGTGACGCCGGCGGCTTCCGCCAGCGACGCGCAATGGGCATCCGCGCCCTTCAGGCCGCCGAGATCGCCCCCCTTGCCGGAGCCGACGCTGGTGACGAAGAAACTCATCTTGGTATCTTGGGAAACGGCCACGCCCACCGTAGCTCCAAGAGCGGCGGCAAGGGCGGTGGCGGCAACGATGGCGAGTCTTGGCATGTCGGTCCTCCGGTTTCGAATGTCCTACGTCAGAAGAACGTAGCCGAAGGCTGTTTTAATCCATTTCGAACCGGCTTTTATTCCGGTTGTCGGTAGGCGACGAAGCGGTTGTGCTTGGCCTGAAAGATCAGGCCGGTCTCTTTGAGATCCGGGCTGGCCAGCGGCACGATGCGTTTGGCGATCTCGGAGGGGTGCGGCAATGTCTCGGGATCCTCACCGGGCACGGCTTGTGCGCGCATCGCGGTGCGGGTGGCGCCGGGGTCGGCTGCATTGACGCGCAGCGGCAGATTTTGCGTCTCATGCGCCCAGGAGCGCATCATGGTCTCCACCGCCGCCTTCGATGCCGCGTAAGGCGCCCAGAAGGCGCGCGCCGAATGCGCCGCGTTGGACGACAGGATAATCGCCCGGCCGGCATCCGAAAGCCGCAGCAGCGGGTCGACCGAGCGGATCAGCCGCCAGGTCGAGGTGACGTTGATGGTCATCACCTTTTCGAAGGTCTTGGCCTCGACATGGCCGATCGGCGAGATGACGCCAAGCACGCCGGCATTGGCGACGAGGATGTCGAGCTTGCCCCAGCGCTCGTGGATGGCGCCGCCCAGCCGGTCGATACCGGCCATGTCGGCGAGATCGAGCGGCACCAATGTCGCCTGGCCGCCGGCCGCCTTGATCTGGTCGTCGAGTTCTTCCAGCCCGCCGACGGTGCGGGCAACCGCGATGACATGCGCGCCCGCCGCAGCCAATTCCCTGGCGATGAAATAGCCGATGCCGCGCGAGGCGCCGGTGACGACCGCGACGCGGCCGGTAAGGTCGAGGGTCATGCGATGGCTTCCGGAACTCTGGCTAAGGCTGATGAGGATCCGCCAATTCTACGACCCGCTTGTCGCCAGCAGCGACAGCGTGCGCACATTGTCGTGGCCTTCGAAGTCGAGCAGGCGGGTCGGGTACTGGCCGGTGAAGCATGCATCGCAGAACTGCGGCTGCTCGTCGTCGCGGCTGGCCTCGCCGACGGCGCGGTAGAGACCGTTGATACTGAGGAAACCGAGCGAATCGACCCGGATGAACTCGGCCATCTCTTCCACCGACATGCGCGAAGCCAGCAGCTTCGACTTCTCCGGCGTGTCGACGCCATAGAAGCACGATGCGCTGGTCGGCGGCGAGGCGATGCGCATGTGCACTTCCTTGGCGCCGGCATCGCGCACCATCTGCACGATCTTCTGGCTGGTGGTGCCGCGCACGATGCTGTCGTCGACCAGCACCACGCGCTTGCCCTCGATCATGCGGCGATTGGCGTTGTGCTTGAGCTTGACGCCCATATGGCGGATCGAATCGCCAGGCTGGATGAAGGTGCGGCCGACATAGTGGTTGCGGATGATGCCGAGTTCGAAGGGAATGCCCGCCGCCTGGCTGAAGCCGATTGCCGCCGGCGTGCCGGAATCCGGCACCGGTACGACGATATCGGCGTCGACCGGATTTTCCTGCGCCAGTTCCGCGCCGATGCGCTTGCGTACCTCATAGACGTTACGGCCCTCGACCGAGGAGTCGGGTCGGGCGAAATAGACATATTCGAAGATGCAGAAGCGGGTCTTCTGCGGTTCGAACGGGAACAGGCTCTCAATGCCCTTGGAGGTGACGACGACCATCTCGCCGGGCTTCAGGTCGCGCACGAAACGCGCGCCGATGATGTCGAGCGCACAGGTCTCGGAGGCCAGGATCCAGGCGCCGTCGAGATCGCCCAGCACCAGCGGGCGGATGCCGAGCGGATCGCGGCAGCCGATCATCTTCTTGGCCGTCATCGCCACCAGCGAGAAGGCGCCCTCGACCTGGCGCACCGCGTCGATGAAGCGCGAATTGAGGTCGCGCTCCTTGCTGGTCGCGACCAGATGCAAAAGCGTCTCGGTGTCGGAGGTGGAGGAGAAGATCGCGCCTTGCTTCTGCAGCGCGCGCTGCACCGTCATGGCGTTGGTGAGGTTGCCGTTATGGGCGACGGCAAAGCCGCCATCGGCCAATTCGGCGAAGAAGGGCTGGATGTTGCGCATGCCGGCGCCGCCGGTGGTCGCGTAGCGCGTGTGGCCGATGGCGCGGTTACCTTGCAGGCTGTCGATGACGCGCTGCTTGGTGAAGGTGTCGCCGATCAGGCCGACATGGCGTTCGACATGGAACTGGGTGCCGTCATAGGAGACGATGCCGGCCGCTTCCTGACCTCGATGCTGCAGCGCATGCAGACCGAGTGTGACGATGGCCGCCGCGTCCTGCCGGCCAAAGATGCCGAACACGCCGCACTCGTCATGGAAATGATCGTCAGCCTCGGCGGAAAGCACGTCGTCTGCGTCTGCCATCTTAAGCTCCGCTAAAATCGCCATATAAGGCGGTCGCGCGTCGAAAGCAACGCACCGCGTGCGGTCGTCTACATGGATCGATCGCCAGACGCCCCGTTCGGACCTCAGTTCGCCGGCGCTGGCGCCGGCTTGGGGGTGTTGTCGGCAGGACCGGCGTCGTTGTCGTCGGGCGCCGGCGCATTGGCGTCGTCGCCACCGGCTGGTGCATCCGCCGCCGGTGCGTCGGGCGCGACGGGCGTCTCGGTGGCCGGCTGATTCGGATTGAGCTTCTTGAGGATGGCGTTTTCCGGGTCCTCTGGAAGCAGGCTCTCGAGCTTGGCGCCGATCTGTTCAAGCAGCGGCCGCGACTTGGCTTCCGTGACCCAGGCCGGGGCCTTGGCGCCGGCCAGCCAGTTGAAGAACAGCAGCGCGACAGCGACGACCAGGACGCCGCGCGCGGCGCCATAAAGGAAGCCGAGCGTGCGGTCGAGGGCGCCGATGCGCGAATCGATGATCCAGTCGGCAAGCTTCATGGTGATGACCGAGACGACGATCAGCGCGATGATGAAGACCACGCCTGCGGCCGCCGCCATGGCGATCTTCTCATTGTCGATATAGGGCTTCAGGTAGGGCAGGACCGGTTTGTAGAAGAAGAAGGCCGCCGCCGCCGCCGCCGCCCAGGAGACGACCGAAAGCACCTCGCGCGAAAAGCCGCGAACCATGGCGAGCATCGCCGAGACCAGGGTGAAGCCGACGAGAATTCCGTCAAGCAGCGTAATCGGCATGTCTTTGGCCCCACTCCGATCTCTTGTTCACGACTCGACGAGCCGCGTCATTCTTCATCGTCGGCACGGCCGCGCCGTGAGCCGGCTATGCGCGCCACGAGGTCGGCAAGCTCGGTGGGCTGGAAAGCGCCGGCCCCAATCCCCCCAGCAAGTTCCTCGCTGCCCAAGGGCAGAACCGCGCTACCAAAACCCAGTTTTTCGGCTTCCTTGAGACGCTGCTGCGCATGCGCAACCGGCCTCACCGCGCCCGAAAGGCTGATTTCGCCGAAATAGACGCAATCGGCGGGGAGGGCAAGACCAGTGAGCGAGGAAACCAGTGCGGCTGCGACCGCGAGATCGGCCGCCGGCTCGCTGATGCGGTAGCCGCCGGCGACGTTGAGGTAAACGTCATGCTGCCCGAAACGCACACCGCAATGCGCCTCCAGCACTGCCAGGATCATCGACAGCCGCGCGCCGTCCCAGCCGACCACCGCCCGGCGCGGCGTGCCGAGCGAGGAGGCCGCGACCAGCGCCTGGATTTCGACCAGAACCGGCCTGGTGCCTTCCATGCCGGCGAAAACCGCTGCTCCCGGCGATTTCGCGTGCCGTTCGCCAAGGAAAAGCTCGGATGGATTGGAGACCTCGCGCAGACCTTTGTCCGACATTTCGAAGACGCCGATCTCGTCGGTCGGTCCGAAGCGGTTCTTCACCGTGCGCAGGATGCGGAAGTGGTGGCCGCCTTCGCCCTCGAAATAGAGCACGCCATCGACCATGTGCTCGACCACGCGCGGACCGGCGATCTGGCCTTCCTTGGTGACATGGCCGACCAGCACGATCGCGGCACCCGTGGATTTCGCGTAGCGGATCATCGCCTGCGCGGCGGCGCGCACTTGTGTGACGGTGCCCGGCGCCGAATCGGCAAGGTCGGTCCACAGCGTCTGGATCGAATCGAGGATGACCAGATCGGGCCGCTTGCCGTCGGCGATCGTGGCAAGGATATCCTCGACATTGGTTTCGGCCGCGAGTTCCACCGGCGCCGAGGCGACGCCGAGCCTCTGCGCACGCAGCCTTATCTGGGCAACTGCCTCTTCGCCCGAGACATAGACGATGCGATGGCCCTTGGAGGCAAGTGCGGCCGCGGCCTGGGTGAGCAGCGTCGATTTGCCGATACCGGGATCGCCGCCGACCAGAAGTGCAGAGCCCCGAACGAAACCGCCACCGGTGGCGCGGTCGAGTTCGCCGATACCTGAGATGATGCGCGGCGCGTCCTCGATATCGCCTGACAGTGTGGTCAGCACCACCGCGCGGCCCTTGCGGGCGTTGCGCGTGTTGGCAGGACCCGAGCCGATGCCGCCAGATGTGCCTTCCTCGACCAGCGTGTTCCACTCGCCGCAGGCATCGCATTTGCCGGCCCAGCGCTGATGCACCGAACCGCAATTCTGGCAGATGAACTGGACGCGGGATTTGACCACGCTTTACCTTCCCGCCCTCTGGCGGGCGCCGCGCGCGACAGCCAATCTCCCCCCGTGCGGGCGGGACGTCCGGCATGACAGAGGGGGGCGCCGCAGAGCGCCGAGACCCGTTGCTATTGGTGAGATCGCTGGCAAGAGGCTACTCAAACCTTTCCGCGATGTGGTGCTCTTCCGCGAGATCGGAGAAGCGGGTGAATTCGCCGTGGAAGGCGAGCGTGACAGAGCCCGTCGGCCCATGGCGCTGCTTGGCCACGATCACCTCGGCCTTGCCGCGCATCTCGTTCATCTCGTTTTCCCACTTGACGTATTCCTCGGTGCCGAGCTTCGGCTCGCGGTTCTTGAGGTAATATTCCTCGCGATAGACGAAGATGACGACGTCGGCGTCCTGCTCGATCGAACCGGATTCGCGCAGGTCGGAGAGCTGCGGACGCTTGTCGTCGCGGCTTTCGACCTGACGCGACAGCTGCGACAGCGCGATGATCGGCACGGCCAGCTCCTTGGCCAGCGCCTTCAGGCCCGTGGTGATCTCGGTGATTTCCTGCACGCGGTTCTGCGAAGACTTGGCGGATGAGCCTTGCATCAGCTGAATATAGTCGATGACGATCAGGTCCAGGCCGCGCTGGCGCTTCAGACGACGCGCGCGGGCAGACAACTGGGCAATGGAAATACCGCCTGTCTGGTCGATGAACAGCGGGATCTTCTGCATGGTCTGCGAACAGGCGACCAGCTTTTCGAAGTCCATTTCGCTGATTTCGCCGCGGCGGATCTTGGAGGACGAAATTTCCGTCTGTTCGGAAATGATGCGGGTTGCGAGCTGTTCGGACGACATTTCGAGCGAGAAAAAACCGACCACGCCGCCATTGGCCGCCTTGAATGAGCCATCGGCCTGCTGCGCCGGCTCATACATCTCGGCAATGTTGAAGGCGATGTTGGTGGCGAGTGATGTCTTGCCCATGCCTGGACGGCCGGCGATGATGATCAGATCGGACGACTGCAGGCCGCCCATACGGCGGTCGAGATCGCGCATGCCGGTGGCGAGGCCCGACAGACCGCCGTCACGCATATAGGCGGCGTTGGCCATGTCGACCGCGGTCTTGACCGCGTCGGTGAAGCTCTCGAAGCCGCCGTCATAGCGCCCGGTCTCGGCCAGCTCGAACAGGCGGCGCTCCGCGTCCTCGATCTGTTCGGAAGGCGACATGTCGACAGGGGCGTCATAAGCGATGTTGACCATGTCCTCGCCGACGGTGATCAACGCCCGGCGCGTCGCCAGATCATAAATGGCGCGGCCGTAGTCGGTGGCGTTGACGACGGTGACGGCTTCCACCGCCAGCCGCACCACATACTGCGCCACCGTCATGTCGCCGACCTTTTCGTCGGCCGGCAGGAAGGTCTTCAGCGTGATCGGCGTCGCCGCCTTACCCATGCGGATCAGCTCGGCCGCGACATCGAAGATCTTGCGGTGCAGGGGTTCGTAGAAATGGCCGGACTTCAGGAAGTCGGACACCCGGTAGAAGGCATCGTTGTTGACAAGTATAGCGCCAAGCAGCGCCTGCTCGGCCTCGATGTTGTTGGGCGATTCGCGATAGAGCGGTTGCTCCGCCACGCCGAATTTTCGTGCTGCCTCTGCCATGATGTCCCCGATTTCGATCCCCGTCTGTCGATATCAGAACTGGACAAGTCAGTGCTGACTTATCTGCAACAGCCCGTGAAGAAGCGGCTTTGGTACTCGCGATTCACAGCCAAAATTTTTCCGTGGAAAGAATCGCAATTGACTCGAATCGAGAGTTGGCAACTTAGCGTTTCTCGCAGGAGAACAAAACAGGAAAGTGAGCGCTGGCGACACCGGATTGCGAGGCTGTCGTGTCTCTTTCATCCTCATGCCAGTGCATCGCCCCAATCCGCCCGCCGCGCCACCTTGAACGCGTCACCGTCGCGCTTGGTGAAGAGCCTTTCGCCGGCGCTGCCATTTGCCTCGCAAAGCTTGAGCACGACCTTGCCGGAACCGGATTTCGGCGGCGCGACGACCCGCGCGGCGCGGAAGGCAGCCGGCCGGCGCGAAGCGGCTACATAGATGAATTTCTCATCTTCCCACGGTACTTCCGCCTCTTTGGCTAGGCGGTGCAGGCGCGAGCGGGCTACGCGGCGGGAAAAGTGGCACCAGTCCGGCGGGTTGAGCGGGCAGGGCGCCTCGTGCGGACAGGGCGCCAGCACATGCGCGCCGGCCGCGACCAATTGTGCGCGTACAGCTAGAATGCGCAGCCAGCCCGCCGGCGTGCCCGGCTCGACGATCAACAGCGTGTCCTTGGTGAGTTGCCATAGCCGGTCGACCATTTTGGGCAGCGACGCCGGCGCGATCTCGTCCAGCACATAGGCGCATGTGACGAGGTCGGCGGACTGGAGGTCGGCAATGTCGGTCGTGACATCGCCGGCCCGCCAGACGGTCCGGGCCGTGATCGCATCGGCGGCAAGCGTCTCACCGACCTTGCGCACCGCGGCACTCGCCTCAAGCAGCGTGGCCAGTTCCAGGTCAGGCCAGAGATCGCTGGTGGCCCAAAGCACGGTGCCGGGGCCGGCGCCGACGTCGAGCAACGTCGCGGGTGCGAAATCCGGCCGGGCTTCGGCGAGCGCATCGAGGCTGGCGCGGACCGCGGCGTAGGTCGCCGGCATGCGCGTCGTCAGATAGGCCTTGACCGCCATGTCCTGCGCCATATGCAGGCGACCGTCGCGCAATTCGGCGCGGTAGCGGTCGGACAGGGTTTTCGCCGCCTGCTTCAGGTCCGGCAGCGCCACCTTTTCCAAAAGGCGATCGACACCCTGTCGAAGAGCGGCCGGCAGCTCCATGGCCTATGCCCCCCTGGGTGCAAGCAGGATAATCGAGGCGCCGGCCATGCAGAGCGCCGCGCCGGCAAGGTCCCAGCGATCGGGCCGCACGCCATCGGCCAGCCACAACCAGGCGAGCGAGGCAGCGATGTAGATACCGCCATACGCGGCATAGGCGCGGCCGGCTGCATTGGTGTCGACCAACGCCAGAAGCCAGGCGAACACAATCAGAGAGGCAAAGCCAGGCAGCAGCCAGAGCGGCGACTTCTCCAGCCGCCACCACGCCCACACCGAAAAGCAGCCGGCGATCTCGGCAAGCGCCGCGGCTGTGTAGAGGAGATAGGTCATAAAAAAGGCCTCGCGACGATCACGAGGCCTTTTTCGGGGCAGGAGCCTATAATGGCAAGCGCCAATAATGCGTCCTGTCAGCGCTGTTCCTATTCCGCCACCTTGCGTCGGCGGGCGGGCTTGGCGGACTTCTCGACAGGAGCCGCCTCGCGGCGGCCCATGTCGCGCAACTCCAGCGCCTTCTCGCATTTGGCCATATAGTCGCGCGTCATCGGCAGCGTGTCGTTCTTCTTGGTGATCTGGAACTGGAAAATCACCAAGTCCTGCCAACGGAAGGCAGCTTCCGAGGCAGCCAGATAGAACTCCCACATGCGGCAGAAGCGTTCGTCATAGATCGCCTTTGCCTTGTCGCGGTTGGCGGCGAAGCGCTGGCCCCAATGCTTCAGCGTGTCGGCATAATGGAGCCGCAGGATCTCGACGTCGGTGACCACGAGGCCGGACTTCTCGATCGCCGGCAGCACCTCGGACATCGCCGGGATGTAGCCGCCCGGGAAAATATACTTGCGGATGAAGGCGCTGGTCGCCCACGGCACGCCGGAGCGGCCGATCGTGTGCAAAAGCATGACGCCATCAGGCTTCAGCAATGTTGCCGCCTTGTCGAAGAAGGTGCGGTAATGGTTGACGCCGACATGCTCGAACATGCCGACCGAGACAATGCGGTCGAAGCGTTCGTTGAGCTCGCGATAATCCTTCAGTTCGAAATGGACGTGATTTTCCAGCCCTTGCGCATGGGCCCGGTCGGTGGCGACGCCATGCTGTTCCGTCGACAGCGTCACGCCCTGCACGTCGACATCGAAGGCCTTGGCCAGATAGAGCCCGAGCCCGCCCCAGCCGGAGCCGATGTCGAGCACCGTCTGGCCGGCCTTCAGCCTGAGCTTGGCGGCGATATGACGTTTCTTGGCGGCCTGCGCCTCGTCGAGCGTCATGTCCGGCTGCTCGAAATAGGCACAGGAATACTGCATGTCCTCATCGAGGAAGAGCCGGTAAAGCTCACCCGACAGATCGTAGTGGCGCTGCACGTTGCGGCGCGAGCGCGCGGCGGTGTTGATCTGCTGCAGGCGACGGAAGGCGTGGCGCAGGCCCTCTATGGCTTTCGACCATGTCGCGTCGATGCCGCCGCTGCCCATGTTCTGGAAGGCAATGCGCATCAGTCCGAGCACGCCGCCTTCGAGAATGTCCAGCTCGCCGTCCATGTAGGATTCAGGCACCGCCAGCATCGGATCGAAGGTGATGGCGCGCTCGGCATGCCTGGTCTTGATGTGCATGTGCACCGGCTCGCCGCTGCCGTCGCCGAAGATGAACGTCGTGCCCTTCGGCCCGGTTACCTTGAGGCTGCCCGTGCGCACCAGGCGGTCGAGAACGCGCTTCAACAGAATATTCATGGTCCGGTGTCCCCTCACGGTCAGACAGGCTGTCCTACTCTGCATCAATATATAGGGTTTCGAAAAGTTCCTTTTGGCACAAAAATGCCCGGGCGAGAGGCCCGGGCATTGGTCCAGAAATGACTGGAAATCGACAGCACGATCGGAGCGCCGGTCCGGCGCTCGGAGCGTATGTGATCAGGCGTTTTCTTCGCCGCCTTCGAACTCGGCATTCGGATCGAAGAAGTTTTCCGGCCGCGCATTGTCGTTGATGTCGTCGCCATAAATGGCTTCGGCGGTGGTCAGCGTCTCGCCCTTGGCCTGGCGCTCGGCTTCGTCAGCCGTGCGGGCGATGTTGAGCGTGATGGTGACTTCGACTTCCGGATGCAGCGCGATTGCCACATTGGTGACGCCGATGGTCTTGATTGGCTGGTTGAGCTGGATCTGGTTGCGGTTGACCGTGAAGCCTTCCGCGGTCAGCAGGTCGGCGATATCGCGCGTCGACACCGAACCGTAGAGCTGACCGGTCTCACCGGCCGAGCGAACGGCGATGAAGCTCTTGCCGTCCAGCTTTTCGGCAACCTCTGCGGCTTCCGACTTGCGCTCAAGGTTGCGGGCTTCGAGCTGGGCGCGCTGGCCTTCAAACTTCTTCTTGTTGGCTTCGTTGGCGCGCAACGCCTTGCCCTGCGGCAGCAGGAAGTTGCGGGCGAAACCGTCCTTGACCTTGACGGTATCGCCCATCTGGCCGAGGCGGGAGACGCGTTCGAGAAGGATAACGTCCATGATTATGTTCCTTTCGGTTGGGCGTCCGTCCACAAGGCCGACGCCGAATTCTTTGGAACAGGTCAGGAAGCAAAAGGGCGTTGCCGCCGGTGTCGCTGTCCTGCCTGTCGCGGCAGTTAGAGGTTTTGACCTCAACTCGGGATTTGACGCTAACCGGTCATGCCCGTCATGGCCGGTGACAGGAACGGGCGGCGAACCGCCCGTTCGGAAGAATTAGCGAACCACGTAGGGCAGCAGGCCGAGGAAACGGGCGCGCTTGATCGCCTTGGCGAGCTCGCGCTGCTTCTTCTGGCTGACCGCGGTGATGCGCGACGGCACGATCTTGCCGCGCTCGGAAATGTAGCGCTGCAAAAGACGCACGTCCTTGTAGTCGATCTTCGGGGCGTTGGCGCCGGAGAACGGGCAGGTCTTGCGGCGGCGATGGAAAGGGCGCCGGGTCGGGATCTGGTTGATGTCGACCATTATTCTGCACCCCCTTCAAAACCTTCGCGTGGACGGCGCGGACCACGGTCGCCGCCTTCGCGATCGCCGAACGAACGCGGGCCACGATCGCCGCGGTCGCCGAAGCTGCGGGCCGGCCGATCGCCACGGTCGCGATCGCCGAAGCCACCACGCTCGGAGCGCTCTTCGCGCTTCTGCATCATGGCCGAAGGGCCTTCCTCATGCGCCTCGACCTTGATGGTCAGGAAGCGCAGCACGTCCTCGGACAGACCCATCTGGCGCTCCATCTCGTTGAGCGCTGCCGGCGGGCAGGTGAGGTCCATCAGCGTGTAGTATGCCTTCCGGTTCTTGTTGACCCGGTAGGTGAGGGACTTCAGTCCCCAGTTCTCGACCCGGCCGACGGACCCGCCATTCGCTGAGATGACGCCCTTGTACTGTTCGACAAGCGCATCGACCTGCTGCTGCGAGAGGTCCTGCCGGGCAAGAAACACATGTTCGTAAAGAGCCATTATGTCTTGGTGCCTTTCTTCGTTTCTCTCCCGGTTCCCGGCGGCAAAAGCCTCTGCAACTTCTCTGACCCGCATGTGCCTCGAAAGGCGCGGGGAAGAAAGGAGCATGACGAGACGGTCGAGAGCGGAGACACGGGAGGCGGAAACGCTTCTGGCTTCACACGAAGGTTCTCGAAAAAACCTCCGGCCCTCCGTTCAGCCCCCAGCTGGGACCGGCAGATTGGCGGCGTCTATAAAGCAATCCGCTGATAAAGCAAGGGCAAGCGGCATCCCTGATGTCGCAGGCCGCAGGAACCCACGTGGCAGCGCCCGGCAAGGCCGGCGATTTTCCCGGCAACCGGCCCTTAACCGCAATGTCAGGTCGCACAGGGTTGAGCCACGCCGTCAACGGTCGCCAACCGCACCCATTACAGCGCCTCCGCCTCGAATCCCAGCGTTGTGCCATCAACGATCCGGCCAAGCTGCCGAACGTGTTTCTGCCGATCGCCAACAAATTTTCGAAGCTGCAATTGACGAACTGAGCGGCTGCTCCGAAGGCGGGCGGCAGGGGAAATTAAGCGCCCGCCGATCGGCTCAACTCGTATGGGCGACGATCTTGTCGACCGTTTCGGGGAAGAAGTCGGGCGCGGCATGGCGCTTGCCGAACATCATGTCGTACTGGATCAGCCGGAAGTCGCGGATCGCCGGGTCAATCTCTTTCTGACGCGACCAGTCTGGCGTGGCCGCCCCGGCCGGCGTGAGCAGCAGGTTGCGGTCGACGACGCGATAGCGCTCCCGCATCTCGCCCAGGAAACCGGTGTAGTAAGGGTGGGTGATGCCGGCGGCGGTGAGGATATGATAGGGCAGGAACGCGGGGCTGACCGTGCCCAGATTCTCGACCGGGCCGGAGCGGTTCGACCAGATGATCAGCGGTGTCGCGTGATGTTCGAGGGCGGCTTCCGGCGTCGGTTCCTTGCGCGGCGCGACGTTGTCCTTCAGGAAGCCGGTCTCGACATAGACCGGTCCGAGCGGCGGCAGGTGGTCACCGAAAAAGGCGACAATCGTGGGCCGCTCGCGCCTCTTGGCCCATTCGATCAGCCGTTCAAGGCCGCGGTCCGCGTCGGCTGAACCTTCGGCGTAGGAGAGCAGCGAGTCGCGCGCCCACTGGCTGATCGGCCCTTGCACCGAATGGGTCGGATTCGAATAACGGTTCGGTTCATAGGGGCCGTGGTTCTGCAGACTGACGGCGAAGAAGAACACCGGGTCCTCGCTGGCGTCCGCTTCGCGTATGATCTCGTAGGTCATCGCCGCGTCGGATGCCAGCGGTCCGCGCTTTTCCATGGGCGGCAGCGTCTCTTCCGATTTGAAGTCGTTGAAACCGAAATCGGCATAGACCGCGCCGCGGTTCCAGAACCAGTTCGTGCCTGGATGGATGGCGCGTGCCCTATAGCCTTGGCTCTTCAGGAAGGTCGCCATCGACGGCGTCGGGGTGCGGACATATTGCTGGTAGGGGATGCTGCCGGCCGGCAGGAAAGCATTGGAAAAGCCGGTCAGCGCTTCGAATTCGATGTTGGCGGTCATGCCGCCGAATTCGGGCGAGAACATCGAGCCCGAGCGGAGCGCCCGCACATTGGGCATCGGATCGGGAGTGATGGTGACTCCGGGCAGCTTGGTTGGATCCCAGAAGGATTCGCTCATGACGATGATGATGTCCGGCTTCTGGGCCGGCACCGAGGCGGTCACCTCGGGCCGCTCGATCGCCGCGATCGCCTTGTCGGAATAGCCCGGCGGTGCCGAGACATGCGCCATCGGCACGTTGAGCGCGAAGGCGAGCGCGAAGCCGTTGGAGGCGTAGTTTTCCTTCTGGTCCCACATGATCGGGATGATCTGCAGCCGGTCCCTGGTCCACGAGAAGGTGGCGTAATCCATGATCGAGACGAAGAAGGCGAGCAGCGGCACCGCCAGCGTCAGCCGGGCAAGGCGGCCTTTGCGGCTGAGGGCCGGAACCTTGCGGCGCCATAGCCGCCAGCCGTAGACGAGCAGGGACAGGCCGGCGACGATGCCCGCGACCATGGCCAGCGCTGTCATTGGCCGCTCGCGCACCAAGAGCGGCAGCAGGGCGAAGATCTGGCGGGCGTAGAGGAAATCCGTCGGGTAGAGCGGATCGCCGAGATAATGCGACTTCTGGTGGCCGACAAAGGCCAGCGACAAGGTCAGCGGCGCGACGATCATCAGGCTCTGATGGCTGCGGCCGAGCACCGCGTCGAGACCGATCAGGACCAGCGCGAAGACGACGATGGTTGTCCAGCCCGGCTTGAACGGCTGCAGGAAGAAGGAAACGGTGCCGGCGACATCACCGCGCACGATCAGTTCGATGGCGAACACCAGGACGGCCGAGATCGCCAGGCTGATCAGCCCGTAGCGGACGACAGGCCATCTACGGTCCGGCAGATAGCCGGTGGACGGATCGTCTTCCAGGAACTGCGGCGCCGCGTTGCCGGCACGTTTGAAACTCTTTGCCACTTCAACTTCCCGCCCAAAGACAACCCACGTCATTCGATTGTCATATAATTGTCACGCAAAGCTAGCGCCTGTGGCGGAAATAAGAAGAGCCAGCGAACGATTCGTGAGCGGTTTTCATCAGGTGTGATCGCCAAAAAGCCTTTCGGAACAGGCACTCGCGCGGGGATGGGCCCATTGGCGTGGGCTGAAGTGGCTTGACTTGGCGGCCTGCCTTGCGTCACAGGCAGGGAAAATTCGTAGTATCAGGCAAGCAAAACCAGTCAGGGGAGCCCTCGCATGGCCGTTGCATTCACCTTTCCGGGACAGGGTAGCCAGGCTGTCGGCATGGGCAAGGATCTTGCCGATGCCTTTCCCGAGGCACGCAGGATTTTCCAGGAAGTCGATGACGCGCTCGGCGAAAACCTGTCGAAGCTGATCTGGGAAGGTCCCGAAGAGACGCTGACGCTGACGGCCAACGCGCAGCCGGCGCTGATGGCGGTGTCGCTTGCCGCCGTCAAGGCGCTGGAATCGCGCGGCTTCTCGCTGAAGGACAAGGTCGCTTATGTCGCCGGCCATTCGCTGGGCGAATATTCGGCACTCGCCGCCGCCGGCTTCGTTTCCGTTGCCGATGCCGCCCGCCTGCTGCGCATCCGCGGCAACGCCATGCAGGCAGCGGTGCCGGCCGGCGAGGGCGCCATGGCGGCGATCATCGGGTTGGAGCAGGCCGATGTCGAAGCCGCCTGTGCTGAGGCCGCCCTTGGGGCCGGCAAGGGGGCCGTCTGCCAGGTGGCGAACGACAATGGCGGCGGCCAACTGGTCATATCAGGGGCGAAGGCGGCGGTTGAACTGGCAGCGAAACTGTGCACCGAAAAAGGCGCCAAACGGGCGCTGATGCTGCAGGTTTCGGCGCCCTTCCATTCCGCGCTGATGACGCCGGCCGCCAATGTCATGCGCGAGGCACTTGCCGGCGTGACAAAGACCGCGCCAATCGTTCCCGTGGTGTCCAACGTATCGGTGCAGCCGTCGACCGATCCCGACGGGATCGCCGGGCGGCTGGTCGAGCAGGTGACCGGTCGCGTCCGCTGGCGCGAAACGGTGGAGTGGTTCGGCGCCAACGGCGTCACCACGCTTTACGAGATCGGTGCCGGCAAGGTGCTTTCAGGACTGGCTCGTCGCATCAACCGCGACATCGCCACCGCCTCCGTGGGTTCCGCAGCCGAGGTCGAGGCGGCTGTGGCTGCGCTGTGACTTGAATTCTTCGCCGCCGACATCTTCTTTGACGAGTTTTTGGAGATATCGGATTGGGGATTACCGCGTAATCTGCGATGTAAAGGACAAGCGTCTGGTCATTCTGGTGGTAACGATTGGCCATCGGGGTGATGTTTATTGATAACCGTCCGTACGATTTGAGAAGAGGACAAGAGATGTTCGAACTGACCGGCCGCAAGGCGCTTGTCACCGGCGCATCGGGGGGCATCGGCGAGGCGATCGCCAGGGTGTTGCATGCGCAAGGCGCGACCGTCGGCCTGCACGGCACGCGCGTTGATAAACTGGAGACGCTGGCCTCCGAATTGGGCGACCGGGTCAAGCTGTTCCCGGCCAACCTGTCGAACCGTGACGAGGTCAAGGCACTCGGCCAGAAGGCGGAGGCCGATCTCGAAGGCGTCGACATCCTGGTCAACAATGCCGGCATCACCAAGGACGGCCTGTTCGTGCGCATGTCGGACGCCGACTGGGATACGGTGATGGAGGTCAATCTCACCGCCGTTTTCCGGCTGACCCGTGAACTCACTCACCCGATGATGCGCCGCCGCCATGGCCGCATCATCAACATCACTTCGGTGGTCGGGGTGACCGGCAATCCCGGCCAGGCGAATTACTGCGCCTCCAAGGCCGGCATGATCGGCTTGTCCAAATCGCTGGCGCAGGAGATCGCCACCCGCAACATCACCGTCAACTGCGTCGCGCCGGGCTTCATCGAATCGGCGATGACCGACAAGCTCAATGACAAGCAGAAAGAGGCGATCATGGCGGCGATCCCCACCAAGCGCATGGGCACCAGTGCCGAAGTGGCGTCCGCCGTTGCTTATCTGGCTTCGAACGAGGCCGCCTACGTAACCGGGCAGACCATACATGTGAATGGCGGTATGGCGATGATCTGAGCGAGGCCCGACAGCAACGCGGACGGGCTGTGAAAACCCACCATTTCGGCTTGGACCTCGGCTATTTTTCGTGTAATGCGGCCCGCAACCCGGCGGTTCGGGCAAAAACCGGTCCGTGGCCGTTGCGTTTCCGGCAGGACCATCTTTCAGCTTGATTAGCGGCATTCCGCCCGCTAACGAAGACAGACAAACAATAGACGAGGATGCCCCAAATGAGTGACACCGCAGAGCGCGTCAAGAAGATCGTCATCGAGCACCTTGGCGTCGATGCCGACAAAGTGACGGAGCAGGCGAGCTTCATCGATGATCTGGGCGCTGACAGCCTCGACACGGTTGAACTCGTCATGGCGTTTGAAGAAGAATTCGGCGTCGAGATCCCCGATGACGCGGCCGAGACCATCCTGACGGTCGGCGATGCGGTGAAGTACATCGACAAGGCTTCGGCCTGACGCTTTTCGTAGTCGTCACCGGGGAGGACCTGCGATGAGGCGTGTCGTCGTCACGGGCCTTGGCCTGGTTTCGCCGTTCGGTATGGGCTTCGAGCACGGCTGGAAGGAACTGCTGACCGGCCGCAGCGCTGCTAAGCGCGTCACCGAGTTCGAGGTGGACGATCTTGCCTGCAAGATCGCCCACGTCATTCCGCGCGGCGACGGCTCCAACGGCACGCTCAATCCCGAAGCCATTCTTGAGCCGAAGGAACTTCGCAAGATCGGCGACTTCATCCTGTACGGGATCGCGGCCGCCGATGAAGCGCTGAAGGATTCCGGCTGGCAGCCTTCAACCGAGGAGGAGCGTTGCGCCACCGGTGTGCTGATCGGCTCCGGTATCGGCGGTCTTGAGGGCATCGCCGAGAACGCGATCATCCTCAAGGAACGCGGCCCGCGTCGCATCAGCCCGTTCTTCATTCCCGGAAACATCATCAATCTCGTGTCGGGCCAGGTTTCGATCCGGCACGGGTTGAAAGGCCCCAACCACGCTGTCGTCACCGCTTGCTCGACCGGCGCGCACGCCATTGGCGACGCCGCCCGGCTGATCATCTTCGGCGATGCCGACATCATGCTTGCTGGCGGCGCCGAATCGCCGGTGACCCGGCTGTCGCTCGCCGGCTTCGCCGCATGCCGGGCGCTGTCGACCGAGCGCAACGATACCCCGCAAACGGCCTCGCGGCCCTACGACCGCGACCGTGACGGCTTCGTCATGGGCGAGGGCGCCGGCGTCCTCGTGCTGGAGGAGCTTGAGCATGCCAAGGCGCGCGGCGCCAAGATCTATGCCGAGGTGACCGGCTACGGCCTGACCGGCGACGCCTACCACATCACCGCACCGGCTGAAGATGGCGACGGTGCTTTCCGTTGCATGACGGCGGCGTTGAACCGGGCAAAGCTTACGCCGGCCGATGTCGACTACATCAATGCGCACGGCACCTCGACCATGGCCGATACGATCGAACTCGGCGCCGTCGAGCGGCTGGTCGGCGATGCGGCGTCGAAGATTTCGATGTCGTCGACCAAGTCGTCGATCGGCCATTTGCTGGGAGCGGCAGGCGCGGCCGAAGCGATCTTTTCGATCCTCGCCATCCGCGACAATATCGCACCGGCGACCATCAACCTCGACAATCCAGAACGCGAAACGGCGATCGACCTGGTGCCGAACAAGCCACGCGCCCGCCAGATCGACGTGGCACTGTCCAATTCCTTCGGCTTCGGTGGCACCAACGCCTCGCTCGTCTTCCAGCGGTATAATGGCTGACGGTCCGGTTACCGGGCAATGCTTTGGCGTGTCGTCAATTTTGCCATATTCGCCCCTACTCTGCCGCAGGGGATTCGTTGAGAGATCGAACGGTAGGGCGACATGAACACTAATCCGTCGGGCAACGGAGAATTCGGGCAAAGGCCGGCGAACACCGGGCCGATCGTGCCGAAGACGGCCAGCGAAGCCTTGCGGCCGGAAGCCGGAACACCGCCGCCGAAACGCTCGCGTGCTTCGCGCAGCCAGGTCGTCGTGTTCATGAACTTCGTCATCTCGGCGGTGATGCTGATCGTTCTGGCGGCGGGCGTGGCCCTCTATTTCGGCAAGCAGGAGTTTACCGAACCCGGCCCATCCGCCAATGGCGACACTTTCCTCGTCAAGCCCAGCACCGGCGTCCAGGACATTGCCGACCAGCTCGAGCGCCGCGGATTGATCAGCGACGCCCGCGTATTCCGCCTCGGGGTGCGTGCCTTCGGCAACGATTCCGCGCTCAAGGCCGGTGAGTACGAGATCAAGCCCAGGGCATCCATGCGCGACATCATGGAACTGCTGAAGAGCGGCAAGTCGGTGATGTATTCGCTGACTATTCCCGAGGGGCTGACGGTCGAGCAGGCCTTGCAGCGCATCGCCGACGAACCGGCTTTGAGCGGCGATATGCCGGCGAAGACACCCCCTGAAGGCAGCCTTGCCACCGACACGCTGCGCTTCACGCGTGGCGCAACGCGTCAGCAGATGGTCGACAAGCTGCTCGCCGATCAGAAGAAACTGGTCGATGAGGTGTGGCAGCGGCGCGCGCCGGATCTGCCCCTGGCCAGCGTCGAGGACTTTGTCACCCTGGCCTCGATCGTCGAGAAGGAAACCGGCAAGGGCGACGAACGCTCGCGCGTGGCCGCCGTCTTCCTGAACCGGTTGGCCAAGGGCATGCGCCTGCAGTCCGATCCGACCATCATCTACGGTCTGTTTGGCGGCAAGGGCAAGCCGGCGGATCGCCCGATCTATCAGTCCGACATCCAGAAGCAGACGCCTTACAACACCTATGTGATCAGCGGCTTGCCGCCGACGCCCATCGCCAATCCAGGCCGCGCGGCCCTCGAGGCCGTGGCCAACCCGTCGAAGACCGACGATCTCTATTTCGTCGCCGACGGCACGGGCGGTCACGTCTTTGCCTCGACGCTGAACGAGCATAATGAAAACGTCGCCCGCTATCGCGCGCTGCAGAAGAAGCAGGCCGATGAGGCAGCCAAGGCCGCTGCTGCCGCCGGTGCCAGCGGCAGTGCCGACAAGCCTGCTGACGACAAGCCAGCTGACGAGAAGCCAGCTGACGAGAAGCCTGCCATTGACAGCGGCATCGATGGCGACAATGGCGATGCTGGCGGTGATGCGGGCGCGGCCCAGTAAGGCGAAGAAAAGCGTTGCCTGGAAGGCGGCGGCCTGACATTTGAAGGAACGCCAGGCGTCTAATTTCGACGTATTCGCGGAATGGTCATTTTAAGTTAAGCCGCACTCGTCCCTCCGGAAAACCGGTTTCGGGGTGAGGCGCCAGGAATGTGCAGGCGACATGAATTTGCAGAGCATGACCGGTTTTGCGCGCGCCGTCGCCGAGCATGACGGCACCTCCATTGCCTGGGAAGTCAAATCCGTCAACGGCAAGAGCGTCGAGGTGCGATTGCGGCTGCCTCAGGGGTTCGAGCGGTTGGAGCCTGTGCTTCGGCAAACGCTGCAGAAGCGTTTCGCGCGCGGCAACTTCCAGGCGACGTTGACCATCGGCCGTGCCGCCGGCGCGCAGGCGCAACCAGTCGTCAACGAGGTGTTTTTGAAAGATCTCGCCGGCCTGGCCAAGCGATTGCAGGAACAGTTCGGCGTCGCGCCCGCAACGGCTGACGGTTTGCTGTCGCTGCGTGGTGTGCTCGACGTTCCCGAAACCATCGAAACCGACGAGGCGCGGGCCGCGCTCGACACCGCCATCATGGCCGCGCTCGACGTGGCGCTGAACGGCCTGGAACAGGCCCGGCAAGGCGAAGGTGCCGCATTGGCCCTGCTTTTGTCCGGTCATATCGACGTCATCGAGACACTGACCCTGCGCGCGGAAGCGGATCCGTCGCGCGATACGGCGGTGATCCGCGAATGCATCGCCGAGCAGGTCAGGCTGTTGATGGATGCATCCGCCAATCTGGATGCAAGCCGATTGCACATGGAGGCGGCGTTTCTTGCCACCAAGGCCGATATTCGCGAGGAGATCGACCGGCTGAAAACGCATGTCGCATCCGGCCGGGCCTTGCTCGAGGGCGGCGGCGCCGTTGGCCGCAAGCTCGATTTTCTGGCACAGGAATTTAACCGCGAATCGAATACGCTGTGTTCGAAGTCGAATGCCGCCGCCGTCACCGCGATCGGACTGGAACTGAAGGCGGTCGTCGACCAGTTTCGTGAACAGGTCCAGAATCTGGAGTAGCCGATGGTTGCCAAGGAACCGATGGTTGCCAGGGATTTGGGGTCCCGCATCCGCCGCCGGGGGTTGATGCTCGTCCTGTCGTCACCATCGGGTGCCGGCAAGTCGACGATCGCGCGCAATCTTCTTGAGAGCGATTCCAGCCTCGAACTGTCGGTCTCGGTCACCACAAGGCCTCGCCGCGGCTCGGAAATCGAGGGCGTTCACTACCATTTCCGCACGATGCGCGAATTCGAGCGGCTGCGTGATTCCGACGCGCTGCTCGAATGGGCCGAGGTGCACGGCAATTGCTATGCGACGCCGCGCGAACCTGCCGAATTGGCGCTGGCGCAGGGACGCGACATGCTGTTCGACATCGACTGGCAGGGCGCCCAGCAGCTCAAGGAGAAGATGCGCGCCGACATCGTCTCGATCTTCATTCTGCCTCCGTCGATGAAGGAATTGAAGGCGCGACTGAAGCGCCGCGCTGAGGATCAGGAAGCGGTGATCGAGACGCGGCTGAAGAACGCCCGCAACGAGATCGAGCACTGGAAGGAATATGACTTCGTCATCGTCAACGACGATCTAGACCGTGCTTTCGCCGAAGTGCGCGGCATCGTCGTGGCAGAGCGGCTGCGCCGCGACCGCCGGCCAGGTCTTTTCGATTTCGTGTCGGGCTTGCTGGACGAGAAGACGGATTGACCGCTTTTTCCTTCTCCCGGATAGCCCTGCGTGAGCGGCGAGAAGAGAGCTACACCGCATTGGTCAGCCGCACGAACTCCTCGACGCTAAGCGTTTCGGCGCGTCGTGTCGGGTCGATCCCCACTCGTTCGAGCAAGGCCTCGCCGCCGAGGCTTTTCACGCTCTGCCGTAGCATTTTTCGGCGTTGGCCGAAGGCGGCTTCCGTGACCCGAGCGAGTTTCTTCACATCGGCGGGCAGGGGTGTCGCGCGGGGCTCGAGATGCACCACCGAAGAGGTGACCTTGGGCGGTGGCGTGAAGGCCTGAGGCGGCACGTCGAAGGCGATCCTGGCCTGCGTGCGCCAGCCAGCGAGCACACCCAGCCTGCCATAGGCGTCGCTGTCGGGCGCTGCGACGATACGCTGGGCGACCTCGCGCTGGAACATCAATGTCATCGAGGCGTAAAAGGGCGGCCAGTCCGTGACCGTCAGCCATCGGACCAGCAGTTCCGTGCCGATGTTGTAGGGCAGATTGGCCACGATCCGCACCTGCCTACTATCTCCAGCCGCCGCGGCGAGGGCGGCGAAGTCGGTCTTCAGCGCGTCGCCCGAAATCACCTCCAGCCGGCCGGGATAATGAGCCGAGACTTCGGCAAGCGCTGCCAGGCAGCGTTCGTCGCGCTCTATGGCGACGACCCGGCGGGCGCCGTTGGAAAGCAGCGCTCGCGTCAGCCCTCCGGGCCCGGGCCCGACCTCGATCACCGTGGCATTTGTCAGGTCGCCGGCGCTGCGCGCGATCTTGCTTGTCAAATTGAGGTCGAGCAGGAAGTTCTGCCCAAGCGCCTTTTTCGCCTGCAGTCCATGACGCTCGATGACGTCGCGCAGCGGCGGCAGCCCATCGATGCTCATGCGGCCGCCGCCCTTGCGTCGGTGTCGGCGAGTTTTCTGGCGAGCTTCAGCGCCGCGATCAGGCTGTCGGGCCGCGCAATGCCCTTGCCGGCGATGTCGAAGGCGGTGCCGTGGTCGGGCGAGGTGCGGATGAAGGGCAGCCCCAGCGTGACGTTGACCGCCTCGTCGAAGGCCAGCGCCTTGGCCGGGATCAAGGCCTGATCGTGATACATGCAAAGCGCCGCGTCGTAGCCCGCCCGCGCCCGGGCATGGAACAGCGTGTCGGCGGGCAGGGGGCCGAAAGCATCGATGCCTTCGGCGCGCAGGATGTCGACCGCCGGGCGCACGATGTGCTCGTCTTCCGTGCCCATGGAGCCGCCTTCGCCGGCATGCGGATTGAGGCCGGCAATGGCGAGCCGCGGCCTGGCGATGCCGAAGCGGCTGGCAAGGTCGGCCGCGGTGATGCGCGCGGTCGCGACGATCAATTCCGTGCTCAGGACCTTCGGCACCTCGGCCAGGGCGATGTGGATGGTGACGGGAACCGTGCGCAGGTCGGGGCCTGCCAGCATCATTACCGGCATAGCCTCGACGCCGCTGTGCCGAGCCGCGAGATGCGCCAGATATTCGGTGTGGCCGGGAAAAAGGAAGCCCGCATCATAGAGCGGCTTCTTGGCAATCGGGCAGGTCACGACTGCGGCGGCCTCACCGGCAAGGCAGGCGGCGACCGCACGGTCGATCGCTTCGACGGTGCCGGCCGCATTGGCCGGGTCTGGCCGGCCGGGGCTGTCGATGAAGCGCGCCGTCAGCGGAACGATCGGCAAGGCGTGGCCAAAGACCTCGATCGCCTGCACCGGCGTCACCTCCTCGACGGGCAGCAAAACGCCAAGGTGGCGCGCGCGCGCGGTGACCACAGCCGGGTCGGCCAGCAGATAGAACGGGGGCAAGCCGACAGCGTCACGCGCAAGGAAGGCGGCGATGGCTATTTCAGGGCCGATACCGGATGGGTCGCCGACACTCAACGCCAGCGCGGTCATCGCGCTACTCACGTCAGCGCTTGACGATGCGGGCTTTGGCCTTCAGTTCGTCGACATATTTCTTGCTGAGATCGTCGGCGGCCTTGTCGTTGGAGCCTTCGCTCTGGAACACCATCTGGGCGGTCTTGTCGTCCGACACTTCGCGCGACGAGCAGATGCCGATGAATTCGACGCCGCGTTCGGTCTCGCGCGTAACGGTGGCGCCGCCGACCTTGGTCGCTTTGATCTGCTCGGCCCAGTCTGGCGGCAGTTGCGGCGCCAGAACCCGGCCGAGATCACGAACCGTGACGTCGATCAGGCCCTTGGCGAACTCGCGCGTCGTGTTGCAGCCGTTGAAGCGAGCGCGCATGGCGTCGGCCTCGCGCTTGCGCTTGGCCAGCGTCGCGCTGCGTTCGGCCGCCGGCACGACGAAGATGACCTGCTGCAGCATGTATTCCATGGCGCTCGGCTTGGCGCCGCCCTTGTCGAGCATGCGTCGCACCGCGTCCTGTTCGGTCACGCTGCCGCCTTCGCCGGAACGGTAGCGCGCGCTCAAGGCCTGGTTCCAGGCCATCTGGGCGCGGATGAACTCCTTGAAATGGTCCTTGCCGACGCCGGATTTTTCCATGACGCCGTCGAGCTGGCCGCGCTGCATCTTGTTGTTGGTGGCAAAGCGCTGATAGGCGGCCTCGACCTGTGCATCGCTGATGCGAATGCCAAGCCGCCTGGCCTCGGCGAGCCGGAGCGTCTGGTCGATCATTTCCTGGCCAGCATCCCCCTTTTTGCGCTGCAGCTTCAGGAAGGCGGCACGATGGGCGATATCACCGGTGGTGATCGGTATGTCGTTGACGACGTATTTGATCTCGCTGGCGAAAGCCGGCGGCGTCATGACGGTCATTGACACGGATGTCGCCGCCACAAGCAACGCGAACCCTGCTGAAAAGAGGTATTTCCTCATCCTTGGCATCCCAATTCTATTCCCGGCTCCGCCAGTTCCGTCCCCTTCCGGATGCGCGAATCCGTGCCAGCCCTATGCGGCGAAACGATGTCGCCGCCTATTGGATGGTGTCGACTCCGTTGCTCGACGAGCCGAAGTCGCCGAGGGTGCGGAACGAGAGGTTGAATCCGATGCTTTGCGTCACTTCCCTGGTGTTCAGGTCACGCGACTGTGCGTACGTCATCAGATAGGTGAAGCAGGAATCGTTGTAGGCGAAGCCCACCCCGTCCTTGACCAGCAGGCCCTCCTGCAAATCGTAGGTTCCTGTCCCGAACACGCGCCAGTTCTCGGCAAGATGCGTGGATGCGCCGAGCGTGACCTCGTGACGGTCGGTGGTGAAACCGTAGAGCGGCTGCGCCTGGATGAAGGCATACTTGGCGCTCAACGATACCGGCAGGCCGGAGTAGGCAGCTTTCAGCTCGGCGCGGCGGATCTCGAAGCTCTGTTCGTCGAACCGGCCGCTGACCGAAGCCGCGAATCCATTGGGGCTGGTTATGCCAAACAGGCCGACATAGTCGGACTTGGTGGTCTCAAGGCCTGAATTTGCGCCGACATTGACCAGATCGGGTGCCGCGAAGGAGTTCTCGCCGCCAATTTGATAGGATTGGCCGAAGATGGCATTGGTGCCCCAGCCATTGATGTAGGAGCCGGAATAGCGCAGCCCGACATTGGCACGCGAGCCGCCCTCGATACGGTCATAACCGGAGAACTTGTCGCGCTCGAACAGCGTGGTCGCATCGAAAACCATGCTCTGCGCGTCTTCGTTCGGAATGGAGAGGCCGCCGACATACTGTTCGTTCGGACGCAGGAACACCTGTGCCATCGGCTCGACAACGTGGCTCGAGCCGCTGGCCAGCGAGAACAACAGCGGCCAGCTCATCTCGAGCCCGGCAGTCGCCATGTAGCGGGCAAAGGACGAGCGCATGTCGTCCTGCTGGCCCAAATTCGTCGCCATCTGGTTGATCGCGGTGAGCGAGGCCGACGACGCTCTGACATAGTCGACGTCGCCTTGCAGCGCCAGCAACGGTGTCAGCACCAGCCCGTCGTCGGTGACAAAGCTCCGTTTCCACTCGGCCTCGGCGGTGAGGCGGCTGGACTCGCCTTCGATGCCGCGCACGCGTTGCGTACCCGAGCCGGGCACGTACGGGGTAAAGTAGGTCTCGTCGAGATCTTCGCGGCGGATGACGCGCGTGTTGACGTTGAGCGACAACTGGCCGCCGGCGACCGATGTGTCGGGGATATAGGCATAGTCGAGCGAGGGCAGCACCCAGGGCTGCTGGCCACTTCTCGCGGCGGCATTGTCGTTGGGCGTATCTTCCTGGACCTCGAAATGCATGGCGCGCACGTCGAAATAATTACGGTCGTTGAGACCAGTCAGGTAGACCGAGGACTGATGGACATACGAATTGTACTTGGCAATGTTGTAGGTGTTCGAGAAATTCTTGTCGGTCTGCAGCAACACGTCCCAGCCGAAATTCCAGCGTTCGTTAATGGCGAACTGCCCTTGCGTGCCCATCATGCCGCGGAACTTGTTCGGATCGCCCACCGCGCCGGAATCGATATTGTGGCCAGCGGTCGAGGGGAACGCGGCGCTGTCGAGGAAGTCGTCCGGATTCTGCTGCTGGATCCCGGCAACCTTGAATGTGTATTCGCCATTGTTGAAGCGCTGGCGCCATTCGGCTTCGCCGAGGAAGCCCTGCTTGGTGTAACCGCTTCCGGTCACCGTCAGATCATATGTCGGCGAAAGGGCGAAATAATAGGGAACCTTGACGCTATACCCCAGATGGCTGTTGTAGCCGATGCTGGGGATCAGGAATCCGCTCTTGCGCTTCACCGTGGGATCGGCGATCTCGAACGCCGGCAGGTAGGCCAGCGGAAAGCCGAAGAACTCGAAATTCGCGTTCTCGAAGCGAACCGTCTTCTTCTCACCGTTCCAGATGATCTTCCTGGCTTTGACGCGCCATGTCGGCGCCTTGTCGGGCTTGTCCTCGCACGGTTCGCAAGCGGTGTAGACGCCATTGTGGAAGGTGGTCAGCACGCCGCCCATGCGTTCGGCGCTTTCGGCGGCGAAATAGGCCTTGTCGACCGTTTCAACGCGCAGCGCGTTGACGAAACCGTCGGCGAAATCGTCGGTGATGTCGATGTGTTGTGAATTGATCTTGGTGCCGTCGCTGTTGACGATCTCGACATTGCCGCTGGCAACCATCCGCTTGGTGTTGCGGTTGTAGACGACCTTCTGGGCGACGAGGCGGTTGCCGCCATAGTCGATCTGCACGCCGCCGACGGCGGTCACGGTCTGGTTGTCGTTGTTGTATTCCAGCGTGTCGGCGGCCAGCAGCATCTGCGAACCGGATGGAACGGTGGTCGCCAAGTTGCCGACCTCCTGCGCGAAGGCCGGCAGCGGGACGCCGCAGGCAAGCAGGCACGCCAAGGCGCTCGCCGCATAAAGGCGCGCCAAATGGGCCTGCCTGTCGCTGGGCAAAAACGCCTCCCTCACTAGCCGTCTTCCTTGTATAGCAGGAAAGTCACCCCGAAGAACATAGCTACCACGACCGGCACCCAGGCGGCTATGGCAGTCGGCACGAACCCCGCCACGCCGAACGCCTTCACCAGCACCGAAACGACATAAAGCAGAAACCCGGCAACGACGCCACCCAGAATCATCGTTGCCGATTGTCCCATCCTCGCAAATCGCATTGAAACTGTTGCCGCAATCAGCGTCATGGCGACGAGCAGGAACGGCAACGCCACCAGCGAATCAAACTGCATGGCAAAGGCATTTGCCTTGAGGCCGAAGGAACGGGCAACCTCGATTTTTCCGGGCAGGTCATAGAAGGGAATTGTCTCCGGGCGCGCCAGCCGCTCCTGCACGAATTCCGGCTTCAGATTGGTCTGCACACGATCGCTCGCGACGGGCTGGATGGTGCCGTTCCTGAAGGTCTTTACATCCTGCAATTCCCAATAGCCGTCGCGCAGGTAGGCCCGTGCCGCGTCCTTGCGCTCGACGATGTTGCCTTGCTGGTCGAGGATGAAAAACACGGCGTCGGCCATCTCCAGGCCCTGGTCGAGGATAGCCCGCGCGCCGATGATCGTGTCGCCGGAACTGGTTTTCTGGCGAATCCAGGGCGCGGCATCTGCTGAAACGGTATTGGACTTGCCGGAGCGCAGCTCGGTCTCGATCTGTTCGGACAAGGAGAAAGCGTGGGCGGCAAGCGGGTTGATGATCCCGACCGACACGACGCCGAACAGCAATGCGCCGATGCAGCACGGCAAAAGGAACTGCCAGGCGGAGACGCCCGCGGACCGCGCGATGACGAGTTCGTAACGCCGGTTGAGCGAAACCAGCGTCGCCATCGCCGAGAACAAGCCGACAAACGGCACCGTCTGCAGCATGATCATGGGCATTCGAAGGCCTGAAATGGCCATCGCCGTCCCATAGGTGAAGCCCGGCAGGCCAGTGGTGCGGCCCGACAATTCCGTGAAGTCGATCAGGAACACCAGCGCCAGAAGGCCGATGAAGAACCAGATCGTGATCGCCACGTAACGGAAGAAGAAGTAACGGCCCAGCGTCCAGCCCATCAGCCGACTCCCTGGCCCGAGGTGTCGCGCCTGGACAAACGAGACTTGAGGGCATTCCACCCGTCACCGATGCGGCTGGCCAGGTTTGTCATCCAGTCCGCCCAGGCAACCGGCAGTTCCATGGTCCGGTTCGACACGATGAACCAGATCGCCACCGCGGAAGCCGCGATCGGTATGCCATAGACCACATAGGAATATTGCGGGACCTCGTCGGCCTTGCTTGCGGCGAAGAACCCGAGCCAGCGAACGAACAGCGATATCGCGATGGCGGTGATCAGCGGATTGACGCGCGCCTCGCGATGCGAACGCGCGTCTCCCGCGACCGCGAGCGCGATCAGTGCGAAAACCATGGAGTATGTCCATTCCGAAAACCGCTGGTCGATCTCCGCCCGGTACTCCTGCGGACTTTGCTGGTAGTTCTTGTCGTTGGGGCTTGGATTGAGCAGGTACTGGGTGGTCTGATCTTTTGGCAGGAGCGTCACCTGGTTGGCCGCCGACATGAAGGCCGACATGTCGAAGGCATAGGACGTGAACCGGATAACACTGAGGTCGCCTGTCAGCGTCTTGCGATGGATGACGCCGTCATTCATCATCAGCACCTTTTCGCCGCCCCGCTCGATGATGCTGCCGGTCTTGGCATAATAGACGAGATTGACGCCTTCCTCACGGGAATCGGCGACGAAGATGCCACCCAGCCGGTTGTCGGGAAGCCGCTCGCCAATCTGCAGGAACAGTCCTTCCTCGATCTTGCGGAAGGTGCCTTCCTGAATGATCAGCGACAAAAGGTCGGCGCGCGACTCCGCCACCAGGGCGCGGTTCTTCTGTCGTGCATAGGGGTCGATGCCGTTGTCCACGGCGAATGAAAAGACGCTGGCGGCCAGCGCCAGCAGCATGATCGGCCGCACGATGGTCCAGCGCGAGGCACCCGATGCATTGACCACCGCGAGTTCCGAATCCGAATTCATCACGCTGAGTGTCTGCGCGACCGCCACCACGAGCGCGAAAGGCACGACGATCGGAACGATGGAAGGGAGAATGAGAGACGCGACCTCGAAGAAGGTCAAGGCCGACTGGCCGCTGTCCGTGACCAGGTTGATCTTGGCCAGCACCTGCGTCGTCCACACGATGGCCAGCGTCCAGACCAGCGCTGCGATGAAGACAACGAAAGTGCGCCGCATGATGTAGCGTTCAATGACCTTCATGAAGGCTTTACTCGATTTTCTCGAACGGCATCATGCCACCACGCTAAGGGTAGCTGTCCGGCGACGCCCGCACAACTGGCTCCGTTGGGCTGCATCAGGCAGGCGATCCGGTTCCCGTCCCACGTCGCGTGCCGCAGCGGGTCGGAGTGTCGGCGGCAATGGATAAGAAAGGACGAACATCGATGGTTAACAACAGGTTGCGGCATGAAGCGGGGCCGTGCCGCGACGAATCGCCTTCGATTCCACGTCTCATATGGGTAGCCATTTTGGCAAAGTCTTGCCAAATGCCGGAAAACGACCAAATGTCGCGGATCACTTCAACCGCTTCGCGCAAAGTCGCCCAATCCCCGAAAGCAGGACATGATGAACCCGAGACCGTCGATCGCCTTTGCGAAATTCGCCGCGCCCCAGGCGGCGGCGAGCAGGAAGGGCACGGTCTTCGTGCTGTCGGCGGATAGTGGCGGCCTGAGCGATGCGGCCAGGGCTTACGATCCGGGCAAGACGCTGGATCGGGCTTTCCCGATCGCCGAGTTTACCGGCAAGCTCGCCGGCATCGTTGAAATCCTGGCGCCGGAAACGACGTCGCTCGACAGGTTGGTCGCGATCGGCGCCGGCAAGGTCGCGGGGCTCGACGAATATGCCTGGCTGAAGCTCGGCGGCACCATTGCGGCATCGCTGCGCAAGGCAACCGACGTGGCCGTGGTGCTCGACCTGGCCGGCGCTTCGCCCGATGGCAAGGACGCCGCGAACCTCGCGGCGGGCATTCTTTTGCGCAGCTATTCCTTCGACAAGTACAAGACCAGGAAGGATAAGGACGACGGCCAAGGGGGCGGCCAGGGGGGCGGCCAAGGGAACGGTAAGCCCGATCCGAAAAAGCCGGTCAAGGTGACCATCCATACCGCCGACCCCGCAGGCGCCAAGAAAGCATTCAGCGATGCCGAGGCGGTGATCGACGGTGTGCTTCTGGCACGCGATCTCGTCAACGAACCGGCAAACGTGCTGGGACCTGTCGAGTTCGCCGCCCGCGCCAAGGAACTCGAGGCACTCGGCGTCAACGTCGAGATCCTGACCGAGAAGGAGATGAAGAAGCTCGGCATGGGCTCGCTGCTCGGCGTCGCGCAAGGCTCGCCCCGGGGCGCCCGCATGGCGGTCATGCAGTGGAACGGCGGCAAGCCGAAGGACAGGCCCGTCGCCTTCGTCGGCAAGGGTGTCACATTCGACACCGGCGGCAATTCGATCAAGCCGGCCTCGGGCATGGAGGACATGAAGGGCGACATGGGCGGGGCCGCCGCCGTGACCGGGTTGATGCATGCGCTTGCCGCGCGCAAAGCCAAGGCCAATGTCGTCGGCATCATCGGTCTTGTCGAAAACGCGGTCGACGGTCATGCCCAGCGCCCCGGCGACATCGTCACCTCCATGTCCGGACAGACCATCGAGGTGCTCAACACCGACGCGGAGGGGCGCCTCGTTCTGGCCGACGCGCTGTGGTACTGCAACGACCGCTTCCAGCCGAAATTCATGGTCAACCTGGCAACGCTGACCGGCGCCATCATGGTTGCGCTCGGCCTGCATTATGCCGGCCTGTTCTCCAACGACGACGAACTGGCGCAAAGGCTGACCGCGGCCGGACAGTCAACGCAGGAACGGCTGTGGCGCATGCCGCTCGGCGCTGAATACGACAAGCTGATCGATTCCAAGAACGCCGACATGAAGAACATCGGCGGCCGCTACGGCGGCGCGATCATTGCCGCGCAGTTCCTGCAGCGCTTCGTCAAGGACACGCCCTGGGCGCATCTCGATATTGCCGGGACCGCGATGGGCTCGCCGTTGAACGAGATCAACCAGTCCTGGGGTTCGGGTTTCGGCGTTCGGCTGCTGGACCGGCTGGTGCGTGATCACTACGAGAGCTGACGTTCGTCCATGGCCGATGTGCTGTTCTACCATCTGACCGAATCGACGCTGGAGGATGCGCTGCCGGGCCTGCTCGAGCGCAGCGTCGATCGCGGCTGGCGCGCCGTGGTGCAGACCGGCACCGAGGAGCGGCGCGACGCGCTCGACCAGCATCTGTGGACTTTCCGCGACGATTCTTTCCTGGCGCACGCGACCGATCGCGAAGCTTATCCCGGTGAACAGCCAATCCTGTTGACCACCGGCGAGGGCAATCCCAACCAAGCCAAGATCAGGTTCCTTGTAGACGGCGCGGCTCCGCCCGACCTCGGCGGCTATGAGCGTGCGGTGTTCCTGTTCGACGGCCATGACGCGGCCCAGGTCGAGATGGCCCGGGCGCATTGGAAGACGATGAAGGACGCCGGCCACGCCGTGACCTACTGGCAGCAAGCCGCGGACCGCCGCTGGGAGCGCAAGGCGTAGAGCAATTCCACGGAAAGTGTGGACCTATCCCGGGAAAAGCGCGCAGCGCCTTGCCTGGCGAATTGCGCTAGAACGAAGAGCAGTTCGACATTCGCCTGGAACGATGAACAACTCCAGCCCGGCGGCTTTCGCGGATGACGGTTCTAAAGCCTTGCCTTAATCCGTGTCTGTTTCCTGGTGACGTAGTCGCCGTATTTCAATTTCGCGGCCTCGTCCGACCGGTTCCGATGCGAACTCCTGAAAACGTACCACTCGCCATCAGGCGACTTGCGCTTGTAGATCGCCTTGCCGGTCTGGCGATGCTCGAAGCAGGTCATTGAGCCCTTCACGCCCCAGGAGCCGTGCCATTGCGCGCGGTAGCACAACTTGCCGCCGCCGGGGATGAACCATATCCCGTCGCCATAGCCCGGCTGGCCCTTTTCCGTCGACCAGGCGTTAAATTGCCGCTGCCTGACGGCAAAGAACGCGGCCCCGTGATTGCCCCACATCCACGAACGGTTCTGATAGATCTGGTAGACGCCTTCGTCGGGCACCACGGCGCCCTTTTGCGCCTGCTCGGCGATTTTGGCCGCTGTCTTGGCTGTCGCGGGGACCTGTAAGGCAAGAACAAGAACGGAGCAGGCGAATGCCGCTCCAAGACAATTACCCAGCACTCGTTTCACGGAACTACTCCACGGACTGATTCACGCCACGCCTCATCCATCATGCCGAAACGCTGGTTCGGCATGGATGGCAAACAAACAGAAAGATGGAGATCCATCCCGATCGTGTCGGGACGCATCGGGACGACGCGTCTACGGCAGGACGTGCTGGGTCACCCTCCAGTCGGGCAGACCATAGCCCCCCAGCCACGGCCACACTTCCTTCTGGTTGAAGTAGACAACTGAAGTCAGCGCCGGGAACTCCGCATAGGACTTGCGAGAATCGTCCTGCCACTTCGAAACATAGTCCTGCTTGCCGACATAGCCGAGTTCCGCCACCACGATCGGCTTGTTGAACCCCGCAACGCGATCATAGCCTGGCTTCAGCAACTCGGCGAACGTACGGTCGTGACCGGCCTCGTCGTTGTCCTTTTTCTGCAGGCCGAACACCGACAGGCCGATCACGTCGACATAGTCGTCACCAGGGTAGTATTTTTCCAAGCCTTCATCGCCTTTGGGCGACCACATATATTTGGCCGTGGGGGCGGCCTTGCGGCAGATATCGACTTCGCGCTTGTAGGCGGAAATCCAGTCCTTCGGTGCCCAGTTGGCCCAGGTGAAGCGACCGTTCTTGTCTTCCATTTCTTGCGCCCAGCGAATGGTCACCGGGCTTTTCATCTGTCCCACCAAGCCGCAGATCGCCTGCATATTGGCATCATATCTGCCGCCCAATATGCCGTCTCGCAGCTCGGGCGGGGTGATGCGCCAGTCCTTCGACCAGGTCCACGGCTCGATCGTGATCAACAGCGAGCGCCCGCGCTGCTGGGCATAAGCATCGGCCAGAGGCAGCGTCGATAAATCGACGTCTTCCCAAGGCAGGAACAGTTCCTCGATGCTGGCGGTCTTGTCATTGGTGAAATCGCCATACGGATCGTACGACCCGAATGCCGACGCGGCGCTGCTCGTCTGAACGGGGTCCGTCACGGGGACGGAGCCGGCGCCTCCCGCCGTGGGGAACGCGGCGCTTCCGCCCAAAACCAGCGTGACTACAAGCGCATTTGCTGCGGAGCGTTTCATTGTTTGCCTCCCAAGGCCCGACTTCCTACGAAAGCCAAGGCTTCGCCCGGCGCGTTGATGCCTGATCGACACGCCCATCCAACACCCATCGGCTCTATTGGCGTAATCTGCGGGATTTCGGAGCGACCATTGGCGAGTGTGCGAACTTTGCACGGACCCACCCAAAATTATCCCTCAAGGCTCCGATACTGAAGAGCTTCAGAGAGAAAGTTCGCCGCGATACTCACAAATTCGCGTCAACATCCCGATATATCATCCCTAGCTAATTTAAGAGCCGGTCGGGGCCAAGAGTCAAGCACAATTAACGGTTGCTTAACCTTGGCGCTCGCAACGTGGTTAACGCTGCTTGTCCTCATCCAGACATGGGGACCATCCCCCTCTCGGTGAATTCCTCAACGCAAAACGTCCGGCTTGCCTGTCCAGCGCTGGTCGGGCGCACGCGACCGCCGGATCGGCCCGGCGCTTCAAAGGCGCTAGGTTAACCAGTTCCCAAGAAGCATAGTTAAGAAGCTCTTAATTTAGTTGACTCTAATAAATTTGCGATGGATTCTGGCGCCGGGGTTGAAGGTTGTCGGCCGTCTTCGGCTGACGCTTAGAGTGGCGGCGGTACGTGTATGAGTGTTTCCGCGGACGTAGCGACCATCAGCGGTAAGACGAGGCCGAAACGCGGGTCTCGGGCGGCTCTGGCCAAGGCGGCGCAGAAGGGCCCTTTTCTGGTTCCCGTCCTGTCTGCCACTCAGCAATGGATCCTGAGGCTGGCGCTGGCATTCTGGTTCGTCACGCTCGGTTTTTTCTGGATCTGGTGGCTAAGGCCCGAGCATGTCGAGTACATCGGGCCATACGCCTTCGCGACGACGGTGCTGGCCTGGCTGACGCTGATGCCGATGTATTTCCTGTTATTCGTGCTTGTGTCGAAAAGGCCGTCCAAATTTTACACGGTCGCTGCGAGTTCGAGTGTGGCGATGGTGGTGACGAAAGCGCCATCCGAACCGTTTTTCGTGGTTGCGCGCACGCTCGAGGCGATGCTTGCGCAGGATTATCCTCACGACACCTGGCTTGCCGACGAGGACCCTTCCGAGGAGACGATCGCATGGTGCGAGGCGCGAAACATCCAGATTTCGACGCGGCGAGGCCGGGAAGACTATCATCGCAAGACCTGGCCGCGCCGAACCCGTTGCAAGGAAGGCAATCTCGCCTTCTTCTATGATCACTACGGCTATGAACGCTACGACTTCGTCGCGCAGATGGACGCCGATCACGTGCCGACGCAGACCTATCTGCGCGAGATGCTGGCGGCCTTCGCCGACCCCGCTGTCGGCTATGTCTCGGCGCCGAGCATTTGCGACAACAATGCCGCCGAGAGTTGGTCGGCCCGCGGCCGACTGTTCGTGGAGGGAATGCTGCACGGCCTGCTGCAGTCCGGCTACACGAGCGTCGGAGCGCCACTGTGCATAGGCTCGCACTATGCAGTGCGCACCGCCGCATTGAAGCAGGCGGGCGGGCTTGGCCCAGAACTGGCCGAAGACCACTCGACCTCCATGCTGATCAACGCGGGGGGCTGGCGCGGCGTGCATGCAATCGACGCCATTGCGCACGGTGATGGCCCGCAGACTTTCGCCGACCTCGTCACTCAGGAATTCCAGTGGTCGAGGAGCCTGACCACCATCCTGCTCGAATACTCGCCCATGTATCTCTCCAAGCTGAGGTTGCGATTGAGGTTGCAGTTCGTTTTCTGCCAGCTTTGGTACCCGCTGTTCGCACTGCTCGCGCTCTCCACGTATCTCATGCCGATCTACGCGCTGTTTTCTGGCCGGAACTTCGCCAATGTGACGTATCTGGATTTCATTCTCCACTATGCGCCGAGTTCGGTTACGCCGATCGTCTTGGTGATGATGTTGAAGGCGTTCGCGCTCTCACGACCGGTAACGGCCAAGGCACTCAGCTGGGAAGGTATGCTGTTTCATTTCTTCGCGCGCTGGCCGTGGGTGCTGGCGGGCACGCTGTCGGCCGTCCGCGACTATCTGACCAAATCGTTTGTCGATTTTCGCGTCACACCGAAGGGCCGCGGCCCGAAGGATCTCCTGCCGGTTCGTGTCGTCATCCCCTATGTGGCGCTTGCCGTCGGTGCGTCGTTGCCCGTGCTCCTTGTACAAAATCCGCAGAGCGCCACGGGTTTTTACTGGTTCGCCGCGTTCAATGCAGCTTTATATAGCCTGCTGACCATCGTGATCATTGCCAAGCACGTCACCGAGAACAAGATTTCCCTGCGGCCGAGTATCGGCAAATTTGTCTTGCAGGCTTCGCTCGCCGGCATGGCTTTAACAGCTCCGCTCGCGGGTTTTTACGGCCGCGGCCTGGAGGGCATTTACGGACTGCAGCAGGGTGCCGGCGCCGTTCATCTCGTCAAGATGGCTTTCCCAGTTTCGGGCGCCGGCATGGGCGAAATCGGCGCCCGCAATTTCTACTTCGATCCAGGTTGGGAAACGCGGCGCTGAGCGTCCCCTAACACCTGCAACAGCCCTTCCGACTCTGCCAGCCTGAGCGCTGATCGCCGTTGCCACCGGCGCGAAGGCTTCGTTTGCCGAAGCACCCCCACGCCAGGCTCCCCGCCAGCCTCCGATGCAATCAATCGAATTTTCGTCATATCCGAGCGAACACCGAAAGACTGTGTTCATTATGCTGTTTGCACGAATTTTAATAAGTTCGTTCTAATATACGTATGCAGATTGAGCGGAGATGATCACTTAAAAAGTGCGGAAAGAAGCCGACTATAAAGTATACCGCCCGCACAAAACCGAGTTATGTTTAAAGCTAGGGAGCCGTAGATGAACAGGTTTATGGAAAGTTTGGCCAACAACGGCAGAAAATATACCTGTGCTGTTGCTGCTTTTGTGCTCGTCTCGATGGTGTCCGGCTGCCAGACCATGGATACAACCAAGACCGGCTCGATCAACGGGCGAACCATCGACTACGGGTTCGGCAAAATGGCCCATCACGCTGGGAAGGTCCATCACGTCAAGACAAAGGTTCTCTACCGCAAACCGCTTACACAGATGAGTGTCGTGACGCGTACCAGGGAGGAGGCTTACGCGGCCTTCGTGCGGCCGCAACGGATTGCCAGGCCGGCACCGGTGAAGGTTTCCTACAGTCCGGGCAATGGCGGTCAGTTCCTGGGGCATTCGCCCTGGATTTGCGGCCCGAGCGGTTTCGGCCAGCGCGCCAGCTGCCGTTCGCGTTACTAGAGCATTGGACCTAAATGCACGTCGCCCGGAAGTGTCCTCGGTTCCGGGGCAACGACATGCATAAAATCAGAATGCATGTCGCCCGGAAGTGTGCTCGGTTCCGGGACAACGACATGCAGATCAGAAGCTTAAAGCAGGTCGGGCGAATCCTATTCGCCGCGACATGTGTAAGTGGCGGTGCCTGACCGAGGGCTGCCGCCGAGGTCTTCGCTGGGGGCGCGAGTCGAGGGCGAGAGGTGGGCGCAGGGTTGCGCCTTATCTCTTGCCCTTCGACCGCCACGGGCTCGTGGCCATGAATATCCCTGGCGTTCCGATCTCCTCATGAAGGCCGGCTCGGGCGGAGCCAGCCGTCATCGTCGCCGGGCGCCGGCCGTGGCCGCGCGACATAGGCCGATGATCCGTTTGCCTCGTGATAGACGCGGGCCAGCATTTCCGCCAGCACGCCCGACGTCACCATCTGCACTCCGGCGATCAGCAGAAAGAAGCCAGTGAACAGCATCGGCCGTGTTCCGATGTCTTGCGCGAAAAACAGCTTCAGGCAAAGCAGATAGGCAAGTATCAGCGAACCCAGCGCGCCAAGCGCGATGCCGATGCCACCGAAGAAATGTCCGGGCCGTGTGCGATAGCGCATGAAGAAATACATGAACACCAGATCGAGCACGACCCTGAAGGTGCGCGAAATGCCGTATTTGGACTGGCCGTGGATGCGGGCATGATGCGTCACGACCTCCTGCGCGATGCGTCTGGGGGTCGTCACGGTAGCCAGCCATGCCGGGATGAAGCGGTGCATCTCGCCATACAGCTTGACGCTGCGGATGACGCTGCCGCGATAGACCTTGAGGCTGCAGCCATAGTCCTTGAGGCGCACGCCGGTGACGCGTGCAATCAGCGCATTGGCGATACGCGAAGGGAGCCTGCGCATCAAAAGCCCCTCCTGACGGTCCTTGCGCCAGCCGACCACCAAGTCGAGATCCTCGCTCAGCAGGCGGTAGACCATGCGCGGGATGTCGAAGGGATCATTTTGCAGGTCGCCGTCGATCGTGGCGATGACATCGCCGCGCGCCGCGTCGATGCCGGCCTGCATCGCGGCGGTCTGCTTGTAATTGCGCACGAGTTCGACCGCATGCACATGCGGGCCATAATGCGCAGCCAGGCGCCTGATCTCGCTCACCGTCGCGTCGGTGCTGCCGTCATCGACCAGCACGACCTCCCACGGCTGCTCGTAGCGCTCCATCGCCTGGTGAATCCGCGTCAGCAGCGGCTCGACGTTTTCGGCCTCGTTGTACATGGGCACGACGATGGACAGCGTATGGTCCGGCATCACCGCGCCATCAGGCAGCCCCGAAGCAGGGATGGGCAATATGTTCATTGGGATGGCTTCCTTGCAGGTCCGACGGCCGGAGTCCCTGGCAGCGTCGATTTCGAGGGAAACAGCCAGGCTATCGCGCCGGTGGCGATAGCCGAGCAGAAGATGAACAGGTGCAGCGCCAGTGCCGCCTGCAGACCGCTCTTCATCGCAATTCCGGATGTGAGCAGCGCCGCCGCCGCTCCCGCTTCATAAGTGCCGAAGCCGGCGACGCCTTGCACCGGCAATATTGCGGCGCCTTCGGCCCCGACGACGCCTGGAAAGGCCGTCGTGAAGGATGTTCCCAGTATCAGGGCCAGCAGCCATCCCTGCACGGCGAGCTTCAGCGACCAGTTGGCGATCGTCCACCACCAGCCGTAACGCGAGCGCCCGGTCGCCTCGGTGAAGGTGTCGCGCAGCAGGCCGAGCTTCGCCACGATCCTGCCGCGCCCGGCCCAGTCATGCGGCGCGCGCGCCCAGCGCGGCAGGTACCAGGCGGCAGCGATCAAGGCGGCGATCCCAGCGATCCTTATCGCCGCATGCAGGCCCGGCCACACCGCCAGCGCCAGCACGCCGACGACGAAAGCGTCCTGCAGCCTGAACCACAGCAGCGAGGCGCTGGCGCGCATGATCGGCACGCCGAAGACCTGGCGCAGGAGCAAGGGAAAGGCCGTCTCGCCGCCCCGGAAGGGTACGACGTTGATCATCGCATTGTGGATCAGAATGACGCGCAGGCAGGCTCCGAAACGGCCATTCACCTCGTCGCGGAACTCGTCGCAGACGCGTAGCGCACGCAAGACATAGGTGACGAAAAAGGCGATCGTCGCCACCGCGAACGTAGCTGGCGTGATGCGGTCGAATGCATCGCCGACCATCCGCCAGCGCGAGTCGCTTGCCAGCCAAGCCAGCAGGGCCAGCGTCACCATTATCGAGATTGCTCTTTTCAACCAATTCTCCGCCGGTTTTCACCGCCGAGTTCCAGCGGCGGCATCGTGGCGACTGAACGTCCAAGGCGTCATCCTGGGGCGGTTCGCCTGGCCCACCGCCTTGCCGGCCTTCCGCGGGGCGGATGCGTGGCCGCTGAGCCGTCGGGCCATATCCTGTCAAGGCCCACAGCTGTCGCAGCTCTCATGGACGGGTGATCCTATAGACCAGCAAAGCATCCGAATCCACAAGCTTGGTTGCGGTCTTGTCCAGATAGTCGACGACGCCGTCATGATGCTCTATGAACAACTGGTCCTGATTGTCGGCAGCGTTCTTGGCCGTGCCGAACAGATCCGCGCCTTGACCGCGCAACTCCTCGAGCTGGGCGATCGCGGTGGCGTCGTCCGCGACGAATTTCGACCATTCGACATCGCCTCCGCCAGGCGGGAACACCCAGCCGCGTGCCCTGCTGTAGTAGACGGCGACGGGATCGCCGACCTCCGGCGCGATGGCCACGACGAGGTCGCCCGGTTGCGCCAACCGCGCCAACTCCTCGCCAAGCAGCTTGCCGTTCATCGCGACCGGCGCCTTCATTGTTTTCACGAGAGGAAAGGTCGACCACACGAGGGTCACGACAACGATACAGATCGAACGCAGCACGACCGGCGACAGAACGGTTCCCGATGCAAACGTTGCCAGAAGAAGCGCGCCGCGGCCGCAGAACATCGCGAACGGCACATGGAAAATGTGGTAATTCCAGGGGTTGCTGGTGATTTCGCGCGCCGCCGCCAGGTAGACGATCATGGCCGCACCCAGCCAAATATAGGGAATGGCCGAAAGGGTGCGCTGCGTCGGGTCTTCGGCGGGTCCGGGCGGTATCCAGAAACCGACCGCGATCAGCGCCATGAACGGATAGCCGTAGAACCACCAGACAGAGGTGTTCCACACGGATTTGAAGTAGAAGCCATCATTGACGAACGTCCACAATCCGGAGTTCCAGATGTAGCCGCTGCCCGCGACGTGATAGGGTGGATAGCTGCGGCCGAGATAGATGGCCCAGCTGAAATAGGCGCCGATGATGGCCAGGCTCAAAAATCCCCACAGGAAGACCTCGGCCGCCTGCCGTCGTTTCTTCTGCAGAATCCAGCGCACCATCAGGTAGAAGATGACGGCGCCCGCCGCCACGCCCGGCGGCTTTGCCAGCGCACCGAGCGTGAAGCTGACGGCGGCGAGCGGCAAAAGCCATCGGCTGCCGCCAGCCCAGTATTTGGCGAACAGCCAGACGCCTGTTGTTACCAGTGCCAGCATCGACGGATCGGGCAGGAACGAGCTGTCGATCATGATCGCCGCCGGCATCAGCGCGTAGGCGAGCGCCGCCGCATGGGCATGCGTTTGGCCCCAGCATAGCGCCGTCAACCTGTGCAGCGAAAACACGGTCACCAGACCGAAGAAGGCCGCAACCACGCGGCCAAACCAGTCGTGCCAGCCGAAGAGTTGGTAGAGCAGGGCGGTCAGATAGCTGACGATCTGGAACTCGCGGCCCTGATAACTCGGGCCGGGTCCGGTCCAACTCACCTCCGGGAAGAAGATGTTCCAGCTGCGCTGTTGAAAATTGTCGGCCATCATTGCCGTGCTTGTCTCGCGCCAGCTGAAAGCGTCGACCAGCGGCAAGGTTATGTTGTGGAACCTGAACACGACCGCGATGAACAGGATCCCCAGCAAGACCGCCGTGTCGAGGTTCAGGTAATTGCGAGCAGCCGGGTCCCGAGCGATCGGCTGCTGCAGGTATTGCTGAACCTCGGCCTGATTCAATTCCGGATCGTCGCCCATTTGGAACCGCGTCCTCTCTGACGTCTGCGGATGTTGCTTTTGCGCGCGATTGTCAAAGGCGAGGGAGTATACGACGCAATCCTTAATTTTGGCGACAGCGGGCGCCGCGAAAGTTGACATCGCAGCTCCCGCGGCTGTTAAATAATTCGCAAAGGCTGTCGCGCCGATAGCGCTGCCCTGGGCCGCACAGACATGCCAACGCTGATTGTACCGATAGCTCCGACCAGGTCGCCGCCGCATGGCGTAGATCGTCTGCGGCGCAGGGAACGTCGTCGGTCCGCACGTTTCACGCTGCTCCTGTTTGTCCTGGCCCTCTGCGGCCAGGTGGCCCTCCCGGGAACGTCCCACGCGGCTGCCGCCAAGGACAGCGCACCTGCAAAAGCGGATAGCGCTATTGCTCCAATTGCCGCCACTGTTCCAACTGCCTATGAGCTGCAGCTTCTGTATGCCGATCGCACATGGATATGGGAAAATGGAGCGGCCTATTTCGCGAAGGGCAATCGGCGCCTTGAGGCCTGGACGTCGGGGCAGGATTCAGCGTCTGTCGCAGAGGGCAGGTGGCTGGTGACCAAAGACGGCAAGATGTGCATGGATGTCGCTTGGCGGTCCAACAGCTACAAGGGCAAACAGCGCCGCACCTGCTACAGCCACCGAATCAAGGATGGAACGATCGAGCAACGCAAGGATCCGGACGGAGAATGGTACAGTTTCAAACGAACTCCCGAAGGTCCTTCCGACGAATACCGAAAATTCGAATCTGGTGATACCAAGGCCGCGCGGTTCGAAGAGGCCCGCAAGTTGATCGACTCCAAGAACTGATGCATATGGCTCGGAAGTGTCCTCGGTTCCGGGACAACGACATGCACGAAATCAGAAGCTTACAGCAGGTCGGGCGAATCCTACTCGCCGCGGCAGGCGCCGTTCCTGGCTCCGTTGGCCCCTCCCGATACCACATCGGTGACGGCGTGTCCGGAGGGGCGGATTCAGGCAGGCCGCTTTTGCCAGGCCTGTGAAGAAGCTTGCGAATCGCTTATAAAACGCTGAGCAGTCCGGCTGGAATTGTCGGCGCACCGACCGCCGATTGGCGCAATCACTTTTCTCTGACAGAACGACGAGACGATGGATCCAACACCATATGGTTTTCATGAAATTTAATAATTAGTGATGTCTAATATTTGTGTGTGATGTGCGAGTGGTCACTGAAACGGCGTGAAGCGGCGCAGGTGTCGCAACGCGCCCCAGCTTATACTCAAAGGCAAGGGACACATGGGGAACAATTCCGCAATGGGCGCTTCTCGCCTAAGCAAGAAAGCTCTCTCTATTGTTGTGGTGGCGATGACCTCTCTGGTTGCAGGATGTCAGGGGATGGATACGACCAGAACCGGTTCCGTCCTTATTGCACCGGTCGCGCATCCGCTCCGGAGCAAGCCTTCAGTCCGACCGGTCCAGGCTGGATACATGGTGCGTTCGCTCAGGATCGAGCCTGAGATGCTGATGACAAGGACTATCCGCACCACTGAAAGAACTTACGCTTTTGCTCCGCCACCGCCGATCGCGATCCGCACAACGGGACCCGTGAAGGTCGCTTTCAGTCCTGTAGATGAAGGTGCGTTGTTAGGAGGCTCGCCTTACATCTGCAGCCCCAGCGGATTTGGCCAACGCGCAAGCTGCCACCCGCGCTATCTCTGATCTATCGAGCAGCGACCGCTACCGCGCCGTCGCTTGGTGGCAGTATCACCGGTTTCGTCCGCAGCCCGAAGAATGGGGCGGCGGTCCTGACGATCGTGTCGATGTCGGAAAGCTGCGGCACAAAGCCAAGGTGCGCGCGCGCCTTGCTCGGATCGGCATAGAGTTCGGCCGGATCTCCCGGGCGCCGGGCCCTGAAGACGGCCGGAACCGGTCTTGAAGTCATCCGGCTGACCGCCTGGACAATCTCCTTGATGGACACGCCTCGCCCGGTGCCGAGGTTGACCGCCAGGCTTTGTCCCCCGCCCTCCAAATGTTGAAGAGCTTTCAAATGGGCGCGGGCCAGATCGCTGACGTGGATATAGTCGCGCACGCAAGTCCCGTCCGATGTCTCATAATCCGTGCCGAAGACCTCGATCTCGTCGATGATGCCTGACGCCGCCATCAGCACCCTGGGAACCAGATGCGTTTCCGGCGAATGCCACTCGCCGAGCTCCCCGTCGGGATCGGCCCCGCAGGCATTGAAGTAGCGCAGGATGGCGAACTTCATTCCGTATGCGTTGGCATAGTCGCTGATGATCTGTTCGCCTATCAGCTTGGTGCGCCCGTACGGGCTGATCGGATTTTGCGAAGAGGTCTCACGAATAGGCAGTGCTTCCGGAACGCCGTAGGTGGCGCAGCTGCTGGAGAAGATGATGTTCTCGATCGAATGCGCGCGTGCGGCGTCGAGTACGGCGATGGTGCCCGTGACATTGGTGGAATAGTATTCGGCCGGCTGATTGACGGACTCTCCAACATAAGCGAGCGCCGCGAAATGGATGATGGATGCGGGCCGATAGGCTTCGATCGCGGCCCGCAATGCATCCCGGTCGCGGATATCGCCGACGACAAGCGGACCCCAGGCGACGGATTTCCGATTGCCGCGGGACATGTTGTCGAATGCCACCGGCAGATAACCGGCCGCGGCAAGCAGCTTGCACGTATGGCTGCCGATAAAGCCGGCTCCCCCTGTCACCAGGACTGCCGGCTGGCTCATGAAGCCGCGGCCCCTTTGGTAATCCGGCTCCCGTAGAGCAGGGCGTCGAAATAGTCGACGGTATGCGCGAGCCCTTGGGCCAGGCTGATCTTCGGCTCCCAACCGAGATTGCTTCTGGCGAAGGAAATATCCGGCTTGCGTTGTTTGGGATCGTCGATCGGCAATGGCCGATGCACGATTTTCGATCTGGAGTTGGTATAGCTGACAACCAGTGTCGCGAGTTCCATGATGGTGAATTCGCCGGGATTGCCGAGGTTGACCGGATGGGCAGGCGCACTCGGCGCATTCATCAGCCGCATGAAACCCTCGATCAGGTCGTCGGCGTAGCAGAAGGAGCGGGTCTGCAGACCGCTGCCATAGACGGTCAGGTCTTCGCCACGCAACGCCTGGACGATGAAGTTCGAGACGACGCGCCCGTCATCGGGTTGCATGCGGCGACCGTAGGTGTTGAAGATACGGGCTACGCGAATATCGAGGCCATACGTCCTCGAATAGTCGAAAAAAAGGGTTTCGGCCGAACGCTTGCCTTCATCATAGCAGGAGCGCGGTCCGTGCGTGTTCACATTGCCGAAATAGCTTTCGGGCTGCGGGTGCACGAACGGATCGCCGTAGACCTCGGAAGTCGAGGCCTGGAATATCTTGGCATTGTTCCGACGCGCGAGTTCCAACAGGTTCAGCGCGCCAAGCACACTGGTCTTGAAGGTATGGATCGGATCTGCCTGATAATGTGGCGGAGAAGCAGGGCAGGCTAAATTGTAGATCTCGTCGAACCGAAGGTCCAAAGGCAATGCATCGACGATGTCGTGCTCCATGCAGCTGAATCTCGGATCGCGCAGCAGCGTATTGAGATTGTATCTTTTGCCGGTATGGAAATTGTCCAGTGCGACGACGTCGTATCCGTCCTGCAAAAGTCGTTCGCACAAATGCGATCCCAGGAAGCCCGCGCCTCCAGCGACCAGCGCACGGCCTCGGTTATGGTCGTTGCCGTTGCCCCTTTGATCGTTTCTGGAACCAAGTTTCAGAACCTTGATGACCTTACTCATGCTTTCCTCCACGCACCGCACACGCTACCGCCGGGCAGGGCAAAGCACTGCCCGGCCACGTCCTTAAACGCGGCAATCTCCGCATCCGCGGATCGCCATCACTGATGTGCGCTTGTCACTAGCTGAGTTACGAGGCCGCTGCCGCCCGGCTTGTATCTGCCGTTCAGCAGTCCATGCGCCCCAAGATCGCGATCACGCGCCCCATGCCATCATCGCCGATTGCTCGCCCAAATTGCACATCCCAACGCCCTGAAAATATACCTGTGGAAATTCAAGTCAACTAAATTAGAGATTCCTTAACCAATTGTGTTTGCCATTGGTTAATCATGGCCGACGCGTTCCCGGCGCGGGCGCGGATGGCTACGGCCGGGGTTCTTCATTTTGAATCAGCATATTGGCTCGATCCAAGCAAATTTCACAGGCTGCCGCGATCTCTTCTCGGGTGCCATCAAAAGCCTGATGTCGAGGAACAGGGCGGAGTGTCCTTGTGAGATCATTGGGGTGGGTAGCCCCTGGGCACTGTCTGAAATGAAGAGCGATTCAGAAGGCGTCAAATCTTCAGGTTGCAATGAGATTGCTGCCCAAATCCGCTGGGACTGCAGACATAAACGCTTGGCCGTGAATACTTTGCCAGTATCTCTCTGCGGACGGAATCCACGTCGCAACTGGCAGCGGCGCAGAGCAGACCAAGAGTCAAAATCAGAAGGCAGAATCGGCCCGCAGGAATGATTTTTAACGCCGATTTCTCTCTGTCGGGCCGCCCGTGTCCTCTGTGCATTCGAGGTCCCTCATCCGCCAAGGTATGAGTCGACATCCCCTTCTCGCCTGCAGGCGCATCGAAGTCATAGTGGAATGCCGGCCATCTCGGCAATGGCATTTGAGGGCATAGGCTAGCTGCTGTCCATGGCGCGACCACGCATCCAGGTTGACCGCCGCACTGGCGCGGGCCGCAAAAATGGTCGAGATGGTCCGTTTCTCAGCGGGCCATCTCGTTCAGGCAACCACAAAACAGGGACGCCTGTTGTCGTGTGGCAGACCGCTCCTGACGCGGCGCCGTGCTCCAGCTTGGCTATGTTACTGCCCCCATTTCCTTCTTGCCGGCGGGCTTACTGCCCCCATTTCCTTCTTGCCGGCGGGCTTACTGCCCGCCCATTTCCTTCTTGAATGTGTCGAAATCGACCTGCATGCCGTTGAATATAGTGCTCCAGTGGCGCGTCAGCGCCGCCATCGCCACGGCTTCCTCGATCTCCTCGTTCGTGGCGCCGGCGCGCTTGGCGTCCTGCGTGTCCGACCAGATGCAGTAGGTGCAAGGAATCTGCGCCGCCACGGCCAAGGAGATCAATGACTTGACCTTGGGCGGCAGCGCCGTCTTGTCGCTGAGCTCGATGGCCTTGACCTCCGCCCAGGCACCGGGCAGACCGGTTTTGGGAAACTGTTTTACAAAGCTTGGTACGCCGCCCATGGTCGACTGTATGTCCTTGAGGGTTGCATCATAGTCGTCGGCATGGGCAGGCGCGGAGCCAAGCGACAGGATACAGGCCGCGGCGGCGGACAAGAACACATGCTGGGACGAAGACTGCACGGATTTGACGATGCGATGGTACGACAAGATTTTTCTCCTCTGGTCTTTGTTAGCCTTACGATGTAAGGTGACGGCGAAAATGAACCTTACACTGTAAGTTGTCAAGCGGCACTATGGATCAATCAATCACGAAACAGAGAGCGCGCGGGCGTCTGTCGCGCGAAATGATCGAGGACGCGGCTTTCGAGGTGATCGAGAGGGAGGGCCTTTCCGGCTTTTCGATGCGCAAGCTCGCCGCCGCGCTCGGCTGCGAGGCCATGAGCATCTATCATCACTTCCCCTCGGTGGCGCATCTGCACGAGGCGCTGATCGACCGGCTGATCGGCGCCCTTGAAGTACCTGACACCAGCCTTCCCTGGCGGCAAAGAATGCGTGTTGCCGTCGACGATTTCCGCCGCATCGGCCGCGAGCATCCCGCCTATTCCACTTTCATTGTTACCTACCGGATGAATTCGCCGACTTGCCTTGCCTGGTTGAACGGCATTATCGGCTTGTTCAAGGATGGCGGCTTCGACGCGGAACTCAGTGCGCGGCTCTTCCGCGCCGTGGGCTATTATCTGATGGGCGCGGTGCTGGACGAGAACGCGGGCTATTCCAGAGGCCCGTCCGCGGTGAACACGGTCAGCGACGAGCAACTGGCCAGGGACTATCCAAACGTCGTGGAGGCCGGGCGCTTTTTTGGCGCCGCCGAATTCGACAAGACCTTCGAACTCGGCCTCGACATGCTGCTGGACGAAATGGAACGCCTGCGCGACGGCGCCGATATAAGCCGACCGTCCGGCAAGGTTTGATTGCAAGGTGACCGCCTGAATGCGCTTTCTCTTCGTCCTGATCCTGCTGGCCGGCACCGGCATCGGTCTCATCTATCCCTGGGCGACGGCCAATTTTTCCGGCCGCGAAATCGGCACCTGGCGGGTCTACGAGCAGGGCCGATTCAAGCCGTTGACCGTATCGCTTAGGGATCGCGATGCGCCGGTGCGGGTGCTGGTGGACCTGACCGCGAGGGCCGAACGCATCGTTTCGCAGCAGCGCACTGTGTTGACGCTGACCGCGGCCACCAATGGCCGCACGGTGCTTGCCTCGACGCTGCAGTTCAACCATGTGGACAATCCGCGCCAGGCCAGCCCGCAACTGCCCGACAAGATCTTTCGCGACGAGGCTGGCCTGATCGCCACCGTCAGCCCTGGCGCTTACGTCTTCACGGTCGGCCCGGGCGATGCCGAGGACATACCGATGCGAGCGGTCGACCTTGTCTTGCGCTCCGGTGTCGGGGAAATCGACGGCCGCGCGCGGCCGATAGGCTTCTCGCTGATGGCGGTCGGCCTGATCGGTTTCTTGCTGTCCTTGCGTTCTGCTGGCGGGCGACCGGAAAATCCGAATTCGCAGCCGCCGCCGCCACGTTGGGGCAGGGGTCCCACATGAACTATCGCCACGCCTACCACGCCGGCAATTTTGCCGATGTCGTCAAGCATGTCGTGCTGACGCGCCTGCTCGACTACCTGAAACAGAAGGACAAGGCGTTTCGCGTCATCGACACCCATGCCGGCATTGGTCGCTACGATCTGTCGTCACTCGAAGCGCACAAGACAGGCGAGTGGCAGGGCGGCATCGGCAGGCTGATAGATGCCGCGTTCGATGCGAAGGCGGCGGCGCTGCTGGCGCCCTATCTGGCGGCGGTGCGCTCGCTCAATCCGGAGGGCGGCGTAAAGAAATATCCGGGCTCGCCGCTGCTCGCGCGCAATCTCCTGCGCAAGCAGGACCGGTTGTCGGCGATCGAGCTGCACCCGAAAGACGCCGCCAGGCTGAAGACCGAGTTCGCCGGCGATTTTCAGACAAAGGTGATGGAACTGGACGGCTGGCTTGCCCTCGGAGCGCACCTGCCGCCGAAGGAAAAGCGCGGCCTGGTGCTCATCGATCCGCCCTTCGAGGAAGAGGGTGAGTTCGGCCGCCTCGTCGACGGGCTGGTGAAGGCGCACAGGCGCTGGCCCAGTGGCATCTACGCGCTGTGGTATCCGATCAAGGACCGCAAGGCGGTGATCGCCTTCAGGAAAGCGCTGAAGCAATCCGGCATCTCGAAAATCCTCGACATAGAATTCGAGATCAGGCCAGCCTCTTCCGATCCCAGCCTCGATGGCACCGGCATGGTGGTGGTCAATCCGCCCTTCACGCTGGAAGGCGAACTGCGAACCATGCTGCCGGCACTGCACAAATTGCTCGCCGTGGGCAAGCCGGCCCACTGGTCGCTGGAATGGCTGGCCGGCGAGCAGGTCCCGCCGCCGGGATAGCCAGTTTCGATCGCCGCGTTCCTTACGACCGCACGATCAGTCCTTGGGGAACTTAGCCGTTACCCGCGGGTTGCTGCTTACAGCAACTGCCCGGCGCCGGTTTCTGGAAACCATTGTTTCGGCAACCGCTTGACCGCCGCCGAGCGAATCCGCACAGTGCGCGCAATCGACCTTGAGAGGCTGCCATGACTCGCTTCGCCAAATCCGCACTTGCTGCCCTGATTTCGCTCTGCACGCCCCTTGCCGCGCCTCTCGGTGTCACCCGGGCGGTCCAGGCGGCCGACCTCGGCGTCTATACTGAGGACGATGGCAGCATCTGTGGCGAGACATGGGTGCTGAGCAAGATCACGCATCGGTTCTCCTACCAGGTGCATCACGTGCCCCATCTGCCCGACGTCGGTATCACCGATTTTCGCGACATTCGCCAGCACCGTTATCAGCAGGCGAGCGAGGAATGGCCGATCGGTCGTCACTATTGCCGGGCAACCGTCAGCCTGTCGGATGGCCGGGACCGGTCGATCTTCTATCTGATCGAGGAAGGCCAGGGCTTTGCCTCCATCGGCGACAATGTCGAGTTCTGCGTCTCGGGCTTCGATCGCTGGATGGTCTATAACGGCCGTTGCCGCGTCCTGCGCTGAACGCACCTCGTTCTCCTTCCGATCTTTTTCGCGCCTGCGGCCTGAAGGGGGCGCAGGCGAGACGCTGACGCCCCGGCGGGTCGGCGCCTGCGCCGTCGTCGCGCTCGGCGCCATCTGTCTCGGCTATCAGCCGTGATGACAACGCGCTCCTTGTCGAAACACGCGGCAATTCCGCCGCCGTCGAACTGTCGACCGGCGGCTCGCCGTATCGTGAGGCGGTGAACCAAGGCTCGTCGCTTTGCTATTTTCTGCGACGCGTTGCCTCTGCCTGATCGATGATCTTGCGAAGAAAGGCAATGTGACCGCGAAAGGCCCGCCGCCCGGCCGTCGTGACCCTGATCCGTGTCTGCGGCCGGCGTCCGACGAAAAGCTTTTCAATATCGACATAGCCAGCTCTGGCCAGCGTATCGAGATGTGCTCCGAGATTGCCGTCGGTGACTTCGATCATGGCTTTCAACTGGACGAACTCCAGGGTCTCGCGCCTTTCCAGCGTGTTCAGGACGGCCATGATCCTGAGCCGTGTACTCTGGTGGATAATGTCATCGGCGCTCATCAACAGGCTCCAATGCGGCAAAGCCTTGGGTTGTCGCCATATGGCTTGGCGATTTTGCGGTGCCATTTGCTTCTGTATGGCCGAAACCGACGGCGCAATCGCATCTCATACAGAATACTCTGTTCTACAGAGTATTCTGTCAATCCGAAAGCCGGTGCTCAAGCCATGCTTGACAAGGTGATCTTCAGATGGATCGTCGTATCGCGCTCGTGATCTGCGCGAACCGCGCGCCTGCAAAAGATGATCGCTTCGATGACGCGGTGGGTTATGATGTTCACGGCCAAGGATCACGCGTGAAGCCGCTCGCTAATCTTCGGATCTTGATGGCGAGATCGCATCGGGAACGCCGGTATCGATTTGCTGGCGACGTCAGAAGATCAGCAGCGGATTTTTGCGGTGATGAGTGTGACTGTGTGTGGATCGCAACTAAAATTTAAGTTGAGAAAATCATACCATTGCTTCGCTGGCTAGCGAGACGCGAGTCAGATATGCATTGCGCGCCGGGGTCATTCACGGCCATCGGCATAACGTGAAGGGGCATGACATGGCTAAGCAGTCATCTAAAGCGCCGGCATCCAAGGCACCGGCAAAGAAAGCACCCGCAAAAGCAGTCGCGGCGAAGGCCGCAACAGCGGTGAAGAAAGCAGCACCTGCCAAGGCGGCGGCAAAGCCGGCAGCGAAGGCACCGGCCAAGAAGCCGGCGGCGGCCAAGGCTGTCGCGAAGCCGGCAGTGAAGAAGGCGGCGCCCGCGAAAGCCGCGGCGAAGCCGGCGGCGAAAGCGGCGCCGGCCAAGAAGCCTGCGGCCAAGGCGGCGGCCAAACCCGCTGCCAAGAAGGCGGCTCCCGCGAAAGCCGCGGCGCGGCCGGCAGCAAAAGCGGCACCGGCCAAGAAGCCGGCGGCCAAGCCAGCTGCGAAAGCAGCCGCCGCCGCGACCAAGCCGGCGGTGAAGAAAGCCGCGGCGCCGAAGGCAAAGGCAGCGCCTGCGAAGGCGAAGGCTCCGGCCAAGAAGTAGACGGATCGTTGGGGCGTCGCGTGTCCTTCGGGATCCGGCAAGGACGCTCTGACGCTCTGGATCGGAGCATGTTCGGCAACGGGTTCAGCCCTCTGGGCTGAGCATCGGGAAGGGGCCGAGGGGCAAGCAAAGCGAGGCGCCGGTTGGCTGCCTCGCTCGCCCAACTCTTTCGCTCCTCGCGGTGGTTGGCGAATGTATCGGCGTGACGCTTAGCGCCTGCGAAGCGTGGGTGCCAGAGAAGTGTGGGCGCACGTTCGAATCGGGCGACTTTTTGTCGTGGCCTGCTGATACTTTCCAGAGTACCGGCATCAGGCTTGTCGTGATGCCAGGGCGGAAACCGCAGCCGGTTTCTGGCCGCTGTTTTTTTGCACTCTGGCAATTGATGGCGACAGTCCTGCGGTCAACACTGGATGTTTGCAAACAGGAAACCGATCATGCCGAAGCTGCTCTACGCGTCCGCCTCTCCCTACAGCTCCAAGGTAAGGATGGCAGCGGCCTATGCCGGGATCGCCCTCGATGAGGTGCCGGTCAGGACCGAAGACAGGCCGGCCGAACTGATCGGCGCCAATCCGCTCGGCAAGATCCCGGTGCTGGTGCTCGACGATGGCCGTTCGGTTCACGACAGCCGCGCCATCACCCAGCACCTCAACCGGATTTCGAAGAACGCCTTGTTTCCACGCAATCCCGACAAGCGTCTGGAAGCGGAAGTGCTGGAGGCGCTGGCCGACGGTATCTGCGATTGCGCGCTGTCGATGGTCTACGAACGCCGCACCCGGCCTGAAGAGATGGTCTATCAGCCCTGGCTCGACCGGCAGTGGGCGAAGATCATGGCGGCACTCGATCTGCTCAACGCCAATCCGCCAAAGCTGCCGAAGAAGATCACGGCCGGTCAGTTGGCATTGCGTGCCTGCCTCGGCTATCTCTCGCTCCGCTTTGGCGGTCGGTGGGAGAAGGGGCGCGGCCGGTTGACCCGCTGGGCGGCGCGTTTCGACGAAAAATTCCCAGAGCTGAAGTCCGCGGTTCCGGCCTGAGCGACCGGCACAAAAAAAGCCGGGCGCGAGGCCCGACTTTTCGTGTCGTGGCTTGAACGACTTAGAACTTCATACCGAGGCCGAAGGTGACGCGGTTGTCCGTCGCCTTGACCTTGCCGATACCGTCGAAGCTCTTGCTGCCGAAGTCGGTGTAGCGATACTCGACGCGGCCGAAGACATTGTCGGTCAGCTTGATGTCGGTGCCGACGCCAGCGGTCCAGCCGAGCATGGTTGCGGTGTCGCTGGCAGGAATGACCGAGTCTTCCACCTTCAGGCTTCTGCCGGCGAGACCGCCGGTGCCATAGAGCAGGATTTCCGGGGTCACGGCGTAGCCGAGACGGGCACGCAGCGAGCCTTCGATGCCGCCCTTGGAGTGGATGCCGTTGTCGTCACCCTTGACGCCGTTGTAGCCGAGTTCGGCTTCACCGCCGTACACGAAGTTCTCCTGCTGCCACTGATAGCCGCCGAAGACACTGCCGACAAAACCCTTGGTATCGGTCGAAACGCCGAAATCCTTTTCCTTGGTCTTGCCGCCGAAGCCGTAGCCAAGGTTGATACCGGCATAGGGACCGGCCCACGAGGCGACCGGAAGTTCGGCAACCGGAGCGGGTGCCGGCGGCTCTTCCGAAACGACGTCCGCGGCATAAGCGGTACCACCGAGGGCGAAGAGCCCGAGCGCAACAGCCAGCGGCCGTGCGAATTTGAGATTGGCTTGCATTGTTCTTTACTCCTTAAGCCACAGGACACAGGCTTGTTTCTCACGATCGCCATCGACCCGTCCGGGGGGTGAAACGGATCTGGCGTTCGTCGGTTCCAAATGTCGTGTCAAAATGCGGCTGAACCGAACCTGAACTTGGGTCATTCCCCGGCGCGAATGAGGCAGAACCTTGACGTTGCATCTTCGCAACAGCGAAATGTCAGCAGCAAGTTCGTGCTGCGCTGCACGCGGCTTGGTGCAAGGACTCCAGCGACCTATATTGCGGTCCGGCGGTTGCGAGTCCAAGAGGGCCCGGCACGTCGAACTGGGCACTTCGCCACAATGTTGCCCCAGGTGCGAACGCCGTTTAACGCATGCCGGGCCATATTTCGTCGGCGTCGCGTTTTCGGGCCGAAATTGAGGATTGACACATATGAGCAAAGCCACTGCCGTGGCGCTGGTGACCGGTGGGGCGAAGCGGATCGGCAAGGCGATTGTCGAGGACCTTGCCAGCCATGGCTTTGCGGTCGCCATCCATTCCAATCGCTCGCACGATGCGGCGGATGCGCTGGCCGCGGGGATCAACCGGTCGGGCGGGCGTGCCGCCGTGGTTGCGGCCGACCTGACCGACATGGATGCCGTCGGCGACCTTGTCGGCCAGGCGGAGGCCGCGCTGGGCCCAATCTCGCTGCTGGTCAACAATGCTTCGCTCTTCGTCGATGATTCCGTCGAGGATTTCGACTGGCGCGCCTGGGACCGCCATTTTGCCATTCACCTGAAAACCCCGGCGCTGTTGGCGCAGAACTTCGCCCGTTCCTTGCCGGAAGGGCAGGACGGGCTGATCGTCAACATCATCGACCAGCGCGTCTGGCGGCCGACGCCGCGCTATTTTTCCTATGCGCTATCGAAATCGGCATTGTGGACGCAGACGCAGATGTTGGCCCAGGCGCTCGGGCCGCGCATCCGCGTCAATGCGATCGGGCCAGGCCCGACGCTGAAGAACGTGCGCCAGAACGATTCGGATTTTGACGCGCAGGTCGCTGGCCTCATTCTGAGGCGCGGCCCGGAATTGCCGGAATTCGGCGCCACCATCCGCTATCTCTGGCAGGCGCGCTCGGTCACCGGTCAGATGATCGCGCTCGACGGCGGCCAGCATCTTGCATGGCAGACGCCCGATGTGACAGGCATGGCGGAATGAGTCCTTTGGATCACAAGAACAAGGCGCGCGGCGGCGCTGATGATCTTCCTCCCGAAATCGACCTCGAGGACGAGGCACTGGAGGAGATCGTCGAACCGGTTGGCCCGGATGTCGCCTTCACGGCCATCGACTGGACGCCGCATGCAGGCGACGCCGAAGGCATGGTCGGCGCCGAGGTGATTCAGACACTGGTCAAGCGGCTGCCCAATGCGCCCGGCGTCTACCGGATGATGAACGCCGCCGGCGACGTGCTCTACGTCGGCAAGGCGCGCAGCCTGAAGAAGCGTGTCACCAACTACGCGCAAGGCAGATTCCACACCAACCGCATCGGCCGCATGGTGCGCGAGACGTCGACGATGGAATTCGTCGTCACCCGCACCGAGATCGAGGCGCTGCTGCTCGAAGCCAATCTCATCAAGCGTTTGCGGCCGCGATTCAATGTGCTGATGCGGGACGACAAGTCGTTCCCGTATATCCTTTTGACCGGCGACCATGTCTCGCCCGGCATTTACAAGCATCGCGGCGCGCGGTCGCGCAAGGGCGACTATTTCGGCCCCTTTGCCTCGGCCGGTGCCGTCGGCCGCACCATCAATTCCCTGCAGCGCGCCTTCCTGCTCAGAAGCTGCACCAATTCTTTCTACGAGAACCGCACGCGGCCATGCCTGCTCTACCAGATCAAGCGCTGCGCGGGTCCGTGCACCGGCGAAATTTCGCATGAGGGTTATGCCGAGTTGGTCGCCGAAGCGAAGGACTTTTTGTCCGGCCGCAGCCAGAAGGTGAAGACCGAGATTTCGGCCGCCATGCAGCAGGCTTCGCAAGACCTCGATTTCGAGCGCGCCGCCATCTATCGCGACCGACTGGCGGCCCTGTCGCACGTGCAAAGCCATCAGGGCATCAACCCGGCGACCGTCGACGAGGCCGATGTGTTCGCCATCCACCAGGAAGGCGGCCAGGTCTGCATCCAGGTGTTTTTCTTCCGCACCGGCCAGAACTGGGGCAACCGTGCCTATTTCCCGAAGGCCGATCCGGCGCTGGAGGGATCGGAAGTGCTGGGCTCGTTCCTGGCGCAGTTCTATGACGACAAGCCGACACCGCGTGCCATTCTCTTGTCGCAGACCGTCGAGGACCAGGAACTGCTGGCCGAGGCGCTCTCGACCCGCGCCGGCCGCAAGGTGGCGATTTCCGTGCCGCAGCGCGGCGAGAAGAAGGACCTGACCGACAACGCCCTGCAGAATGCGCGTGAGGCACTCGGCCGTCGGCTGGCCGAAACCTCGACGCAAGCGCGGTTGCTTGCCGGTTTCGCCGAGACCTTTGGCCTCGCCAAGCCGCCGGTGCGCATCGAGGTTTACGACAATTCGCACATCATGGGCACCAACGCCGTCGGCGCCATGGTCGTCGCCGGGCCGGAAGGCTTTGTGAAAAACCAGTACAGAAAATTCAACATCCGCTCGACCGAGATCACGCCGGGCGACGATTTCGGCATGATGCGCGAAGTGATGGAGCGGCGTTTTTCGCGGCTGCTCAAGGAGCATGGCGATGTCGCCGTGGCTGAGGATGCGGCTGCGGGCGAGGCGATGGCGGCCGAGGCGGGCGATGATATCGAGGACGACATTTCCGGCAGCTTCCCGGCATGGCCGGACGTCATCCTGATCGATGGCGGCCAGGGCCAGATGACGGCGGTGCGCAAGATCCTGTCGGATCTCGGCATCGAGGACCGGGTCGTCGCCATCGGCATCGCCAAGGGGCAGGACCGTGATGCCGGCCGCGAGCGTTTCTTCGTCAGGGGCAGGGACTCGTTTTCATTGCCGGTTCGCGACCCCGTGCTCTATTTCGTCCAGCGGCTGCGCGACGAGGTCCACCGCTTCGCCATCGGCTCGCACCGGGCCCGCCGCAAGAAGGAGATGGTCAAGAGCCCGCTCGATGAAATCGCCGGCATCGGCCCCGGCCGCAAGCGCGCCCTGCTGCTGGCATTCGGAACCGCCAAGGCGGTCAGCCGCGCCGCGATCGAGGATCTGAGAAAAGTCGATGGCATTTCCGAGCAGGTCGCCAAATTGGTCTACAATCATTTTCACGAAAGTTGAAAAAATTCGCCACTTTCAGCTGGCCAGTCGAATCTGGCCTGTTGACCCCCTACAACAGCTTCTGATTTGAGTACGCAGGCAGAAAGAGTCCACCAGACATGGCCCAGCGCGCGTTCAACCTGCCTAATATGCTGACCTACGCCCGTATCGTCGCGGTGCCGCTGGTCGTGTTGTGTTTTTTTCTCGAAGGCCATCTGAAATCGAGCGACTTCGCTCGCTGGTCGGCGCTGGTCATTTTCCTGCTGGCGTCCGTTACCGATTATTTCGATGGCTATTTTGCGCGTGCCTGGCAGCAGACCTCCAACATCGGTAAGATGCTCGATCCGATCGCCGACAAGCTGCTGGTCGCCACGTGCCTCTTGCTGCTTGCTGCCGACACCGACCGCCATGCCGGCATCGCCGGCTGGTCGCTGTGGGCGGCCATCATCATCCTGTGCCGCGAAATCCTGGTTTCTGGCCTGCGCGAATATCTGGCGGCACTCAAGGTCTCGGTGCCGGTGACGCAGCTCGCCAAGTGGAAGACCACCATCCAGATGGTCGCCATCGCTTTCCTGCTGGCGGGGCCGGCCGGCGACAAGGTCTTCCCGCTGACAACGCAGACCGGTCTCGTGCTGCTGTGGATCGCGGCCCTCGTGACGCTCTACACCGGCTACGACTATTTCCGCGCCGGCCTCAAGCACATCATGGACGAGTGAGATGACGACCCGTCTCATCTACTTTGCCTGGGTTCGCGAACGGATCGGCATGCCGGAAGAAGATGTCGAACTGCCGGCCGGCATAGAGACGGTCGCCGACCTCTTGCGCTGGCTGCGGTCGCGCGGCGAAGGCTACGAACACGCATTGCAATATCCCGACGTGATCCGCGTTGCCATCGACCAGGAACATGTCGACCACCGCGAGAAGATATCGGGCGCGCGCGAAATCGCGCTGTTCCCGCCGATGACCGGGGGCTGACAGTCATGTCGGCCGTCCTGGCAGCGACGGTGCGCATTCAGCGCCAGGATTTCGACGTCGCCGCCGAGATCGCCGCACTGACGCAAGGCCGCGTCGACATTGGCGCGGTGGTCACCTTCTCAGGCCTGTGCCGCGACGAGCAGGGCGCGCTCTCGGCACTCGAACTCGAGCACTATCCGGGCATGGCTGAAGCCGAGATCGGCCGCATCGCAACCGAAGCCAGCGAGCGCTGGCCGCTGCAAGGCCTCACCGTCATCCATCGCCATGGCAAGATCGCGCCGGGGGAGAACATCGTGCTGGTGGTAGCCGCTTCGGCGCACCGCCAGGCGGCGTTCGAGGCGGCGGACTTCCTGATGGACTACCTCAAGTCGCGTGCACCCTTCTGGAAGAAGGAACATCGCACCGACGGCTCCGAGGGCGGCTGGGTCGAGGCCAAGGAAACCGATGCCCAGGCAGCCCAGCGCTGGAAGCGGCCGCCATCCGAATAATACCGTGCCGACCTTGCTCGTCCATGGCAACCGCGACCGCTCGGCGCCCATCGAGCTGACGGGCATTCCGTCGGCCAGGCTCATTCCGCACTGCCGTTTTCTCGTTTACGAGGGCGCGCCGCATGGCCTCATGTACACCCATATGGATCGGCTGCATGCCGATGTGCTGCGATTCGTGCGCGAGAGTTGAGCGCCAGCAAAGAAAAAGGCCGGCGAAACACCGGCCTTCTCGCATGGAAGTGCAGTGTCGGCTCAGCCGACGATTTCGGTATCCGAGAACCAGTACTTGATCTCCTGCGCGGCCGTTTCCGGCGCATCCGAGCCGTGCACCGAATTCTCACCGATCGAGAGCGCATGCACCTTGCGGATGGTGTCTTCGGCGGCGTTGGCCGGATTGGTGGCGCCCATTACTTCGCGGTTCCTGGCGATGGCGTTCTCACCTTCCAGCACCTGCACGATGGTCGGGCCCGAGGACATGGAGTCCACCAGTTCGCCGAAGAACGGGCGCTCCTTGTGGACGGCGTAGAAGCCCTCCGCCTCGCGGCGGCTCATCCACACCCGGCGCGAGGCGATAACGCGCAGGCCGGCCTCTTCCAGCATCCTGGTGATGGCGCCGGTGAGATTGCGCCGCGTCGCGTCCGGCTTGATCATGGAAAAAGTGCGTTCGAGCGCCATGGGTCGTCCTTGTCTGAATTCGAATTGAGAGTGGCGGGCTCTATACAAGCCGCCCGGCTGATTGCCAAGAGGGGTGAGGAGCGGGTGAGGCGTGGTCCGCCAAGCGTTCGGAAAGCCAATTGTTTGACTTTCCAGACGACGAACGCCCGGAGCGACAGCGCAGGGCCGGAATGGTCGGTGCTTCCGTGGCTGATCCCGTCGGCCGTCGGCATCAGACGGCTGCACAGCAACGGTTTGCTTGCTATAGTCGCCCGGTCGGCGCCGCGCTGAAGTCGGCCCGAATGGAGACAACATGACCATGACAGACGATCGTCAGGAGCGCATTCGCAACCGTGCACATCAGATCTGGCAGGAAGAAGGGCACCCGGCCGGTCAGCACGAACGCCATTGGCACCAGGCGGCAGCCGATGTAGACCGGGAGGACGCGGGGAAGCCGACGGTGGGCAAGAAGCCGGCCAAGAAGGCACCTGGCGCCAGCAAGGCAAAAGCCGCGCCCAAGCAAGAAAAGCTCGTCGCCAAAGCCGGCAAGCCGAAAGCCAGCAAGCCAAAGAAGGCGGCGAAGTAAGGCGGCGAAGTAAGGCGGCGAAGTAAGGTCAGCTGTTCGGCCCCTGATTTTCGCAACAGGTTGACGGGCTCGAGCTGCCCTGCGGATAGAAGGCCTTTGCGGCGTCACGCCGCCGCCGCAACCTTTCGTCCAAGCCCGCCATGCAGGTCGAGGCAGCGGGTGAACCACTGCGCCACCACGTCGCTGTCTTCGAGCAACTTGTACGGCGATGCGATGCGCGCCCATTGCAATGCCCCGAAGACGATATAGTCGGCAAACAGCGGCGAGGCGCCGCCGATGAATGGCTGGTAGCTCAACATGGAGCGCAGCGGCTCCAGCGCCGCCCGGAAGGTTGCCAGGCCGGCGTCGCGTGTGGCGACGACGTCCTCCAGCCGCTTGCCGAAGCGCTGCTCCCGGCTCTGGCGGAAATACGAGCCATTCTGTTCGTCTTGCATGGCATGAAGGTCGACGAGCGCCGCCGTGGTGACGTAAGGGTGGATCGTCGATTGCGACCAGCGCTCGATGAAGCGCGCCATCGCCTTGCCGCCTTCGCCGCCAAACAGGCTAGGCCGATCCGGATAGGCCTCCTCGAGATAGAGCGCGATGGCAAAGGAATCGGTGACGACCTTGTCGCCGTCGCGGATCACCGGAACGGTTTTCGAAACGCCGCCCTCAACGGCGGGCACTTCGAGAAAACGCGTCGGCGCGGTCGACATTTCGAGCCCCTTGTGGGCCAGCGCCATTGTTGCCTTCCAGCAATGTGGACTGAACGGGCGGCCCTCGTCACGCCCGACGAGTTCGTAAACAAGAATGGTCATTGGCGCGGGTTCCTTTGCAGTCTAGGTATCGCTCCCGACACCCGAAACGGACCGGCGGGAAAAAATGAAACAGCACTTCATGATGTTTGCGGCATACAATCAATGGGCCAATGGCCGCATCTACGATGCCGCCGACGATCTCAACGACGAGGAATTCAATCGCGACGTCGGCGCCTTCTTCGGCTCGCTGATGGGCACGCTCAACCACCTGCTCGCCGCCGATCGCATCTGGATGAAGCGCTTCACCGGCGAAGGCGCCGCGCCGACGACATTGGACGCTATATTGTACCGGGCCTTGCCTGTCCTGAGGACAGCGCGCGAGGCCGAGGACCGGCGGATTATCGACTGGCTCGGCGGCTTGAGCGACAAGGCGCTGTCGGGTCGTTTCACCTATATGACCGTATCGGACATGCGCACCGTCTCGCAACGCCTGGCGCCCGCGCTGGCTCATATCTTCAACCACCAGACCCATCACCGCGGCCAGGCGCATATGATCCTGACGGCCCTGGGTCGCCCGTCGGTGCCGCTGGATCTGGCGCATTTCCAGCGCACCGAGGAGGGCAGGGCTTTCGCCTGATCCAGATGGTTTCGTTCTAAATTCGATGGCGAACGGTTGGCGCGGACTATCGCCGCATTTTCACACAGCCGCCGAAGCCAGGCCGGTGACTTCGCCATCCAATTGGCTCTGTGTCAGAGCCGCTTCCGCCATCACCCATTGCTTGAACCGCAGCACCTTGCGCGCGGCAAGGCTCTTGTGGGGCGAGACGAAATACCAGCCGGCCGTGTTCGGATGGTGGACGGCAAAGGGAGCGACCAACCTCTCGGCGCGGATGTCGCTGGCCATATAGGCACGGTTGGCGACGGCAAAACCCATTCCGGCATTGGCCGCCTCGTAGGACATCATGCAAGAGTCGAAATAGATGCTTTTGGTCTCGCTGAGCACAAAACTGGCCCCGGCGAAACCAAGCCAGGATTGCCAGTTCTGGGTGCAGGTGTCGGAATGCAGCAGCGTGAAGTGCTTGAGGTCGTCCGGCGTCACCTTTGATACCGGCTTGTCGCCGAGAACCTCATGGAACAATTTGCGGTTGCACACCGGGGTCAGGTCTTCCCGAAACAGCAGGTCGGACGGCAGTCCGTTGAAATGGCCGTCGCCATAGCGGATTTCCAGATCGAATTCGGAAGTCGTGAACTCATGCGTCGCGTACGAGGTCGAAACCCGCATCACGATATCGGGATGTTGCTGCTGGAACAGCGGCAGGCGCGGAAACAGCCAGCGCGCGGCAAATGTCGGCAGCACGGATATTTTCAGCACATGTTCCTGTGATTGCCCTGTCGCTTCCATGCTGGCGGCGACGATACGCTCCAGCGCCTCGCGAACGCGCGAGACATAGGTCTCGCCCTCCGGTGTCAGCGACACCGCATTGCCGCCGCGCTGAAAAATCTTGAAACGCAGCTGGTCCTCCAGGCTCTTGACGCGCTGGCTGACCGCCGATGCGGTGATGAACTGTTCTTCTCCGGCACGCGTGAAATTGCCGTGCCTCGCAGCACTCTCCACGATTTTCAGCGAATTGAGGTTGACCTGACTGAGCAGACGCACGGTTTCGACCTTAAGCTTGGCTTACGGTAGCACTAGCATTCCTAATTTTACAGGGGGAGCTAATTTAATCGACTGTTAGCCAAGTGTTTGCCCCCACTTGGAGAAGTACAATGAACGCACATACGATACCCGAATTGCGCTATGCGATGAGCCGCGAGGCCATTATCGGCCACGAAACCGCCTGGAAGGTGTCGAGCTTCGGCGTTGCGCAGTATCTGCATGGCTATGATCCGGTACTGCTTGCCGCGATCGAGGAGGCCGCCCTGAAGCTCAAGGCCAGCCATGCCGTGCACAAGCATCTCGATCTGACCTTCATCACCGGCGCCGACCGTTTCATACCTGAAATCAAGGAGTTGCTGAACGACAAGTTGCGCCTGGAGCGCCTGTCCGACATGATGGGCACGAAGCTGGAACCCTATCCGCTGTCGATCGTCGGTTCGACCGTTACCTTCATGAATCCCAGGGATGGCGCCGTCGAATGGCATTGCGACGGCGTTCCGGTCACCGAACTCATTCCGCTGTCGATCAGCGATCCGCTGGTCGGCGGCCATCTCGAAATCTATTGCGATGATTCCGAGACCGGCCGCGCCATTCTCGAATCCGGCCGCGAGATTCCGCGCAACCGTATCATGCGCATCGATCACAAGATGAGATATGCGACGCTCGGGCAGTTCCTCGGCGTCCTGCACCGCACGGCGCCGATCCAGTTCGGCGAACGCGTCACCCTGGTGCTCAACCAGCGCTCCGTGGCCAAGCCCTATGTCGACGACAACAGGATGTTTTACCTTGCCGCCGACAATGATCACGACCGCGAATGGGTCAATGAACTGGCCGAGGACGTGTGGACCAATCAGCTGCCGGCCTATCGCCGGTTCGAGGCGGAACATCCGACGCCGGCCCCGGCCGAAGCACCGGTTCCGGGTGGGGCCAGGGAATCATGGTAACGATCCATGATCCGGAAAAAAGGGAGCCGGTTTTCGGACAGGATCATGGTCGAACGCAGAGATAGAGCCCCATGGCGCTTCTTTCGGCATGGATCAGGCTCGATGTCCGCGCTGGTCTTCGCCACCGGCGCGGTGGCGTTGTGGTCGACAAATGCGCTGGTCGGCAAATCCCTGCTGGCCAGTCACCCGGTGTCGCAGGTGCAGTTCCTGCAATTTGTAGGGGCCACGCTGGTCTTCGCGGCCATCCGGTTGATGAGCCGGGAGAAAGCCACGGCAATCACGGCGAGCACCGCGCTGGTGCCGCTCGCGGTCGGCTTCATCGGTCTGGTCGGCACCATGGTGCTGCAATATATCGCCTTCGCCTCGATGCCGGTGATCGAAGCCAATCTCGTGGCCTACACCTGGCCCTTGATGGTTGCCGCGGCCGTGATCGCCTTCGAAAATCCCCGGCGTCCGGCTTTGCTGGGTCTTGCAGCGGCCCTTGGGTTCGTGGGCGTCGCGCTGGTGATTTCGGGAGGCCGCGACCGCACCTGGTTTCCGGGTGATCTCGCCGGCTATCTGTGCGCATTCGGGTCCGCGCTGTGCATGGCTTTCTATTCGGTGATGGTGGGACGGCTCGCCCCTTCGCCGGACCGCCTGTTGCTGCCATCGTCGCTGGTTGGCGTCGCCTTGACGCTTATATGGTCCGCTCGCGAAGGCGTCGCCTGGCCCACCGGGGTGGATCTGGCCCTCGGGCTCTATCTCGGTGCCGGCCCCATGGGGCTTGGTTATTACTTCTGGTCGCGGGCCCTGAAACTGGGAGGCAGCGGAAAGGTGGCTGTCATTGCCTATCTCACGCCGATCGCTTCGACATTGCTGCTGACCTTGTCCGGCGAACGGTTGACGACGACAGCCATTGCCGGAGCCGTCCTTGTCATAGGCAGTTGCATCGCGGTCGGACTGGAACGTTCGGAGGCGGAAAATTATGTTTGACGACAATGAACGTCTCGCCAGGCAGGAAGCGCATTGGCTGATCAAGGAATTTGGCGCCGAGGCACCACTTTACGCCGCGATGAAGGCCGAAAAGGCGATCGAGCAGAAGGATTTCGGGCGTTGTGCCCGCTGGAAGCGTATTCTTGAGATATTGGCTGACAGCCGTTCAACCAAGTCTGCCGTATCCAAGTATTAGATTTTCTAATTTGCACGAGGTCGATTTCCCATAAAAGTAGTTGGCGCCAAGTCTTGATTCGTTTTGGGACTTGGCGGGTCCGTTGGGGGCACGGTTAAAGAGATACATCGACAAAAGTCTTCACTGGGGTAGACGACTTTGTCGCAAACAGGGTGAAAGAATTGTCAAATATCGAGGATAAGATCGTTATCGAGCTAACCGCCGATATTGTCTCGGCTTACGTAGGCAACAATCCGCTCCCGGCTTCGGGCCTGCCTGACTTGATTGCCAGCGTCAGCGCCTCGGTCCGAAAGCTGGCTGGTGCGGCTGTCGTGGAAAGCCCGAGCCTTGTTCCGGCCGTGAATCCGAAAAGGTCGGTGTTTCCCGACTACATCATCTGCCTGGAGGACGGAAAGAAGTTCAAGTCGCTCAAGCGACACCTCAGGACGGACTACGGTTTGAGCCCTGACGACTATCGCGCCAAATGGGGCTTGCCGCCGGACTACCCGATGGTCGCGCCGAATTACTCCGCGACCCGGTCGGCGTTGGCGAAGTCGACGGGACTTGGCCGCAAGCCGGCCGCTGCGCCGGCAGTCGTGGCCAAGACGACAAAGCGCGGCAAGGCGGCTGCCTGAGGCCTTGCCGACTGCACGGCGGGCGCTGTCGCGGCTCTGACGGCGCGGTTGTGGGCGCCGTTTCCAGGCCTTGTGCGGCCAACTGGCCCGCAAGGTCTTGCGAAGCGTTGATGTCCGGTGCAAAAGCGCGGCCATGCTTATCATCAACGACCTCTCGCTCCGCATGGCGGGGCGCCTGCTTCTCGACCACGCCTCGCTCACCCTGCCGGCCGGCACCAAGGCCGGTCTTGTCGGCCGCAACGGGACCGGCAAGACGACGCTGTTCAAGGCCATAACAGGCGATTTCCCCTCCGAGACGGGTTCGATCAGCCTGCCGAAGAATACGCGGATCGGTCAGGTGGCGCAGGAAGCGCCCGGCACCGAGGACCCGCTGATCGAGATCGTGCTCAAGGCCGACCTCGAACGTTCCGCGCTCCTCGAAGAGGAAAAGACCGCCACCGATCCGCACCGCATCGCCGACATCCACATGCGGCTGGCCGATATCGACGCCCATTCGGCCGAGTCTCGCGCGGCCACCATCCTGGCCGGCCTAGGCTTCGACGACGCCGCGCAGCGCCGTCCGGCCTCGTCCTTCTCCGGCGGCTGGCGCATGCGCGTTGCGTTGGCCGCCGTGCTGTTTTCGGAGCCCGACCTTCTGTTGCTCGACGAGCCGACCAACTATCTCGACCTTGAAGGGACGTTGTGGCTTGAGAACTATGTTTCAAAGTATCCGCACACGGTGCTTCTGATTTCGCACGACCGAGATCTGCTCAACCGTGCCGTCAATTCGATCGTTCATCTCGACCAGAAGAAGCTGACGTTCTGGCGCGGCGGCTACGACCAGTTCGAGCGCCAGTATACCGAGCAGAAGGAATTGCAGGAAAAGGGCCGGGTTAAGCAGGAGGCCGCCCGCAAGCACATGGAATCCTTCGTCGAGCGTTTTCGCGCAAAGGCCTCCAAGGCAAGGCAGGCACAGTCGCGCATCAAGGCGTTGGAAAAGATGAAGCCGATCTCGGCCATCGTCAACGACACGGTACGGCCGTTCTCTTTCCCCGAGCCTGTGAAGACCGTGGCCTCGCCGATCGTGGCGCTGAACAACGTCAATGTCGGCTACACCGAGGGTCAGCCGATCCTGAAGAAGATGACGCTGCGTATCGATGCCGACGACCGCATCGCGCTGCTCGGTGCCAATGGCAACGGCAAGTCGACCTTCGCCAAACTTCTGTCGGGTCGCCTGAAGCAGGAAACCGGCACCATGACGGTGGCGCCGGGTTTGAAGGTGGCGATCTTCGCCCAGCACCAGCTCGACGATCTGCGTCCTGAGGAGAATGCCTATGAGCACGTCCGCCGGCTGATGCCGGAGGCGCCGGAATCGAAAGTGCGCGGCCGGGTCGCCCAGTTCGGCCTCACGACGGAGAAAATGAATACGCCCGCCAAGGACCTGTCCGGTGGCGAGAAGGCGCGCCTTCTGATGGGCCTGTCTGCCTTCGAGGGGCCGAACCTGTTCATCCTCGACGAACCGACCAACCATCTCGACATCGACAGCCGCGAATCGCTGATCCATGCGCTGAACGAATTTCCCGGCGCCGTTATCCTGATCTCGCACGACCGCCATCTTCTGGAAGCGACCGCCGACCGGCTGTGGCTGGTCAAAGACGGTGCGGTCAATCCCTATGACGGCGACCTGGAGGACTACAAGACGCTGGTCACCGGCGTCTCCGGCGACCGCCGTGGCAAGCGCGAAGCGGACAAGGCGTCAAAAGCCGACCGTCGCCGCGACGCGGCCGCTCGCCGTGCCGCCTTCGAACCGCTGGCCAAGGAAATCCGCGCCACCGAGGCGCTGATGGATCGCATCCGCAAACGCATCGACGGCATCGAGGACGAGCTGTCCAATCCGGCGGTCTATGAAAAGGATCCCTCGACCGCGACGCGGCTCGCCAAGGAGCGCTCGCAGCTTGCGCAGACGCTGGCAGGCCACGAGGAAAAATGGCTGACCATGTCGGCCGAATATGAGGAAGGCACGGCGGAGTAGGGTGCGTGATCTCTCGACGAGGGGGAGATTGGCTGATTATCTGGCCCTACACGCCACTCCCGAAACCCGCTACACATCTCCCATGAACCAGCACGCCAACCTCCGCATCGGCCATTCGGCCTGTCCGCATGATTGCCCGTCGACCTGTGCTCTCGAGGTCGAATTGCTCGACGGCAACCGCATCGGCCGGGTCCATGGCGCCAAGGCCAACAGCTACACATCGGGCGTCGTCTGCGCCAAGGTCGCCCGCTATGCCGACCGCGTCCATCATCCCGATCGTCTGCTGAAGCCGCTGGTGCGCAAGGGCGCCAAGGGCGAGGGCGTCTGGCAGGAATCTAGCTGGGAGGCCGCTCTCGACCTCGTCGCCGAGAAATTCGACGCGGCCGAAGCGAAGTACGGCTCCGAGACGGTCTGGCCCTATTACTATGCCGGCACGATGGGGCTGGTGCAGCGCGACGGCATCGAGAGGTTGCGCCACGCGAAAAAGTACTCGGGCTTCTTCGGCTCGATCTGCACCAATCTCGCCTGGACCGGCTGGATGATGGGGGCAGGCGCGCTGCGCGGACCGGACCCGCGGGAGATGGCGAAATCCGACTGCGTGGTGATCTGGGGCACCAACGCTGTGGTCACGCAGGTCAATGTGATGACCCACGCCATCAAGGCGCGCAAGGAACGCGGCGCGAAGATCGTGGTCATCGACGTCTATGAGAATGCGACGATGAAGCAGGCCGACATCGGTCTGGTCCTGAAGCCCGGCACCGACGGCGCGCTCGCTTGTGCGGTCATGCATGTCCTGTTTCGCGAAGGCCTGGCCGACCGCGCCTATCTGCAGAAATACACGGACGATCCGAAGGGCCTGGAGGCGCATCTCGTTACCCGCACGCCGGAATGGGCGGCCGATATTACTGGTTTGACGGTCGCCGAGATCGAGACCTTCGCGCGCCTCGTCGGCACGACGAAAAAGACCTATTTTCGCCTCGGCTACGGCTTTGCCCGCCAGCGCAACGGCGCCGTCAACATGCATGCCGCGTCCTGCATCGCCGCCGTCACCGGCGCCTGGCAGTATGAGGGCGGCGGCGCCTTCCATTCCAATTCCGGCATCTTCAAACTCAACCAGGAGGTGCTCGAGGGCACGCGCATGCGCGATCCCTCGATCCGCTATCTCGACCATTCCCGCATCGGCCCGGTGCTGACCGGCGCCAGTGACGCGCTTTATGGCGGGCCGCCGGTGACGGCGATGCTGATCCAGAACACCAATCCGGTGAATGTCGCGCCCGAGCAGCGGCTGGTGAAGCAGGGATTTTTGCGAGACGATTTGTTCACCTGCGTGCACGAGCAGTTCATGACCGACACGGCCAAGCTGGCCGACGTCGTGCTGCCGGCGACGATGTTCGTCGAGCATGACGACATCTACAAGGGCGGCGGCAACCAGCACATCACGCTCGGCCCCAAGCTGATCGAACCGCCGGAAGGGCCGCGCACCAACCATTTCGTCATCGAGCAGCTGGCCGGGCGCCTTGGTGTCGCCGACAGGCCGGGCTTCGGGCTGACCGAGCAGCAGCATATCGACATCATCCTTGGCAAGCGCGGGTTGGGCAGCTTCGCCAGCTTGGAAGAGCAGAAGTGGATTGATCTGCAGCCGGATTTCGACACGGCGCATTTCATCCGGGGCTTTGGCCATGCGGATGGGAAATTCCGTTTTCGCGCCGACTGGACCGGCCAGGCGGCTCCGAACCGGCCGCCGAAGAGCATGGGTCTGTTCGGCCCGGTGGCGCGATTGCCCGAATTTCCTGATCATGTCGACCTGATCGAGGTGGCTGACGAAGCCCATCCGTTCCGGCTGACGACCTCGCCGGCGCGCAACTTCCTCAACTCGACCTTTTCCGAAACACCGGTGTCGAAGGCCAAGGAGGTCCGCCCGGAACTCCTGCTGCATCCCGAGGACGCGGCGGCTCTGGGGCTGGCCGAGGGCGACCGTGTCGAGATCGGCAACATGCGCGGCGAGGTGGTGCTGCACGCCAGACTGTTCGGCGGCATCAAGCGCGGCGTCGTGATCGCCGAAGGTATCTGGCCGAACAGCGCGCATGAGCGCGGCGAGGGCATCAATGTACTGACCGGCGCCGACGCCCCCGCACCCTATGGCGGCGCTGCCTTTCACGACAACAAGGTCTGGCTGCGCCGGGCGCAAGAGCTGAGTGCATAGCGGCCGCGATTATCGATTGCGCCTGATGTCAATTCGTCCGTCGCAATGGGAGAGTGTCGATGGCTGGCGCGATTTCGCTTCTGGGAATACCGCATGACGAGAATTCATCCTATCTCCAGGGTGCGGCCAAGGCGCCGCCGCTCATCAGGCGCGAACTCACCAGCGATGCTTACTCCTCATGGAGCGAGACCGGCTTCGACCTGACCGGCCGCTTCATCGATCATGGCGACATCGACTTCGACAAACCGGGCGATCCCTGGCAGCGCATCGAAAGCGAAGTCGGTCGCGCCCTGGAGGCAGGCCACCCGCTGATCAGCCTGGGCGGCGACCACGCGATCACCTGGCCGGTGCTGCGCGCGGTGCGCCGTCGCCACCCGAGCCTGACGATCGTGCATATCGATGCCCACCCCGACATCTATCATGCCTACGGTGACAATCCGCGTTCGCACACCTCGCCCTTCGCGCGCATCATGGAGGAACGGCTAGCCGACCGGCTGATCCAGATCGGCCTGCGCGCCGTGAACGACCATCACCGCGATCAGTTCAAGCGCTTTGGCGTCGAGGTCGTGGAGGCCGCGCATTTCGGCGCAAGCCTGACGCTTGATCTCAAGACTCCGGTTTATATCTCGATGGATCTCGACGGGCTCGATCCAGCCTTTGCGCCCGGTGTCTCTCACCGCGAGCCCGGCGGCCTGTCGACGCGGCAGGTCATCAACCTGATTCAAGGCATCAACCAGCCGATCGTTGCCGCTGATATCGTTGAATACAATCCGAGCCAGGACCTCTCCAACATGACGGCGCTTGTCGCCGCCAAACTGACGAAGGAGATCGCCGGCATGATGCTCAGGACATCGCCCGCGGTGGATTGAGGGCGCGCCTGGGATCACACCGGCAGGGTTTCGGCCACCTTTTTCCTGTTTTGCCGTTGGCGGATGTCATCGGCGACCGCCTGGGCCTCGATGCCGATTTCGCGCAACAGCCCGGTGACCGCGTTGTGAAAGCCGACCAGATAAAGGCCGAGATCCGAAGCTCGGGCATTGACGCCGCTGGGGCCGGGCTCCACGCCGGGTTCGAGGAACCTGGCATAGCCTGGCCGGTAGCCGGTGGCGAAGAGGATGGCGTCGAATTCGCCGTGCTTGCCGTCCGCAAAACGGGCGCCCCGTTCCGAGATTTCGGCGATGTCGGGCGCCACCTTGATCGCACCTTCCCGGATCTTGCCGATGGTGCCGACATCGATCACCGGAATGCGCGACGCAAGGGCGATCTGCTGCAGCAGTCCCTGCTTCGGCCGTCTGAGCCCAAACTTCTCCAGCCTCCCCAGCACCAGATCGAGGATGACGGGGAACAGCGCGTCGTTGATGCGCTGCGGCCCGAGCCGCGTCGCCATGCCGACCATCTGGATCGGCACGCCGAACAGTTCGCGCGGGACGATGTGAACGCCGCCGCGCACCGAGATCGTCGGTCGGGCGCCGCCTTCCACCAGATCGAGCGCAATCTCCGCGCCGGTATTGCCCATGCCGACGACCAGCACCGATTGGCCGGCAAAAGGCGCGGCGTTGCGATAGTCGGCGCTGTGCAGCGTCTTGCCCTTGAAGGCGTCGATGCCGGCAAATCTGGGCAGCAAGGGTTCGGCATTGTAGCCGGACGCGATCACCACATGCGAAGCGCGTAAGGCGCCGGAGGTCGATTCCACCCGCCAACCGCGGCCATCCCTGGCGACCGCTCGCACCGTTTCGCCGAAGCGGGGCTCCAGGGCGAAGCCTTTTGCATAGGCGTCGAGATACTCGACCACGAGGTGGCGCGGCACATAGCGCGGATAATCCCTTGGGAAGGGAACGAAGGGCAGCGAGGAGTAACGCTTGGTCGTATGCAGATGCACACGGTCATAGTGACGCCGCCAGGCTGGCGCGGCCTGCTGCTCCTTCTCAAGCATGACGAAATCCTGCCCGGCCTGGCGAAGACATGCGGCAACCGCCAGGCCCGCCGGCCCGGCACCGATGATCGCGACTTTCGTGGTTTCGTCCATGCGCGCCTCCCCCTCCAATTGGCGATCCAGAATGTCAGAAACGTGGCAAGGGTGCACCGGCTCATCCAGGCAGGGGCACCGTCAACCCGACCTTGACGCGGTCCATGGCGACGAAGGTGCGGAACTTCCGCACATTGTTGCTGCCGAAGAACAGTTTTCGCGTCAGCGCCTCGTAGGCGCCCATGTCGGCCACGGCGATGACGAGGATGAAGTCGGCCTCGCCGGTGACATAATAGCATTGCTGTACTTGCGGCTCCGCCGAGAATTGCCGCTTGGCCTCGTCGATCAGTTCGGTGCGTTCGCTCTCGAGCTCCACCTCGACGAAGATAGTGATCGGCTGGCCGACGACCGCCGGCTCGACAATGGCGACATTGCCGGTAATGACGCCGGTCTGCTCCATGCGCTTGATGCGGCGCTGCACGGCTGGCGCCGACAGGTTCACCGCCTCGCCGATCAGCCGTTGCGGCGTCGTGTTGTCCCGCTGCAGGATGGCAAGGATGGCGAGATCGAAGCTGTCGAGTGAGGCTGGCGACTGAGACATTGCTATCCTGACGAAACAAACTTGCATTTCAAGAGCTAAATTGCGGCGCTTTTTGCGCAGGGTTTGCAATATATCTTCTCTTGGACGCCAAGGAGAGACCGCCAATGTTCCTGCCCAATCGCCATGCCTTGCACCGCCAGCCGCTGGACGAGGCCGATGCCGAAACCCTCGGCATCGTCGGGGCGGACACTGTCGAGCGTTTCCTTGCCCGCCGTGACAATCACTTGGCGACGCCGCTGCACGCCCTGCCGGCGTTGGCTGGCGAACTCGGTCTCGGCACCTTGCATGTCAAGGATGAGGGCTTTCGCCTCGGTCTAGGCAGCTTCAAGGCGCTGGGCGGCGCCTATGCGGTCTTCCGTCTGGTCCTGGAGGAGGCAAGCAAGCGGCTCGGCCGCTCCGTCGGTGTCGCGGATCTCGATCGGCCCGAAGTCCGGTCGGTCGCGGCGACCATGACGGTTGCTTGCGCTACCGACGGCAACCATGGCCGCTCCGTCGCGCAAGGCGCCGAGCTTGTTGGCGCAAAGGCGGCGATCTTTGTCCATGCCGGCGTCAGCGACGGGCGCGTCGCGGCCATCGCCCGCTATGGGGCGGAGATGATCCATGTCGACGGCAATTACGACGATTCGGTCAGGCAGGCAGCGCGCGTCGCCGCGGAGAAAGGCTGGACGGTGGTTTCCGATACCTCATGGCCGGGCTACGAACGCATTCCGGGCCTCGTCATGCAGGGCTACACGGCGATCGTGCGCGAGGCGCTGGGCCAGATCTCCGAACCGCCGACCCATGTCTTCGTGCAGGCCGGCGTCGGCGGCATCGCGGCGGCGGTCGCCGGCCATCTCGCCATCGTGCTTGGCGAAGCCAGGCCGGTTTTCACGGTGGTGGAACCCGCCCGTGCCGCCTGCGTTTTCGGCGCCGCCAAGGCCGGGCATCCGGTCAAGATCGCGCATGGCGAGGCGACAGTCATGGCGATGCTCGAATGCTACGAGGCCTCGCCGGTCGCCTGGCGCGTGCTGGCACGCGTCGCCGATGCCTTCATGACCGTCGACGAGGACGAAGCCATCGCCGTGATGCGGCGGCTGGCCCGCCCGGCCGGCAACGATCCGGCCATCGTCGCCGGTGAAAGCGGCGGGGTCGGCCTTGCCGGGCTGATCCGGGCGATGACCGATCACAAGGCCGAGCTTGGCCTCGACGCCAGTTCGCGCGTCCTAGTCGTCAACACCGAAGGCGCGACAGATCCCCGCCGCTATGCCGAACTCGTCGGCATGAATCCGGCGGATGTGCTTGCCGGCAAGGTGCTTTCTGGAGCGACGCCATGACCTTGATCGATGCCATGACCTCGATCGACGCACAAAGGCTGCTTGGCCGCATCCGCGAGCTCGGCGGCATCGGTCGTGATGGCGAGGGCAGATTGGTGCGGCTGGCCGCCTCCGACGCCGACAGGCTGGGTCGCGACCGCTTCGTCGGCTGGCTGCGCGAGGCCGGTCTCGAAATCGCCATCGATCGCATGGGAAATATCTTCGGCGTCTGGCAGGCGCCGGCGAATGCCGGCCATGCGCCGATCCTCGTCGGCTCGCATATCGACACCGTCATCGATGCCGGCATTTATGACGGCTGCTACGGCGTGCTCGCCGGGCTGGAGGTAATCGAGACGCTGAAGGCGTCGGCTCTTGTCCCGTCGCGCCCGCTCGCGGTCGCCGCCTTCACCAACGAGGAAGGGGTTCGCTATTCCCCCGACATGATGGGTTCACTGGTCCATGCCGGCGGCGTCGGTATCGACGAGGCGCTGGCGGCCGTCGGCACCGACGGAAGCGTGCTGGGAGAGGAACTGGCCCGCATCGGCTATGCCGGCGACGAGGAGCCAGGCTTCCTCAAGCCGCACGTCTATCTCGAATTGCATATCGAGCAGGGCCCGGTTCTGGAACGCGAAGGCGTGCCGATCGGTGCTGTGGAAAACCTGCAAGGCATCTCCTGGCAGCGCATCACCATAGACGGCGTCGCCAACCACGCCGGCACCACGCCGATGTCGATGCGCAATGACGCCGGGCATGCGGCCGCGCGTGTCGTCACGTTCCTGCACGACCGCGCCAAAGCCTCGAACACGCCGACCGTTGCAACGGTCGGCACGATGCGTTTCGAGCCAAACGCCATCAATGTCATTCCCTCGCGCGCCGTCTTCACCGTCGACCTGCGCGACCCTTTCGAGCATCGCCTGCAAGCCGAGGAAGCCGCACTCGCCGCGTTTCTTGAGAACCTGGCCGCCGATGGTGGCGTCGCGATCTCGGTCGAGCGGCTGGCCCGCTTCGAGCCGGTGATCTTCGATATAAGCATTGTCGAATTGATCGAAGCTGCCGCGAAGAAGCGCGGGTACGCGTCCAAGCGCATGACCTCGGGCGCCGGCCACGATGCGCAGATGATGGCGCGCCTCGCGCCCGCGGCGATGATTTTCGTGCCGAGCGCCGGTGGCATCAGCCACAATCCGCGCGAACATACCGCCGATGCCGAGCTTGTCGCCGGCGCCAACATCCTGCTTGATATCGTTGCCCAGCTTGCGGATCAGGAGGTATCAGGCGATGGCTGAAATCGATCGTGATGTGCTGAAGCTGGAGATGACCGAATGGCGGCATGATCTGCACGCGCACCCTGAATTCGGCTTCGAGGAGGAGCGCACCGCGGCCTTCGTCGCCGCCAAGCTGCGCGAATTCGGACTGGACGATGTCGCCGAGGGTGTCGGCGGCACCGGCGTCGTCGGGACTTTGAAGCGCGGCAGCGGCAACCGCGCGATCGCGCTGCGGGCCGACATGGATGCTCTGCGCATATCAGAGCAATCAACCGCGCCATACCGCTCCGGCAATCCCGGAATCATGCATGCCTGCGGCCATGACGGCCACACGGCGATGCTGCTCGGTGCGGCCAAGCTCATGGCCGGGGAGGGCGGTTTCGACGGCACCGTGCGCTTCATCTTCCAGCCGGCGGAGGAATGGGGAAAAGGCGCGTTGGCGATGCTCGACGATGGCCTGATGCAGCGCTTTCCCTTCGACGAGATCTTTGGCCTGCACAACATGCCGGGCTTGCCGGTCGGACATTTCGAGACCCGCGCCGGCCCGGTCATGTCGGCCGAAGACGTCTTCGAGATCGTGCTCAGGGGATTGGGCGGTCACGCTGCGCGGCCGCATTCGGGTCAGGAAACGCTGGTCGCCGCCTGTGCGCTGGTTACCAACCTGCAGACCATCGTCTCGCGCCGGCTGAGCCCGGCCGACATCTCCGTGGTTTCGGTGACCGAACTGATCACCGATGGCACCCGCAACGCACTGCCGGGCATCGCCCGCATCCTTGGCGACGCGCGCAGCTTCCGCCCCGAGGTGAGCGCCAAGATCGAATGCCAGATGCGCATCATCGCCGAAGGCATCGCTACCGCTTACAACGTTGCCGCCGAGGTCAACTACACCAGGGAATTCGTGCCTTTGCGCAACGATGCCGAACTGGTCGACGCGGCCTTTGCCGCCGCCGGGACTGTTTTCGAACGCGGCAATATCGCGGTCGCCCGCGAGCCGATGACGGCGTCGGAGGATTTCGCCCGCTTCCTCGACCACGTGCCGGGCTGCTTCGTCTTCCTCGGCAACGGCGAGGCCTCGGCACCGCTTCACAATTCCAGTTACGACTTCAACGACGACGGGCTGTTGTTCGGCGCCAGTTTCCATGCCGCCATCGCCAGGCAGCGGCTTGGGACTTGAACCCCCGGGGGGATTTTCGCGGCATTTAGCGGGGGAAAACGCCGGGGAAAGGCCGAAATCCTTGATCTGGCATGACGCTACGGCAAGACTCAGCTAGCCTCGCTCACGCGGCGGACCTGATATCCGCCTGGCCGGCGCTATCAGATTACCTCCCAAGCGGCGCCGGCCTTCTCTCCCGCATGCTAGAGCGGTTCAGCGTTTTATGGAATCGCCGACCCGCTCTAATTCTTTGTTTTTACGCAATTCCGGACGGAAAACCGCTACGCACTTTTCCTGGAATTGCTCTAGAGCGGTTCATCGCTTGATAGAATCGGAAGGGATTCCCGCTCGGTTGGATTTGTGATTCAAGATGCTGGCTGGATTGGAGGCCAGCATCAGGTGGTTCGACCTCTTTCCGAGGATCTTCGCGAGCGGGTTGTGGCGGCGGTTTTGAGTGGCGAGAGCCGCCGGTCGGCCGCCAAGCGGTTCGGTATCGCGAATTCGACGGCAGTGAAGTTGTTGCAGCGCCATCAGGCGACCGGTTCGATAGCGCCTGGCAAGATGGGTGGACATCGCAAGAGAGTGCTGGAGCCACACCGTGCCTTCATAGAGGCGCGCATGCGTGAGACGCCGCATCTGACGTTGCACGGCCTTAAGGATGAACTGGCCGGTCGCGGGGTCACGGTTTCGCACACCGCAGTGTGGCAGTTCCTGCGCCGCGAGGGGCTGAGCTTCAAAAAAAACGCTGTTCGCCCTTGAGCAGGCGCGCGCTGATGTTGCCCGCAGGCGACAGCGGTGGCGAGCCTGGCAGCCTGGCCTGGATCCGCAGTGCCTCGTCTTCATCGACGAGACCTGGATCAAGACCAACATGGCCCCGCTGCGCGGTTGGGGGGCCAAGGGCAAGCGACTGCGCGGCCTGGCTCCGCATGGCCACTGGCGCACGCTGACTTTCCTCGGTGCGCTGCGCTGGGATCGGCTCGCGGCACCTTGCGTCTTCGACGGACCGATCAACGGCCAATGCTTCCGCGCCTATGTCGAACAGCAACTCATCAGTGTGCTCAAGCCCGGCGATATCGTCATCATGGACAATCTTGGAAGCCATAAGTCGGCGGCCATCAGGCAGATGATCAAGGCTGCAGGCGCAAGGCTTTGGTACCTGCCGCCCTACTCCCCGGATCTCAATCCCATCGAGCAGGCCTTCGCCAAGATCAAACACTGGATGCGCCAAGCGCAGAAACGAACCGTCGAGGATACGTGGCGCCACATCGGCCACCTCGTCGCAACGATCGAGCCTGAAGAATGCGGCAACTACTTCGCGAATGCTGGATACGCTGCCATCAAAACATGAAAGACTCTAAATTAGATTTCGTTAAAGTTAGAACGCTCGCGCTCGGCGGAAGTTAGGGTTTTACTGTCATGGCTGTGGCACGCTTTTGGATGCTGCGGGTTCATAGATGCGCGGGCGGAGCTGGATAAAGGCGGTGCGTCAGGACGAAGCGCGGCGGGTGCGCGCCCGCATCGCTCAACTCGAACGAGACTTGACCGCCGCCTCGGCGCAGACACGACAGCTGCGCCACGACGCAGGCCACGAGCTGCGCAATGCCAAGTTCCGCCTCGAGCGTCTCGAGGAATGCATCGCGGCAATGCGGTGAAGATCCCGCAATTCGTTTTTGCGCAATGCTCCATTCACTGGCTGGCAATGCCATTGTTCACGACAGGAATGGCGAGATCTTGATCGGCCCCAGTCGCCTTTGTCGGCGGCAATTTGTTGTCGCAGGCCGAGAAAGCCAAAGTCACCAGCGCGAGGATCAGTCCCAGCTTTTTCATGGCTACTTCCTCCACCCGCAGAACGAGGCGGTGTCGGTTTGGTTGCACGATTGCGTCGAGGGAACAAAATCCCCTGCCTCAGGTTGACCCAGCGAAGGAGGACCGCCGCATGATCCGTTTGCTTCTGGTTGGCACGCTGGCCTTTGTCACTTACCGTCTCGCCCGCAAGATGATCGACGAGGTTCCCGACAGTGTCGATCCGCTCTTGCTGCCAGCGCCCGCAAACGACCGCGAGGCGCTACGCCGGCAGTCGGCGTCGATGGGCGTTGACCCGAAACGCTGATTGCTCCCGCTGTATTGGCGGAGCTGCTTCTCTGTTGCGAACAAAGCAGAAACGATGCTTGATGGGCGATGAACCTCGCCGCCCATGATTCGACGTTTTTGGAACAGACCGGCCAGCCGGCTTATCTCGTCCGGCTGAACGACGCCCAACGCCAGGCCGTCGAACATGGCGACGGCAAGATTGCAGGCCCGCTGCTGGTTATCGCCGGCGCCGGCTCCGGCAAGACCAACACGCTGGCGCACCGCGTCGCCCACTTGATCGTCAAGGGAGCCGACCCGCGCCGCATCCTGCTGATGACGTTTTCGCGGCGCGCCGCATCCGAAATGGCGAGACGTGTCGAGCGCATCGCCGGCGAAGTGCTCGGCCGCGACGCCGCAGTGATCACGGACGCACTGACCTGGGCCGGCACTTTTCATGGTATCGGCGCGCGGCTGCTGCGGGACTATGCGCTGGAGATCGGCCTCGATCCGGCCTTCACCATCCATGATCGCGAGGATTCCGCCGATCTGATGAATCTCGTGCGCCACGAACTCGGTTTCTCCAGGACGGAAGCGCGCTTTCCGACCAAAGGCACCTGCCTTGCCATCTATTCGCGCGCCGTCAACGCGCAGGCGCCGCTGGGTGAGGTCCTGGGGTCCGCCTTCCCCTGGTGCGCCGGCTGGGCCGAGCAGCTCAAGCAATTGTTTGCCGGTTACGTGGAGGCCAAGCAGGCGCAGAATGTGCTCGATTACGACGATTTGCTGCTCTACTGGGCGCAGATGACCGCCGAGCCTGAAATCGCCACGCATCTGGGCGGACGGTTCGACCATGTGCTGGTCGACGAATACCAGGACACCAACCGGCTGCAGGCCTCGATCCTGATGGCACTCAAGCCCGACGGCGCCGGGCTGACGGTCGTCGGTGACGACGCGCAGTCGATCTATTCGTTCCGGGCCGCCGAAGTGCGCAACATCCTCGACTTCCCTAGACAGTTCGCGCGGACCGCCGATGTGGTGATGCTGGAGCGCAATTATCGCTCGACCGAGACCATTCTGGCGGCCGCCAACGCGGTTATCGGCGAAGCCTCGGAGCGCTTCACCAAGAACCTGTGGTCGGAACGCAAATCCGCCGACAAACCGAGACTTGTGACCGTGCGCGACGAGGTCGAGCAAGCGAACTTCGTCTGCGACACCATCCTTGCCGAGCGCGAGGCCGGTACCGCGCTGAAGTCGCAGGCGGTGCTGTTTCGCGCCTCGCACCACAGCGGGCCGCTGGAGATCGAGCTGACGCGGCGCAACATCCCTTTCGTCAAGTTCGGTGGCCTGAAATTCCTCGATGCCGCGCATGTCAAGGACGTGCTGGCGGTACTGCGCTTTGCTGAAAATCCGCGCGATCGTGTCGCCGGCTTTCGCGTGCTGCAGCTTCTTCCCGGCATTGGCCCTTCCGCGGCCGCGCAGGTCGTCGAGGCCATGACGTCGGCGCTGGACGAGGCGATGGGACTGGCCGGCTGGCGTCCGCCGCAGCGCGCCGCCGACGACTGGCCCGGCTTCGTCTCGCTCTATTCCGGCTTGCGCGCCGGCGCCAAATGGCCGGCCGATCTCGAACAGGTCAGGCTGTGGTACGAACCGCATCTGGAGCGCATCCACGAGGATGCGATCACGCGCCGCGCCGACCTGCTGCAACTCGAGCAAATCGGCTTGGGCTATGCTTCGCGCGAACGCTTCCTGACCGAGCTGACGCTCGATCCGCCGGACGCAACCAGCGACCAGGCCGGCCCTCCGCACCGCGACGAGGACTATTTGATCTTGTCGACCATCCACTCGGCCAAGGGCCAGGAGTGGAAGAACGTCTTCGTGCTGAACACGGTCGATGGCTGCATTCCGGCCGATCTCGGTGTCGGCACCAAGGAAGATATCGAGGAGGAGCGACGGCTGCTCTACGTGGCGATGACACGGGCCAAGGACAATCTCAACCTCGTCATGCCCCAGCGCTTCTTTCCGCATGGCCAGGCGGCACGCGGCGACCGCCATGTCTACGCCTCGCGCACCCGTTTCATTCCGGCCTCCATCCTCGCCGCGTTCCAGCAGCTTTCGTGGCCGGCCGCGCAAGCGGCGCAGGGCAGGGCGCCTCGGCCGGAGGTGCGCGTCGATATTGGCGCGCGCATGCGCGGCATGTGGAAATAGCAGGAGCCGATGCCGCAGCCGCCGATCAGGATCGCCATATCAGGCGCTCTCGGCCGCATGGGTCGCCAGATGGCGGATGCGGTGCGGGCCGATGTGCGTCTGGCGCTCACCGGCTGCTTTCACCGTCCGGGCAGTGTCGGCGACGGGCTGGTGAGCCGCGACGAGGCAATTGCCATGGCTGACGTGGTGGTCGACTTCACCACGCCGGCGGCCTCCGTGGAACTGGCCAGATTGTGTGCCGGGAGGGGCGGGCCAGCCCTGGTGATTGGCTCGACGGGCTTCGAGGCCGCCGAGATGGCCACCATCGCCCATGCCGCGAAAACCATTGCCATCGTGCGCTCCGGCAGCTTCTCGCTCGGGCTCAACATGCTGGTCGGATTGGTCGAACAGGCAGCGCGGGCGCTCGACCCCGATGACTGGGATGCGGAGATTTTCGAGGCGCATCATCGCCACAAGATCGACGCGCCTTCGGGCACGGCGCTGATGCTGGGGCAGGCTGTTGCCGGCGGACGCGAAATCGGGCTGGAGACGGTTGCGAGGCGCGTCCGCGATGGCGTCACCGGCGCGCGGCCGGCGGGCGAGATAGGCTTCGCGGTGGCGCGGGGCGGCGCCATCATTGGTGAGCACAGCGTCAGCTTCTGCACGGAAGGCGAGACCGTCACCTTGGCGCATTCGGCTGGTGACCGCATCATGTTTGCACGCGGCGCCATCGCCGCGGCATTGTGGGTGGCGGGCCGCGCTCCCGGCGAATACGACATGCGCGACGTATTGGGTTTTGGCGCATCGTAACCAGCAAATCCTGGCTGTTTTCATTCCCCGGTTGCTAAAGTGGCTGAAAGCCAGCTGAAAGCTTGGGCATGCAATTGATTCATTGCGGCGTTCGCCGCGTGACCGGTGCGGGAGTGGCCGGCAGGAGGAATGCGGCGCAGCCTGGATGGCGCGCCGCCCAGGTGGAGGAAGTTACATGACCGGTTTGATCTCGAAGTGCATCTTGCGTTCGGCGGCGCTGACGCTCGCCATTGTCGGCACGGGCGCGACCGCGGCGTGCGCCGCGGACAAGATCACCATCATTGTCGGCGGCATGGAAAAGCAGATTTACCTGCCGGCCGTGCTCACCCAGCAGCTCGGCTACTTCAAGGATGAGGGGCTCGACGTCGAACTGATCAACTCGCGAGCCGGCGTCGAGGCCGAGAATGAATTGCTGGCCGGCGCCGTGCAGGGCGTTGTCGGCTTTTATGACCACACTGTCGACCTACAGTCAAAGGGCAAATACATCGAGTCGATCGTCCAGTTCAGCCAGGCCCCTGGCGAGGTCGAACTGGTCTCCGCCAAGCACCCGGAGATCAAGTCGCCGGCCGACTTCAAGGGCGCCACGCTGGGCGTCACCGGGCTTGGGTCGTCGACCGATTTCCTGACGCAATATCTTGCCGTCCGCAGCGGCCTGAAGCCGGGTGATTACACGCTGCTGCCGGTAGGCGCCGGCAACACCTTCATCGCCGCCGTCAAGCAGGACCAAATTCAGGCCGGCATGACCACGGAGCCGACCATCGCGAAATTGCTCAAGACCGGCGAGGCCAGTGTCCTGGTCGACATGCGCACGCCCGAAAAGACCAAGGAAGCGCTGGGCGGCGACTATCCTGCGGCATCCTTCTACGTCCAGTCTTCCTGGGTCGAAGGCCACAAGGACGAAGCACAGAAGCTCGCCAATGCCTTCGTCAAGACGATGAAGTTCATCGCCGGCCATTCGGCCGAGGAGATCGCCGACAAGATGCCCAAGGACTATTACGCCGGCAACAAGGATCTCTATATCCAGGGGCTCGCCGGCGGCAAGGCGATGTTCACGCCCGACGGACGCATGCCGGCCGATGGCCCCGAGACGGTGCTGAAAGTTCTGTCGACCTTCTCCAAGAGCCTGCAGGGCAAGCAGATCGACCTGTCGAAAACCTTCACGACGGAATTCGTCGACGCCGCCAAGTAGGCAGGCAGGCGAGGCGGGTTACCCGGTTCGCTCTTGAGGAACAACAAGTTGCGCCGCTGGCCTGAATCGATTTGGCAGCGGCGCGCCTACCGATGTCGAGAGATGGCGACCACAAGTTTTGGCCGCAGGCATTCTCGCATCATCGCCACAGGAGTATGCCATGCAAGTGCAAACGATGGCGGCTGAGAAGTTGTCTCAGGCCGCGCCGCCGGCCGATGCCGCGATCGCTATCGATGATGTGACGCTACGCTTCGTCACGCCCGACGGCCATATGATGACGGCGATCCGCGACTTCACCATGACGGTGGCGCGTGGCGAATTCGCCTGCGTCGTCGGGCCGACCGGCTGCGGCAAGTCGACGACGCTCAACCTCGTCACCGGCCTGCTGCGGCCGACCACAGGTCATGTCCGCGTCATGGGCAAACCGGTCACCGATATCAGCCGCGACATCGGTTTCGTCTTCCAGGCCGATGCGCTTTTTCCCTGGCGAAGCGTCATCGACAATGTCGCCGCCGGTCCGCTTTATCGCGGGATCCCCAAGGCGCAGGCCTATGATCGGGCCCGCGACTGGATCGCCCGCGTCGGCCTCGGCCGCTTCGAAAAACATTATCCGCACCAGCTTTCGGGCGGCATGCGCAAGCGCGTCGCCCTTGCCCAGACCTTCATCAACCAGCCGAAGATTCTGCTTATGGACGAGCCGTTCAGTGCGCTCGACATGCAGACGCGCACGGCCATGCAGGACGAATTGCTCGGCCTGTGGTCGGAACAGAAATCCTCCGTCGTCTTCGTCACCCACGATCTGGAGGAGGCGGTGGCGCTGGCCGACAAGGTCTATGTGCTCACCGCCGGGCCGGGAACGGTCAAGAGTGTCTACCGCATCGACCTGCCGCGTCCGCGTGTCATGGCCGACATCCGTTACGACCCGAAATTCGTCGAGATCGCCAAGGTGATCTGGAACGACCTGCGCGAAGAAGTGCAGCTCGGCCAGAGCCGCACCTTGCAGAGCGGGCATTGAGAGGAGACACCAACATGACCGCTATCTCTCCCACCGCTTCCCATGCCGTCGTCCGCGATGCCTCCATTGCCGTTGCCGAGGCCCGGGCGAGGGCCCGGCTGCGCCGCCGCCATGCTTTGGTCATCGGCCTGCGCCTTGCTATCCTCGTTGCGTTCCTTGGCCTGTGGGAACTCGGCGCCGACTATAACATCATCGACCCGTTCTTCTTCGCCAGCCCCTCGGGCATCTGGGAACAGATCTGGTCCTGGATCACCGAGGGCACCTCGCAGGGACCGCTCTGGCTGCAGATCTATGTGACGCTGGAGGAAACCTTCCTCGGCTTCGCCATCGGCGCACTGGGCGGCATCGCCGCCGGCATCATTCTCGGCCGCAACCGGCTGCTGGCCGATGTCTTTTCGATCTACATCAAGATCGCCAATTCCGTGCCGCGCGTCGTGCTCGGCTCTGTCTTCATCATCGCGCTCGGCCTCGGCATGGCCTCGAAAGTGGCGCTCGCCGTGGTGATGGTGTTCTTCGTCGTTTTCGCCAACGCCTTCCAGGGGGTTCGCGAGGCCGACAGGGCGATGATCGCCAACGCCCAGATCCTCGGTGCCTCGCCGTTCCAGATCACCCGCACCGTCATTATCCCGTCGGCGATGAGCTGGATCCTGGCCAGCCTGCATGTCAGCTTCGGCTTTGCCTTGGTCGGCGCCGTGGTCGGCGAATTCCTCGGCGCCAAGCAAGGCATGGGCCTGCTGATCTCGACCGCGCAGGGCGCCTTCAACGCCAATGGCGTCTTCGCCGCCATGATCATCCTGGCGGTTATGGCGCTGGTGGTGGAATTCATCATCACCCGCTTCGAGAACTATGTCGTCAAGTGGCGGCCGGCGCCGTTCAACGAGCAGGGCACCTGATTTTGTTCCGAGGACAGTACGAGCCCGCGCTTGGTGCGAGTCGGTTCAGGCCAGGGGCAACCTGACCTCGACCACCAGACCGCCGGCCGCGCCATCCCCGAGGGTGACGCGGCCGCCGGCATTCTCGACAACCTCGCGCACGATGGCGAGGCCCAGGCCGCTGCCTTCCTCGGTCGAACCGGCGATGCGATAAAAGCGCTCGAACACGTGATCCCGCTCTTCGGCCGGGATGCCGGGTCCGTCATCGGCTACCGTCAACACGGCTTCGCTATCGATGGCGGCCAGCTTCACCGTCACGCTCGCGCCTGCCGTCGAGTAACGCAGCGCGTTGTCGACAAGATTGACGATCATCTCGCGCAGCATGGTGCCGTCGCCAATGACTGCAACCGGCCCTGTTTCCTCCAGCCCGAGATCGATCTTGCGGGCGATCGCCGCGGGCGCCTGCGTTTCCAGTACATGGCGGGCGGCTTCTGTCAGGTCGATGCGATCGGCGCGTGGCCGCCGGCTGCCAGGCTCGGCACGCGACAGGGTGAGCAATTGTTCGGCCAGCCGCGCCAGCTTGCCGGAGCTGGCCTGCAGCGCCACCAGCGCTTCCTGGCGCGCATCGGTGGCGGTTTCGCGTAGCGCATAGCTTGCCTGCGTCGATAGCAGCGCCAGCGGCGTGCGCAATTGATGTGCGGCATTGGCGATGAAACGGCGCTGCGCTCCCATCTGCGCGCGCACCCGTTCCATGTAGGCGTTGAGCGCCTCTATCAGAGGCCGGATTTCGCTCTGCGCGCCGGGCACGTCAACCGGATCGAGGTCGCTTCGGCTTGGCGAACGCACCGCGTCGCGCAGGCTCATCAATGGCGCCAGGCCGCGGCGCAGGCCAAGCAGCACGAACACGCCGGCGATCGCCACCAGCGCCAGTTGCTGGACGAAGGCGCTGAACCACAGCCGCTTCACCATCGCATCATGCCCGGAGAGCGTTATGCCCACGGTGACCGTTATGGGGGAATCGCCGCCGGCGCCGATCACCGCGTGGCTGAGCGTCAAGAGCCGCAACATATGGTCGCGATAGCTCGCCTCGGCGCTCGCATGCCGCGGCGCTTGCGGCAAATCGGGGTAACCGGTCAGCAACCGTCCTCCGGCGGTCTCGACGCGATAGTAGACGCTGTCGCGATCGCCGGTATCGAACATCTCGATCGCCGCCGGCGGGATGGTAGCATCGAGTACGCCATCGGCCATGGCGACCTGCTCGGCGATGGCGCGGGCCGAGCCGACCAGCATGCGGTCGGTGACCAGATCGGCGGTTGCCAGAGCGTTGCGCTGGCTGGTCCACAGATTGATGGTCGCAAGCCCGGCCAGGGGGAGCACGACCCAGGCCAGCAATTGCAGGCGCAGGCTGTTAGTCTTCATAGCGCCAAATCATCATGGCGCCAGGTCCTCATGGCGCAAGAGATAGCCGAGGCCACGCAAAGTGGTGATCTGGACCCGCGACCCCTCGAGCTTCTTGCGCACACGGTGCACATAGATCTCGATGGCGCTTGGATCGGCGTCGGTCTCGAAATCGTAGATCGCTGCCGACAGGGCGGCCTTGCTTACCGTGCGTCCCGCCTTGATCATCAATTGTTCAAGCACGGCATGTTCGCGTGGTGTCAGGGCCAGTGTTTCACCGCCGAGCGAAAACAGCCTGGTGTTGGTGTCGAAGATGAGGTCGCCGCAGGCAACGACCGGTGCCGTCCGGTCATTGGCGCGGCGCAGTTGCACGCGGATGCGCGCTTCGAGTTCCTCTACCTGGAAGGGCTTCGCCAGATAGTCGTCGGCGCCTTCGTTGAGGCCTTTGACCCGGCCATCGAGGCTGGCATTGGCAGTCAGTACGATCACCGGCACCCGGTTGCCGCGGGCTCGCAGCATGCGCAGCACTTCCAGTCCGCCCATGCGGGGCAACGCAAGGTCGAGAATGACAAGCGCGTGGTCGCCGGCGGCAAGCGCGTGCTCGACATCCTCGCCGTCATGGACGATGTCGACGACATAATTCGCCTGGCGCAAGGTCTTGCCTAGCCAGTCCGCCAGTTCGCGATTGTCCTCCACAAGCAGCAATCGCATGTCTATTGCCGTTCCAGCATCCACTTCGGTCTCAACGGCCACCAAGGCTCGATCGACGATCCCATTCGGCAATCGGAACCCGGATGATCGATAGTATCGATCGCAACGCAAGGCAAATGCGGCTTGGCTGCGGCCGGCGATGGTTTTCGCGGGCTAGATGCCTCGTTTGAAACATAGATCGAACCGAACGGTTCGGTTCTGGTTGACGGATTGTATCGTAAACAGTGAACAATAGGCGTGAGTCGGTTGGTGTTTGCGTCTGCGGGAGAAACGCTAATCTCCTGAAAACGTTTGAGAATTCAGGCTAAAAATGCTGCAATGCAATATGCATTGTCCATAATATGATGAAATACTGCAAAGCCGACGCGACTGGTAATTCCAAAGGGCCTTCCCCATCTGGAGGTGGTCCGAGCGACGCGAAATCCTCCCAAGGGCACGCCACTAGACGGACAGAACAAAGAAATTCTGGAGTAAATAAAATGACCAAGATCGCTCTTACCGCCGCCGCCATCCTCGTTGCCACGGGCACTGCTTTTGCCGGCAGCGACAATTATGGCTCGGCCAACGCCAACCAGCCTGCCGCCACTGTCGACCATTCGGTCACTGCTTCGACCTCGAAGTCGACGGCCGCGTCGGTCCAGGCTCCGCAGGGCGCTGACCGCAACCTCTTCGGCCGCTAATCGCGACTGCCAATCCATCCAACTTTGAATTCAGGAGTACTTGAAATGACCAAAATCGCACTCACCGCCGCTGCCATCCTCGTTGCCACTGGCACCGCTTTTGCCGGCAGCGACAACTACGGTTCCGACAACGCCAACCAGCCGGTTGCCAGCCAGTCGACCTCCAACGTCGACACCTTCCACACCGGTTCGATCCTGAAGGCGGACAAGGCGCAGGCCGATGCCAATGCCAACGTTCCGGCCCAGTCGGGCCAGGGCATCTGGGGCCGCTAATCCCTTCTTGCATCGCGTGACTACAAAGAGCGGTGGGCCTGGCCCGCCGCTCTTGTTTTTTGTGACAAATGGAATCAGGCGAGCCAGTCGGGTTCAGTCGTGCCGGATAGCCGTCGAACAAGTGCCGGCCAGCGCGCCGGTCACGGATCGAACCAATTGGTTCAATTAATGTTGACGCGCCGTGAGCGCCCGGCGAACGCCGCCTCGGCGAAACAAAGCGTAATGCTCCGTGAGTTGCGCAACAAGCGGCTGATAATGTTGATGAAAACACTTCTGCCGAAATCCGTTATCCAGCCTTGAGGTGCGAAATCGGGCCGTGAAGGAACATCTTCGTGATTGGAAGCCGACGAACGAAAAACCCACGTTCAGCTGGTCCGAGCGACGCGAAATTCCTCCCAAAGGCACGCCACTTGACGGACAGACCAGACCTATCGGAGTAGAGAAATGAACAGGATCGCACTTACCGCCGCTGCCATTCTCGTTGCCACGGGCAGCGCGTTCGCCGGCAGCGACAATTATGGCTCTGACAATGTCAATCAGCCGGCGGTCACCGCGCCCGTGGGTAAAATTGACCACAGCTACACGGCTTCGATCCGCAAGCCGGTCGAACACCGCGGTTTCAAGCTGACGCCCGATTCCAATCAGCCTGATCCCGGCCAGGGCAACTGGGGCAACTGATCCACGCCGGCCTCGCCTGGCTTGACGACAAAGAGCGGTGGGTCTGGCCCGCCGCTCTTGTTTTGAATGAGGTCAGACCGAAGGCCGCCGATCTTCTCAGTCGGCAAAACATCTCACGTCCAGGAATAAAACCAGGCTGCTTCTGGTCTTCTCCTCAGCGGAACCGTCCTCCCAAGACGCCGCCCAACGGATGAACAGGAGATTGAAATGAACAGACTTGCTCTCGCTACCGCCGCTATCCTTGTCGCAGCCGGGGGTGCATTCGCCGGCAGCGACCACTATGGCTCCGACAATGCCAACCAGCCGGTCGTCGCCCCGGTCGCCGGCGTGGATCACGCCGTCACGGGCGCCGTCAACGATACGGATATGATCAAACACAAGACCGCCGACACCAAGATGAAGCCAGCCACCGACTGGCCCGAGCCTGGCCAGGGCATCTGGGGCAACTGATGTCGCGGCTGCGGCGGGTCTGATCTGCCGCACTCGCGGACATTAGACTTCTAGCTCAGATCCTTCGGCCGCAGGCAATGTGTCAGCCTGGCGGCCGACACCCCGGACCAATCGTCTTCAAGGACGAAGCGCGCGAGGGCTGCTGTCGGAAACTTTTCCTCGAGCCTCTTGCGCGCCTTCGCCTCCGATCCCGGTCCGGCAAGCTGTTTTGCCAGCTCCTCAAGGCCCGGATTGTGGCCGAGAACCAGCAGGCAGCTGGTCGAAGGGTCCGCTTTGCGTAGCTGACCCAGAATATCCGCCGCTGCGGCATCGTAGAGCGCGTCGGCAAACGCGACCCGGGGATGCACTGGCAGTTCCGCCGCCACCAGCCGCCAGGTATCGCGGGTGCGCAGCGCCGGCGACACCAGCGCCTGATCCGGCAGCCAGTTGCGCGCTCCAAGCTCGCGGCCGATCAGCCGGGCCGCCTTCAACCCACGTTCCGCCAGCGGTCGGTCGAAATCGTTGAGGTCAGGGTCGTCCCAACTCGATTTGGCATGACGCAGCAGGAGCAGCTGTTTCATCGCTGCGCTCTCGCTCAGGGCGTGATCCGCGCCAGGTGCTCGAGGTCGGCTTCCTCGCGCAGCGGATCGGGCGCCATCACCACCGAGGTGCCGTTGTCGGCATCGTCGGCGAAGTGGGCAAGAACCGTATGCCCGGCCTCCATGCGTGCCTTGCCTTCGGCGACCAGTCCAAGCGCCAGCGGGTAGAGCCGGTGCTCTGCCTTGAGCACGCGCGCGGCCAGCGTATCGGCATTGTCGCCGACCATCACCGGCACGGCCGCTTGCGCGATGATCGGGCCATCATCCATCTCGGACGTGACGAAATGCACCGTGCAGCCATGGATGCGGATGCCGGCGGCCAACGCGCGCGCATGGGTGTCGAGCCCCTTGAAGGCCGGCAGCAGGGCAGGGTGGATGTTGATCATGCGGCCCTGCCATTTCTGGACAAAGCCGGGGGTCAGGAGGCGCATATAGCCGGCCAGCGCCACGATGTCGGCGTTGAAGGCCGCAAGTGCCGCGTCGATCGCCGCGTCATGCGCCTGCTTGCTGCCATGGTCGGCGCGGGAAATGACCTGGGTGGCGATGCCGCGTGCCTTGGCGACGCCGAGGCCGGCGGCGTCCGCCTTGTCGGAAATGACGCCGGCAATCTCGGCCGGGAAGGCCGGATCGCTGGCCGCCGCGATCAGCGCGGTCATGTTGGAGCCGCGCCCCGAAATCAGGACAACGGTGCGTTTTCTCTGCGTGCTCATAGGCCGATCGAACCCCGATAGATGACGCCGGCGTCGCGACGCGGCACGATGCGGCCGATCGGCGTCACCGTCTCGCCGGCTTCCTGCAGCACGGCCGCGACCTGCGCCGCCTGACCGGAAGCGACAGCCAAAATCATGCCGATGCCGCAATTGAAGGTGCGCATCATCTCCTCCGGCGCCACGCCGCCTGTCTTGGCCAGCCAGGAAAACACCGGCGGCACGTCGATGGCATTGAGGTCAAGTTCGGCGGAAAAGTCCTTGGGCAGCACGCGCGGAATGTTTTCCGGAAAACCGCCGCCGGTGATGTGCGCCAGCGCCTTGATGCCATGCGTGTTGCGGATCGCCTTGAGGATCGACTTGACGTAGATGCGGGTGGGTTCGAGCAGTGCCTCGGCAAGCGTCGCCTCGTCGTTGAACGGGGCTGGATCGTTCCACGCCAGACCGCTGGCGGCGACGATGCGGCGCACCAGCGAGAAACCATTCGAATGCAGGCCGGAAGAGGCCAGCCCGAGCAGCACGTCGCCCTCGACGATGTCGTCGGTGGGCAGGAGCTGGCCGCGTTCGGCCGCACCCACGGCAAAGCCAGCAAGGTCATAGTCCTTGCCGTGATACATGCCCGGCATTTCCGCCGTCTCGCCGCCGATCAGCGCGCAGCCGGCCTGACGGCAGCCCTGCGCGATGCCGCCGACAATCGCGGCACCCTGATCGGGATCGAGTTTGCCGGTGGCGAAATAGTCGAGGAAGAACAGCGGTTCGGCGCCCTGCACGACGATGTCGTTGACGCACATGGCGACAAGGTCGATGCCGATCGTGTCGTGTTTTCCCGCCTCGATGGCAATCTTGAGCTTGGTGCCGACGCCGTCATTGGCTGCTACCAGCACCGGATCGGTGAAACCGGCCGCTTTCAGATCGAACAGGCCGCCGAAGCCGCCGATCTCGCCATCCGCGCCCGGCCTGCGCGTCGCGCGCACCAGCGGCTTGATCTTCTCGACCATGAGGTTGCCGGCATCGATATCGACGCCCGCCTGCGCATAGGTGAGCCCGTTTCCGCGCTTGGCCGTTTTGTTCTGGCCCGTTTTATGCTGGCCGGTTTCGCGCTTGCTCATCGCAATGTTCCTGCTCGTTTGCGGGCTCTTCGCATGAACGGTTTCGGTCCGCAAGGATAACGGCCGAACCGGGCTTCGTTTGGCCGACAAAAGCGTGGATAGCCGGAGGCATCGCACTCAGTGCTTGCGGCTGGCCCAGCCGGCTCTCCCTTGCCTCGGCCCTCCATCTCCCTCATCTATCTCAACGCATAATACGGCGGGACAATGCGTTGACCATCCCCAACCTGATCACCATGCTGCGCGTTGTCCTGGTGCCTGCCGTGGTGTTGGCCATGCTGCAGGCGCGTTGGGACTGGGCCTTTGCCGGCTTCGTCGTTGCCGGCATTTCCGACGGCGTCGACGGCTTCATCGCCCGCCGCTTCAACCAGCAGTCCAGGTTCGGCGCCTATCTCGATCCGATCGCCGACAAGCTGCTGCTGGTTTCGGTGTTCGTCGTCATGGGCATCATCGGGCAGTTGCCGCTGTGGCTGGTCGTCACCATGGTGTCGCGTGACGCCTTGATCGTCTGCGCGGTCCTGTTGTCCACGGCGATGGCCCATCCGGTCGAGATCAAACCGTTCCTGGTCTCGAAGGCGAATACCGCCGTCCAGATCGTGCTGGCGGCGGTTGTGCTGGGCGAACTCGCCTTTGCCGTGCACCTCGACCCTCTGCGGCCAAGCCTCATATTGCTGTCCGGGGTCTTGACCGTGGCTTCGGCCGCGGCCTATCTCGTGGCTTGGCTGAGGCATATGAGCGGCTATGGCGAAGGCGGTAAATCAGGCTGACAAGCCCATCGACGGCAAGCCTGCCCGCAAGCCGGCCGCCCGCAAGGCGGCGGCGCTGGGCAAGACCGACGACGGCCAGATGGTTGTCGTCGTGCCGGAAGGCGAGACGGCGGCAGAGGCCGAGGCGTCGGCCACGTTCCGGCGCCAGATATTCTTCTGGCTGGCGGGTGCCGCGATCCTGGCGCTCTTCCTTTATGTCTTCAGCGACATCCTGCTGCCCTTCGTCGCCGGCATGGTGCTTGCCTATTTCCTCGATCCGGTCGCCGACCGTCTGCAGCGGCTCGGCCTCAGCCGCTTCATGGCGACGGTGGTCATCCTCATCACATTCCTGATCGTGCTGGTGCTGGCCTTGGTCATCCTCATTCCGGTGCTGGCGACACAGATGGCCGATTTCGCCGGCAAGCTGCCGGAGTACCTGACCCGGCTGCAGAGCCTGATCACCTCCTTTGATCCGAAGTGGCTGGAACAGAAATTCGGCGTCAACGCCAATGGCTTGCGCGATGGGTTGAACTCACTGCTGACCTCCGGTTTCGGCCTGCTCACGACGGTTTTCACTTCGATCTGGAGTTCGGGCGTGGCGCTGGTCTCGGTGGTCAGCCTGTTCGTGGTGACGCCGGTCGTGGCCTTCTACATGCTGCTCGACTGGGACCGCATGGTGGCGGTCATCGACAGCTGGGTGCCGCGCGACAACGTCGCCACGGTCCGCGCCATCGCGCGCGACGTCAACACCGCCACCGCTGGCTTCGTGCGCGGCCAGGGTACGCTCTGCCTGGTGCTGGGCGCCATGTACGCCACCGGCCTTACGCTGACCGGGCTGAACTTCGCCATCCTCATCGGCCTGTTCGCCGGGCTGATCTCCTTCATCCCCTATGTCGGCTCATTGACCGGGCTGGTGCTGGCCGTCGGCGTCGCCTTCGTTCAGTTCTGGCCTGACTGGACGATGATCGTCGCGGTTGCGGTGGTCTTCTTCATCGGCCAGTTCATCGAAGGCAACATCCTGCAGCCCAGGCTGGTCGGCAAAAGCGTCGGCCTGCATCCTGTATGGCTGATGTTCGCGCTGTTCGCCTTCGGCGCGCTGTTCGGCTTCGTCGGCCTTTTGATTGCCGTGCCGGCTTCGGCGGCGGTTGCGGTGCTGGTGCGATTTGCCATCGCCCGTTATCTCGAATCGCCGCTCTACAAAGGCCATGCGACAGAACCCGCGCCGGCATTGCCAGCCGATCGCGGCGGCGGCCACCGCTCGCAACCGCGTCGCTGAAGTGACCGCGCAGCGAACCGACCCGCCACGCCAGTTGCCGCTCGATCTCGGCCATGGCACCGGTTACTCGCGTGACGAGCTGGTCGTCTCCGGTACCAACAACCAGGCGGCCGCACTGGTCGACCGCTGGCCGGATTGGCCAGCACCGGTGGTCGTGCTGGCGGGCCCAGCCGGCTCCGGCAAGACGCATCTGGCCTCGATCTGGGGTGCGCGCGCCAAGGCGGTGACTGTCGACGCCAGGCGCATTGGCGACAGCATCGCAAATCTTGGTGCCCGCCCGGCCCTGATCGATGATGTCGACGCACGCGCGGTCGACGAACTGGGCCTGTTCCATCTCATCAATGCGGTGCGTGGCGCCGGCTCGACGCTGCTTTTGACCGCACGCCGCTTTCCCTCGGCCTGGGGTGTATCGCTGCCCGATCTTGCATCGCGGCTCAAGGCTGCGGCGACCGTCGAGATCCATGAGCCCGATGATCTCCTGCTCGCCGGTGTCATCACCAAGCTGTTCGCCGACCGCCAGGTCGAGGTCGAGCCGCATGTCGTGCAGTATTTGGTGCGGCGCATCGAGCGTTCTCTGGCAACCGCGATGCGTGTGGTGGAGCGCCTGGATCGTACCGCCCTGGAGCGCAAGATGCCGATTACAAGGACGCTGGCCGCCGAAACCATCAATGCCATGGACGAAGGGCAGGGCGAGTTCGAGATTTGATGACTTCAGGCTTCCACCTGTCCTCGTCTCGACTGAGTCCCATTTTGGGAAACAAGACTGGCACTTATCTTGCTGCGTGAGCTTGCCGGCTAACCCCGGTCCTGATTGCGTTCCAAATCAGGTTGTAGGCTCGCCGGGACTGAGGCGGTTGGGGTTCTCGCCCGGCGAGCTTGCGTTCAAAATGCATCGAGCCGGTGCCGCCGCAGCGGACATCCACCCCAACGACACGGACCACCCCCGCATTGTCGAAACTCTTGAAATAGACCACTCGATGGTCTATTTCTCGATTAAAAGATTTGGACCGGAGAATGGTCAATGCGGAGTATTCGATGCAGGTATCCGTTACCGACGCCAAGGGACAGCTGACCGAGCTGGTGCGCCGCGCTGAGGCGGGCGACGAGGTCATTCTGACCCGTCACGGCCATGCGGCCGTGCGGCTGGTTCCCATCAAGGCAATGCCCGGCAAGGAAGGTCGCCGGACGCTCATGGAAGCGGCGCGTGCGGCAGGGGCGGCCAAGATGAAGGCCGGACCATCCGCTGCCCGCAGCCAGGACTTCCTTTATGGCGATGACGGCATGCCATGATCGCGGTCGATACGTCGGCGCTTATGGCGATCGTCCTGAATGAACTTCAGGCCGACGCCTGCATGGCCGCGCTCGCAGCCGAGAACGACCTCCTGATCTCCGCCGGCACCGTTGCCGAGGCGCTGATCGTCGCGGCCCATCGTGGCGTCGCCGCCGAGCTGTCCAGCCTGATTGACGGGCTTGGTTTCGAGGTGGTGGTGGTAACGCCGGCCTCGGCCCGGCGTATCGCCGAAGCCTATGCGCGATGGGGCAAGGGCAGCCATCCGGCCGCGCTCAATTTCGGCGATTGTTTCTCCTACGAGGTGGCGAAGGAGCACTCTTGCCGGCTGTTATATGTCGGAGCCGATTTTTCGAAAACCGATATAGAGGGTGTGCTCTCAACGTAGCACTGCCGGCCGGTGAGCTTGCGACCAATCACAGCCACATTCTGACGAAATGCCGGACCAACAGATAGACGGCCGAGTGCGCGGCGATATAGCAGGCCGCGACCAGCACAAAAATCCCGATGCTGGCTGCCCACGAACGGGAGGCGACGATGCCAGGTGCGAGCCTGCCGTGCCTGCGGCTCTCGCGATTGTTCCACGTCGCCAAGGCGGCACAGGCGATCGCCCATGCCACCATGAACGGAACCGTCACGCCCGCATAGGCGAAATAGGCCGGCCCGAACAGCGACATCCAAGTATCGATCCCAAGCACCGCCAACCCCCGTTTGCCGCAGCTTAAGCCAGCAATGCCGATGGAAGCGAGCATGAAATAATGACACGCGGATAAGGGCCAAAACCCCTTCGGTGCCATCGGTGTCGCATTTTAAATGAGAAATGGTCGGAGTGGAGAGATTCGAACTCCCGACCCTCTGGTCCCAAACCAGATGCGCTACCAGCCTGCGCTACACTCCGAACGGTCTGTTGCCTATTCATTTCGGTGGTACATGGCAAGTGCAAAAACCTTGCCGCCGCTGCCAATGCGCAGTAATGACGGGCGAAGAGGCGGCGATGCCGCCTTGCCAACAAAGAGGTGGCCATGTCCGCGCGCATTTTCAGCCCAGCCAAAACCGCGATGCAGTCCGGCAAGGCCAAGACCGGCCATTGGGTGCTGGAATTCGACCCCGAGATGCGCAAGAAGATCGATCCCTTGATGGGCTACACCACGTCGGGTGACATGAGAAGCCAGATCCGGCTCACCTTCGACACGCGCGAAGAAGCGGTGGCCTACGCGGAAAAGGAAGGGCTTGCCTTCCGTGTCGAGGAACCGAAAGAGACCAAGCGCCGCCAGATTTCCTATGCGGAGAATTTCCGCTATGACCGCAGAACGCCCTGGACGCACTGAAAGGCGGCAGGCCCAAGCATCCAGCCGGCCGTTGGCCGGCCGACGGTCCCGTAGCTCAGCTGGATAGAGCACCGGCCTTCTAAGCCGATGGTCACAGGTTCGAATCCTGTCGGGATCGCCAATAATTTCAATGGCTTATGTTGCATGACCTCACGCGGTCGCGCGATCCTACCCCTGCCTGCCAGTGCTGCCACGCCGCTTACCGGAAGCCGGAACAGAGTTCGGCCCGCACAGGGCTCTGGAATTATTTCGTGATCCGGCCCTGTTGGAACCTTGGCCAAGACTACGCGTTCGGGGCCTTGTATTCGTGGAACCTCATAAAAGGCACTATGCGGGCAAGCGAACGGGTGGGCAAAACAAGCGCGGGTTGGGGGAGGAGAAACAAGGCTATGTCGAAACGTGAAATTGGAACGTCCCCTGCCTTGGGGCGGCGTATCGCCGATCTCAGGGCCCGAATGCAAGACGCCGAAATTTCCGGCCATGAAATGAAAACCTTTCACAAGGTGGCCGCCATCATGGGATCTGGCGACGGTTCCTTGCAACTGGATGCCGACGACCTGATCGCGGCATCCTTCGTCGCCGAAGCGGTTGGGCCGGCGCCCAGCCGCTGACTTCGGAATTTCCCATGTCCGAAATCCGGTGAGCAAATCGCGTCCGCCATTGGGGCACGGCCGCCTGTTGGGCGATCGTGCTCCAGCGCCCGGCCCCTGATCTCGTCTCGTCGCCACCTGATCTCGAATTGAAAGGAAAGTCTTATCATTTTGTTTGCGTTGGCACGTCATAGTAGGGACGGCTAACGGAGTGAAAAGGGATGAAGCTGGACCTGTCGCCCACCAGCTGGGGCAGGGTGATGGCCGTCACCGCCGCCGGCACGGCATTCTTCATTGCCGTGGCGTTTTTCGTCGATTCGTTCAATTTCCCGTATCTTTCGCCCGAGTCTGTCTGGCGCGCTAAGCTGACCGACCTTCTGCTGCCCTTGGTGCTCGGCGGCTCGTTTCTGTTTTTCCTGATGTGGAAGATCCGCCAACTGGCGATAGCCCAGCGCGACCTCAGCGTCATTGCTGCGACGGACAGCCTGACGGCGGTGCTGAACCGCGGCGCCTTCTCGATGCTGGTCGAGGCCTATCTCGAACAGACCCGCAAGCAGGAAGAGACCCGTACCGGAGCGCTGCTGATCATCGATGCCGACCACTTCAAGTCGATCAACGACCGCCTCGGCCACGATTGCGGCGACCAGGCGCTCAAACTGATCGCGCAGGCGATCAAAGGCCAGCTGCGTGGCACCGATATCGTCGGCCGGATCGGCGGTGAGGAGTTCGGTGTATTCCTTCCCGGCGTCGACCCCTCGCAATCCTGGCTGGTTGCCGAAGGCATCCGCCGACGGATACGCGAAATGGACTTTTCGCCCGATGGCCGGTCCTGTCCGCTTTCCGTCAGCATCGGCGGCACCAGCTTCAGCGGGCCGACCACCTACGAGGCAATATTCTCCGCCGCCGACAGACGGCTTTATGCCGCCAAGTCGAATGGACGCGATCAGGTCAGCTTCGATCCGGCGGAAGCCGCTCTAGTGTCTCCGCTCAGCGCCGCCACCGTCCACTGAGGGCAGCCTTACAGCCGGCTGGCACCGACCGCTTCCTTGACGCATCCCTGTCTGTGTGCTTCCTCCGCGCAAGTGATGTATGGAACATCGCCAGAAACAATCCTGCTTCTTGAGTCCCTCGATCGTGCGGTTCGCGGGTACGGCACGGCCCGGGGATGCAGGGAATTGAATGGCCAAACGCCTCGGGCCCGGTAAACACCGCGATCATGATCCACTTATTCAACGGCTTTCAGAACCCGTTTGGCGGCAGTGAGCGCGAAACCCTGGAGTTGTATCGGCTGTTGAGCGCCGACTCGCAGGTGCGCCTCTGGGCGACCTCGTCGCGCGTATCCGAAGACCTGATGCAGGAATTTCCGATACGCCGCGTCTCGCCGGCAACACGCAATGTGCCGGCTGGCGGCACCTATGTCTTTCTCGGTGCGCATTGGCGCAACAAGATGTGGCCTTATCTGATCCCGCGACCGCGCCGGCTGATCTATGTCTTCAACACCTTTCATCCCAAGATCATCGCCCTGACGACGCACAGGCCGCCCCTGCTGGGTTGGCCCGGTGCCGAACTGGTGCTGATCTCCGACTTTCAAAAGCGCATGCTGCGGGTCGAGGGCGTCGTGCATCCGTCACCCATCGACATCGAGCGCCTCTCGCCACGGCAGGTAAGGCCAAACGGTCCGTTCACGGTGGGGCGACTGAGCCGCGATACGGCGGACAAGCATCATGCCGACGATGTGGCGCTGTATGAGGCATTGCTGGCCGACGGCGACGCGGTGCGGATTCAGGGCGGCATGCCGCTCAAGGACAGGCTCGCGCCGCATTCGCAACTCGAGCTCCTGCCGCAGGGTGAATTTGCCGCCGAACAGTTTTTGCCGACGCTCGACGTCTTCTATTATCGCACCGGCTCGCATGTGGAGACGTTCGGCCGTGTGGTGTTCGAGGCGATGGCCTGTGGCCTGCCGGTCGTTTGCCATTCGCATGGCGGCTACGCCGATCATATCAGGCATGGCGAAAACGGTTTCCTGTTCGAAACGACGCAACAGGCAGCACGGATCCTGGCCGAACTTAAAGCCGACCCGGCACTGCGGGTGGCCGTCGGTCAGAAGGCGCGGCGAACCGTCGAGCAGCTGTTTTCGCCGCAGGCGGTGCAACAGCGGTTGGACTTCTATCGGCGTTAGCGGCGCCACGCCGTCCGGCTTTCCAGACACCCTCGGCCAGCAAACCACGTGCCCCGTTTGGCATCGATCCCGACATCGCGCTAAAGCTGGCATCACGTGAATCGCGGGGCGGCCGGCATCGGCGCGCAGACAGATCGAGCAGGGCTTCTACCGATGACATTGACGGGCGCCGCGGCACTGCTGATCCTGATCTTGACTTATGCCGGCGTCGCAATCGGCCGCATACCTGGCTTGCGGCTCGACCGGGCAGGTATCGCGCTGCTTGGCGGCGCGGCCATGATCGCCATCGGCGCGCTCAGCATGGAGGATGCCTACCGGGCCATAAATTTCGACACCATCACGCTTCTGCTCGGCATGATGATCGTCGTGGCTCATCTGAAGGTGTCGGGTGCCTTTCGCGGTCTTGGCGCCGTCGCCATCGAGCACGCGCATGCACCGTTCATGCTGCTGGTGATGGTGACGCTCCTCACCGGCGTGCTGTCGGCCTTCCTGGTCAATGATGCCATCTGCCTGGTCATGGCGCCAATCGTCGTCCATGTTACCCGCATCATCAACCGCAATCCGATCCCCTATCTGATCGCCACCGCCACCGCTTCGAACTGCGGCAGCGTCGCCACCATCACGGGCAATCCGCAGAACATGGTCATCGGCGCGCTGTCGGGCATTTCCTATCCGGCCTTTTCGGCGGCACTCGCGCCGGTCGCCTTGTTCGGCCTTGTCGCGGTCATCGTCATCGTGCGCATCGTCTACCGTGCCGAATTTACCCGCAACGGCGAACTGACGCCATACATCTCGCGCGGCCGCATGCATCGCGGCCAGGTGCTGAAGGCGGTGGTCGTCTGCGTCGGGCTGGCGATCGCCTTCTTCGCCGGTGTTCCCGTAGCCAAGGCGGCGCTCATCGGCGGCGCCATTCTGCTGCTGACCCGCGCCATCAAGCCATCGCGCATCTACCGCGAGATCGACGGACCGCTGCTGTTCATGTTCGCGGGCCTGTTCGTGGTGGTTGCCGGCGCGGAAAAGACGCTGCTGACACCTGAGATGATCGCCTCGGCCAAGAACATCGGGCTCGACGATGTCTGGAGGCTTTCGGGTTTCACCGCGGTGTTGTCCAACGTCATGAGCAATGTTCCGGCCGTGCTGGCGCTCAGGCCTTTCATACCCGGCCTGGAAAACCCCGAGCGCGCCTGGCTGGTCGTGGCCATGAGCTCGACGCTCGCCGGTAACTTCACGTTGCTCGGCTCGGTCGCCAATCTGATCGTCGCCGAGCAGTCCAAGGCCGCAGGCACGCCGTTGTCTTTCGGCGCCTTCTTCAAGGTCGGCCTGCCGCTGACGTTGATTACGCTCTTGGCCGGTACGGGATGGCTGGCGTTCGGGGGGTAGCCCCTAGGCCTGGCTGCCCGACATTCGCGCCCTGACAAGCGTGGCCGCGGCTCGTCCGGCTGCTTCGACGTAGTCGGGGTTGCGATGGATGAGCATGATCGAAAAGCAGCCGTCGATCAGCAGCACGATCTCGCGCGCCAGCGCCCGCGGCCCCTCGACATGGTGGCCGGACAATTCTGCCGCCAGCCATGTCTCGAAATTGCTTTTGTGGCGCGCCCCGACCTTGACCGCCGGGTGCCCTGGCATCGAGGCAAGCTCCGCGGCGGTGCGCAGGAAGCCGCATCCCTTCCATTTCGGATGGCGCGTGGCCCGGGCCAGGTTGGCGAAGATGGCTTGGACCTTGCTGTCCACACCACCTTGTTCAGCCTCGAACCAGCCGGCCATCCGTTTCAGATTGGGCTGATCGCGGCCGTCGAGATAGGCTGCGATGAGGTCGTCCTTGCTCTTGAAGTGGTAGTAGAGCGTCCGCTTCGTGAGACCCGCTTCCTCGGCGACGGCATCGACGCTGACACGGCCGATCCCCTCCGCGTAAAACAACCTGGTTGCTGCGTCGACAATGCGCTTGCGGGTAGGACTTTGTGCTTCGGGCATGGGTTTAAGTATACCGACTAGTGAATATACACAAGGCGCGAATGGCGTAACCTTCCATCTCATCACCATGCTGGAGGAAGCCAGATGACCGATCTTGTCCTGAACGAAAACAGGGAAGGCATTGCCGTCCTTTCCCTCAACCGCCCGGAAAAGCTGAACGCGTTGAGCTATGCGCTGATCGATCGCCTGCTCGCGACACTCGACGACATTGAAGTCGACGACCGCATCCGGGCAGTCATTCTGACGGGCGCCGGCGAGCGGGCCTTCTCGGCGGGCGCCGACATAGAGGAGTTCTCGGCCAGCGTGGCGCTGGGCGCCGAGACAGCGCTGCGAGACTTCGTCATGCGGGGACAACGGCTGACGGCAAGGCTGGAAGGCTTTCGCAAGCCTGTCATCGCAGCCGTCAACGGCCTCGCCTTCGGCGGCGGCTGCGAAATCACGGAGGCCGTGCCGCTAGCAATTGCCAGCGACCGCGCGCTGTTCGCCAAGCCGGAGATCACTCTGGCAATGCCGCCGACTTTCGGCGGAACGCAGCGCCTGCCCAGGCTCGCCGGGCGCAAGCGCGCGCTCGAACTGCTTTTGACCGGCGACTGGTTCCCGCCACAGCGGGCTCTTGACCTTGGCCTCGTCAATCAGGTGGTCCCGCATGACGATCTGATGCCGGCTGCGTTCAATCTGGCCAGGCGTATCCTTCGGCACTCCGGACTGGCAGCTGCGGGCATCCTCACGGCGGTAACGCGAGGGCTCAATCTGAGCATCGCCGAAGGCTTGCTGGTCGAGGCCGAGCAGTTCGCCCGTATGGCCCCGACAGCCGATTTGCACGAGGCGCTAGATGCCTGGATCAGCAGGCACAGGCCTGGACACGACGGGTCCTGGACGCATGTCGCGCGGCCCGAGGAGGCAAGGCGGGCCTCCTCGGCCCTGGATCACGGCGCCACCAGCAAGCGTCCTTTCATGTTGGGGTGGAAGCGGCAGAAATAGTCGACCGTTTGCGCCGTCTTCAGCGTCATGCTTGCCGACTTCTTCGGCGGGATTATCACCTCCCAGCCGCCCTTCACGGTGGCCGTGTGGGCGATCACATCCTTGTTCACCCACTCGATCGTGTCGCCGACCTTGGCATCGACGCTGGCCGGCGAAAAGACGAGCTTGTCGACGGTGACCTGGATGGTTGCCGCCGCTGCCGGCGCTGTGAATAACAACGCCAGCACGACCAGCAGCGCCAGATGATCCAAGGCGCCCGTTTTCATTTCAGCATGCCGGCGACGTGTTCGGCATGCTGCTCATGGCCCTGGAAGATCTTGAGGCCGGTCTCGAGCAGGCTCTTCAACTCGGCATTGCTGGCCGACGGTATGAGCAGGGTTTCGAGCGCGCCATTGACCTGCTTGTGATAGGCGACCTCGTTTTCGATATAAGCCTTGTCGAAGGCCGCCCCTTTCAGCTTGGCGAGCTTGGCACGTTCCTCCTTCGCCGCCTTCGTCAGCGCCTGGCTGGTAGCGTTGTCCTCGGGCTTCACCTTGAGCTTCTTGACGAGATCGAGCGCCTGCTTGTTCACCGCTTCGTGGTCGCGCTCCATGTCCTTGGCGAAATCGACGACCTCCTTGCTCTTTGACTTCTTGATCGCCTGCTTGGCCGCCTCGATGTCGAGGACGCCTGCTGTATAGGCGATATGGGCGATCTGCGGGTCGGTCGGCTTGTCGGCGGCTTGCGAGACCGGAGCAGCGCCGACGAGAAGCAGGGCGGCAAGGGCGACGGTATATCGGGTGAACATGGCATCCTCCTTGGCCCGGCCGCGCGGAGGCGCCGGGCTCGAATTTGCAGTTGACGCTCATTGGATGCGGGGCGGGGAGAAACGTTCCCGGAAAATCAGGACGGCATCATTCGAAACCCAGCCGTGCCATCACCGCCTGGGTCAGTCGCTCGCAGCGCCGACCCGCGAAGGGGAAGGCATCGAGCAGCACAGGGCCGATTTCATCGTCCAGCGCCTTGCGCAACAGGGCGCGCGCCCGGTGCAGCCTCGTCTTGACGGTCTCTGGCCGCACGCCAAGCAAATCGGCGGTTTCCTCCATGCTCAGGCCCTCGATGACGCGGGCGACGAAGACCATGCGGTAGATGTCGGGCAGGCTGTCGGTCGCCCGTTCGACAAGTGCGAGAATCTGCCGCTGCGCCATCGTCCGCTCCGGATCGTCGTTGGATTTGAGGGGAAACCTGATTATCCGCGCTTCCGGATCGGCAGGCATCTCCACCGTGCGACGTCTCTTGCGCAGGCGGCCGAGCGCTTCGTTGATGACGATGCGCGACAGCCAGGTGGCGAGCGTGGATTGGCCGCGAAACGCCGCCAGGCTGGCGAAGGCGCTGACATAGGCCTCCTGGACGACGTCCTCGGCTTCGGCGTCGTTGCGCAGAATGCCGCGCGCGATGCGGTAGAGCCGCTGGTTGTGTATCTTCATGATGGCGCGAAAAGCATCCGGGTCGCGCGCCAGCGCGCGGTGGACGAGCTGCATGTCGCCGGAAGGGCTTTCGGCAACCGCGGGCACCGTGGCGGGCATTGGCTGCTTGCTCATCGCGACCGGATCTCCTCGTGCAAATGCTGCACATTGGATGCGCCTGCCGGCAAAAGGTTCCCGGACCAGAGGGATCCGGGTTCCCTATTCTAGGCTGCCGCCAATCCCTTGTCTGCCCTCTGCACGCGTGCGGCGGCCGCCAAGAGGTCGGTCTGCGTGATCAGGCCGAGAATGCGCCGCTCGCCATCGACGATGACCACGGCATGGCTGCGGCCGTCGGTCAGCACTGGGAGCAGGCTCATCGCCGGTGTCTCGGGCGAGGCGGTGCCGGCTTTTGCCATGACGCTCTTCACCGTGTCGGTAGCTTTCGTCAGCTCGCGCAGGCCAACGGCGCCAACCAGCCGGGCATCCGCGTCGACCACCGGCAAGGTACGGATATTGTGATCGATCAGTTGCTGGCGCGCCTCGTCGGCGGTGGCTTGCTCGGACACCGAAACCACGTCGCGCGACATGATGTCCTCGCACAGCAGCGTGCGGTGCGAGCGCACCATGGCCTGCAGTTCGACTTGTCTCAGCAACCGTTCGAGGTCGTCGCGGTCGATGTCGAAGGTCTCGTCAAGTGTGGTCAGCGCCGCGTCGATATCCTCGGGCCGGAAACCGACGCGCTGCTGAGCCGGCGGATCGGCGGTGCCGTGGCTGTTGGCGGCTGGTGCCGCGACATGCGGGTAATTGCGCCGCGCCAGCTTGTGGAAAAGGAAGCCAAGCGCCACCAGTATGGTCGAATTCAAGGCCACCGGCACGAACGGGAACAGGAAGCCCGCGCTGATGACGGCCGGGCCGCCGAGCACCGCCGTCAGCGCGGCGGCGCCGCCTGGCGGATGAAGACAGCGCGTGAACGACATCGCGGCGATGGCGAGCGCCACCGCGAGCCCTGAGGCCATCACCGGATCATGGATGAAATGCGCCACGGTCACGCCGACCAGCGCCGATATGGAATTTCCGCCGATGATCGACCAGGGTTGCGCCAACGGGCTGGCCGGTACGGCGAACAGAAGCACGGCGGATGCGCCCATCGGCGCGACCAGCAGGGCCACATGCGGGCCGCCGCCCATCGCCAGCCCGCTGATCACGCCCGTCAGCGCGATGCCGATCGTGGCGCCGATACACGCCAGGATGCGTTCGCGCAGCGTGGCGCCGGCGAGGATGGGGACAAAAAGACGAAAGGCCATTGGAAAACTTTGCGAGGACTGAATCTGTCGAGGATGCGTGCGGCACGCAATGCAGCCGAATTCGCCGATTTGAAAGTCAAACAAATCCGTAAAGTCATGACGTAGGAGAATAATATTGCGCACCGATCTTCGCCGGAGTGCTGGCAGCGCCTCGCGCTTTGTCATCAGCGTCAAGGGCTTGCGGCCCTTTGCTGACTCTGTTTGAGGTCAGCCCGCGCGCGCCGCTGCCGCAAGCCCGCCCCGGATGTCGGTTTTCAAGTCGTCGACATCCTCGAGGCCGATCTGCAGTCGTATCAGCGGACCTTCATAAGTGCCTTTCGCAACGACGCGGTCGCCAAGCCAGACCGGCACCGCGAGGCTCTCATAGCCTCCCCAGGAGTAGCCGAGACCGAAGATCCGCAGTGCGTCGAGGAAAGCGTGCTGCTCCTGCTGGCCACCACCGGCCAGCACGATCGAAAAGATGCCGCTCGAACCGCGGAAGTCGCGCTTCCAAAGGTCGTGGTCCGGATGGCTGGGAAGGGCAGGGTGGAGCACGCGCGCCACGCCTTTTTCGCCTTCGAGCCACGAGGCGATGGCAAGTGCGCTGCGCTGGTGACGGTCCAGCCGCACACCCATCGTGCGCAGGCCGCGCAGCACCTGGTAGACGTCGTCGGGTCCAGCACAGCAGCCAAGCGTGCAAAAGCTCTCGTAGAGTTGCGTCCAGCAGGCCTCATTGGCTGAGACAGTGCCGAGCAGCACGTCGGAATGGCCCGCCGGATATTTCGTCGCCGCATGGATCGAGATGTCGACGCCATGGTCGAGTGGCCGGAAATAGAGCGGCGTCGCCCATGTGTTGTCCATCATCACGATGGCGCCGGCCGCGTGCGCCGCCTTGGCGATCGCCGGGATGTCCTGCACCTCGAACGTGTTGGAGGCCGGCGATTCGGTGAACACCACTCTGGTGTTCGGCTTGATCAACGCCGCGATGCCCGCGCCGATATTGGGAGCATAATATTCGACCTCGACGCCGAGCCGCTTCAGCATCGTGTCGGCGAAGTTTCTCGTGGGATGATAGACGGAATCGACGATCAGCAGATGGTCGCCCGCCGATACGAAGGCGAGCAGCGGCACGGTCACCGCCGCCAGGCCCGACGGCACCGCGATCGTGCCGGCCGAGCCTTCCAGCGCGTCAATGGCATGCGCAAGAGCGTCCGTCGTCGGTGTGCCGCGCGTGCCGTAAGTGTACTTCTGGCTGCGTGCGGCCATCGCGGCGGCATTTGGGAACAGCACGGTCGAGGCATGCACGACCGGCGGGTTGACGAAGCCGAAATAGTCATGCGGGTTGTTGCCCGAATGGGCGAGCCGCGTGTTGATGCCCATCGTGCCGGAACCCTGCTCGCTGCCGTCTTTCGCCATTCTTGGTCGCCTTGTTTGACAAGGCGCTAGCCATAATGCGGCGTGGTGGACCGTGCAACAGCCCACCGTTCGCCAGGAATGGACTTCGAATATGCCAATTCCTGGTCCGGAAGACCGCCCGCGATTTGATCCTGAATCGGACCAACCACGCGCGGCGGTGCCCTGTCGGAAGCTTGGTCGTCAGCTGGTGAACCTATTGTAGCCGGCTGTGAAAGGTATATGATAAATTTCTAATGTTAATCGCCGGATGCTTCAATCAGATGCTGCCGGATGGTTCTTGCCGGTTATCTCCTGATCCCCATCCGGGTATCCCGCTCAGCGAGCGGAAAGGGGAGGAATGTCATGCCTGACGTCAAATGGACGATGAAGGCGCGCGAATTCATCAACTGCAATTGCGCCTATGGCTGCCCGTGCCAGTTCAATGCCATGCCGACATACGGATTCTGCCAAGCCGTCGCCGGCATGGAGATCGAGACCGGCCACCACGGCGACACCAAGCTCGACGGGCTGCGCTTCGTCGGCATCTTCAGCTGGCCCGGCGCGATACACCAGGGCAGGGGCGAGGCCGCGGTGGTTATCGACGAGAGGGCCAGCGAAGCCCAACGCGAAGCCCTGCTCCGCATACTGGGCGGTCAGGACACCGAGCCAGGCGCGACAATATTCCAGGTCTTTTCGACCACCCTGGAGAAGTTCCACGATCCGATTTTCGCCGCGATCGATTTCGAGGTCGACGTCGATGGGCGAACCGGCCGGCTGCACGTCAAGGGCGTAACCGACGGCCGTGGTGAGCCGATCAAGAACCCGGTCACCGGCGCCGAGCACCGGGCGCGCATCGACCTGCCGCACGGCTTCGAATACGCCATCGCCGAGGTCGGGCGCGGCTGGACCAAGACGACAAGCCCGATCAAGTTCGAGGTGGCGGACACGCATAGTCATTTCGCCAACCTGCATCTCACGCAGAGCGGCATCGTGCATTGATCTGATCCAATGGGCGACACGGCTCTCGAGGCGGTGCTGCGGCGCGACCGCGCGGTCGTGACGGCCGCGCTTGCCGTCATTGCCGTGTTCGCCTGGGCCTATGTTCTTTGGCTAGCCGCCGACATGGGTAGCCCGGTGTCGGGCGGCGAGGCAGGCGACATGGCCGGGATGGACATGGCGAGCATGAATATGGGCGGCATGGCTATGGGCGCCGCCGTGGTGCCGGGTTTCCGGGCCTGGGCATCGGCCGATTTCGTCTTCACCTTCACGATGTGGGCCGTGATGATGGTCGGCATGATGACGCCGTCGGTCGCGCCGATGTTGCTGCTCTATGCCGGCGTTGGCCGCAAGGCGCTGGCGGACAGCCGGCCTATCGCTTCGACGGCATGGTTTTTTACCGGCTATCTCGTCGTCTGGGTCGTCTTCAGCATCGTGGCGACGGGTGCGCAATGGCTGCTCACTCGTTTCGCCTTGCTTGATCCCGCGATGGCGGCGCACAGCGCGGTGCTCGGCGGTGTCATTCTGATCGCCGCCGGCCTCTACCAATGGACACCGATCAAGGGCGTCTGCCTGCGCCAATGCCAGGCGCCGATCGCGTTCCTGGCCAGCCATGGCGGGTTCCGCACCACCGCGCTCGGCGCATTTCGGCTTGGCATGGATCACGGCGCCTATTGTCTCGGCTGCTGCTGGGCACTGATGGCCCTGCTGTTCGTCGGTGGTGTCATGAACGTGCTGTGGATCGCCGGCATCGCCATCCTTGTTCTCCTGGAGAAGGTGGTCCCGGCCGGGCAATTGATCCCGCGCATCTCCGGTGCATTGATGGTCGCGGTCGGCCTCTGGCTGGGCCTTTCCGCGCTTTGAGACCGCGCGCCGATTTTGTCCACAAGCAATATCGAGCGCCAATCATGGGTAATCGTCGGCCGAAGGTGTTCCGTAATGTCGATGCATTTCGTGCCGGGGAGGCAGTAACGCCGAGCTATTGCCGGGAACGAAATTTAAGGCGCCGGCTCACATCTGCGTCAAATGAGCTTTGCCGATTCAAGTCGCGCTTCTGACGAGATCGCGTGCACGTTTGTCTGCAATTCAGGCATTTCAGGCAATCGATTTTCAAACCCGGTCGGATTCGGTCATTTTCCTTGACCTCACGGGAATTATCGCCTTCGATGCTGTTCGTGAATGGGAGGCGGCGCGTCGGTTTGCGATGCGGGGTTTCGGGAATGGGCCGGGATGGGAGCTGCGTTCACAAGGGAAAAAAATCAGGGTTTGCCTGAAAAAACAGAAAAGGGTCTGTGGGTTATGAAACACATTGCTATCGGCATTCTTGGCGCCGCCACGCTCGGACTGATGGCGTCGGCCGCGTCGGCCGGCACGCTCGACACCGTCAAGGCGAAGGGCTTCATCCAGTGCGGCGTCTCGACCGGTCTGGCCGGCTTCTCCGCGCCGGACGACAAGGGCGACTGGCAAGGCATCGACGCTGATTTCTGTCGTGCGGTTGCCGCCGCCGTCTTCGGTGATGGCACCAAGGTCAAGTTCACGCCGCTCAGCGCCAAGGAACGCTTCACCGCGCTGCAGTCCGGCGAGGTCGACATCCTCTCGCGCAACACCACCTGGACGATCAACCGCGATACCGCGCTCGGCCTGAATTTCATCGGCACGACCTACTATGACGGCCAGGGCTTCATGATCAACGCCAAGAAGCTGCCGGGCGTCAATTCGGCGCTGCAGCTTTCGGGCGCCGCCGTCTGCGTGCAGAGCGGCACGACCACCGAGCTCAACCTCGCCGACTACTTCAAGGCGAACAAGATGGAGTACAATCCGGTCGTCTTCGAGAAGCTCGAAGAGGTCAATGCCGCTTATGATGCCGGCCGCTGCGACGTCTACACCACCGACCAGTCGGGCCTTTACGGCATTCGCTTGACGCTCGGCTCGCCGGCCGATCACGTAGTGCTGCCCGAGATCATCTCGAAAGAGCCGCTCGGACCCGCCGTTCGCCAGGGCGACGACCAGTGGTACCACATCGTCAAGTGGACCTATTTCGCTCTGCTCGACGCCGAGGAGCTCGGCATCACCAAGGCCAATGTCGACGAGATGAAAAACTCCGCCAGCCCGGAGATCAAGCGTGTGCTCGGCCAGGAAGCAGACACCAAGATCGGCACCGACCTCGGCGTCTCCAACGACTGGGTCGTCAACATCGTCAAGGCGACCGGCAACTACGGCGAAATGTTCGACCGCAATGTCGGCTCCGGCAGCCCGCTCAAGATTGCGCGTGGCATCAATGCGCTATGGACCAAGGGCGGCCTGCAATACGCGCCGCCGATCCGCTGATCGAAATGTGATCCGGAAGGCAGGCTCCTGCCTTCCGGTTTCTCTTTCACAGGGGACGTGACATGGCATCGCAGGAAATCCTACGCGAGGAGCCGAGCCGCGGCTCCTTCGTCAATGACCCGAGAATTCGCAGTCTCTTCTTTCAGACGCTGGTGGTCATCGTTCTGTTCGGGTCCGTCTGGTGGATCGTGCAGAACGTCATCGACAATCTGCAGCGCCTGCACATCGCCTCCGGCTTCGGCTTCCTCAAGGGGCGCGCCGGCTTCGATATCTCGGACACGCCGATCGCCTATACGTCGGACTCGACCTATGGCCGCGCCATCGTCGTCGGCCTGATCAACACCATCATCGTTGCCGTCGCCGGCATCATCACCGCCACCATCATCGGCTTCGTCATCGGCATCGGCCGCCTGTCGCAGAACTGGCTGATCCAGAAGATCTGCACGGTCTATGTCGAGATCTTCCGCAACATCCCACCGCTGCTGGTCATCTTCTTCTGGTATTCCGGCGTGCTCGCCGTGCTGCCGGCGCCGCGCGATTCCTATCATCTGCCCTTCGGCTCGTTCCTCAACCAGCGCGGCTTCTATTTTCCGCGCCCGGTCTGGGGCGACGGCTCCTGGCTGATCCTGGTCGCCCTTGTCGTGGGCATCGCAATGTCATGGTTCGTCGCCCGCAGGGCGCGTCAGCGGCAGATGGCGACGGGCCAGCAATTTCCGGTGTTCTGGACCTCCGCCGCGCTGATCATCGGCCTGCCGCTGCTGGCTTACGTGCTGAGCGGCTTTCCCCTGAGCTTTGACTTGCCCAAACAATCGACCTTCAACCTGACCGGCGGCTTCCAGGTCAAACCGGAGTTCCTTTCGCTCTATCTGGCGCTGTCCTGCTACACAGCGGCCTTCATCGCCGAAATCGTGCGCGCCGGCATCAGGGGTGTCAGCAAGGGCCAGACCGAGGCGGCGGCCGCACTTGGGCTGCGATCCGGCTCGATCCTGCGGCTGGTCGTGGTGCCGCAGGCCATGCGCATCGTCATCCCGCCGCTGACCAGCCAGTATCTCAACCTGACCAAGAACTCCTCGCTGGCGATCGCCATCGGTTATCCCGATTTGACGGCAACGGCCGGCACGGTTCTGAACCAGACCGGACAAGCGGTCGAGGGCGTGCTGATCATGATGATCGCCTATCTCATACTCAGCCTGATGACCTCGGCCGTCATGAACGTGGTCAACGCCAGGATGGCGCTGGTGGAGAGGTAGGACCATGCAGGAACACGATTTGTCCTGGGTGCGCACCGAAATGGCGCTGGCGCAGCCCGCGCCGGCGAGCGTCAGCGGCCCCGTCGCCTGGGTGCGCAAGAACCTGGTCGGCTCGGTCGGCGACACCATCCTCACCATCCTCGGCATCGCCATCGTCGCCTGGGTTCTGCCGCAGGTCATCAACTGGGCGTTCATTAACGCACAGTGGACGGGACCGGACCGCACGGTCTGCGCCACCGTCGCGCAAGGCGGCATTCAGCCCGATGGCTGGAGCGGAGCCTGCTGGGCTTTCGTCAACGCCAAGTTCGGCCAGTTCATGTTCGGCACCTATCCGGTCGAGGAGCGCTGGCGGCCGATCCTGGTCGCCATCCTGTTCGTGGCGCTGCTGGTGCCGATGCTGATGCCGCGTGTGCCGCGCAAGGGGTTGAACGCGATCCTGCTTTTCCTGGTGCTGCCGATCGTTTCCTTCTTCCTGCTGGTCGGCGGCGTATTCGGCCTGCCGCATGTCGAAACCTCGCGCTGGGGCGGGCTGCTGATCACGCTGAGTCTGTCCTTCGTCGGCATCGCCGTATCGCTGCCGCTGGGCACCGTGCTGGCGCTCGGGCGGCGCTCGAAGATGCCGATCATCAAGATGCTGTGCATTATCTTCATCGAAGCCGTGCGCGGCATACCGCTGATCACCGTCCTGTTTTTCGTCAGCGTCATGCTGCCGCTGTTCCTGCCGGCCGGCGTCACTTTCGACAAATATCTGAGGGCGCTGATCGGCGTGTCGCTGTTTGCGGCGGCCTATATGGCCGAAGTGGTGCGCGGCGGCCTGCAGGCGATCCCCAAGGGCCAGTATGAAGGCGCCGATTCGCTCGGCCTCGGCTACTGGCAGAAGATGAGCTTGATCGTGTTGCCGCAGGCGCTGAAGCTGGTCATACCCGGTATCGTCAACACCTTCATCGGCATGTTCAAGGACACCAGCCTGGTCCTCATCATCTCGATGTTCGACCTGCTCGGCATCGTCAAGCAGAATTTCTCCGACGCCAACTGGGCCACGGCGCAGACCGCGAAATCCGGTCTTGTGTTCGCCGCCTTCGTCTTCTGGCTGTTCTGCTTCGGCATGTCGCGCTATTCAATGTACACGGAACGCCGGCTCGACACCGGCTACAAACGCTAAACAAAAGAACAAGGGGACCCCAGCCATGGCCACCGAAAATGCCGTCAGCGCGGAAGAGATCAAGGTCAACGCCGCCAAGATGCATATCTCGACCACCGATGTCGCCATCGACATCATCGCCATGCATAAATGGTACGGCGAGTTCCATGTGCTGAAGGACATCAATCTGAAGGTGATGCGCGGCGAGCGCATCGTCATTTGCGGACCGTCCGGGTCGGGCAAGTCGACCATGATTCGCTGCATCAACCGGCTGGAAGAGCACCAGAAGGGCAAGATCATCGTCGACGGCAAGGAACTCACCAACGATCTGAAAAAGATCGACGAGGTGCGCCGCGAGGTCGGCATGGTGTTCCAGCACTTCAACCTGTTCCCGCATCTGACCATCCTCGAGAATTGCACGCTGGCGCCGATCTGGGTGCGCAAGACGCCGAAGAAGCAGGCCGAGGAAATCGCCATGCATTTCCTCAAGCGCGTGAAGATCCCCGAGCAGGCCAACAAATATCCGGGCCAGCTTTCCGGCGGCCAGCAGCAGCGCGTGGCGATCGCCCGCTCGCTGTGCATGAACCCGCGCATCATGCTGTTCGACGAGCCGACCTCGGCGCTCGACCCGGAAATGATCAAGGAAGTGCTGGAAACCATGGTGGGGCTGGCCGAGGAAGGCATGACCATGCTGTGCGTCACCCACGAGATGGGCTTTGCACGGAAAGTCGCCAACCGGGTGATCTTCATGGATCAGGGCCAGATCGTCGAGCAGAACACGCCGGCCGAGTTCTTCGACCATCCCCGCCACGAACGCACGAAGCTGTTCCTGTCGCAGATCCTGCACTGAGCGGACTGACGCCAAGTCGAGAAAGCCCGGTCGCGCCACGGCCGGGCTTTTTAGTGTCTGGCCGATCCGATAAATGATCTTCTTCATTGAGCCGCGACGGAATCGCGAAGCCGCACCGATGAGAAAACTCCTGCGTTTCCTGGCCATTCTGGTTGCAGCACTGGTGCTCGCCGTGTCGCTCGGCACGCTGGTGCCGCGGCCGCTCTGGCCGGCAGCCGCGGCGGGCGAGGGCATCCGGCACATATTGGTGCTGAAAAATCCGATCCACACCGACATCGCCATTCCCGTGGACGACGAGGTGCGCCGGCGCTTTCGTTTTCTTGCCGATGCCGGCCTGCCTTCGGACGCGCCCGAAGTGCGCTACCTCGTCTTCGGCTGGGGTGGGCGCGCCTTCTACCTGGAAACGCCGACATGGTCGCAATTGAAGGCGCTGCCCGCGTTCAAGGCTTTGACGCTCGATGCGTCGGTGATGCATGTCGCCGTCGCCGGCAATATTCCCGAGCCGCACCCCGATGTCGCCGGCTTCGACGTGGGCGAAGACCGTTTTGCCGCATTGCTTGATTTCATCGAAGCGAGCTTTCAAGAGGGGCCGAACGGTCCGATCGTCATCGACAATGCCGCCTACTCCAATTTCGATCGCTTCTTTGAGGCGAATGGCCGTTTCAACGCGCTGATCGGTTGCAACACCTGGACGGCGGCGGCACTGCGCGCTGCCGGCCTGCGCACCGGCTGGTGGAACCCGCTGCCGGTTTCGCTTGGGCTGTCGATGCGGCTGTATAATTAGCTTTGCCACGGGCTCCTTTCAGCGACGGATGATCCGCTGCTGCTCCCACCCGTAAAGCCAGTCCAGATCGGCTGCGAGCTTCTCTCCCGGTCGTGCCGCCAGAAACAGATTGCGGGCCAACGCCACCGGGCCTCGGGCATGCCAAGCAAGCCGGTTGAGCGCGCCGCGACGGATGACCTTGGCGATGCGCGACCGCCGCAGGTTCTCCCAGATGATGAGGCTTTGCGTCAGGTCGCCGGGGATGTCGGCGACCAGGCTGGCCAGCGTCGCGGCATCCTCGATCGCCATGGCAGCACCTTGCGCCGCGAACGGCGTCATCGCATGCGCGGCGTCGCCGATCAGCGCGATGCCTTCGGGCATGGTCCAGCGTCGCTGTTCGACCGTGTGGATAGGAAAGGCGGTCCACGGGCCAGCGAGTTCCACCAAACGCGCCAGCGCCGGCGCGGAGCGGCGCATGGCGCCTGAAAGGATGGCGGGATCGGCGTGGCGTGACCACCCGTCGGCGATGCGCTCGCCCCGGGTGAAGGCGGCAAGGTTGAAGGCGCTACCCCTGCTCACGGGGTAGGCGACCAAATGAAAGCCGGGATGCAGGAAGGTGGTGACGCAGTCAGGGGAGCCGATCGCGGTGAAGGCTCGCCCCGCCTCGTTGTCTGCGCTCACCGTCGCCCGCCAAGCCAGTTCGCCGGAGAAATGGCTGTTCGCCAAGCCGGCTCCGCTGCCTGGACTGGCAAACCTCCGCACCGCTGACCAGACGCCATCGGCGCCGACCAGCAGAGATCCTTGGGTATCGATGACCTTGCGGCCGACCCCGTCTGTCGTGGTGATAACGAATGAACCGGAGGCCACGCTGCTGACCTGCGCGCCGGTGGTGAGATGGATGTCGGGCAGTTGCGCAACGCGCGCCATCAGGGCGTCTTGCAGATCCGCCCGGTGCGCCACGAGATAGGGCGCCCTCCAGCGTTCCTCGCCGGCTCCGCCAAGCGGCACGCGTGCCAATTGGCGCAGGCTCGCCGCGTTCTTCAGCACCACGGCTTCCGGCTGGACGGCATTGGCAAGAAGCATGTCGAGCACGCCAAGCTGGCGAAGTATGCGCGTCGCGTTAGGAGAGAGCTGGATGCCTGCGCCCGCCGCTTCGAGACGCTGCGCCTGTTCGAACACCCTCACGGAGTAGCCGCGCTCGGCAAAGGCAATCGCCGCTGTCAGCCCGGCGATGCCAGCCCCGGCGACCATGACCTGCCGGGACCGCGTCTCGCTCATGATCGGAAGGTCAGGCGGCCTGGTCGATGTAGAGGCAGCCCGCCGGCAGCGTTTCGGTCGCCTTCAGCTTCGGCGAATAGCGATAGAGGGTCGAGCAGTAGGGGCAGACTTTCTCATTGTCGTCGCCCATGTCGAGAAAAACATGCGGATGGTCGAAAGGCGGGTTGGCGCCCGTGCACATGAATTCCTTGACTCCGATGTCGATCGCCGGGTGGCCCGCATCGTTCTGGAAATGGGGAATGGAACCGCCTGCCATCGTCGTCTCCTTAACGCAGTCTCTCTGCATCTGGATCATATCAAGTCTGTTTGCAAGTTCGATGAAATCAAACTGTCGCAAAAGCCTGTCAGAGAACTGTCGCAAAAGCCTGCCACAGGATAAGTTAAGCCGGTTAACCGGCTGAGGCGCGCGGAAGAGCAGGAATCATGAACGAACTGAAGCCGGTACAGAGCGAATTCAACAATGTCGCGGCAGCGAGCCCGGAAGGCAACCCGGACCGCTTCGTCAACCGCGAATTCTCCTGGCTGCAGTTCAATCGCCGCGTTCTCGAGGAATCGCTGAACACCCATCACCCGCTGCTGGAGCGCGTCCGCTTCCTGTCGATCTCGGCCGCCAATCTCGACGAGTTCTTCATGGTGCGCGTCGCCGGTCTTGCCGGCCAGGTGCGCGAGGGGATCGTGCTGAAGAGCCCGGACGGACGCACTCCCGAACAGCAGCTCGAACAATTGCTGCGTGAGGTCGAGCGGCTGCAGGAGGACCAGCAGAAGAGCCTGTCGGCCCTCACGGTGCTGCTCAACAAGGAAGGCATCGAAACCATCACCCGCGACGCGCTGACAAAGGACGAGAAGGTCTGGCTGGAAGACCATTTCCAGGAGCAGGTGTTTCCCGTGCTGACCCCGCTGTCGATCGACCCGGCGCATCCGTTCCCGTTCATTCCCAATCTCGGCTTCTCGATGGCGCTGCAACTTCGCCATCGCAAGAATGGCGAGGAGATGAGCGCGCTCTTGCGCCTGCCGGTGGCGCTGAAGCGCTTCATCCGCCTGCCGGACCGCAAGCACCATGTCCGCTTCATTCCGCTGGAGGAGGCGGTCGGCCTCTACATCGGCAAGCTCTTCCCCGGCTACGAGGTCAAGGGCTCCGGCACGTTCCGCATCATTCGTGACAGCGACATCGAGGTCGAAGAGGAATCGGAAGATCTCGTGCGCCTGTTCGAAACGGCGCTGAAGCGCCGCCGCCGCGGCTCCGTCATCCGCATCGAATTCGACAAGCTGATGCCTGGGGAATTGCGCGATTTCGTCGCCGGCGAGCTTGGCGTCTCGTCGAGCCGCATCAGCGTGCTCACCGGGCCGCTGGCGCTCAGCCAGATCTCCGAGATCGTCTCCGTTCCGCGCGACGACCTCAAATTCATCCCCTACAACCCACGTTTTCCCGAGCGCATCCGCGAGCATGGCGGCGACTGTTTCGCCGCCATTCGCGAGAAAGACATCGTCGTCCATCACCCCTATGAGTCGTTCGACGTGGTGGTGCAGTTCCTGCGCCAGGCGATGGCCGACCCCGAAGTGGTGGCGATCAAGCAGACGCTCTATCGCACCTCCAACGACAGCCCGATCGTGCGTGCTCTGGTCGACGCGGCCGAAGCCGGCAAGTCGGTAACGGCGCTGGTCGAGCTCAAGGCGCGTTTCGACGAGGAGGCCAACATTCGCTGGGCGCGCGATCTCGAACGCGCCGGCGTGCAGGTCGTGTTCGGGTTCCTGGAACTCAAGACCCACGCCAAGATGTCGCTGGTGGTGCGGCGCGAGGACGGCAAGCTGCGCAATTACGTCCATCTCGGCACCGGCAACTACCACCCGGTCACCGCGCGCATCTATACCGACCTGTCCTTCTTCACCACCGATCCGACGATCGCCCGCGACGTCGCCCAATTGTTCAATTTCATCACCGGCTATGCCGAGCCGACCGCCGAGATGCGGCTGGCGATCTCGCCGTTCACGCTGAGGAACCGCATCCTTCAGCACATTTCGGACGAGGTCACCCATGCGTTGGAGGGACGGCCGGCGCGTATCTGGATGAAGATGAACGCGCTCGTCGATCCCATCATCATCGACGCGCTCTACGATGCCAGCCGCGCCGGAGTGGAGATCGACCTCGTCGTGCGCGGCATCTGCTGCCTGCGGCCGCAGGTGCCGGGCCTGTCGGAGAACATCAGGGTCAAGTCGATCGTCGGCCGTTTCCTGGAGCACAGCCGAATCTATTGCTTCGGCAACGGTCATGGCCTTCCCTCGGACGAGGCGATTGTCTACATCTCCTCGGCCGACCTCATGCCGCGCAATCTCGACCGCCGCGTCGAGACCATGGTGCCGATCACCAATCCAACTGTGCATGAACAGATTCTGGGCCAGATCATGCTGGGCAACATCATGGACAATCAGCAAAGTTTCGACGTATTGGCAGATGGAACCTCCCGGCGCGTGGTGCTGGAGGAGGGTGAGGAACCGTTCAACGCGCAGGAATATTTCATGACCAATCCGAGCCTGTCGGGACGGGGTGACGCGCTGAAATCGCATGCGCCCAAGCGAATCGCGCAGTTCAAGCGCCGCAAGAAGAACGCCGCCACCTGATGCTGTCCAATTCCCAGGGCCGGCTGCAGGACCGCCGACCGCTGTCCATCATCGACATCGGCTCCAATTCGATCCGTCTCGTCGTCTATGAGGGGCTGGCGCGCTCGCCGACCATGCTGTTCAACGAAAAGATGCTGGCCGGCCTCGGCCGCGGCATCGTGTCGACGGGGAAGCTGGACCCCGAGGGGGTGGCGCGCTCGATGGAGGAGTTTCGCCGTTTCCGCGCGCTCTCCGACCAGGCTGGCGCCGAACACATGTACGTGCTGGCAACCGCCGCCGCCCGCGAGGCGATCAACGGTCCCGATTTCATCCATCGTGCCGAGGATGTGCTCAAGACCGAAATCCGTGTGCTCTCCGGCCGCCAGGAAGCGCATTATTCCGCGCTCGGCGTCATCTCAGGCTTCCACCCGGCCAACGGGATTGCCGGCGACCTTGGCGGCGGCAGCCTGGAGCTTATAGACATTGATGGCGAGGCGATCGGCGACGGCATCACGCTGCCGCTCGGCGGCCTGCGCCTGCAGGACATGGCGAAGAACTCGCTCGTCCAGGCGCAGAAGATCGCGCGCCAGGAACTGGCCCGGGCCAAGCTCTTGAAGGGCGGACAAGGCAGGACTTTCTACGCTGTTGGCGGCACCTGGCGAAACCTCGCCAGGCTGCATATGGAGATGAACAACTACCCGCTCGGCGTCATGCACCACTACGAAATATCGGCCGAAAGCGCTCAGAACTTCCTCAAGCAGGTGGCCAGGGGCGAAGTCGAAAAGGTGAGGGGTATCGAGGGTGTCTCCAAGAACCGCCGTTCGCTGCTGCCCTATGGCGCTCTCGTGCTGCAGGAGATCATGACGGCGATGCAGCCGTCCAGGATCGTCGTTTCGGCACAAGGCGTGCGTGAGGGTTTCCTCTATTCGCTGCTCGACGCGGCCGAACAGAAGGCCGATCCGCTGATCTCGGCCGCCGAGGAGCTTGCGCTTCTGCGCTCGCGTTCGGTCCATCACGCGCATGACCTGGTCGAATGGACCGGCAAGGCTTTCAAGGCGTTCGGCATCGACGAGACGGAAGACGAAGCGCGCTATCGCCATGCCGCCTGCCTGCTCGCCGATATCGGCTGGCGCGCTCATCCGGAATATCGCGGCAAGCAGTCGCTCAACATCATCGCGCATGCCTCGTTCATCGGTGTCGATCATCCCGGCCGCGCCTACCTGGCGCTGACCAACGCCTACCGTCACGATGGCGTCTTCAATGAATTGGTGGCGCCCGAAATCAGGGCGTTGGCGCCGCCGCGCCTGCTGGAGCGCGCCCGCGTACTGGCAGCGATGATGCGCGTCGTCTATCTGCTGACGGCCGCGATGCCTGGCATCATGCCGAGGCTGAAATGGGAAAGCCGCCCCAACGGCGCGCTGGCGCTGGTGCTGCCGGCCTCGCTCTCCGACCTATACGGCGAGCGCCCGGCCGGCCGGCTGGCGCAACTGGCGCGCATCACCAACCGCCGCCTGGTGCTGGCGGTCGAGGGCGGGCAGAGCGTGTCGGCGAAGTAGTCAAGTCGCGTCGGCGCCTATGCCGAAGCCGCGCCCATCGGCCGACCATGCGCCGGGGCCGGCCATGGCAAGCGCCAGGAAACCACCCGATACCGCGATATCCTTCATCAGCATCTGCTGGTGCAGGAAGGCGAGCGCCGCATCCTCGGCGCCTTGGCCATAGTGGCCGATATAGCCGGCCGCGATGCAGAAGCCGGCCAGCAGCAGTGCCACGATCCGCGTCTGCAAACCAACGAGGATCAGCAGTCCCGCGATCAGCTCGAAAAGGCCGGTGCCCCAGGCGGCGAGCGCCGGCAGCGGCAGGCCGAGGCCGGCGAAATAGCTGGTGGTGCCGGCGATGTTGGCGAGCGCCTGGAAGCCGGACGGCACGAACAGCACGGCAAACAGCAGCCGCGAAACCAGAAGCAATGCACTGCGACCCATGGCTCCCTCCCTTGCCGGCACGGTCGCCGGCGACCATTGCAGTCTAATGCATGTCGCCCGGGAGTGTCCTTGGTCCGGGACAACGACATTCATAAAACCAGAAGCTTACAGCAGGTCGGGCGAATCCTATTCGCCGCGACGTGCTACAGGCCTGTAAGCACACAACGAAAAAGCGGCGCGGAAAAATTCCGCGCCGCTCAGACTGCTGACAAACCCCTGGCAATTGCCGGGGGTTTTTGATTCTCTGGGTCATGTTGAAGCGACCCGCCCCCGAACAGACCGCGCTCGAGATGGTAACGTTGGATCAGCTTGTTCCTGCTGATCATCTGTTGCGCAAGATCGACCGCGCGATCGACTTTTCCTTCATCCACGATCTGACCGCGCCGCTGTACTGTGCCGACAATGGCCGGCCGCCTTTGGATCCGACCTTGATGTTCAAGGCGCTGTTCGTGGGCTACCTGTTCGGGGTTCGCTCGGAACGCCAGTTGGTGCGCGAGATCGAGGTCAACGTCGCCTATCGCTGGTTCTTGCGGCTGAAGCTGACGGACAAGGTGTTCGACGCCTCGACGCTGTCGCAGAACCGGCGCCGGCGGTATCAGGACGAGACCATCGCGCAGGGTATCTTCGACCGGATCGTCGAGCAGGCGATCCGGCATGGGCTTGTCGACGGCACGGTGCTCTACACGGACAGTACGCATCTCAAGGCCAACGCCAACAAGAACCGCTTCGACCTCGCGGTGGTGGCCAAGTCGCGCGCCGACTACTGGGAGGCGCTGGATGCCGCAATCGAGGAAGACCGCGCCCAGCACGGCAAGAAGCCGCTGAAGAACAAGGAGCGCCAGCCTGCCGAGAAGCAGACCAAGGTCTCGCGTACCGATCCCGACAGTGGCTACATGGTACGCGACGGCAAGCCGAAGGGTTTCTTCTATCTCGACCACCGCACGGTGGATGCCGCCCATGCCATCATCACCGACACCTATGCCACGCCGGCCAACGTGCATGACTCGATCGTCTATTTGGGCCGCCTCGACCGGCAGCGCCAACGCTTTGGCTTCCAGGTGGGGGCGGTTGGGCTCGATGCGGGATATGCAACCGCTGGCATCGCCAAGGGTTTGGAGGACCGCGACATCCTCGGCGTCACCGGCTATCGCAATCCAACACCGCCAAAGCCCGGCATGATGAGGAAGACAGCCTTCGCCTATGAGCCGGACCTGGATGGCTATCGCTGCCCGCAAGGCCAGCTTCTCAGCTACGCCACCACCGATCGCAATGGCTACCGCCAATACAGGAGCGACCCGGCCATCTGTCAGGCCTGCCCGCTGCTGGCTTCCTGCACGACCAACGCCGCCGCGACACGCACCATCACCCGTCATGTCTGGCAAGATGCGCGAGAGCGCATCGACGCCAATCGCCTTACCAGCTGGGGCAAGCTTATCTACCGCCGCCGCAAGGAGACCGTCGAGCGCTCCTTCGCGGACGCCAAGCAACTGCATGGCCACCGCTACGCCCGTTTCCGAAGTCACGTTCGCGTCGCCTGCCAGTGCCTGATCGCAGCCGCGGCTCAGAACATCAAGAAAATCGCCCTTTGCCTGTGGCCAAAGCCAAAGCCAGGCCTCGCCTGAGGCCCGCAAACCATTGCGCTGCCTCCTGCAACCTCATGTCAAATCGTCCTGACCGCGAAATCGCAAACACGTTCAGTCGCATAAAACAAAACCCCGCCTAAAATAGACGGGGTTTGTCAGCGATCTGAGCGGCGCGGAAAAATTCCGCGCCGCTCGTTTCAGATCCTTGGGAGGAAAAAACCTCAGCCGCGCTTGGCGTCGATCGAATAGGCGCCGGGACCCGAGGAGGCCAGCAGCAGGAAACCGCCGGTGATGGCGACGTTCTTGAGGAACTGGATCATCTGCATCTGGTCGGCCCAGCCGGTGTGGGCAACCAGCCCGGTGGCGATCGTGAAGATCGCGAGCACCCAGGCGGCGACCCTGGTCTGGAAGCCGACGAGGACGGCAAGGCCGCCAAGCAGCTCGATCAGTCCGACGATGACGGCCGTCGCCGTCGGCGCCGGCAGGCCGAGGCCGCCGAAATAGGCGGCGGTGCCGGAAATGGCCGTGAGCTTGCCGAATCCCGAAAGCAGGAAAATGACCGCGAGCAGGATACGGCCGACAAGGATGGTGACAGAGCTGTTGGACGCGGTGCCGCTGCCGGCGAAGGAGGTGTTTGTGGACATGGTGGCTCTCCGAATGGGGTTGATGCCCCGTCAGATAGAGCATGTCGACTGTTCACCAAAGCTGCCTATCCGGCGACACATTGTTCACAGGAATACGTTTCTGTGAACCGGTGAAAAGCGGAAATTCATGTCGGTCGACGCGCTGGCGTGAGGATATTCTCCCGCCGAAAAATGCCTTCACCCCGGATGCGTCATGTCCTGCGGCCGCACCAGGCGGTCATAGTCGGCCTCGCTGACCAGTCCGGTTGCCAACGCTTCCTCGCGCAACGTAGTGCCTTTCTTGTGCGCGGTCTTGGCGATCTTGGCGGCGTTGTCGTAGCCGATGGTGGGCGCAAGCGCTGTCACCAGCATCAGCGAACGGTCGAGTGCCGCCTTGATGTTGTCCTCTCGCGCCTCGATGCCGACGACGCAATTGTCGGTGAAGGAGACCGAGGCGTCGGCGAGCAACTGCACCGACTGCAGGAAATTGTAGGCCATCAGCGGATTGTAGACGTTGAGCTCGAAATGGCCTTGGCTGCCGGCGAAGGTAAGCGCCGCATTGTTGCCGAACACCTGCACGCAGACCTGCGTCATCGCCTCGCACTGGGTAGGGTTGACCTTGCCCGGCATGATCGAGGAGCCGGGTTCGTTTTCCGGCAGCGACAATTCGCCGAGGCCCGAGCGCGGGCCGGAGCCAAGGAAACGGATGTCGTTGGCGATCTTGAACAGTGCCGCGGCCGCGGCATTGATGGCACCGTGCGAGAACACCATGGAATCATGGGCGGCGAGCGCCTCGAACTTGTTCGGCGCGGTGACGAAGGCAATGCCGGTAATGGCGGCGATGCGATCGGCCACCCGCTCGGCGAAACCGACCGGCGCATTGAGGCCGGTGCCGACGGCGGTGCCGCCCTGCGCCAGTTCCTGCAGGCCGGGCAGCGTCTGCTCGATGCGCTTGATCGAGGAGGCGACCTGCGCGGCATAGCCGGAGAATTCCTGGCCCAGCGTCAGCGGCGTGGCATCCTGCGTGTGGGTGCGGCCGATCTTGATGATGTGGTTGAAGTCCCGGCTCTTGGCGGCGAGCGCCTTGTGCAGGTGGTGCAGCGCGGGGATCAGGTCATGCTCGATCCGCTCGGCGCAGGCGATGTGCATGGCCGTCGGATAGGTGTCGTTCGAGGACTGGCTCATATTGACGTGGTCGTTGGGGTGCACCGGCTTCTTCGAGCCCATGACGCCGCCCAGCATCTCGATCGCGCGGTTCGAGATCACCTCGTTGGCGTTCATGTTGGACTGCGTGCCCGAGCCGGTCTGCCAGACCACCAGCGGAAAGTGGTCGTTGAGCTTGCCGTCGATGACCTCTTGCGAGGCCTCGATGATCGCCTTGCCGATGGCCGGATCGAGCCGCTTGAGCTCCATGTTGGCTTCCGCCGCCGCCCGCTTGACGATGCCCAGCGCGCGCACGATCGAAGCCGGCTGCTTCTCCCAACCGATCTTGAAATTGCCGAGGGAACGCTGCGCCTGGGCGCCCCAATAACGGTCGGCGGCGACCTCGATGGGGCCGAACGTGTCGGTTTCGGTTCTCGTCTTTGGCGTGCTCACGGCAAGGCTCCGGTCTGTCGATTTGGGCAACGGCGTATCGCGTTGCACAAATGGCTTCAAGCGGAGAATAACGCGGCAGCGGATGCAAATCGGTTGAAGATGCTTCCGATCTCTCCCACTGGAACCCTTGGAGGAGAGATCGGCGGCTTCGCGTTCTCAACTCAAGGGCGAACCGACAATATCGATGCCATTTTCCGCGCAGATCCGCACCAGAGCCTCGATCATCTCGGGCGTCGGCTCGGACAGCGGCGGCAATTCCGGCTGTCCGGCGGGGCGGCTCGCCTGACGCAGCATCGTCTCGAACCCGCGGCCGCGCGTGACGGTCAGAGCGCGCGCACCTTCTGGAGATTCGACCCTGTATGTGTGCGGCAGGCCTTTCGGCGCAATGAGGGTCTCGCCGGTGCCAGCGACCCGCTCCTGTCCGTCGATCCGAACGCGCAGCTGTCCTTCTAGGATATGAAACACCTCGTCTTCGTGCCGATGCACATGCAGCGGCGGAGAATCGCCATGGGGCATGCTGTGCTCGACGACACAGATGCCGTCCTCGCCCTCCGCCGACGATATCCGAATGGCAACCAGTGTGTTGTTGAACCAGAAGAGTTCCTTGCCTGTAATGGTCCCGACGGTCATTGTCATGGTTCTTCCTCCTTTGTTGCCCTCGGACGGGTCGCGGTCGGAAGGATCTGATCAGGTGCATGCCGCCGATGGAAATCCAATGATCATATGGGGCGGATTGATACCATGAATTTAAATGCGCTCGACCTCAATCTGGTCAGGGTGCTCGATGCGCTTTTGCGCGAACGAAGCGTGACGCGCGCCGGCGAGCAGATCGGGCTGAGCCAGCCCGCCGTGAGCGCCGCGCTCAATCGCCTGCGTCATGTCCTCAACGACCAGTTGTTCGTGCGGCGCGGCAACGACATGGTGCCGACCCCGCGCGCCGAAAGCCTGACGGAGCCGGTGCGCGCGGCACTGCGCGAGATCGAACGCGCCTTTCATTCGGCGCATTCGTTCAATCCGGCGGAACTTGAGCGAACCTTCACGCTCATGGGGGCGGACTTCTTTTCCATGCTACTGATGCCGACACTGGCGGTGCGCGTCGCGGCTATCGCGCCGCATGCGTCGTTACGGTTTCTCGATAGCGCGCGAGGCGATGTTTCGCGTCTGCTCCAGGACGATGAAATCGATGTGGCTCTCGAACGTCCGCTGGAGGTCTTGGGTTGGGTCTCCAGCGTACCGCTGTTCCATTCGCCATTCGCAATCATTGCGGCGCAAAACAATGCTGCAATCAGAATGGCGGGGATCGCAGGGGGCGAGCCTATTCCGCTTGAGCTTTTTTGCGAACTGCCGCACGTTCTTCGCTCTATCGACGGCTCGATGTCGGGCTCCACCGACGAGGCGCTCCGCAAAATCGGGCGAAGCCGCCGTGTAAGCCTGGCACTGCCTCACTTTCAAGCTGTCGCGTTGGCCGTCGCAAACGGAAACTACCTTTCCGCGGTTCCCAGGCAGTTCGCGGTTTGGGCAGCCAAGACCCTGCCTCTCGCCATCTTCGAGCCGCCACTTCCCATCGCCGTTCCTGAAATCAGGATGTACTGGCACGCACGCCGAGACGACGAGCCCCCTCATCGCTGGATTCGCCTTCAGATCCTGGACGTTGTGGGCGCTCTTGGATTTGTGGAAAGCGCCGCTGGTGAAGTTGCCGCGCCATAGCGGCCAGGCAGTTCACCCCGCCGTGTAGCCGCCGTCGACGGCAAAGATGCCGCCGCTGGTCCAGCCAGCCTCGTCGCTGGCGAGATAGACCGCCATCCCGGCGAGGTCGTCAGGCCGGCCGATGCGGCCGAGAGGATAGCTGCGCTCGACATAGGCTTTCAGTTCCGCCTGTGCCTCGGCCGGCAGGTTGTCGACGGTCTTGCGCCGCATTGCCGTATCCACCGTACCGGGTGCGATTGCGTTGACGCGGATGCCGCGCGAGCCGAGTTCGAAGGCCAGCGATTTGGTCAGCGAGTTCAACGCGCCTTTGGACAGGGAGTAGAGGCTTGATGGCCGTTTCGGGATCATCTTGTTGGCAAAATAGGAGGAGATGTTGATGACGGATGCACCTGCACCGAGATGCGGCAGCAGCCCCTGGGTGAGGAAGAACGCCGCCGTCACATTGAGCGCGAAAGAGTGCTGGAACTGTGCCTCGCTGACACTCTCGAACGGCACGAGATAGGCGACACCGGCATTGTTGACGAGAACGTCGAGTGGCCGGCCGGATTCTTTCACCTGCTCGACGACCGCTGCGAGGCCGGGGCTGGTGGCGAGGTCGGCCGACAATGTCGTCACCATGCCTGTCGAGCCGAGGGCCGTCAGCTTCTGGCGAGCGGTGTCGAGTTTGCCCGCGTCGCGGCCGACGATCAGGACATCGGCACCCTCGTTCAGGAATGCCTCGGCGATCGCCAGGCCGATGCCGTCCGATCCGCCGGTGATCAACGTCCGCTTGCCGTGAAGCCTCATCACGCACCTCACCATGCGTTTGCCATCAAACAGAGGGATCGCACCGCATGTCCGTGACGGGGTCAAGTCATCAGGCTATCCCAGCGTATGAACTTCGGCCGGCGTCCGGCGCAAGCGCCCGACGGCAGCGCGAAAACCGGATGACGTGCGGGTCGGTTTCACGCGCTGGCGGTGGAGCGCTCCTGAGTAGCCAGCCGCGCGGCGACATAGCCCTTGACCTGCCGGATCGCCTGTTCGCGCGAGACGCTGCCCGGCTGCAGGCCGAGCCGAAGCCAGAGTCCGTCGATCAAGGCCGTGACGCCAAGCGCGATATCGTCGGCCTCCCCAGGTGAGGCGAGGCCGCGCAGGCCGGACAACAGGTTCGAGCGCATGCGCCCATGGATCACCTTCTGGATGCGCGCCAGCTTTTCATCGCGCGGCACCTCGGCGCAGAGCGAAAGCCAGGCATGGCATAGAGGCGGCAGGAAGAGATGCTCCTCGAAATTGCCCTCGATCACCGCGTCCAGGCGTTCCATCGAAGTCCGCGCCCGGCGAAGCCTTGCGACCACCGCGTTGCATAGGACTGCGTTGGCCTCGCGCATCGCGTGCTCGAACAATTCCTGCTTGTTGCGGAAATAGTGCAGCACGATGCCTTTGGAGGCGCCTGCATGGGCGGCGACTTTTTCCAGCGTCGCCCCCGCAATGCCTTCGCGCTCCAGAACCGCGAAGGCCGCCTGGCGCAATTCCTTTCGGCGTATGTCGCCAAGGCGTTTCAGTTTCACGAGATTGTTCCATGCCTCATGAATCCACGTTGACATTTTCGCCCCGCGAGATCAATCATTGACCCATGGGGCAATAAAAAGACCGATAGGTCAATACATAAGGAGAACGGAAATGGTGCGTATCCTTGCAAGCTGTCTGGCCGCGCTGGCCTTGGCCTCGCAGGCTGCCCAGGCGGCCGACGCCGAGCAATGCCGTGTGGTCCGCATGGCCGAGCCCGGCTGGAACGATCTCGCTTTCACCACGGGTGTGGGCAATGTGCTCCTGCAAGCGCTCGGCTATCAGCCACAGAGCGAGGTGCTGGGCACCAACGTCATCTACGAAGGCATGAAGAACCGGGACCTCGACCTGTTCCTGGGCTACTGGGACCCGGCGATGGTCACCTATTACGAACCCTACAAGAAGGACGGCTCGATCGAGAATGTGCGTGTCAATCTCGTCGGCGCCAAATACACGTTCGCCGTACCGACCTATGTCTGGGAGGCAGGGGTCAAGGACGTCTCCGACCTGCACAAGTTCGCCGACAAGTTCGGCAAGAAGATGTATGGCATCGAGCCCGGCTCCAACCAGCTGATGATGGACGCCATCGCCGATCCGGCCTTCGGCCTCGATGGCTGGCACGTGGTCGAGTCCAGCGAAGCCGGCATGCTGTCGGAGGTCGGTTACGAGATCAAGGAGAAGCAGTTCATCGTCTTCCAGGGCTGGGCGCCGCATCCGATGAACACCATGTACGACTTCAAGTATCTGACAGGCGGCGACAAGTTCTTTGGCCCGAATTTCGGCGCCGCGACGGTGACGACGCAGGTCCGCAAGGGCTACCTGCAGGAATGTCCTAACGTGGCGCAGTTCCTCAGGAACCTGGTCTTCGACATCGACTTCGAGAATGTCGGCATGGGCTACCTCATCAATGACGGCATGAAGCCAGAGGACGGGGCGCTGAAGGCGATCACGCTGAACAAGAACCGTCTCGATGCGTGGCTCGCCGGTGTCACGACTTTCGATGGCAAGCCTGGTCTTGCCGCCGTCAAGGAGAAGCTCGGCCTGTGAGACCGCCGGACGCTTTGTCCATCACCTGTGTGGAACAGAACGCCTGGGCTGGTCGCAAGCAATGGGTCAATATCGGCGATCTCGACATCGCCTATGTCGAGATCGCCGGTGCCGGGCCGCCGCTGTTGCTGATCCATGGTTTCACCGACACCAGCCGCAGCTTTTCGCTGCTGGCGCCGCATCTGGCTGGCCGCCGGCTGATCATGCCCGATCTGCGCGGCCATGGTGCCTCGCAGGCGGGCGGCGGCTACCGCGTCGCTGATTTCGCCGAGGATATTGCCGGGTTGATCCGGCATCTGCGGCTGGACCGGCCTGTCGTCATCGGTCACTCGCTGGGCGGCATGGTGGCAACTGCATTGGCCGCCCGACAGCCGGACTTGATCGGAGGCCTGGTCGTGCTGGCCAGCACGCTGAAGCCCGGCTTCACGCCGGACCATGCGTTGCCGGTCGGCATCCTGGCCTTGCACGATCCGATATCGCCGGCCGACCCGTTCTTTGCCTGGTGGCATGCCTGCCAGACCTCGGTGCCGCGTACGTTCCTCGCCGGCCTAGCGACGGAAGCTTCCGCCATGCCGGCGGCCCGCTGGCGTGCCATTCTAGAGGAAGTCCGCATCACCGACCTGACCGCCGAGGCACGGGCCGTGCGGGCCAAGGCACTGATCATCGCCGGCGCTTGCGATCCGCTTTTCGACAAGCCGCACCAGCAGGCCTTGGCCGACGCGCTGACCGGATCCCGTCTCGTCTGGGCGCAAAACTGCGGTCACAATCCCCATTGGGAGGACCCGGCCTTCGTCGCCTCCGCGATGGCGGGACTGCTCTCCGGCCGCTGATCACCGCAACAGCGATCGGGCCGTGGGCACCAGCCGCAACGTCTCGGCCGGCTTAGTGCTAATGCCCTGAATGTTCTGGCCAAGTGCCTGCCACGCCGGCGAAGTGGCGAGGCGATGGCTGGCGTGGGCATCGCCGTCGGGGAAGCCGGCAACGGTGATAAAGACGTTTTCGCCGGCGCGCACGGGTAGCCGCGGGAAGGTGTTTGCGGCCGGCTCCGTCAGGAAGGCGCCAAGCAGGCGCGCGCCGGTCTGGGCAAGCCGCGCAACCATCTCCGCCTGGAAGCGCCCGGCGAAGTCGGCGCCGATGCCCGGCCGCAAATGATGAATCGAAATCTCAACCAGGCCGGGCAACCCGCTTCGTTCGCTTGTGCTTTTGGCCATGTCGGCCATTGGCCGGCGCAATCCCGACAGATCGAAGCCGGCATCCGGCCACGCCGGCCGCAGCAGCAACACATCGTCGGAATCGATCATCGTCGCATTGGCCGCGTCGCGGTGCGCCGCCCATACCGGGCCGTCATAGAACGCGCTCAGAGCATCCTTGCGCGCATCCATGCTCTCGAAACCGCGCATCCAGACGAACATATCGGGGCGGTCCAGGTCGCGGAACTGGCCGATGATGGTCATCCCCGCGTCTTCCTGGCTTTCGATGAACTGCGTGTCGAAGATATCGATCAACGTTTCGCGCCGGCCAGGCTTCAACGTGTACTGCCGCAATTCGACGATCGGCGAGGCGAGTACCGCCGGCTTAGGCGTGGCATTCGGGATCGGGCTCATCCGCGGGTTCTCCAAAACAGGTTGATCATGTTTATAAACAGACCGGTTGCCCTGTTTTGTCAACATGCTATCCTTCGGCAATGTCAGCAGAGCTCAACATCCGGCCAGGGCGAGTCCGAGGCAAACGCATCAACGACCCCGAAGGCATGCGCCGCAAAGTGCTCGATGTCGCCGAGGCAGCGTTTCAGGCACGCGGCTATCATGCTTCCAGCCTCGGCGACCTGATGGCGGCGGCAGGCGTCAGCGGTGGCGCGTTGCATCATCACTTCCCGACCAAGAAGGCGCTGGCGCTGGCGGTCATCGACGAGCGCGTGGCGGCGGCGGTCGAGGAGACGTGGATCGCGCCGGTGCGGCAGGCGGCTTCGGCCCGCGAGGGCGTGCGTCAAGTGTTCGACGCCGTGGCGGCGGAACTGGAACGACAAGGTTTCGTGCGCGGCTGCCCCCTCAACAATCTGGCGCATGAACTGTCGCTCGCCGATCCCGAATTTCGGAATGCCCTTGTTGGCGTCTTTTCGGCATGGCGCCAGGCGATCGCCGACAAGATCAGGGCCGACCAGCGGGAGGGCAGGGAGCAAGGCACGGTTCCCGAGCATTTTGCGGTGTTTGCGGTCGCCGCCTATTCCGGCGCCATGTCGATGGCCAAGACAGCACAGGACGCCGGCCCGTTGCGCGATTGCCTGGCGGCGCTGGAGCAGAGCGCCTCGCAAGCGGCATCATTGCAGGGCGAGCCGGTGGCGCGGCGACGTCGCAGGGTGCTGCGCCGGCATGGCGCCACTTGAGGCAGGTGGATCGCTGGGGCCCGGCTCTGACGTCGCGACCAAGCTGGACGGACAGACGCCGCTTGTGCTGAATTCCGCCGATGATGAATCGCCGTCCACCCCAATTGGTTTCACGACGCAGCTTTCTGGTGCAGGCCGCCGGTCTTGCCGCTGCCGGCGCGCTTTCGCGTCCGGCGCTCGGCCAGACCGGACAGCGCATCCAGCCCGTCGACGCCACCTTCCTGTTCGTCGCCGACGTCCATGCCTGCCGCATGGCGAGCGGCTTGAGCCCTAATTGCCAGTTGGAAGGCAAGACGGACGCGGCGCTGCTGCGCAACGTCGCGGCGTTGAACGCCATCGGTGACAAGGATTGGCCGGCGCGGATCAACGGTATCGCCACGGGCCTGCGGCCGGCCGGCAGCCGCATCGGCACGCCGCTCGGCCTTGTCGTTGGCGGTGACATCACCGACGATGGCGGCGGCCAGATCACCGAGCCCAGCGAAGGCACCCAGCTTCTGCAGTTCAGCCAGCGCTATCAGCAAGGCATGGGCCCCGACCGTGTGCACATTCCGGTTTATGTCGGGCTCGGCAATCACGACCTCGATCAGAACGGCCCGCCGCACCATGTCGACTGGTACCGGCGTGAAATGCGCGACTATGTCGAGGTCAATCATCGCGCCGGCGTGTTCTTCAAGCCGCCGGTGCCGGCCACCAGCTACGACGTCGACACCGACTGCTATTCCTGGGACTGGGGTGGCCTGCATCTGGTGCAGACCCATCGCTTCGCCGGCGACACCGGCCATGGCGCCGACAGCAGCCTGCCTTGGCTCAAGCAGGACCTCGCAACTTATGCGGCGGATGGGCGCCCGGTCATCCTGTTCCAGCACTATGGCTGGGATACTTTTTCGATAGAGCGGTGGGACCCCGCCAAGAGAGCATTCGACGATGACGGCAAGGGCGCGCCGCATTGGTGGAGCGATGCGGACCGCCAGGCCTTGCTGGCCGCCCTGAAGGGTTACAACGTCGTTGCCGTCTTCCACGGTCACCAGCACGAGGTGCCGATGATCTATCAACGCGACGGCCTCGATCTCTTCAAGCCGAAAGCCGCCTATATGGGCGGCTTCGCCTTGGCACGTGTCACCAGCGACAGCCTGGACGTCGTGCTGGGCGAAGCCGGCGACGATCATGGCGCCGTGATTTTCACCAACGCTTTCAGCAAATCGCTGAAGACGTGAAAAGGGCCGCTCGACGCGGCCCTTTCCTCAGCGGTCAAGCGATTTCTTGACCTTGTCCTTCGCGTCGCCATAGGCCTTCTGCACCTTGCCGGTGGCCTTGTCGGCCATGCCTTCCGCCTGCGTCTGCCTATCGCCGGTCACTTTGCCGGCGGCTTGCTTGACCGAGCCTTTTACCTGCTTGGCCGCACCGGCGACCTGATCCTTGTTCACCATTTTCGCATCTCCCGGGTTTGGTTCGCCTTGGCAAACGAGCCGGCACGGTTTCGGTTCCGACAGCCGCCGCTTATGTCGGCGAAACAGGGTGTCTTTCGGGCGCCGCGCCGGCAGGCTAGGGTGCCGGCCAGCGCACTCCGCGAGGAGCAAACCGCCAAGGGGGACAAATGTCGGAACTCACGCTCTATATCGGCAACAAGTGCTTCTCGTCCTGGTCGCTCAGGCCCTGGGTGGCGATGCGGCACCTGGAGATACCGTTCGAAGAGGTCTTGGTGCGGCTGCGCACCCCCGAGACCGCCGCCAACCTGGCGAACGTGTCGCCGACAGGTCAAGTCCCTGTCTTGGTTCACAAGCCCTTGAACCACACCGGCGGAATGGTCTGGGAAACCCTTGCCATCCTTGAATACCTCGCCGATCTCTTTCCGGAGAAGAAGCTCTGGCCGGCCGATATCGGCGCCCGGGCGCTGGCGCGTTCGGCGGCGACCGAGATGCATTCCGGTTTTCGCGAAGTCCGCTATGGCTGGCCGATGAATTTGCGGCGGCCAAAGGGCCACAAGCCACTCGACGCCGAGGGCGAGGCGCAACGCGCCCGCATCGAGGCGCTGTGGCGCGAGTGCCGTGAGAAACACGGCAAAGGCGGCCCTTTTCTGTTCGGCCATTTCACGGCGGCCGACGCCATGTATGCGCCTGTCGTCACCCGCTTCGACACCTATGGTGGGGATCTGGCGCCCGACACCAAGGCCTATGTCGACGCCATCCTCGCGCTGCCGGCCATGCGCCAATGGTATGCGGAAGCGGCGAAGGAGCCGTGGCCGGAGCCAGGGCCGGATGAATAGGACCCATCTGCGAAGTGGCCTTCCCCGTTTATCGGGATGGCCTATCTAGGAGCATTGGCGCGGCGCGCTTTGGAGATGTTGCAATGACCGTTTCTTCCATGCTTGCCGGCAAGGTTGCTCTCGTCACCGGCGCTTCCTCGGGCATTGGCGAGGCGACGGCTGCGGCACTGGCTGCTGCCGGGGCAAGGGTGGCGGTCGCCGCCCGTCGGGTCGATAGGCTTGAAGCTCTGGCCGCCCGCATCGAAAAAATCGGCGGAACGGCTTTGCGCATCGAGGCCGACGTCACCAGCAATGACGATGTCGCGGCCATGGTCGGGAAGGTGGTGGCCGAATGGGGTCGGCTAGACATCCTCGTCAACAATGCCGGCGTGATGCTGCTCTCGCCGGCAGCGGAGGCAACGCTCGATGACTGGCGCCATATGGTGGAACTCAACCTGCTGGCGCTGATGGGCGTCACCAAGGCGGCGCTGCCGCATCTCAAGGCTGCCAAGGGCCATATCGTCAATGTCTCGTCGGTCGCCGGCCGCGTCGCCAATCCCGGCGCCAGCGGTTACGCGGCGACCAAATTTGGTGTTGTCGGTTTTTCCGAATCACTGCGGCGCGAAGTCTATGCCGACAGGGTTCGCGTCACCGTGATCGAGCCCGGCCTGGTGCGCACAGAGCTTGGCGACCATATCACCAACGCTGCCTCGAAGGCGGGGCTGGACCAGCGCCTCGCCACGATGGAAGCGCTGACCGCCGAGGATGTCGCCGCCGCCATCCTCTATGCCGTCGGCCAGCCGGCGCGCGTCAATGTCAACGAGATCGTCATCAGACCGACCGACCAGGAACGCTGAGCGGCCGCCGGCAACGCTCAGGTGCGGGCGCTTGTTCAGCATGGACGTTGGCCAGATGACGTCCTTTCAGGCGTCGAATTCTCGGATCGATGGCGCAACATTTGACAGGCGTCTGAAACACGCGTAGAAGAAAGTCGTCGATATTTGTTTGACTGACTTTTGTTATCCGCGCTTCCGGGCGCGCCTTTGACGAACTTCCCACATCAAAAATCGAGACAAACGGCGTTGTGCATCCGCATGACGGCGAACGAATATTTGCCATGGAAAGGGTTCGTCATGAGCACCGGCACAGTTAAGTGGTTCAACGCCACTAAGGGTTTTGGTTTTATTCAGCCTGACGACGGCTCCGCCGACGTTTTTGTCCACATCTCGGCCGTGGAACGCGCCGGTATGCGCGACATCGTCGAGGGCCAGAAGCTCGGCTACGAGATGGTCCGCGACAACAAGTCGGGCAAGATGTCCGCCGACCAGTTGAAGGCGGCCTGAAGAAAGAATTCAGCCGTCCCGGTGACCACGGATGTACTGGCACCGGTGAACGGCGAATTCGGGCGCATGGCTACGGGAACCTGAGTTTCCACGGCCTGTGCTGCCCATCAGGAGCTAGCCTTGTGCATCCAGTTGGATGCGCGGCGCTCCCAGGGAAGGTCAGGCGGTGCCTGGCCTTTTTCATTTTACGCTTGTTGCCGCCGAAAATGCGCTGCGCATTGGGCTGAACGTGCTAAGGGACGCTCCAGCATCTTGAATCCGCTGCCGCATCGCTTTGTGCATGGTCCCGACCGAAGACCCGGTCTCGTCCTATCGGCACCAGGCTCCTGACAGGAGAAAGATTTTGACCGCCCATTCGAAGACAGCCGTCGATCCGGCCGTGTCGCTGTTCAGCAAGACGCAAACCCAGTCGATGTCGCTTAACCGCATCATTTCCGAGCGCGATGCCGTCAGCGAAGCGCGGGAAGCCAAGACCGCGCGCCTGCGCGAGCTGCGGCTGGAGAAGGAGGCCGACGAGATGGCGGCAGCGGCGGCACTCGCGGCGCTGCCGAAACGAGCCGGAAAACGCTGATGGCCACCAAGCGCGTACCGCAAACGCCAATCGCGGCCGATGCGACCATCGCCGACATGGTCGAGACCCTGGACAAGCCGGTCGAATATGTCCGGCGCGTGCTGGAAAAGCTCGAACGCTGCAAGCGCGCCCATGGCGATGCCCAGGTGCGCGTCGGCGTGCGCGGCCGGGCCGAGTGCCCGAACTACCTCATCGAGTATGTCCGCGAAGACGCCAAGACCCATGAGCGTGTCACCTATCAGGATGCCGCCTATAGCGGCAGCACGCATCGTGAGCTGGCCGCGCACCACATCGCGGAAGCCAGGAACTGGTCGCCCGAGGAAATGAACATCACGGCGGTTTCCGCGTTGATCGGCCGCTTGCGCAATCCGCGCGCACCATCATCGCGTTTCGCCGACGAGGATTGAAATGGCCATAAAATTCTCCGCCAAGGATCAGCCGGCAGCGCCGGCTCCCGCCGCAAAGCCGGCCAAGCCGGTTGCCGCGTCGAAGGCCGCCGCCGCCGACCAGGCAGCGACCGATCTGTTCAAGTCGCCAGCGGACGCACCGAAGGGCAAGACCGGCAAGAAGAAGTAGCGCCTTGCCGCGGGACGCCGATCGCAATCTCGCCGCGCCGGGGCCGTTTGCCCAGGCAGCCACGACCAGCCTGCCGTCGGCACAACCAGGCATCGCTCCTATGTTCGATTGCCAGAGCTGCGGCGCGTGCTGTTCCTATTCAGCCGAGTGGCCGCGCTTTTCGACAGAGGACGATGCGCAGCTCGACCGCATCCCGGAAAAATACGTGGCGGCCGACCTGTCGGGCATGCGCTGTGACGGCGTGCGCTGTTCGGCCCTGTCTGGCGAAGTCGGCAAGTCGACCGCCTGCACCATCTATGACCTGCGCCCGGATGTCTGCCGCGCCTGCATGCCTGGCGACGACGAGTGCCTGATGGCGCGCCGGGCGCTCGGATTTTCCACCTCTTAGCGGCGGCTTGCTGGCGGCGAATGCATGTCGCCCGGAAGCGTCCTCGGTTCCGGGACAACGACAAGCATAAATCAGAAGCTTACAGCGGGTCGGCGAATCCTGTCGGCGCGACATGCTGTAATGACTGTCGCTTGTGCGCACCCCGCTTGCTGGCTAGGCTGCGTCAGGGTAGGGCGCCGGAGGAAATCATCGTGAGCATCGAATTTCTGTTGACGTCGCTGATCGTCGTAGCTTCGCCGGGCACCGGCGTACTCTATACGCTGAGCGCCGGGCTTTCGCGTGGTGCGCGGGCCTCGATCATTGCCGCCTTCGGCTGCACGCTCGGCATCATCCCGCATATGGCGGCCGCCATCACCGGTCTGGCGGCGCTGCTGCACACCAGTGCTGTCGCCTTCGAGACGCTGAAATATCTGGGCGTCGCCTATCTGCTCTACATGGCCTGGAACACGCTGAAGGAAAAAGGCGGCCTGAGCGTCGAGGACAATGTCGCGCCGCGCTCGGCTGGCAAGGTGATCGCCACCGGCATCCTCGTCAACGTGCTCAATCCGAAACTGTCGATCTTCTTCTTCGCCTTCCTGCCGCAATTCGTCAGCACCACCGAACCCAACGCACTGTCGAAGATGCTGGAGCTCAGCTCGGTCTTCATGTTTTTGACCTTCGTGGTTTTTGTCGGCTACGGCATCTTCGCGGCGTCGATCCGCAGCCATGTCGTGTCGCGGCCAATGGTGCTGACCTGGATGCGCCGGACTTTTGCCGGCGCCTTCGTCATGCTCGGCGCCAAGCTGGCGCTGGCGGATAGGTGATCGAGGCGCTTAGTCTAGCCCTTGACATAACCCATCGCCTCGACGATCCGCCCGTCCGCGACGCGCATCAGGTTGACGCCGCGCAGCGAATTGCCGTCGGCCATCCAGTAGCGCCAGCGGATCGTGGCGCGGTCGCCGGCCACGAAAGTCTCTTCGAGGTCGAAGCGCGTACCGGGTGCGGTGGCGATCGCCGACCACAGCTCGACGCAGGCTGCCTTGCCGGCGCGGCGCGCGCCGTCCGGCGCCGGCGTGGTGTTCTCGATAACGCAGTCCTGAGCCACCAGATCGCCGAGCGCAGAGGGATCGTGATGCTGGAACACATCGTTGTAGCGCCGCATGATTTCAGCCGTTTCGCCGGAGCGGTTGGCCGTGGTGATGTCGATGATCAATTCCTGGGTCATGCGACTTCTCCTTCCGTTCAGTGACTTATGAGGTTCGCTTTCAGCGTGATCGTGGCGACGCCGGCCAGCGCCCGCGAGACGAGGCATCCCGCCTTGGCCGACTGCGCTAGCCGCTCGAAGTCGGCGGCGGGGAGCCTGGGGACGTTCGCCTCCGTCTCCAATTCAATGCGGGTAATCGTCGGCCCGGCCGCGGTGGCGCCCAGATGCACCTTGGCGGTCGTGTGGATGTCGCTTGCGACATGACCTTCACTGCCGAGGACGGCGGTGAGCGCCATCGAGAAGCAGCCGGCATGGGCGGCCGCGATCAGTTCCTCCGGATTGGTGCCGGGGCCGTTTTCGAAGCGGGACGGGAACGAGTAGGCGCCCTCGAACAAGCCGCTGCCCAGCCTGAGCCGTCCGGAACCTTCCTTGAGCGGGCCGTGCCATTCGGCCGATGCTTCGCGAATTGTCATTGCTGTCTCTCCTCTGCTTGATGAAATGAAGGCTCCGCGACCGCTTCCTCATGCATCACGAGCCAGGCCGCCGTCTTGCCCTTTCCGCCGATACTCATCCATCTCTGCCTCCGAAATATGTAGACCGATTTACATATTATGTAGACCGGTTGTCCTATTACAGGCAAGCCCTATAATGCGCGCTCCTGACAGGGGTGACATGGCGACAGACACACGCACGCGGATGATCGAGGCGACGGCACTGCTTTTGCGGCGGCGCGGCTATTACGGCACTTCGCTCAACGACATTCTGAGCGCCAGCGGCGCACCCCGCGGCTCGCTCTATTTCCACTTCCCAGGTGGCAAGGATCAGCTGGTCGTCGAGGTGACTCGCGCCAGCGTCGCCGAGGTAAGCGAGCGGCTGGGTGAGGCTTTGGCCGCCGAACGCGACCCTGCGGTCGCCGTCCATCACATCTATCAGTCGGTGGGACGCATGCTGGAAGACAATGAGTTCTCACTCGGCTGCCCGGTCGCGCCGGTCGTGCTGGACTCGCCAGGCGACGTGCCCGACCTTGTCGAACTGTGCCGCTCTGCCTTCGAACAGTGGATCGGCTTGCTGCGTGAGGCTTTCGTCAGGGCAGGAGTGCCCGAGCGTCGCGCGCAGGCACTGGCGCTGCTGGTCGAGTCTTCGCTGGAAGGCTTGATGGTGATTGCCCGCGCCACCCGCGATCGCTCATCGCTCAACGCAGTGGCCGACGAGGTGGCCGTGCTTATCGAGCAGGCCGTGCTCGCCGGCAAGGTGACACAGCGGGCGGAGACTACCGCTGTCTGACCGCTAGTCCCAACTGACTGCGGTGGAGCACCAGCCTCAAGCAAAGAAAAGGGCGACCACTCGGCCGCCCTTTCGATAATTTTGCGAGGATGGACTTCTTAGAAGTCCATGCCGCCACTCAAGCCCGCTTGCGGGCTTGAGCAACTTGGATTCATGGGCGTGCTTTATGGACTTCTTAGAAGTCCATGCCGCCCATGCCGCCCATGCCGCCGCCGCCCATGCCGCCAGGCATGCCGCCGCCAGCCGAATCCTTCTTCGGAGCTTCGGCGATCATGGCTTCGGTGGTGACGAGCAGGCCGGCGACCGAGGCCGCGTCCTGGAGGGCCGTGCGCACGACCTTGACCGGATCGACGATACCCATGACGATCATGTCGCCATATTCGCCGGTCTGGGCGTTGTAGCCGAAGGTCGCGCCCTTGTTCTCAAGGATCTTGCCGGCAACGATCGAGGCTTCCGCACCAGCGTTGGCCGCGATCTGGCGGGCCGGAGCCTGCAGCGCACGACGAACGATGTTGATGCCGGCGGCCTGGTCGGCGTTGACGCCGGTCACCTTGATGTTGGCCGAAGCGCGCAGCAGGGCAACGCCACCGCCAGCAACGATGCCTTCTTCCACGGCCGCGCGGGTCGCGTTGAGGGCGTCATCGACGCGGTCCTTCTTTTCCTTGACTTCGACTTCCGTCGCACCGCCGACGCGGATCACCGCAACGCCGCCGGCGAGCTTCGCCAGACGTTCCTGCAGCTTCTCCTTGTCGTAGTCCGAGGTGGTCTCCTCGATCTGCTGCTTGATCTGGGCGACGCGGCCCTGGATCTCGGCCTTCTTGCCGGCGCCGTCGACGATGGTGGTGTTCTCCTTGGAGATCGACACCTTCTTGGCGCGGCCGAGCATGTTGAGGCCGACATTCTCGAGCTTGATGCCGAGGTCTTCCGAAATGACCTGGCCACCGGTCAGGATGGCGATGTCTTCCAGCATGGCCTTGCGGCGATCACCGAAGCCCGGCGCCTTGACGGCGGCGATCTTCAGGCCACCACGCAGCTTGTTGACGACCAGCGTGGCGAGCGCCTCGCCTTCGACGTCTTCCGAGATGATGAGCAGCGGCTTCGAGGTCTGCACGACTGCTTCGAGGACCGGCAGCATCGCCTGCAGGTTGGAGAGCTTCTTCTCGTGCAGGAGGATGTAGACGTCCTCCAGCTCGGCAACCATCTTGTCGGCGTTGGTCACGAAGTAGGGCGAGAGATAGCCGCGGTCGAACTGCATGCCTTCGACGACTTCGAGTTCGGTCTCGGCGGTCTTGGCTTCCTCAACCGTGATAACGCCTTCGTTGCCGACCTTCTGCATCGCTTCCGCGATCATCTTGCCGACCGACTCGTCGCCATTGGCCGAGATCGTGCCGACCTGGGCAACTTCCTCGGAGGTCTTGATCTTCTTGGCGGCCTTGCCGAGAGCAGCGACCACTTCGGTGACGGCCAGATCGATGCCGCGCTTCAGGTCCATCGGGTTCATGCCGGCCGCAACCGACTTGTGGCCTTCCTGGACGATCGACTGCGCCAAAACGGTCGCGGTCGTGGTGCCGTCGCCGGCGATGTCGTTGGTCTTCGAAGCAACTTCGCGGACCATCTGCGCGCCCATGTTCTCGAACTTATCTTCAAGCTCGATTTCCTTGGCGACGGTGACGCCGTCCTTGGTGATGCGCGGGGCGCCGAACGACTTGTCGATGACGACGTTGCGGCCCTTGGGACCGAGCGTGACCTTCACCGCGTCGGCGAGAATGTTGACGCCGCGCAGCATGCGCTCACGGGCATCGCGGGAGAATTTTACGTCTTTGGCAGCCATGTTTTAGCTCCTGGCAGGGGCTCGGATAGAGCCCGAAAAATTCAAGTTGAGGGTGAGGCCGATAATCAGCCGATGATGCCCATGATGTCGGATTCCTTCATGATCAGAAGGTCTTCGCCATTGAGCTTGACTTCGGTGCCCGACCACTTGCCGAACAGGATGCGGTCGCCGGCCTTGACGTCCAGCGGGACCAGCTTGCCAGCTTCGTCACGAGCGCCGGAGCCGACGGCGATGATCTCGCCTTCCTGCGGCTTTTCCTTCGCCGTATCCGGGATGATGATCCCGCCAGCGGTCTTGGATTCGGATTCGACCCGGCGAACGACCACGCGGTCATGAAGCGGGCGGAACTTCGACTTTGCCATTTTTTCTTCCTCGATGAGAACGGTGAGAAACAGTTCCTCCGTCCGGCGGCGCCGGACACATAGTTAGCACTCACCAAAGGCGAGTGCTAACGTGGCGCTGAAATAGGCCGCCGACCTGCCAGAGTCAAGGCGCGCGGAGCGCCTCTTGGTAGGATGGCGATGAACTTATCGAAGCTTGGCCGAACCGAGCACCAGGAGCGGGCAACGTTCCGCCAGGGGATAACTGCCGCTTGGCACGACGTGCACCTGGTCGAACCAACCTCGCGCCTCATCCTCCAGCATGGCCAGCGTTGCGAAGCTGTACCTTGTTTCGGAGCCCGCATAGACGTCGATCGTATTGATTGATGCCATGCTCCATCCGGTGCGTGCGGCAAGGGCCTCCCGATCCGGAAACAGCTTGTCGAATGCCGCACGGATTGCTTGCACATCGACGCTGCTGTCGCAGTCGCCGGTCGTGCACGCCATGGCGATCCGCCATTTGAGCGCGTGGAAATTCTCGATCCCGCCGGCCAGGACCAGAGCTTCGATGCCGCGCAGGTCATCCCCGGTTTCCGGCCGAGCGAACACGCGGATCGCCGCATGCCGGCCAGGCTTTAGCACCCTTGCGATTTCACCGAACAGCGAACCGCGCGCGGCCTTGGTATCGACCGCCGACAGGCAGCCGTCGCCGATGACCGCGTCGAAACTTTTCTGCTCGACCGGGAGGTCAAGCCAGTTGCCGGTCATCGCCCTTCGCGAGGTGTTGTCGCCGGCCCATACGCCGGAAATCATGGCAGCCGATTGATCGATCGCCAGCATCGATCTGCCTAGAACCGCCAGTTCAGGTGTCACCCCAAGCAGAAGGACATCGGCATTTCCGAGATCGAGTTCGCGCTCGAATATGCCGACGGTTTCCGGCGTCGGCCGGAGCGGGGCGTCCAGGAGCTTCCAGTGCCGATGATAACTATCCCAATGATTCGTCATGCAGACCCGTTGGAGCCCAGGAAAGTCTGGCATTGATTGATTAGAGCCGCTTAATGGAAGTGGGGATGGAAGCCAAGGGGTTAGCTGGTGGCGCGCATCATTGTCATAACGCATGAGCATGATCGGTTCCTGGGTCGCGGCGGCCTTCTGCTGCGCCGGAATAGCCGTTACATGCTTTTCGATATTCTCGAGGACCTGAAGAGGCGGGGCCATTCGGTCCGGATTCAGCCTGGCCTCTCCGGACAATCCAGCGCCGATGTCGCGGTTCTGCACGTCGATGCGACAACGACGCCGGCAGATTATCTCGACTATGCGCGGCGTTTTCCCTTATGCCTCAATGTCGGGGCCGCCGACATATCGAAACGGCGGGTAAGCGGAGCGCTTCTGGCCGAGGGCGACGGCTGGCTGGGCCCGGTCATCGTCAAAAGCAATCTCAACAACCAGGGCATTCCGGAGACACGGCTCAATCGGCGGTCGAGGCGTGCCGGCCAACCGGCACCCTTTGCGCACGTGCCAGCCATGCCGTCCTACGAGGTCTACCAATCCCGGGACGACGTTCCCGATGGCGTCCTCGATCGCGATGATCTGGTCGTGGAAAAGTTCATCCCGGAAAAAGAACCTGACGGCTTTGCGGTGCGCTTCTGGGTGTTTTGCGGAGAGCGCGAGCGCTGCACCCGCTACGTCTCGCCAAACAGCCTGGTCAAGGCATCGGAAACGATCCGGCGCGAGCCCGCCGCTGTTCCCGACGAACTGCGCGAACGGCGGCGTGAACTCGGCTTCGACTATGGGAAATTCGATTTCGTCATGCATGAGGGCAGGGCTGTTCTCCTCGATGCCAACAAGACGCCCGGCCGCCCGCAGAACCTGGTGAAGATGTTCGCGGCGGGCGCTTCCGACCTGGCCGATGGTTTCGAAGGCCTCATCCGCCGGGCGAGATAGGTCCCCGGTTGCCGGTCGCTAAAGAAACAGCCGCAACTGGGTGTGGATGATCGATCGGTAATCCTCGATGGTCCGGCGGCTTTCCACTTCGCCTTGCGCAAGCGCCAGGCGCACAACGCCGCCGGCGAGCTGGAAGATCAGCAGAACCATGCGTTCGAACTGCTCGTGCTTTTCCGGCTCGAGCAAGGCGATGACGTGGTCGCAGAACATCTTGGCTTGATGCCGGGTTTCGGCGATGTCGAGATTCTTCAGCGCCTTGTCGGCCTGGATGGCGTTCTGCAGATCCTGGATGGCCGGATCGCCGGCGACCCGGCTGAGGTAGTCGTCAAGCAGCCGATCGGACGCGACGATGACGTCCTTGGCTTCGCGGACATCGGCGACGATCGCCGCCAACCTGGCACGGCTGACCTCCGAGAACCGCTCATAGAGCATCGCCAGGATCGCCGACTTGTTGGGGAAGTAGTGGTAGACGGTGGCGATCGGCCCGCCCGCCAGCATGCCGACCTCCTTCATGGTGACGGCGTCGATGCCTTTCTCGCCGATCAGCCGCATGGTGGTCGACAGGATGGCGTCGATGCGCTCGCGGCTGCGCTCCTGCTTGGGCCTGCGCCTGGGCTCGGTGATCGTTCGACTGGCTTGCGTCATGCACCGATCTTTCGCACGAGTTCCCAAATTCAGGTTGACAAGAAATATGATCAAGTATCAGTTTCTGGAATGCTGACAGACTGTCAGCTTTTTTGCCGTGCGGCAAGGACGTTGGGAGGCGCCTATGGCTTCGACAAGCGCTGATCTTCAGGGCGAAGGCGACTGGCTGGTCGGCAATCCCAGCGGCGGGCAGCTCGCCTCGGCCCTGTGGATCGGGTCGGTCGGCCTGCTCATTCTCGGTCTGCAGCCCGTCCTGCTCGGCGCCCTCTTTACCGAGGGCCATGTCAGCGGCGACGAACTGGCGTTGGTCGCCACCGCCGAGATGATCGCCATCGCCATTGGTTCTGCAATCGTCGCGATGCTGCTTTCCGCCCACAACATGCGCTGGAAAAGTGCCGTCCTCCTGCTGCTCTTGGCGCTGGCCAATGTGTGGACCGCCTATGCCGCCGGCGCCAACACGCTGATGGCGGCCCGCGCGCTGGCCGGCCTTGCCGAAGGCGGCCTTGTCGCGGTCGCCACCGAACTGATTGCCCGTTCGCGGCGCGCCGAACGCATCGGCGGCTATTTCGTCACCATGCAGACCCTGGCGCAATGCGCTCTTGCCCTGGTGCTGGCGCTCTATGTCATTCCAGCCGCCGGGTCGGCTGGCGGCTTCCTCGTTCTTGCCGTCGTCTGCGTCGCGTCGCTGGTGGTCGCCTTTGCTGTCCCTGCCGATTATGCCGATCTGCCGAAGGACGAAAACCTCGCCAATGTGCTGACGGTTCCCTCGATCACCGCGCTGTTGTCGGTCTTCTGCTACTTCATGTTCTTCGGCGCCGTATGGGCCTTTCTGGAACCGCTTGGCGCCCAATTCGGCATCGATGGCCGCACCGTCGGGCTGATCGTCTCGGCCAGCCTCGCGGCGCAGGTGCTGGGCGCGATGACGGCGACCGTGTTCGAGGCGCGCATCGACTATCGGCTTGCCATCACGGCGATCGGCCTCGTCGCGCTTGTCGCCTCGCTCGTGCTTGCCAGCGGGCCCGGCCTCACGATGTTCTGGGTCGTCGCCCTGATCATGGGTTTTATCCTGCTGTTCATCGTGCCCTACCAGATCCGGCTGGCGATCACCGCCGACGAGACCCGCACCGCCGTGCTGCTGGTGCCGGCCGCCCAGCTTTTCGGCCTGGCGATCGGACCGGTCGCGGCGTCGCTGCTCATCGACGGCAAGGAGTTTCGCCCGGTTCCCGAGTTCGCCGCCGCAAGTGCTGTCGCCAGCGTGGCGTTGCTCGGCCTGTTTGTCCTGGCGGCGCGGCGTCGCCGCGCGATTGCGTGAGCCCCATGTCGAACAGCTGGAGCAACTGGTCCGGCTTTGTCACCGCCGAGCCGCGGCTGCTTGCCAGTCCGGCAGATGCCGGCGAACTCGGCGATCTCATTCGCACCGCACCCGGCCCGGTCCGCGTCGTCGGCGCCGGTCACTCCTTCACGCCATTGGTGAAGTCCCAAGGCACCATCCTGTCGCTGGAGAAGCTGGAAGGGCTGGTTGCGCATGACGCGAAAAGACATCAGGCGCGTGTGCGGGCAGGGACGCGGCTTGGTCCGCTTATGCACATGCTGCAAGGCATCGGCCAGGGCCTGCCCAATATGGGCGACATCGACCGCCAAGCGATAGGCGGCGCCCTGGGCACGGCCACCCATGGCTCGGGGCCGACGCTGGGCGCGTATCACACACAGCTGGAAACGGTGCAGATCGTCGACGGGCTTGGCAAGGTCCGCGACTTCAAGCGGGAAGGGGATCAGGAAACGATCCATGCGATCGGCGTTGCGCTTGGCGCCTTCGGTGTGCTCAGCGAAGTGACGTTGAACAACATCGCGACCTACCGGCTGCGGCGCCGCAAATGGGTGCTGCCGATAGCCGACATGCTGCGCGATTTCGAAACGATGATGAGCGAGCACCGGTCGGCCGAATTCTACTACATCCCATTTTCAGGCTACGCGCAGTTCATCGCCAGCGACTTCAGCACCGAGGCGACCACTCCGCGCCCGACCGACGATGACGAGGGCTCCCTGCGCACGCTGCGCCGCCTGCGCACCGGGCTTGCCTGGCTGCCGTCGCTGCGCCGCAGGCTGATCCTGGGCGCGGTCGCCAAGGTGCCGGCCGAGGATTACGTGCAGGACTGGCTCAACGTCTATGCGAGCGACCGGCAGACCAGGTTCAACGAAATGGAATATCACCTTCCGTTCGAGGAGGGGCCGAAGGCGCTGGCCGAGATCATTGAACTGACCGAGAAGCATTTTCCGGAAGTCTATTTCCCGACGGAAGTGCGGTCGGTGGCATCGGATGAATTTTGGCTCTCCCCTTTCCACAAAAGGCTCACCTGTTCCATCGCCATCCACCATGACGCGGCGAACGATCCGTTGCCGTTCATGCGCGCGGCCGAGCCGATCTTCCGCAGATATGGCGGCAGGCCGCACTGGGGCAAGATGCACAGCCTGAAAGCGGCCGACCTGAAAAAGCTCTATCCGCGCTGGGACGATGCGATGGCGGTGCGCCGCGACATCGATCCGCAAAACCGCTTCGTCTCACCCTATATGGCCGACCTGTTCGGCATCGAACCCAGTTCTTTCGGCATCCAGCCATGAAGGCGTATTTCGCCACGCTTTCGGATGCGCTGAGAGAGGCGGGCATTTTCCAACCCTGCCTGCTGCTCGACCTCGATCGGCTGGATGGCAACATTGCCCTGGTGAAGAAGCGGCTTGACCCCAGTCTTGCCGTCCGTTTGGTCGACAAGTCGCTCGCTTGCCTCCCGCTGCTCTCCCATATCGGCAAGGCGCTTGGAACCCACCGCCTCATGACCTTCCATCCGCCGATCACCGAGGCGGTGCTGAAGGCGTTCCCGGATGCGGATCTGCTGTACGGCAAACCGATGCCGGTTGGCGCGGCCAGGGCGGTGCTTTGCAGAGGCGACGTGGCTTGGTCGCGGGTCTGCTGGCTGATCGATACACAGGAGAGACTGGCGGAATATGGCGCGCTCGCCGACGAACTCGGCGCCGAATTGCGCATCGCTTTCGAAATCGATGTCGGACTGCATCGCGGCGGCTTTGCCGAACCGGCGGCCCTGTCGCGGGCGCTGAATGCGCTGCCTACCCACAAAGGGCTGCGCTGCGAAGGCGTCATGGCCTATGAGGCGCATGCGCCGCACATACCCGGCCTGTTCGGTGGACCGGCCAAGGCGTTGGCGCAAGCCTCCGAACAGGCCGCCGCTTTCGTCGCGCGCCTCGGCGCCGACCAGCGCCATGTCCTGAACATTGGCGGCAGCAAGACCGCGCTGCTTCATCATGGCGGCATCGCCAATGAAGTGTCGATGGGCTCGGCCTTCGTGCTGCCCGTCGATTTCGACACGCCCGGCCTTGAGGGCTTCCAGCCGGCGGCCTTCATCGCGACGCCAATCCTGAAAGTGGTCGAGCCGATGCTGCCTGGCCCGCCGGCGGTCTCGCGCCTGCTGCAGGCGCTGGGCCGGTTTCCGCGCAAGGGCTGCTATCTCTATGGCGGCAAGTGGATGGCCGAACCGGTGTTTCCCGAAGGCATGACGACAAACGGCCTGCTTGGCCTGTCTTCCAACCAGCAATTCATGGGTCTGCTCGCCCAGGCCGTCGTCAGGCCCGGCGACTATGCGTTCCTGCGGCCGACGCAGAGCGAGGCCGTGCTGCAGCAGTTCGGATCGATCGCGGTGCTTTCCGGTGGCAGGATCGTCGACCGCTGGCCGGTGTTGCCGATGATGTAAGCATCTCGGGCGCCTTCCCTAATGGTTGACTCCGTCAAGTAAATGATCGATCCTGTGCCAGCAGGAGATGACTCGAATGACAATCCACCATCAGCCAGACAAGGCTGCGCCCAACAAGGGCCTGATCGATGCGGTGCGGGCGTTCAACCGCTTCTACACCCGCCAGATCGGACTGCTCGATGAAGGGCTGCTGAAGAGCGCCTTCTCGCTGACCGAGGCACGCGTGCTCTACGAACTGGCGCATCGTGACGGACTGACCGCGACCGATCTCGGGCGCGATCTCGGTCTCGACGCCGGCTATGTCAGCCGTTTGCTGAAGAAGTTCGAGCGCCTTCACCTCATCTCCAGGGCCACGCTGGCTTCGGACGCTCGGCAATCGTCGATCGCGCTGACGCCGGCGGGCAGGAACGCCTTCGCGCCGCTGAACCAGGGTTCGCACGATCAGGTCGCGGCGCTGCTCGATCGTCTGCCTGCGTCGGAGCAGGACCGGCTGGTCAAGTCCATGCGGACCGTGCAGCGTCTGCTGGACGCCGGTGCAGAGCCCAAAATCCCTTATCTGCTGCGGCCGCCGCAGGTCGGCGACATTGGCTGGATCATCCGCCGGCAAGGCATGCTCTACGCGCAGGATTATGGCTGGGACGAAACCTATGAGGCGCTGGTCGCCGAAATCCTCGCGGCGTTCGTAAAATCCTACGATCCGAAATGGGAGCGCGGCTGGATCGCCGAGCGCGAAGGCGAGGTCGTCGGCTCGGTCTTCGTCGTGCGCAAGTCGGATCAGGTGGCCAAGCTCAGGCTGCTCTATGTCGAACCTTCGGCACGGGGGCTCGGCATCGGCAAGCGCCTGGTCGAGGAATGCATCGGCTTTGCCCGCGCCAGGGGGTACAGGACGCTGACCCTATGGACCAACGATATTCTGACCGCCGCCCGGCACATCTACCAGGCGGCCGGTTTCAGGCTGATCGAGGAAGAGCCTCACCATTCCTTCGGCAAGGATCTGGTCGGCCAGAACTGGGAACTGGAGCTGTAGCAGCGCGTCATGCCTTGACGGGCACCCAGATCTCCAGCCCGCCATTGCCGGTGTGGGCATCGAATTCAGGCCCGTAGCGCTCGAATTCCGGCGCATCGGCAACCTCATGGCCGGATGCCGGCAGCCAGCTGTTCCAGATCGTATTGATCGTTCGCCGGATGGTCGAGATGTGTTCGCGATGCGTGAAAACGGCGTATCTCTGCGCCGGCACCCGCACCCATTGGAACTCCTTCGGCAGATCGGCGAAGTCGCGCACCTCGACGCCGACGACATAATCGAAATTGCCGGCATCGTCACCATTGAGGCAGACGCCGTAGAAAACGCCGGCCACTTGCCCGGGGATGTGGCCGATATGGGGAGCGAAGCGCTGCCATTGCATTGGAATGCCGGCGCTGGACTCACAACTGTAGCGCTCGCCCAGTCCGGCGATGAGGAATGGCCGACTGGTCTCGAAGCGCGGTGGTTCAAGTGTGGTCAAAAGCGAATTGTCCATCAGGATGGGCTCCACGAGGTCGAGGGTCTCAGTCGAACCTTGCGCGCGCACCAGTTCCGGCGTGGTGCCGAACTGGTCGCGAAAGGCCCGGGTGAATGCCTCATGCGAGTTGTAGCCGGCGTCGAGCGCGACGCACAGGATGTCGGGCGCCCCGCCGGCCAGCCTGCGCGCCGCCTCGGTCAGCCGGCGCGAGCGCATGTAACCCATGACGGAGCGGCCGGTGGCGGCGCCGAAGGCGCGCGTCACATGAAAGCGCGATACGCCGCTGCTTTGGGCCACGTCGTCGAGCGTAACAGCTTCCGGCAGGTGGCTTTCGACAAACCATAGCGCCTTCTCGGTCGGGTTCATGTGTTCCTCGCATGTGGCGTCCTCACTCTGGCGCCTCGTTGCCCGGCCAGCTTGATCGAAATTGCGCATCGCGCAAATAGGCGATCGGGCCCGCGCGGTGTCGTCCGCGCGGCCCGTCGTCTATCGTTGGCTCGGATGACCGGCAAATCGCCGTTGAACGGCCGACTGGTTCAGCGGTAGCGCGCCTGATTCCATTTGTGGCCAAGCAGCGAAAGGATGATGATCAGCCCGTTGAAGAACTGGACGTAGAAGCCGCTGAGCCCAGCCGCCACGACGCCAGTTTGGATAAAAGACACCGTGACGGCGCCGATCGCGCCGCCGGCCACGGTGCCGATGCCACCCCAGGTCGGCGTGCCGCCGACGAACACCGAGGCCAGCACCGGCAAGAGATAACCGTCGCCGGCGGTTGGCCACCAGGTGAAGTTGATCATTACCGAGAACGTGCCGGCGATCGCGGCCCCGATGCCGACGAAGACGAACACTTTCACCCGCACGCGCTTGACATCGATGCCCATCTGCTGGGCACTGTCGGGATTGTCACCGACCACCTTCACCTGCGCGCCGAAGCGGTGGCGGTTGTAGAGCATCGCCGAAAGGACGACGAAGGCGATGGCCCAGAAGATCTGCACCGGAACGCCCAGGACCTGGCTGGAGAAGATCCTGTAGGCCCAGCTGTCGGCAAGGCTGGTCAGCGAAGTCGATCTGCCCTCATTGATGATCTGGATCAGGCCGCGCAGCAGGAAATTCATGCCGAGCGTGGCGATCAGCGACGACAGCCCGCCATAGACCACCAGCGACCCGACGAGGAAGCCGAGCAGCGTGCCGGTGACCAGCGCCGCCGCAATGCCGAGGAACGGGTCGTAGCCCGCCTGCACCACCAGCGCGAAGACCCAGGAGGCAAAACCCATCGTCGCGGGAAACGACAGGTCGATCTCGCCGCAGGTGACGACGAAGACCAACGGCACGACCACGAACAACGCCACGGGAAGCGTAGTGAGCACGGCGCTGTAGAGATACCAGGTTGTGAAGACCGTCGGGTTGGCGATCATGAAGACCGCCATCATGACGACGAACACGCCGAGCGTCCCAAGCGAAGCGCGGTTGTCAAGGATGAAGCCGCGCATCCAGTGATCGGACGGGTGCTTCCACTCGTTCTGGGAACTGCCTTGGCGGGAAATGCCGGCCGACGGCTCGTGCAGATCGGGCTCCATGGTCTTGCTCATCGTGCTCTCTGCTCCGCGTCGCCGGTGTCGTGCAGCCCGGCCAACCCGTCCGGATGCGCGACGTCTTCCATGAAGTTGATGAGGTCTTCGGCCGACTTGACCTCGCTGCGGTCGGCGGTGAGCGCGACCTTGCCGCGATCCAGCACCACGAAGCGATCGGCGATGTCGAAGACATGATGGATGTTATGGCCGATGAACAGGATCGAGCGGCCGCTCGCCCGCACCTGGCGCACGAAATGGAAGACCTTGGCGGTCTCGGTCAGAGACAGCGCCGTCGTCGGCTCGTCGAGGACGATCAGTTCCGCCTGCTTGTAGATGGCGCGCGCGATCGCCACGCCCTGGCGTTCACCGCCCGAAAGCTGGCCGACGATCGAATGCGGCGTGAACACTTTCGAGGTGAAGCCGATCTCGCGCATCAGCCGGCTCGCTTCCTCGATTTCCTTGCCGACCTTCAGCCAGCCGAAAGGGCCGGTGAGTTCGCGGCCCATGAAGATGTTGCGGACGATCGTCTGCTGCACGGCCAGTGCCCGGTCCTGGAACACCGTTTCGATGCCGGCCTCGCGCGAACGTGCCGCATTCCATCCGGTCACCGGCTTGCCGCGGATGAGGATCTCGCCGCTGGTCGGCTTGACCACACCGGAGAGGATCTTGATCAGCGTCGACTTGCCGGCGCCGTTGTCGCCGATGAGGCCGACCACCTCGCCGCGATCGACGCTGAGATTGACCCCGCCAAGTGCGTAGACATGGCCGTAGGACTTAGCGATATCGCGCAGTTCTATGAGACGTTCGGCCATAGCATCCTCGCTTGATTGTCTGGCGCCAGCTTTCTCGCCAGCGGCCCCGCCGGCCGGGGCCTGATCCCGGCCGGCGGCTTGGGAGGTCAGCGCAGCGCCTGCTTGGCGAGTTCTGCGACGATCTCGTAATTTTCGGGCGTGACGAAACCGGCGCCGGTGTCGACGTTCATCGGCGCCAGACCCAGCACCACCTGCTGGCACAGGCTGAGGATCGGCAGATAGCCCTGCAGGAATGGCTGCTGGTCGGCCGTCAGTTGCACCCAGCCCCCCTTGAAGCCCTCGACGATCTGCGGGCTGGTGTCGAAGCCGAAGTTGAAGATGTCGCCAGGCTTTCTGCCAGCTGCCTGCATGTAGGTGGCGACATTGCCGAGCATCTGTCCGCCGGGATAGCCGACGGCCTTGACATCAGGATTGTTGAGCAGCGCTGCCGTAAGCACCGGTATCGCCAGATTGGGGTCGGAAGCCCATTCGCCGCTCGGCGGCGACGACAGCTGGATGACTTCGACGCCAGCCTCCTTCAGGGCCGCCACCGTGCCGCGCTCGCGTGCGCCGCGGCTCTCGTTCTCGAACGGGCCGATCATGATCGCCTTGTCGCCGGCCTTCAGCTTACCGAGCTTGAACGCTTCGGCGCCAAGTGCGCGGCCCTGCTGTTCCTGCTGCGCGCCGATATAGCCGCCACCGAACGCCGCCGTCACCTTCGGCACCGGGACGTTCTGGTACATCATCTTGATGCCCTCCTTATGGGCCTCGTCGGCGAGCGGCATGATCGCGGCGTCGCCCGGATGGCCCATCATGGCGATGCCCTGGGGCTTGACCGCGACCGCTTCGCGCAATTGCTGCACCATCTTCTCCGCGTCCCACTGGGAGAAGATGTAGTCGACCTTGGGTCCGAGATCTGCCGCCGCCTGCTTGGCGCCATTGTAGACGATGGTGCCGAAGGCGTCGCCCTCGGCGCCGCCGACGAAGAAGCGGATGTGGACGTCCTTGCACCATTGGGCGTCGAGCGCCTGCGCCGGCAAGGTGAAGATTGCGGCGGTAAGCGCCGTGGCCGCCGCCACGACGGCCGTGCGCAGAAGTGTCGTCCTGATCGCGATGCTCATGCACGTTCCTCCCATTGTTTTCCTCGTCAGCCGAGGGGCCTTTGAACGATTGCTTTGGCAATGCCACTTGCGGCCGGCTCCTCCCGCCGACCGATCCTCACGCCGGATTTGGCAGGTAGCTCGCACCTCCCCGGCATAGCTTGAGATACTCCAGGGCGCGTGCCTGCCCCGTGATCTCGAGGTCGCCGCGATAGACCGGGTCGTGCCAGCCTTCGATGTCGATGGCGCCCTTGTACCCGGCCAGCCTCAGTTCACTGATCACCCGGGTCCAGTCGCTGTCGCCGAAGCCGGGCGTGCGCATCTGCACGAAGGGCAGGCGGCCGAACACGCCGTTCTCGCGGATGACGTCCCAGCGCACCGTGGCGTCCTTGCCGTGGACATGAAAGATGCGATGCGCCCATTTGCGGATCTGCGGCATCGGATCGATCAGGTAGACGAGTTGGTGGCAGGGCTCCCATTCGAGACCGAGATTATCGTTGGGCAATTCGTTGAACATCAGCTCCCAGGCATCCGGGTTGTGGGCGATGTTCCAGTCCCCGCCGGCCCAATTGCCGTCCATGGCGCAATTCTCGAAGGCGATGCGCACGCCCTTGTCGGCGGCGCGTCTGGCCAGTTCGCCCCAGACCTCCCGATAGCGCGGCAGGCTGTCGGTCAGCGGTTTTCCGCGGATGCGGCCGGTAAAACCGCTGACCAACGTGGTGCCGAACAGATGGGCGTTGTCGATGACCGTTTTCCAGGCATCGAGCACGCCGCGGTCGGTGTCGCCGCTCTCGAGCGGATTGCCGAACACGCCGATCGAACTGACGGTGACGTCGGCATCGCCGATCGCCTCTTCAATCTCTCCGGCGAGCCGCGGCAGATCCTTGCCGCCGAGCGTCTGCCAGAAAAAGGGCTGGATGCTCTCGAAGCCGAGCGGCAGGATTTGCCTGATATAGGCGGCCGGGTCTTCGAGATTGGCCCGCACCATGGTGCCGATCCTGATGTCGAGAAGCGGGTTCGGCATGGTCATCCTTCCTGTGATGCGATGTTCACGCGACGACCGGTCTCGGCGCTCTGGATCGCCGCGAAGACCATGGCCAGGCTCTTGATGTTGTCCGAGCCCCGTGTCTCCGGCTCGGTGCCGGTTTCCACGGCTTGCACGAAGTCGGCAATGACGCCGAGATGCCCGCCGATACGGTCGGACGGATCGAGGGGAGGCACTGTCACCGGCCCGACCTTGTCGATCAGGCCTTCGCGCTCCGGCAGCACGACTTCCGCCTTCACCTCGTCATGGCCGTCCCAGATCAGGCTGCCGCGCTCACCGACGATACGCCAGCTGCCCTCCCAACTGGTGCGAAAGCCGTCGGCGCACCAGCTGCCACGATAGGTGAACATCCTGTTTCGGCCGAGCCCGAAAGTGGCGCTTGCCGACGACCCTTGCCGATACCAGGAATTGGCCGGCTCCCATTCCTGGCAATAGACATCGGCAGGTTCGCCGTTGACCATGTAGCGAGCGGCATCGAAGGTGTGGATCGCCATGTCGAGCAACAGCACGTGGCGCATCTCTTCGCGAAAACCGCCAAAGTGCGGCGCCACGAAAAAATCCGCGTGGATGCTGGTCGGCGCGCCGATGGCGCCTGAATCCAGAAAGCGGCGGATGCGCCGGACATTGGCGACATAGCGGCGGTTCTGAACGACGGCGTGGACGCGGCCGGCGCGCCGCGCGGCGTCGACGATGGCGCGGGCGTTGGCCGGACTGTCGGCGAGGGGCTTTTCCGTCAGCAGGTGACAGTGATGGGCAAAGGCCAAATTGGCCACCTCGCCGCGGGCGGCCGGAACGACCACGTCGAACACCGCATCGGCTTTGGTTTGATCCAATATGACGTCGAGATCGGTGCCGATCGCGGCCCCGGCAAGGTCATATTCGCGGGCTCGCTGGCGTGCCCTGTCGGCGTCGAGGTCGACGAGACCGGCAATCCTGATTTCAGGGGACTGACGGGCGGCCTCGAGCCATGTTTTGCTCATGGCTCCGCACCCGACCAGGACGACATGCAGCATCCGGCGCTCCTCCGCCAACCCCTCCCGGTTGGCATTCACGGTTCTTCCGTAAACGTTTACGATGACACACCCGAAGGCGTAGAATGTCAACCGGATTTGTGGGCCGTTCGTCTGAGTGGCCTTGGCCGCAAGGTCCGCTAATGTTAGCGGGAACGGAAGGGGATTGGTCTTGGCATCCAGCATTCACGATCTTGCGCGTCATTTGAATATTTCGATCGGCACGGTGTCGCGGGCGCTCAATGGGCGCGCCGATGTCAATGCCGAGACGCGGCAGCGCGTGCTCGATGCGGCGCGCCTACTCAACTATTCACCCAACCAGTCGGGCAGGAACCTGCGCCGGGGCACCACGCATGCCGTCGCGTTCATGCTGCAGCCCCACCCGGGTGATCAGCAATATGGCGAGCCGTTTTTCATTCCGTTCCTGAGCGGGTTGCAAGCGGCACTGGCCGAGCACGGGCTCGACCTGATCATCGTCATGGGCGCGCCCGCCGACTATCAGCAGGAGCGCCTGCGACGGGTCGTCGAGACACGCCGCGCCGATGCCGTGCTGCTGGCCTGGACCCGGCGTGAGGACGATCGCATCGACTATCTCAGCAGGGCCGGCTTTCCCTTTGCGACGCTTGGCCGAAGCCAGTCCGGTGACGAGACCTATCCCTCGCTCGACCTCGATTTCGAGAAGGCGGGCGCCGACGCAGTCGACCGCCTAGTTGCACGCGGCCACCGCCGCATCGCCGCCATCCGGCCGTCACTCGACCTCAACTTCGGCTATCTGTTTCTTGACGGCTATCGCAAGGCGCTGCGGCGGCACGGCATCCACATCGATCCCGAGCTGATCGCCGACGGCTTCATCAACGAAGCCGGCGGCTACGCGGTGACGCCGCAAATCATGCGCTCGAAGGATCCGCCGACAGCGATCATCTTCAACAATGACGCGATGGCGCTCGGCGGCTGCAAGGCGCTTGCCGAGATGGGGATCATGCCCGGTCAGGGCATCGCGGTGATGGTCATCGTCGATACGCCGCTCTGCCGCTATTTCTCCCCGGCGCTGACCGCTTTCCGCCCGGCATTGGAGCCGATGGGACGGCGGCTCGGCGAAATCCTGCTCGCCTCGCTGCCGGCTTTCGCCGGGCCCACGGGGCCGCAGACCATCAGGGAGGTCTGGCCGCTGGAACTGGTCGCGCGCGACAGCGACTGACCACACGCCTGTTTCCGCCATCCGCATTTGCCGGCTTTCATAGCGAAGTGGCATCTTGAATAGTAAGCACGCTTATTATATGTATCGCTCATGGTTTCAGATGGCATCGATAGATTGGGATTTTTGATCCACGACGTGCAACGCCTGATGCGCAAGCGCTTCGAGGCGCGCGCCAGCGGGCTCGGCCTGTCTTCGGCGCAATGGCGGCTTCTGGTCCGCGTTGCCAAGGAGGCGGGCGTTGCACAGGCGCGGCTCGCCGAACTGCTCGAAATCGAGCCGATCAGCGTTTCACGCCTGGTCGATCGGATGGAGGAGGGCGGCTGGATCGAACGCCGCTCCGACGCGACCGACCGGCGCGTGCGCATGATCTTCCCGACCGAGAAGGCGAATGCGGCCTATGCGGACGTCAAGAGCCTTGCTGGCGAGGTCTATGAGGAATCGCTCAGCGGCGTTTCGCCGGAAGACCGGCGCATCCTGATCCGGGCGCTGGATGTAATCGTGCAAAATCTGACGGACAGCGAAGCTTCGTCGCTTGAAAAGATCAAGAGTGCGGAAGGTGCGGCAGCATGAACGCGGTAGCCAAGGTAGAAGAAAACGCTCCCAAGGTGGAGATGGAAGCGCCGGTCCAGCCGGTATCAACCCCGGTCGCGGTCGCTCCTCCCGTGCAACCCGCGCCGGCGCCGAAGAAGAAGCGCCGCATCGGCCGCTTCTTTTTGATGTTCGCCTTGCCGGCGGCATTGATCATCGGCGGCGGCTATGTCTGGGTGACGGGCGGCCGCTACCAGGAAACGGAAAACGCCAATCTGCAGCAGGCCAAGGTGTCGATCGCCTCTGACACGGCCGGTCGTATCGTCCAGGTCGCCATATCGGACAACCAGACGGTCAAGCAGGGCGATCTCCTGTTCGCCATCGACCCCGAGCCCTACCGGATCGCGCTCGCCCAGGCGGACGCCGCGGTCGCTACCGCGCGTCTCAATGTCGAGCAGTTGCGCGCGGCCTATAGCCAGGCGCAGTCGCAGCAGAAGTCCGCTGCCAGCGAGGTCGACTATGCGCAGTCTCAATTCGATCGCGCCGCCGATCTTGCCCAGAAGGGCATCAACGCCAAGTCATCGCTGGATCAGGCCAAGAACGATCTCGACAAAGCCAGGCAGCAACTGGCTGTTGCCGAGCAAGGCATCATCAGCGCCAAGGCGGCACTCGGCGGCAACCCCGACATCGAAACCGACAAGCATCCGACGGTGATGTCGGCGCTCGCGGCGCGCGACAAGGCTGCCTATGATCTGGAGCAGACCACCGTGAAGGCGCCTGCCGATGGGGTCGTCTATCAAGCCGCGTCCTTCAAGGTCGGCCAGTATGTCGGCTCCGGCACGCCGTTGTTTGCGCTGGTCGAGACCGGCGACACCTGGGTCGACGCCAATTTCAAGGAAACCCAACTGACCAACATGAAGCCGGGCCAGAAGGCGGAGATCGTGGTCGATACCTATCCGGGCAGGACCTTCGAGGCGACGGTCAGGGCTATCGGTGCCGGCACCGGCGCGGACTTCTCGCTGCTGCCCGCCCAGAACGCCACCGGCAACTGGGTCAAGGTCACCCAGCGCATCCCGGTGCGCCTGGAACTGGCCGACCCCGACGCCAAGATGGCGCTGCGCACCGGCATGAGCGCCTCTGTTACCGTCGATACGGGCGTCGCGCGTGGCTGGCCGTCGATCTTCGGTCACGCTACGGCCGGCGAGCCCGCGAAGTAGTCTCGGCAGAAGCCCGCGGAGACCAGGCGGGTGAAAGCGAGTTGAAGGATTGGTCTGACGGGAGGGGTGGGAAGGATCAGCGTTTGGGCCGAGCCGCGTGGCAGCCGTCCAAAATCTGAAATCTTCGACACGGACCTGTCGGTCCTCAGGTTTCCGGGCGGCAGGCATCCGCTCATCAGAGACTTTCAGTCGATGTAACCCCCACATCGATAATCGCGTCCCACCGCGACGAAGGTCTCTCGACGGAAGGCTTTGCCGCCCGGAAACCCGTTGTACACGTTTCTGTTACCTTCTGGAAGTTCTGCGCCATGAGCACGTCCGAACCATTCAAAGAAGTGCCGCATCGTGGCCTGATCACGGTTGCGCTCATGCTGGCGACGGTCATGCAGGCGCTCGACACCACCATCGCCAACGTCGCGCTGCCGACCATGACCGGCGATCTCGGCGCCTCGCCCGACAACATCAACTGGGTGCTGACCTCCTACATCGTCGCCGCCGCCATCATGACGCCTGTCACCGGCTGGCTCGCCGACCGTTTCGGCCGCAAGGAACTGTTCCTGACGGCGGTGGTCGGCTTCACCATCTTCTCGATGTTGTGCGGCCTGGCGTGGAGCCTGGAAACCATCGTGCTTTTCCGGCTGATGCAAGGTGTGTTCGGCGCCGCGATCGTGCCGCTGTCGCAGACCTTCCTGCTCGACATCAACCCCAAGGAGCGCCATGGTCAGGCGATGGCCATATGGGGCGCCGGCATCATGCTGGGACCGATCCTCGGCCCCACGCTCGGCGGCTGGCTGACCGAGAATTTCAACTGGCGCTGGGTGTTCTTCATCAACCTGCCGGTCGGCATCGTCGCCTTTCTTGGCATGGCGGCCTATCTGCCGGCGGTCGCCCGGCGGGTGCGCAGCTTCGATTTCTTCGGCTTTGCCATGATATCGCTCGGCGTCGGCGCCCTGCAGCTGATGCTCGATCGCGGTGGCGAGGTCGACTGGTTTTCCTCGGTCGAGATATGGATCGAGCTCGGTCTTTCGCTCACCGGCTTCTGGGTGTTCATCATCCACACGATGACATCGGAACATCCGTTTATCGATCCGAAGATTTTCCTCGATCGCAATTTCGTCACCGGGCTGGCGTTCATCTTCGTCATGGGCGTGCTGATCCTGGCCTCGATGTCGCTGCTGCCGCCGATGCTGTCGACCATCTTCGGCTATCCGACGGTCACCATCGGCATCGTCATCGGGCCGCGCGGTGTCGGCACCATGATTTCGATGCTCGTCGTCGGGCGCATCATGGGCAAGGTCGATGCCAGGATTCTCGTCGTCATCGGTTTCCTCCTGACCGCGCAGTCGCTCTACACCATGGCAAGCTTCACCCCGCAAATGGACAACTGGCTGATCCTCAGCTCCGGCGTGATCCAGGGCCTCGGCATGGGCATGGTGTTCGTGCCGCTGTCGACGGTTGCCTTCGCCACGCTCGACGCCCGCTACCGCACCGATGCAACCTCGCTGTTCAGCCTGGTGCGAAATCTTGGCTCGTCGATCGGCGTGTCGGTCGTGACCGTGCTGCTGGTGCGCAACACGCAGATCAACCATGCCGAGCTTTCAACCTTCATCAACCCGTTCAATCCCAATCTCTGGGCGGTCTCGCCGGCAGCCGCCGGCGGCGACCCGACGGCACTGTCGCAGGTCGACCGCATGGTCAATCTGCAGGCGATGATGATTTCCTACGTCAACGACTTCAAAATCCTGATGATCATGACGCTGGCCGCTATCCCGTTCGTCTTCCTGCTGCGCAAGCCGAAAACGGCGCCGGCCGGCGGCGGTGCGCCCGCCGCTCATATGGACTGATGTAGCGGCTGCTCGTCAGCGGATGTCCGCTGCCGGCGATGTCTTTGCTACCTGCCGAGCACCAGCGACCAGTAGCGCAGGTTGGGGTCGCGGCCGTCACGGACATAGGCAAGTCCGAAGCGGTTGAAGTCCGGATCGAGTATGTTGCGCCGGTGTCCCTGCGAATGCATCCAGATATCGAACAGCTTCTGTTGGTCGAAACGGCCGGCCGCGATGTTCTCGGCCGCGGCACCGTGCACGCCATTGTCCCTCATGCGCGAAGCGAAATCCTTGCCCCAGCCGGTGGTGTGGCTCATGTTTTCACGCTGCGCCATGTAGCCGGCCTGCTGCAATGCTGCTTGCTCCAACTGCGCGTCCGGGGTCAGCGGGCCGCGCCCGGCCGTGGCGCGCAGGCTTGCCAGCGTGCCGGTTGCCGAGGAGGAAACCCCGGCGCCTTGCCCTGTCGGCAGCGAGACGGTGCTGCAGGCGGCAAGCCCAAGCAAGGCCGCCAGGCCAGCCGCCTTGAGCCCAGCCGCCTTGAGCCAGGTGCGCCTGTTCAAGTTCGCGATCTGGTCGCAATCGATTTTCGAAGTGGTCATGCGTGCCTGACTCGGTCCCGATCATGGCTTTTGCCGGGCAGGCGGTGAAAAATCTCGATCGAAGCGGCCCCTAGTTCACAAGCGTGATGAGGCGGCTGGAGTACATCTCTCGATTTCCGAACACCGCCGTGCAGTCGGTCTTGATGGAAGAGTTGCCTGTCATCTGCACGGTCAAGCCAACAAGCCTCAGGCAGTCCCCCTGACCACTCATGTCCGAATTGCCGGCAAACGAAACGGCCGCGTCAGGCGCATAGACGAATCCGCTAATCACGGAATTTGCGCCGCCATTCAGGGTCAAGGCCGAAACGTTCCCGCGGCTCTGGAAGATGGTGATGCCGGCGTAAGGTCCGCTGGTGGGCGGGGAAAGGTTCACCTTTTCATTGGCATTTATGATGATCTGTGCCCCTTCCGTGAGGAATATGGTTACGCCCTGGCCGCTCAGGCTGCCATTCCCGCCCGGCTTCAGGGTGACGCCGCGCAAGATGTAGACGCCCGGGTTGAACGTGATGTTTCCTGACAATGTCTTGTCGCAATAGGTGCCGGGCGACAGCGTGTAGGTTTTGCCGTTCGGCACCGGCAGGCAAAGTGTGTAGGGGGGAGGGACGATGTCGGCCAGGGGATCGAAGGACGCATATTGATGTTCGAGCGGCGTGCCGCAGGTGAGATTGGCAGCGGGCGGAGAAAGCCCGGAAGTGCCACCGACGGCCGATACGCAGCCCGCCGAGACCTGCGCGGAACCGCCCCTGCTGACGGCATCGGACGCGTCCGAGTTTGCCGCGATCACGCAGTTGCTCATGGCGACATCGGTCGAGCCTTGCAGGCTCACCGCCGCCGACGCATGCGGATCGAGCGCCAGCACGCAGGCCTGGGCGCCCGGGTGCATCTTGACCGTCGCCGACCGGTGAGCTGGCCAGGGGGCAGCGCCATTGATGAAGCTCGGACGGTTGATGCCGGACGACAGCGAGATGTAATAGGCGCTCGGATCGCCGCTGGCGGTGGCCGAAAAGGCGGAAACGCTGTCTGAATACTCCTGCTGGTCGGCAATGCTCAAATTGGCTGCGAAGAATGTCAGCCCAAGCCCCTGGACATCGTTCGCGCTCATGCTGGGCAGGTATTTGGTGCCGACGGCAAGGCCAGCCGCGTCCAGCGAGTTCTGCAGTTGCGCGGCGTCATCGCTCGTGCCCGTCAGGTCGAGGGTGCCGGCGACGACAGCCATTATCGGCAGCAAGGCTACGGCGGTCGCCATGGCGAAATTGCCGCGTTCGCAAGACCAGAAGCCCTTCAACGTGAACATCGCCCCTCGCCAACGTTTGTAAAGCTCAGGTGATACGCTGTGGGTCTCTACGAGTAATTTAAGCAATAGCTAAAATGCATGGATTCTAAAATGAACTCAGTGGTTCGCCAGACGATGACCGCTCAGCAAACCTTATGAGACGCGGCGACAATCCCGGGAAGATCGGCTATCATGCGAGCGTTCTTCAAGTGGCAGCTACGGGCAGCCACCCTAGGCGGTGACCGCCCCCCGAGAAAAACGGAGGAAGGTTATGGCCGGCTTTCATGTCATGGCGGACGCGTACGGGATGCATGTGCAACCAGCGGTCCGCCGCATTTCCACGGCGGACCTCTGGGACGCGCTCAGGCTTGGCGCCGAGGACTTCTGGGCCAAGCCCTCGCATTACGTGTTCCTGTGCCTGATCTATCCGGTCGCCGGCCTGATCCTGACGCAGTGGACGTCCGGCTCCAATGCCATCCAGCTCGTCTATCCCTTGATGTCGGGCTTTGCCCTGGTCGGGCCGTTCGCCGCGATCGGACTCTATGAGATCAGCCGCCGGCGCGAGCTCGGCATGAACACCAACTGGCGGCATGCGCTCGATGTTCGCCATTCATCGGCGCTGCCCTCGATAGCGGTTATCGGCATCATGCTGTTCGCGCTGTTCCTGTTGTGGCTGTTCACGGCGCAGTCGATCTACACCAGCCTTTTCGGCGGCGAGCCGCCGGCTTCGGCCGGGGCCTTCCTGCGCGATGTGCTGACGACCAGCAAGGGCTGGAGGCTGATCCTTCTCGGCAACGCGGCCGGCCTGGTCTTCGCGGTGGTCGTGCTGGCGACCACGGTCGTTGCTTTTCCGCTTCTGCTCGATCGGGATGTCGGCGCCGTTTCGGCGATAGAGACCTCGGCGCGCGCGGTCATGGCAAATCCGCTGCAGATGGCGCTATGGGGCCTCATCGTCGCGGTGCTGCTGGTGATCGGCTCGATCCCGCTGTTTGCCGGTCTCGCCGTCGTCATGCCGATCCTCGGCCACGCGACCTGGCATCTCTACCGCAAGGTGGTCGAGCCGGCCCAGATCCGGCCGCCGCGCCGGCCGATGTGACGCTTCAGCGCTGCGCGTCGGTCGCCATCTTCAGCGCCAGCGCCGTCAGCACGGTTCCCATCATCCAGCGCTGGATGACCAGCCACAGCGGGCGTCCGGCGAGGAAGGTGGCGATCGAGCCGGCCGTCAGCGCGATGACGGCGTTGACGCTGAGGCTGATCGATATCTGCGTCGCGCCCAGCACCAGAAGCTGCGACAGGACATGGCCCTTGCCGGGGCTGATGAACTGCGGCAGCAGCGACAGATAGAGAACGGCCACCTTGGGATTGAGCAGATTGGTCATCAATCCCATGGCGAACAGCTTGCGCGGCCGGTCCTTCGGCAGGTCGCGCACCTGGAATGGCGAGCGTCCGCCCGGTTTTACGGCCTGCCAGGCCAGCCACAAGAGGTAGAGTACGCCGGCAAAGCGCAGCACATCATAGGCATAGGGCACCGCGATCAGCAGCGCCGTGATGCCGAACGCGGCCGACAGCACGTAGAACAGGAATCCGACAGCAACGCCGCCAAGCGAGATCAGTCCGGCCTTCGGCCCTTGCGACAGTGAGCGCGAGATCAGATAGATCATGTTCGGACCCGGCGTCAGCACCATGCCGAGGCAGACCAGCGCGAAGGCGAGATGGTTGGCGGTATCGGGCATTGTTCGTTCCCCAGCCTGCCGCGATGGATGAGAGACCATGCGAACGGCCAATCTGTGCCTGCCACGGCAGGCGCCCGCAAGGGCTTGACGGCGCCGGGCGTTGCGCCAGGGGAAGGAACTCGGGTTAGCCGACGACGCGCAGGTTCGACAGCTCGTTGCCGATTTCCTTGAAATCGTTTGCCAGGCTGGCGCCGGTCGCATTCCAGAACAGCTTCGCCGGTTTGCTCGGATCCGTCGCATCCTTGCGGAAGCGTGAATTCGACGAGCAGGATTTCAGCGCATCGATCGCCAGCTTGTCGCTGGCCTTGGCCGTCGATAGGTCGAGCGCCACCGTCATCACCATGATGTTGGCTGCCTTGGCGTTGTTGCAGAGCGTGGCCATCTGCTCGTTGAGGGCATTGGTGTAGTTGCCGTTCGAATAGTCGAACTGACCGATGGCGCTCGATGTGCCCATGAACAGGCGGCCGACCGAGGTGCCGTTGTAGCCGGGGTTGAGGTAGCCGAAGGAGGCGTAGGTCGATTTCGAATTGGCGGGGTCGGAATAGCCCAGCGAGGATGGCGTATAATAGGTGTTGGCGCCGTCGGTCAGCACGATCACCACCTTGTCGTTGCCTCTTTCGGTTTCCGGGCGCCCTTGCGTGAACGGCTCTCCGCTCGAGACCACCCGCCAGCCCCAGGCCATGCCCTCGGGAACATTGGTGCCGCCATTCGGCTGCATCAGGTCGATCGCCGACTTGATCGAGGTGAGCCCGTCGGCGACGCTGACATCGGTCAGCGGCGTGATCGGGTTGGTGGTGCAGCCGTAATTCGGCCCGTTGCCGGCAGGCAGCGCCGGCGCATCGATCGGCCGCGGCTGGAAATATTTGGCCATGTTGCGCAGCCGCGATTGGCCGCTGCTGCTCGATGGATCGTCGTTCCACCAGCTGTTGATGGCTCCATAAGTTACCGGTGCGGCCTCGTCGGGGTCCTGGGTGAGTTTCCAGTGATTGCCGGGTTCGTCGGGCGCGAACATCGGCACGAACATCGTTGCCGGATCGCCGACGCCGATGCCGGTGTTGGCCGAGCCACCGGACGGCGTGGCGTCGTTGATATTGTAAGGGTAGGGCCGTGCCTCGACGCAGCCTTGCCAACTGGCGAACGGACCGTAGGAATCGACATAGTCATATTCGTTGTGGCTGCTTTTGCAGGTGTTGTTCGAATTGTATGCGTCGCAGACCACGCGCTTGCTATTGACGATACGCTCGTGGTTGGTGACGACCTTCATGTCGCGATAAAGCGAAAACCGGGTCAGCATCTGGCCTTCCTCTGTTCCCCAGCCGGTGCCGCGCTTGTACCAGATGCCGTTGGTCTGCTGGGCGTATTTGTTGGCGCCGTTCAGCGTCGACCAGTCGAAATTCTCGTTCGATACCGGCGACAGACCCTCGGTGTCCATCCACGAGGCGTTGCCGTTGCCGGGGCCGACATTGACGGAGGCGGCAAAGGGCACGAGGCCGAATTGCACCGGCCTGTCGACCTGCTTGATCATCGCGGCCTGCTGGGCAAGCGTGTCGACCAGTTGCTTGGCCGCTGTTTTGAGCAGATCGATGCGCATTTGTCCTGAGCCGGTGCCGGGCGTAACCATCGATCCGGAATTGTCGAGCACCAAGGCAACCTCCAGCGTGTTCTTCAGCCGGACTTGCGAGGTGACGTTGAAGCTGAGCCTCTGGTTGGCATCGGTCGCCGATTTGCCGACGAACTGGGCGAAGGCAGGGTAGAAATAGGGTTTGTAATTAAGTTGGGCGGTCATGGTCAGCAGGCCGCCGCCGCTGGTGTTGCTCGGCAAGGTAACGTTGAGCGTCGCGCTGGCGGGATCGATGTCGTTCAAATTGGCGTTGAAAAAGTCGAGCGCGTAGGCTCTCAGCTGATCGTCGGTGGCGCCTTCCGTCAGCCGGCGGGCCGTGGCGAAGTTGGCGGCGTCGAGCGCGTTCATCACCATCTGCTTTTCACGATTCATTTCCGTGAAATCGACCGCGATCGCCAGGCCGCCCATCAGCGGCACCATCGCCACAGCCGTCATGAGAGCATAGTTGCCGCGCCTGTCGCGGCGGAACTGACGCCAGATTTCAAACATGCTTGCAGCGGCCCCCGCCGACGGATTCTCGGCCGGCGCCAGCTTTCCACAAAACGCTGAAGGACGGGTTTGGGAAACCGCTCTATTGCTTGGTCGGCGCTTCACCAACCGCTAACCAATCAAGGCCGCGGCTTGCGCCGCAATTCGCGCCGATCAAGGCGAAAGCTGGTGACAGCATGGGCCGGTTCGGATAATTCGAACCGGCCGCGGGGAACCGTCGGCCGCTGTAACCGCAACGATCATACTGAAGGAAACGGCATGGCGGATTCGCCTGAAATCGTCGGCTCGCTCGAAGACGTCTCGAAAGCCTATTCGGCAATTCTTTGCGATGTCTGGGGGGTGGTGCACAATGGCGAATGGCATTTTCCGGCTGCCGCGGCTGCGCTGGCAGCGGCAAGGGCGGACGGCACTCCTGTCGTTCTGATCACCAATTCGCCGCGCCGCAGCGCCGATGTCGTGGCGCAGATGAGCGTGATCGGCGTCCCGCCATCAGCCTATGACCGTGTGGTGACCTCGGGCGACGTGACCCGTGATCTGATCGCGGAAGGCCCGCGCAAGGTCTTCCACATCGGCGCCGACCGCGATCTGACCCTTTATGACGGCCTCGATGTCGAACTCGTCGAGGAGTTCGAGGCCACCGGCGTCGTGTGCACCGGGCTGTTCGACGACGAGGTCGAAAAACCTGACGACTATACGGAACTGCTGCGCCGGTTGCGCGCCAGGAACCTGCCGTTCATCTGCGCCAATCCCGATATCATGGTGGAACGCGGCGAACGGATCATCTGGTGCGCCGGCGCGCTCGCGCGCGACTACGCGCAGCTCGGCGGTCGCACGCTGATCGCCGGAAAACCCTACGCGCCGATTTACGAGGTCGCGATGAAGGAGGTGGCCGAGATCCTCGGCCGGTCGGTTGAGCGTTCGCGAATACTGGCAATCGGCGACGGCATGATGACCGACGTCAAGGGCGCTGCCGACAATGGTTTCGACGTCCTCTATGTCTCTGGCGGCATTCATGCCCGCGACTATGGCGATCCATCCCGGCCGGATCCGGCAAAGCTCGGACTCTTCCTGGAGCGGCACGGCTATCGTCCGGTGGCCGTGATCGCAAGACTGCAGTAGGTGGCAATGGTCGCGTTCCAGCATCTTACGACAACCGCGCCGCTGCCCGCCGATCTGCGAGGGGGCGTGGTCGCGATCGGCAATTTCGATGGCGTCCACCGCGGCCATCAATCCGTGCTCGAACGGGCATTGGCGGAGGCCGTGCGGCGTGGCGTACCGGCCCTGGTGCTGACCTTCGAACCGCACCCGCGAACGGTTTTCAGGCCTGATCTGCCGCTTTTCGTGCTGACGCCGCCGCCGATGAAGGCGCGCCTCCTGTCGCTGCTGGGCTTTGCCGCGCTCGTCGAGCAGCCCTTCACGCGCGACTTCGCCTCGCTGTCGGCGGAAGCCTTCGTCACCGATGTGCTGGAGAGGGCGCTGGGCATTACCCATGCCGTGACCGGTTTCGATTTCCATTTCGGCAAGGACCGCCAGGGCGGGCCGGCTTATCTGATGGCTGCCGGCGAGCGCCACGGCTTCGGTGTTACCCTTGTCGACGCCTTTCGCGACGAAGGCGCCGAGGTGATTTCGTCGAGCCGCATCCGTGCCTTGCTTTGCAAGGGCGAGGTGGCCGAGGCCGCCGGTCTGCTCGGCTATCGCTTCACGGTGGAAAGCGAGGTTGTCGGCGGCCAGCAGCTCGGGCGAACGCTCGGCTTTCCCACAGCCAATATGAGGCTTCCGGCGGAAGCCGCGCTCAAGGAAGGGATCTACGCCGTCCGCTTCCGTCGCGCGGACGGTACGCTGCACGACGGCGTCGCCAGCTTTGGCCGCCGCCCGACCGTTGACGACAATGGCGCGCCGCTCCTGGAAACCTTCCTCTTCGATTTTTCCGGCGATCTCTATGGCGAGACTTGCGAGGTGTCGTTCTTCGGCTTCCTGCGCAGCGAGATCAAGTTCGACGGGCTCGACGCACTGGTCGTGCAGATGAAGCGCGATGAAGCCGAGGCCCGCGCGCTGCTCGGCGGCGTCAAGCCGCTCTCCGTCCTGGACGCCGCGGTGGCGTTCTGAAGCATGATCCCGAAAGGGGAAACGAGTTCCTATTTCTTCAACGCAAGGCCGACGGCGATGAAGGTCCAGCCCTGGAAGATCAGGTCGATCGCCAGGAACAGTCCGAGCACCCACAGGCTGTTGACCGGCCAGCCCATGGCGATGATCAGGCCCGCGAGCACGCTGATGACGCCCGCCGCGACAATCCAGCCCCAGCCGCGCTCCGGACGGTGGCTGTAGCCGACCCAGGCCCGCAGCGCGCCGGAAGCTACGAGCGCGATGGCCAGCAGGAAGGTCAGCACCGCCGAGGCGAGCAGCGGATTGTCGAAAGCGAAGAACCCTGCGACCGCATAAAGCAGTCCGCTGAGCAGCCAGTAGAAGAAGCGGCCCCAGGTCTTGACCCCGAAAGCATGCATGATCTCGATGATGCCGGCCACCAGCATCAGCCATCCGACAACGTAGACGGAAGCCACCGTGGCGATGAACAGATTGCCGAAGGCTACACCGCCGAGGATCAGCAGCACCACGCCCAGACCGACGAACCATCCCCATTTGTCACGCGTCTGGCCGATCGCGTTCTTCAGAGTATCGCCGTGCAAGGTCATGTCGCCACCTCCATAGAGGACCGCCAGCATGCAGGGAGGTTACCCTCGGCGCCGACCCGCGTCCAGCCGACGGCGGGCGCGATGGTGCAGGCAATGCGCGCTGGATGTCTCGCCCTTAAATCAAAATTTTACCAAAGCCTCGTCAAAGCTGTCGCCGCAGGGCAGTTGTATCGTGTTAGTGGAGTGACCATGAGTCAGGTCGGGAAGATTTCTGTAGCCGTGGCTACTGTCGTGCTCGCCATGTCAGGCGCGGCCGAAGCCGGTGATGGCGCTTTCGGCTGGCTGTCCGGCGACTGGTATCTGACGGTCGGCGCGACCGGCCTGGTGGCGCCCAATTTCGAAGGCGGCAAGAAATACATGCTGAGCGCCCAGCCCATCGTTTCGCTGGGCAAGGCCGGCCCTGCTGCTCGCTTCACCTCACGCAACGACAATATTTCGCTGGCGCTTGTCGACGACGGCGGCGTCCGTGCAGGCCTGACCGGCAAGTTCCTGTTCTCGCGCGACGACGGCGATGCCGACGAGCTCAGGGGGCTCGACCCGGTCCGCTGGGGCGGCGAGGTCGGCGGCTTCTTCGAATTCTATCCGACGGACTGGATGCGCGCGCGTGCCGAATTGCGGCATGGCATCCGAGCCCATAACGGCTTTGTCGCCGACATCGCCGCCGATGCTTTCTACGACGTGACGCCAACCGTCAGGATTTCAGGTGGTCCGCGCGTGTCGTTCGCCTCGGCGAACTATTTCGATGCCTATTACGGTGTCAACGCGCAGGAAGCCGTGGCCTCGGGTCTGAGCCAGTACAATCCCGGCGGCGGCCTGAAATCCGTCGGCCTCGGTGGCGCGGTGACCTGGAAGGTGACCGATCCGATGACTGCCAGCCTGTTTGGCGAATATTCGCGCCTGGAGGGTCCGGCCGCCGATTCCAGCCTGGTCAGGGAGCGTGGCGACCGCAACCAGTTCATGGTCGGCGTGTCGACCACCTACCGCTTCGACTTCAAGATGTAAGCGAATCGAACGAGACGCTTTATTCCTGCGCTCTTCTCCGCTAAAAGCCCAGCAATGACGAGCTTTTTGCGCCTTCACGCGCCGACGATACGAATTACCAGCCCGGTGTTCCCAGCAGCCTGAAGGCTGTAGGAGCCGCCGGGAATATTGCGCGCGGCCTCTCGCGCTTTTCCAGATCATCAAAGCATGTCGCCCCGAGTGGGCCCCGTTTTTGGGAACGGCATGCGTGTAAAATAGAGTTTCACGCCGCAAGCCACGTGGCCCGGCATGCACATGGCAGACCAATGACCGACGAAACCCAATCGACGATCGACTATTCGAAGACCCTTTATCTGCCGCAGACGGAGTTTCCGATGCGCGCCGGCCTGCCCGAGAAGGAGCCGGTGCTGGTCAAGCGCTGGCAGGACATGGACCTCTACCGCAAGCTGCGCGAGAGCTCGGCGGGGCGCACAAAATACGTGCTGCATGACGGTCCGCCCTACGCCAACGGCAACATCCATATCGGCCACGCGCTGAACAAGATCCTCAAGGACGTCATCACCCGCTCATTCCAGATGCGCGGCTACGACTCGAACTATGTGCCCGGCTGGGACTGTCACGGCCTCCCGATCGAATGGAAGATCGAGGAACAATACCGCGCCAAGGGCAAGAACAAGGACGAGGTGCCGGTCAACGAATTCCGCCAGGAGTGCCGTGAATTCGCCGCGCACTGGATCTCGGTGCAGGGTGGAGAGTTCCAGCGTCTCGGTGTCATCGGCGACTTCAAGAACCCTTATACGACCATGGCCTTCCACGCCGAGTCGCGCATCGCCGGTGAATTGTTGAAGTTCGCCATGTCCGGCCAGCTCTACCGTGGTTCCAAGCCGGTGATGTGGAGCGTCGTCGAGCGGACTGCGCTCGCCGAGGCCGAGATCGAGTACCAGGACTACGAGTCAGACACGATCTGGGCGAAGTTTCCGGTGGCCAATCTCGTCGTCGCCAGTGTGGTGGACGGGCAGCCGGCGGAGCTCGATCCGGACCTGAGCGGTCGGTCGCTTGACCTGCTGGATGCTCATGTCGTCATCTGGACGACGACGCCGTGGACCATCCCGGGCAATCGCGCCGTCAGCTATTCGCCGCGTGTCGCCTACGGCCTCTACGAGGTGACGGCGGCCGAGAATGCGTTTGGCCCGCAGCCAGGCGAGAAGCTGATCTTTGCCGATGCGCTGGCAGAGGAAAGCCAGGCCAAGGCCAAGGTCATCTTGAAGCGTCTTCACGGCATCAGCGCCGAACAGCTTGGAAATCTTGTGCTTTCGCATCCCTTCAAGGGCCTCGGTGGCGGCTATGAATTCCCGGTTGCGATGATTGCCGGCGACCATGTCACCGACGATGCCGGCACCGGCTTCGTGCACACCGCGCCCGGCCATGGCCGGGAGGACTTTGATGCCTGGATGGACGCAGCGCCCGCGCTGCGCCAACGTGGCATCGACACCGAAATCCCGTTCACCGTCGACGATGCCGGCTTCTTTACCAAGGACGCGCCGGGCCTCGGCCCGGACCGCGAAGGCGGAGCCGCGCGCGTCATCGACGACAATGGCAAGAAGGGCAACGCCAACCAGGCGGTCATCGACGAGCTGATCAAGCGCAACGCGCTGTTCGCGCGCGGCCGGCTGAAGCACAGCTACCCGCATTCATGGCGTTCGAAGAAGCCGGTCATCTTCCGCAACACGCCGCAATGGTTCGTCTACATGGACAAGGACCTCGGCGACGGCACCACGCTGCGGGGCCGCGCGCTGAAGGCCATCGACGAAACGCGCTTTGTCCCGGCCGCCGGCCAGAACCGCATTCGCGCCATGATCGAGGAGCGCCCGGACTGGGTGCTGTCGCGCCAGCGCGCCTGGGGCGTGCCGATCGCCGTCTTCGCCGACGAGGATGGCAATGTGCTGAAGGATGAGGCCGTCAACCGCCGCATCATGGACGCCTTCGAGGCGGAAGGCGCCGACGCCTGGTTCGCGCCCGGCGCCAAGGAGCGCTTCCTCGGCAATCACGATGCCTCCAAATGGAAGCAGGTGATGGACATTCTCGACGTCTGGTTCGATTCGGGCTCGACACATGTCTTCACCTTGGAAGACCGGCCCGACCTGAAGTGGCCGGCCGACGTCTATCTCGAAGGCTCCGACCAGCATCGCGGCTGGTTCCACTCCTCGCTGCTCGAAAGTTGCGGCACCAGGGGCAGGGCGCCTTACGACACCGTCGTCACCCATGGCTTCACCATGGACGAGGATGGGCGCAAGATGTCGAAATCGCTCGGCAACACGGTCGTGCCGCAGGATGTGATCAAGCAGTCCGGCGCCGATATCCTGCGGCTCTGGGTGGTGACGACCGACTATTGGGAAGACCAGCGCCTCGGCAAGAACGTGCTGCAGACCAACATCGACGCCTATCGCAAGCTGCGCAACACCATACGCTGGATGCTGGGCACGCTCGCCCATGACGATGGTGAGGTCGTTCCCCTGGAGACGATGCCGGAGCTTGAGCGGCTGATGCTGCACCGGCTGGCCGAACTCGACGAGGTGGTACGCCAGGGCTACGACGCCTTCGAGTTCAAGCGCATCACACGCGCACTGCTCGATTTCATGGTGGTCGAGCTGTCGGCCTTCTATTTCGATATCCGCAAGGACGCGCTCTACTGCGACGGCCCGTCGAGCGTGAAGCGCAAGGCCTCGGTCCAGGTGGTGCGCCATCTCTTCGACTGCCTGGTGAAATGGCTGGCGCCGATGCTGCCCTTCACCATGGAGGAGGCGTGGCTCGAGCGTCATCCCGATGCGGTGTCGGTGCATCTCGACGAGTTCCCGCAAATCCCTGCGGGTTGGAGGAACGAGGCGCTGGCGGAGAAATGGCGCAAGGTCAGGCAGGTGCGCCGCGTCGTCACCGGCGCGCTCGAGATTGCGCGTGCCCAGAAGGTGATCGGCTCCTCGCTGGAGGCTGTCCCCGTGGTCACGATCAACGATGCGGCGCTCGAGGCGGCGATATCGGACGTCGACATGGCTGAAATGGCCATCACCAGCGATCTCGTCATTGCCCATGGCGAGGCCCCGCGAACCGCCTTCGCCCTCGATGATGTCAAGGGCGTTGCCGTGGTCGTCGAGAAAGCGGAGGATCGCGGCCTGGTCAAATGCGCGCGTTCCTGGCGCTACACCGCCGATGTCGGGCAGGATTCCGAGTTCCCGGATGTTTCGGCACGGGATGCCGCGGTGCTGCACGAACTGAAAGCGCTGGGAAGGCTCTAGTGCCTGTCGCCCAAAGAAGTGCACAAATGCCACGCCGCGCGGGTGCAAACCCGCCCGTGCGTTGCCCTTAACGAGTGGTTGAGGTAAACACGCGAAACTCCGGAAGACAAATTGTCGCCGGATTTCCGTCGCAAGTGCTTGCACGATGGGGACCGGACACAAGGCCGGTGCGATCGAGAGGTTGTCTAGAGTGGGACTTTTTGGCATGACCGAAAGATATAACGCGCGCCTTGCGCTGCTGGCGCCGCTTGTCGCATCGGGCCTCGCTTTGTCCGGCTGCATGGGCTCTCCGACCTACGGCACCGACAAGACCGCCGCCGAGCAGCTGGCCGGCGATCTTACAGGCGCCGTTTCCTTCGCGCCGAAGCGCAAGGACCCGATCGACTACAAGCCACGTCCCACCCTGGTGAAGCCGGCACCTGGCCAGAAGGAAGCGCTGCCTGCCCCGCAGGAAAGCATCCAGACGGCAAACGCCGGTTGGCCCGAATCGCCCGAGCAGCGCCGCGCGCGCCTGCGCGCCGACGCCACCGCACACCAGAATGATCCGGCCTACCAGTCGGAGATCGTCGATGACGTGCAGACGGATCCGGCTTCGGTGAAAAGGGCGATGGAGGAATCAGGATCCAGCCACCCGCCGGCGTGGAAACCCGCCGATTCCGACAAGGGCCGCGCCGCCGAGATCCAACGCCGCCTTGCCGAGAGCAAGCAGGGCGATCCGAACACGCGTAAATACCTCAGCGAGCCGCCATTGGCCTACCGTGTCGCCTCCGATGCCGCGCCGCAGAACGAACTCGGCGAAGACGAGTACAAGAAAGAACGCGCTCTCAAGGCAAAGGCCGAGGGCAAGAAGGGCGGCTGGTTCGACTGGTTGCAGTAAGAACAAGTCGCCCAGGTCTTGCGGCGGCCTTGGCTCAGTCTCGACGTCCCCTGAAAAAATCCTTCAGCAGCAGGCCTGCTTCGGTCTCGGCCATGCCCGGATAGATGTCGGGCGTGTGGTGGCAGGTCGGAGAGGCGAAGAAGCGCACGCCGTTGACGACGGCGCCGCCCTTTTCGTCGGCCGCGCCAAAATAGAGACGGCGCAGCCTGGCGAAGGAAATTGCCCCGGCGCACATGGCGCAGGGCTCCAGCGTGACATAGAGATCGTGGCCGGTGAGCCGCTCGCTCGAGAGTTTGCCGCAGGCTTCACGGATCACCAGCATCTCGGCATGGGCCGTCGGGTCCGCAAGCTCGCGCGTGCGGTTGCCTGCACTGGCAATAACCGCGCCGCCATTGGCGATGACCGCGCCGACCGGCACTTCGCCACGCAAGGCTGCCGCTTCGGCCTCTTTTAGGGCCAGGGCCATGAAATCCGGCCTCTTCAAGGGGTTTGTCTTCCCATTATATCCTCGCCACCCGGCGGTGATCCTGTTATGGAGCGCATCAACCCGAAAAATCGGACTCGATTTTCGGAAATGATCATGCGCCAAATCAAAAGTGCTACAGCGTTCGTTGCGCGCCGAACGGATGCGCCACGCTGTAGCAGCGCAAACGGACAAAGGCCACATGGACGACAACGACAAGAAATCTCCGCGCAAAGCCGGCCCGGGCAGGAGTGGCCCGAAATCGGCAGGTGCACGTGGCCGCGATGCCGGCAAGGGCGGGAAGCCGTCCTTTGCTGCGAAAAAACCTTATGCGCCACGTGGCGATCGGCCGATGGCCGCCGACGGCGAGCGCAAGCCTTATGAAAAGCGGGAGGGACCACGCAAGCCCTACGCGCCGCGCGGCGACCGCCCGATGGCAGCCGAAGGCGAACGCAAGCCTTATGAGAAGCGCGAGGGACCACGCAAGCCCTACGCGCCGCGTGGCGACCGTCCGGTTTCTGCATCGGCGGAGGGCGGTGAAAAGCGCTTCGACCGTCCCAAGCGTGATTTCGGTGATCGGCCGCAAGGCGCGTCTGGCGGGGGCTTCAAGCCGCGCTCGCGGCCTGCCGAAGCAACGGAAGAAGCCGGCGAGCGCATCGCCAAGCGGCTGGCACGCGCCGGGCTCGCCTCGCGCCGCGACGCCGAGGAGTTGATCGCCGCCGGCCGCGTCAAGGTCAATGGCAAGGTGCTGGCTTCGCCGGCGTTCAACGTCATGCCCAATGACATCATCCATCTCGATGGCATGGAAATCCCGCCGATCGAACGCACGCGCCTGTTCCTGTTCCACAAGCCGGCCGGCGTCGTCACCACCAACCGCGATCCGGAAGGCCGCAAGACCGTCTTCGACGTGCTGCCGGCCGAACTGCCGCGGCTGATGACCATCGGCCGCCTCGATATCAACACCGAAGGCCTGCTGCTGCTGACCAATGATGGCGGCCTGTCGCGCGTACTCGAACTGCCGGCCACTGGCTGGTTGCGCCGCTACCGCGTGCGCGTTCATGGCAAGGTCGAGGAAAGCGCGCTCGCCGGCCTGCGCGAGGGCATTGCCGTCGACGGCGTCTTCTACGGCGCCATCGAAGCCAGCTTGGATCGCGAGCAGGGCTCCAACGCCTGGCTGACGATCGGTCTGCGCGAGGGCAAGAACCGTGAAGTCAAGAACATCCTCGGCGCGCTCGGCCTCGACGTCACGCGGCTGATCCGCATCTCCTACGGTCCGTTCCAGCTCGAGGATCTCGCCGAGGGCCATGTTCTGGAGATCAAGGGCCGGGTGCTGCGCGACCAGCTCGGCGAGCGCCTGGTCGAGGAATCCGGCGCCAATTTCGACGCCGAGATAACAAAACCGTTTTCCAACCAGCCGGTGCGGCGTACCGAAGTCCGAGAGGTCGAGCCCGAACGGCCGAAGTTTACGCGAGATGGCGAGCGCCGGCCGATCGGCGAGGGCGGGCTGATCAAGAACCGCAAACGCCGGGAAGGCAGCCGCGACGAGGCGCTCGGCAAACTGTCGACGAGCCCCGACAGGGGTGAGAGACCAGAAAAGAGCTTCGGCGATCGCGGTCCGCGACCGGAGCGCGGCGGCTTTGGCGATAAGCCGCGCGGCGGATTCGGTGACAAGCCTCGCGGTGGCGGCAAGAAACCCGAACGCGAGCAACGGCCGATCGAGCCGCCCGGCCAGCGCAAGGCCAATGTCTGGATGGCGCCTGGAGCCCGGCCGATCGGCAAGGGCAGGGCGGAGGCCGATGCGGCCAAGGCGGCCGAGAACAAGGCACGCAAGGCCTCGTTCAAGCCGTCTTATGGCAAGCCCGCCGGCAAGCCAGGTGGCGCGAAACCGTTCGGCAAGCCGCGTGGCGAGCGTCCAGGAGGCGCCGGTGGCGGCGAGCGGCCGCGCGGCGGCCCCAAGGGCCCCCGGGCAAGATGAGAATCGTCGGCGGTGAGTTTCGCGGGCGTCCGCTGGCGACGCCCCGCAGCAGCGCCATCCGCCCGACGACCGATCGCACCCGCGAGGCCGTCTTCAACGTCCTGGCGCATCGCTTTGCCGGGCAACTGGACGGCGCGCGCGTGCTCGACCTGTTCGCTGGCACCGGCGCGCTTGGCCTGGAAGCCCTGTCGCGCGGGGCATCCTATGGCGTCTTCATCGAGGAATCGGCCGAGGGCCGTGGTCTGATCCGCGACAATGTCGAAGCCTTCGGCCTGACCGGACGCACCAAGATCTTCCGCCGCGACGCAACCGGCCTTGGCGAGGCGGGCACGCTGGCGCCGTTCGGTCTGGTCTTTGCCGATCCGCCCTATGGCAAGGGCCTTGGCGAGCTAGCCCTGCGGTCGGCCCAGGCCGGCGGCTGGCTGCGGCCAGGCGCACTCTGTGTGGTCGAGGAGACGGCGGTGGTTCCCTTCGAGCCAGGCCCGGGCTTTTCCGTGCTTGATGAGCGCAACTATGGCGAGACCATGATCCGCTTCATCGAAGCTGCCTGAGAGGCCTGCTTTCAGCCGTGGCCTCTTTGCCGCCGCCTTTGCCGGCAACATGACCAACAATTCACTTTGCTTGTCGCCAGCGCCTTGCCTATCGTCGCTGCATGAAACCGGAGCCATCGATGACATCAAGGACTGAATGGCTTCGGGCCACGCTGCTGGCGACGTCGCTGGCATTGTTCATGACCGCCCCCGTCCTGGCGGACGGCCCCGTAGTGCCAAGCACAGTGCCGGCCGAGTTCAAGGTCACGGACTTCCTGCTCGACAACGGCATGGAAGTGGTCGTCATTCCCGATCACCGCGCGCCGATCGTCACCCACATGGTCTGGTACAAGATCGGCAGCGCCGACGAGCCGCCGGGCAAATCCGGCATCGCCCATTTCTTCGAGCATCTGATGTTCAAGGCCACGGCCCACCACGCGGCCGGCGAGTTCGACCGCGCCGTCTCCGACATTGGCGGCTCCAACAACGCCTTCACCTCCTACGACTACACCGCATTCCATGAGACGGTGGCACCGTCGGCGCTCGAGCTGATGATGAGCTTCGAAGCCGACCGCATGCGCAACCTCATCCTCACCGATGACGTCATCAAGACCGAGCGCGATGTCATCCTGGAGGAGCGCCGCTCGCGCATCGACAACAATCCGCAGGCCGTGCTCGACGAAGAGGTCGATGCCACGCTATGGCAGAACCAGCCCTATCGCATCCCGGTCATCGGCTGGATGCAGGAGATGGAGCAGCTGAACCGCACCGACGCGGTGGCGTTCTACAACAAATACTACCGGCCCAACAACGTCGTGCTGATCGTGACCGGCGATGTCGAACCGGACACGGTGAAGGCGCTGGCCGAGAAGACCTATGGCAAGGTGGCGCGCGGGCCGGACCTGCCGCCGCGCGTCCGCCCGGTCGAGCCGGAGCAGAACACCAGGCGCACGGTCACGCTTTCCGATGCTCGCGTCAGCGTGCCGAGTTTCTCGACGCAATGGGTGGTGCCATCCTACCATACCGCCAAGCCGGGCGAGGCCGAGGCGCTCGACCTGCTGGCCGAGATTCTCGGCGGCGGCAACCGCAGCCGGCTTTACCAAGCCCTTGTCGTCAAGCAGGGCATTGCTTCCGGCGCCGGTGCGTACTTCCAGGGCACCATGCTCGACGACACCAATTTCACTGTCTACGGCGCGCCGCGCGGTGACGCCAAGCTGGCCGACGTCGAAGCCGCGGTCGATGCGGAAGTGGCACGCATCGCCAGCGACGGCGTCACCCCGGACGAGCTCGAAAAAGCCAAGGACCGCTATGTCAGGTCGATGATCTTTGCTCGCGACAAGCAGGATTCCATGGCCAACATCTATGGCTCGACGCTTGCCACCGGCGGCAACGTCCAGGATGTGCAGCAATGGCCGGACCGCATCCGCAAGGTCACCGCTGACGAGGTCAAGGCCGTTGCCGCGCGCTATCTGGTATTGGCCCGCTCGACGACCGGCTATCTCTTGCCGCAGCAACAGGCGGGGAATTGATGATGACGAACCAGTTTAGCGGCGCGTTGACCTCTCCCCGCCAGGCTCTCCTTTCTCCCCTCGCGCGAGAAGGGAAGGCCCTCCACGCCCTCGCAACCTTCTTCCTCTCCGTCCTCTTCTTGGTTCTGCCGGCGCTTGCCGCCCGCGCCATGGAGATCCAGTCCGTTACCTCCTCGAAAGGCGTCACGGCCTGGCTGGTCGAGGACTATTCCGTGCCGGTGGTCGCCGTCCGCTTCGTCTTCGGCGGCGGCTCGACGCAGGATCCGGTGGGGAAGGAAGGTCTCGCCAACCTGATGACCGGCCTGTTCGACGAGGGTGCCGGCCCGCTCGACTCGGAAGCCTTCCAGATCAAGCTCGATGATGCCGGGGCCGAAATGAGCTTCGACGAGACCCGCGATGGCATCTACGGTTCCATGCGCATGCTGGCCGAACAGCGCGACGAAGCCTTCGACCTGTTGCGTCTGGCGGTCAATGAGCCGCGCTTCGACCAGGCGCCGATCGACCGCATCCGCGCGCAGGTCCTGTCCGGCATCATCGCCAACGAGAACGATCCCGACACGGTGGCGCAGAACCGGTGGGCGCGCGCCGTCTATGGCGACCACCCTTATTCGCGTTCCGACCAGGGCACCAGGCAGAGCATCGCCGCCGTCACGCAGGCCGATCTCGAGGCCCTGCACAAGGCGGTGTTCGCGCGCGGCGGCTTGCATGTCGCCGTGGTCGGGGCCATCGACCCCGAGACCCTGAAGAAGAAGCTCGACATGGTGTTCGGCGACTTGCCGCGGGACCAGGCGCTCGCTCCTGTAGCCGATGTCGAGCCCAAGCTGGCGCAGCATATCGAGGTGAATTACGACCTGCCGCAGACATCGCTGCAGCTCGCCTGGCCGGGTGTGAAGCGCAAGGCCTCGGATTTCTTCCCGGCGGTGCTGATGAACGAGATCCTCGGCGGCGGAACTTTCACCTCGCGCCTGTTCCAGGAGGTGCGCGAAAAGCGCGGGCTCGCCTACAGCGTCAATTCCTCGCTGGTCAACCAGGACCATGCCAATGCGCTGATCGTCACCACTGGGACGCGCTCGGATCGCGCGGCCGAGACGCTCGCCATCGTGCGCGACGTCGCCAAGCGCCTGGCCGAGGATGGCCCGACCGAAGCCGAACTGGCGGCGACCAAGAAATATCTGATCGGCGCCTATGCGATCAGCAATCTGGATTCGTCGAGTTCCATCGCCGCCACGCTTGTCGAGCTGCAGATTGACGATCTCGGCATCGACTATATGCAGCGCCGGGCAGGCTATATCAACGCGGTGACGATTGATCAGGTCAAGGCGGCGGCGAAGAAGCTGCTGACGACCGAGCCGACCATCATGGTGGTCGGGCCGCCGCTGGCGGGAGCCGGCAAGGGATGAGCCCCACTTTCGGCATAGCGTTCGGCGGTGGCGGCGCGCGCGGTCTGGCGCATATCCATGTCATCGAGGCGCTGGACGAGCTCGGCATCAAGCCGGTGGCGATAGCCGGCTCGTCGATCGGCGCCATCATGGGCGCCGGCATGGCCTCGGGCATGACCGGCAAGGATATCCACGACTATGCCCGCTCGATCCTCGGCCGCCGCGCCGAGGTGGCGAGCCGCATGTGGCGGGCGCGGCCGGGCACGATCGCGGAAGCCATGCAAAATGGCATCCGCGTCAGCCAGTTCAATGTCGAGCGCATCCTGAAGGCGTTTCTGCCCGAGGCTATTCCCGAATCCTTCGCCGGATTGAAAATCCCGCTGAAGGTGACAGCAACCGACTATTTCGGCCACAAGCTCGCCGTGTTCGACGATGGCGACCTGCATTCCGCCCTTGCGGCCTCTGCCGCTATTCCTGCCGTCTTCCGTCCGGTGACGCGCGACGGCAGGCTGCTGATCGACGGCGGCATCTACAACCCCGTGCCCTTCGACCTGATCGAGAAGGATGCCGATATCATCATCGGCGTCGACGTGGTTGGCGCGCCGGAAGAGGCCGACCGCAAGCAGCCGACCTCCGTCGACCTGATGTTCGGCGCCACGCAATTGATGATGCAGTCGATCATCGCCAACAAGCTGAAACAGTGCCAGCCTGACATACTGGTCCGCCCAGCGGTATCGAAATACCGCGTCCTCGATTTCCTGAAGATCGAGGCCCTGATGAGCGAGACGGTTGAAATCAAGGATCGGCTGAAGCGGGAGGTGGAGGTCGCAATTGAACGGCGTTCCGCCAAGGTCGAAGCAAAAAGGACAAGAACACCAGCCAGGTCGTGATCGCGGTCAGCGAGACTGCGAGGCTACTTTGTGCCGTGTCGGCGGGGCATCAATGCCGAGGCGGCAACAATGCCTCCGCTTCGCTCAGTCCTTCGCCCGCTCCACATAGGATCCGTCCGCAGTCATCACCACGACGCGGGTGCCAGGCGCAATGTGCGGCGGCACGGTGGTGCGCACACCGTTGGAAAGCACGGCCGGCTTGTAGGAAGACGATGCCGTCTGGCCCTTGGTCGTCGGCTCGGTCTCGACCACTTCGAAGGTGGCACGCTGCGGCAGCACCAGGGCGATCGCGATGCCGTTGAACTGTGACACCTGCACCGGCATGCCCTCCTTCAGATAGGGCGCCGCGTCGCCGACCACGGCTTCAGACACCGCCACCTGGTCGTAGGTTTCCGGGTTCATGAAGTGATAGCCTTCGCCATCGGCGTAAAGGAAGGTGTGCTCGCGCTCCTCGACATAGGCGCGCTCCACCTGTTCGGTGGTGCGGTAGCGCTCCGACACCTTCACCCCGTCGCCGATGCGGCGCATATCGAGCTGCGTCACGGGCGTGCCCTTGCCGGGGTGGATGTTTTCGGCGAAGAGGATCACATAAAGCTTGCCGTCCTTGTCGACGACATTGCCTTTGCGGAGCGAACTGGCGATGACTTTCACCACGGTTTTAAATCCTGCGAGAGTTGACTGGCGTTTGCCGGCTTGCGCGGCGCTGGATGGGGGCCTAGCGCATCTTGGCGCGAACCGCCAGCCCCCTCGGCGAACCGAAGCGCGCTGATGACCGCCGCGTCGCCCTGGTGGACGCCGCATGTCCATGCCGACCGCCGTCCGCGCTTGATGCTGCGCAACGGGATGACGGCTGCCTTGCGCGACTGGTTCGCCCGCAACGACTTCATTGAGGTGGAGACGGCGGCGCTGCAGGTCTCGCCCGGCAACGAGGCGCATCTGGCGGCCTTCGCCACCGAAGCGGTCGGGCCGGATGGCGCCCGCTCGCCGCTTTATCTCCACACCTCGCCGGAATTCGCCTGCAAGAAACTGCTTGCGGCGGGGGAGCAGCGCATTTTCAGCCTGGGGGCCGTCTACCGCAACCGCGAGCGCGGTCCCTTGCATCATCCCGAATTCACCATGCTCGAATGGTATCGGGTGGGCGAGACCTATGAAAGCCTGATGCGCGACTGCGCCGATCTGCTGGCGCTGGCCGCGACACGGGCAGGGGCCACGCACTTCTCTTTCAGGGGCCGCGACTGCGATCCGTTTTCCGAACCGGAGCGGCTGACCGTGGCGGACGCCTTCAGCCGCCACGCCGGGATCGATCTGCTGGCCACGGTCGCGCCCGATGGCGGCACGGACCGGGACGCGCTGCATGCCGCTCTGATCCAGGCCGGTCTGCGCACCGCGCCTGACGACAGCTGGGCCGATTTGTTCAGCCGCGTGATGGTGGAAAAGATCGAACCCAATCTCGGCCTCGGCCGCGCGACCATTCTTTGCGAGTACCCGGTCGCCGAGGCGGCACTGGCGCGGCCGAGCCCGAGGGATCCGCGCGTCGCCGAACGCTTCGAGCTCTATTGCTGCGGCGTCGAGCTCGCCAACGGCTTTGGCGAACTGACCGACGCGGCCGAGCAACGCCGGCGCTTCGTCATCGAGATGGACGAGAAAGAGCGCGTTTATGGTGAGCGCTACCCGCTGGACGAGGACTTCCTCGCCGCGTTGGCCATCATGCCGCAGGCCAGCGGCATCGCGCTCGGCTTCGATCGGCTGGTGATGCTGGCGACCGGCGCGCAGAAGATCGAGGACGTGATCTGGACTCCGGTCCCGGCATCTTGAAGACGGGCTGCCGCCCCTTTGATCTCAATGCGCGAATACCTGCTCCAGCGAGCGAAAGCCCTTGAATTCCAAGGCATTGCCCGAGGGATCCCGGATAAACAATGTCGCTTGTTCGCCGGGCTCGCCCTTGAAGCGGACCATCGGCCGCTCCAGCCAGTCTATGTCGTCGCGCGCTTCCAGCCGCGTCGCCAGGCGCTGCCAGTCGTCCATCAAGAGCACAGCGCCGAAATGCGGGATCGGCACCAAAATGCCGTCGACCTTGCCGTCGCTTGCAGCTCGCGCGGCCTGCGGCCGCAAATGCGCCGACATCTGGTGGCCGTAGAGGTCGAAATCGACCCAGGTCGCCGACGAGCGGCCGATCGCACAGCCCAGCACCTCGCCATAGAAAGTTCGGGTTTCATCGAGATCACGGACTGGAAAGGCAAGATGGAAAGGCGTCATGGCGAAGGCTCCAGTTAGGCAAAAACCGCGACGTCCGCTCTTTGCGGGCGCTTCGATGGCGATTTGGTCGCAACATCCTGATTGCCCTTCGGCCATTGCACAAGCGGCAGTGGAACAATAGATGGTGCGGCAGCACCTGCCTTCCGGACAGGCTGAAGAAAACAGGATCAAGTGCATGACCGACAAGCTCGACGCCGCGAAATTGACGGACCGTGTCGCGGCCCTGGTCGAGGCCGCCAAACGCGCTGGCGCCGATGCCGCGGACGCCGTCGCGGTGCGTGGCCGCTCGACCGCTGTTTCGGTGCGGCTTGGCAAGGTCGAAAACACAGAGGCGTCCGAGGGCGACGACGTTTCGCTGCGGGTGTTCGTCGGCCAGCGTGTGGCCAGTGTATCGGCCACCGCAGCGTCCGACCCGAAGGCCCTTGCCGAGCGCGCCGTCGCCATGGCCAAAGTGTCCCCCGAGGATCCCTACCAGGGTCTTGCCGACCCCGCGCTGCTCGCCAGACAGACGCGCGATCTGGACCTGTTCGATGCAACCGAAGTGTCGGCGGACCAGTTGAAGGAGGCGGCCCTTGGGGCCGAGGCGGCGGCTCTCGCCGTCAACGGCGTAACCAATTCGGCCGGCAGCAATGCCAGCGCCGGGCTGGGCGGGCTGGTTCTGGCCACCTCGCACGGTTTTCTCGGCCAGTATGTCGCCTCGCGCTTTTCGCGCTCGGCCAGCGTGATCGCCGGCGAGGGCACCGGCATGGAACGCGACTACGAATTCTCCTCGCGCCAGCATTTTGCCGATCTCGACGCGGCCGAGGATATCGGCCGCCGGGCCGGCGAACGGGCCGTGCGTCGCCTTGGCGCGCGCAAGGCGGCGACCGGGTCGGTCGACGTGGTGTTCGACCCGCGCGTCGCGCGCGGCATTGCCGGCCATATCGCCGGGGCCATCAACGGCGCTTCCGTCGCGCGAAAAACCTCGTTCCTGCGCGACATGATGGGCAAGCAGGTGGCCGCGTCCGCCATCACCGTCACCGACGAGCCGCTGCGGCGCCGTGGCCAGGCCTCGCGCCCGTTCGATGGCGAAGGCGTCGAGGGCGAGAAACTCCTGATGATCGAAAAGGGCGTCCTCAATCACTGGTTCCTGTCGACATCGGCGGCCCGGGAGCTCGGCCTCGTCACCAACGGGCGCGGCACGCGCGGCGGCTCCTCCGTCTCACCGTCTTCCACCAATCTTGCCATCGAGCCAGGCGAAAGGTCGCCGGAAGACCTGATCGGCTCGCTCAAGAGCGGCTTCTACGTCACCGAAGTGTTTGGCCAGGGCGTAGACATGCTCACCGGCGAATACAGCCGCGGCGCTTCGGGCTTCTGGATCGAAAATGGGGCGCTTGCCTATCCGGTCGCCGAAGTCACCATCGCCTCGAACCTGAAGACGATGTTCCTCAACATGATGCCCGCGAATGACCTTGATCGCAATTTCGGCACCGCCGCCCCGACGCTCCTGATCGAAGGCATGACCCTTGCCGGAGCATGAGCTGACCACCGCCGGTGCCGATCTGGACCTGCCGCTGCTGCGCGACGCCGCCCGCGAGGCGGGTCTCATCGCCATGCGCTACTTCGGCAATAATCCGCAGGTCTGGATGAAGGGCGGCACCTCGCCGGTCAGCGAAGCCGATCATGCCGCCGATGCGTATCTGCGCCAGACGTTGCTTGCGGCACGGCCGGATTATGGCTGGCTGTCGGAAGAGACGGCCGACGACCCGGCGCGGCTTTCGGCGCGCCGCACCTTCGTTGTCGACCCGATCGACGGTACGCGCGGCTTCCTTGAAGGCCAGCGCGCCTGGTGCGTCAGCGTCGCCGTCGTCGAGAATGGCCGCACGCTCGCCGGCGTGCTCGAATGCCCGGCGATGGACGAGACCTATTCCGCGCTGCCAGGCCAGGGCGCATTCCGCAACGGCAAGCGCATTGCGGTGCGCAAGCCAGGCGACAAGCCCGAGATTTCCGGCCTGAAGCAGTTGATCGACCTGATGCCGGCCGGCTGGCAGGAGCGGCTGCAACGGGCGCCCTACAGCCCTTCGCTTGCCTACCGCCTGGCGATGATCGCCAGTGGCACGCTCGACGGCACCTTCGTCAAGCCGAACGCGCATGACTGGGACATCGCCGCCGCAGACCTCATCCTGCGCGAGGCAGGTGGCCAACTGCTCGACCCGCATGGCCACGCGCCGTCCTATGCCGGCGAGGTGACCCGCCACGGTGCGCTCGCGGCCGGCAGCGGCGAACTGCTGGCCGTGCTGGTCGACGTCATAGCCGGGCTGGATGGCTGAAAGCGTTTTTCGAAGGTTCCAAAGTCGGCGGCTTTGGTCTAGACCTGTCACAAACTCACGATATGTGAAGGACCGACATGGCCGCGGAAGACGGAAAGAAACAGCTTTTGCATCTGGTGTTCGGCGGCGAACTGAAGAAACTTGGCGGCACCGAGTTCCGCGATCTCGATGCGCTCGACATCGTCGGCGTCTATCCGGACTATCAATCCGCGCACACGGCGTGGAAGGCCAAGGCGCAGGCCAGCGTGGACAATGCCCATATGCGTTATTTCGTCGTTCATCTGCACCGTCTGCTGGATCCCGATAGCAAGGCCGCCGGTTGACTTCGATGGAGCATGATCTGGCGAAAGAGCCAGCCGGCGAGGCCGCGCCCACGGGCAGGGGCCGCAGCCGTACGACCAAGGCCTTCTGGCGCAGGATTCGCGAACCGCTCGCGCAGTCGCGATTCGTCAAGAACGCCATTGCCAGCCTGCTCGCGCAGTTCGTGCGGCTGGTTCGCGCGACCAGCCCCCTGGTCGCCGGATCGGCGCGCTTTTCGGGCGGCGCCTATGCCGAGTTCGAGCCGGGGATCATTGCTCTGTGGCACGGCCAGCATCTTTTGACGCCGGCCTATTACCCCAAGCGCAAGCCGCTGGTTGCCATGGTGTCGCGTAGCGCCGATGCCGAGCTCAACGCCCTGATGCTGGAGAAATTCGGCATCGAGGCGGTGCGCGGTTCGGGCGGGCGCGACAATGCCAGGCATCTCGACAAGGGCGGGGCCAAGGCGCTCATCGCCCTCAAAAAGTCGCTCACATCAGGCAAGAACGTCGCCATGATCGCAGACATTCCCCATGGTACCCCGCGCGATGCAGGGCTCGGTATCGTTCTCCTGGCTCGCCTCTCCGGCCGGCCGCTGCTGCCCGTCGCCATCGCCACCAGCCGCCGCAAGGTGCTGGAAAAGAGCTGGGACAAGACCACTATCAACCTGCCCTTCGGCCGCTCCGCCGTGACCATCGGCACGCCGATCTTCGTGGCGGCGGATGCCGATGACGCCGAAATGGAGCGCAAGCGCCAGGAAATCACCACCGCCCTCAATGCCGCGACCGCCGAGGCCTACCGCCTCGTGGATGCTCCGCGGTGAGCGGCCGCTGGGCCCGCACCATGTTGTCGGCATACCGTTTTGCCGGCGCGGCAGCCTATCCGCTGGTCGGGCCTTATGTCGCCTGGCGCACCTCGCGCGGCAAGGAAGACCGCAATCGCCGGCGCGAGCGCTACGGCGTCGCCGGACGGCCGCGCCCCGAGGGCCCGGTGATTTGGATCCATGCCGCGAGCGTCGGCGAGACCTTGGCCGTCGTGCCGCTTGTCGAAAGCATCCTCGACTATGGCGTCAACATCGTGCTGACGACCGGTACGGTCACCTCGGCCCAGGTCGTCGACGAGCGGCTCGGCGACCGCATCATTCACCAATATGTGCCACTCGATCTGAAGCCGGCGGTCAGCCGCTTCCTCGATCACTGGAAACCCGATCTGGCGATCATCGCCGAATCCGAGATATGGCCGATGACCATCCTCGAACTTGGTGCCCGCCACGTGCCGCAGGTGCTGGTCAATGGCCGGCTCTCCGATCGCTCCTTCATGTCTTGGAAGAAGCGGGCCAACATCGCCGAGGCCCTGTTCGAGAATCTGGCCCATGTCGTTGCCCAGTCCGACGTCGACGGCGAGCGTTTTCGGGCGCTCGGCGCCCGGCCGGTCACGGTGTCGGGCAATCTCAAGGTCGACACCAACCCGCCGCCGGTCGACTTGCGAGCGCTTGGCACATTGCAGCGGCAGATCGGCGATCGGCCGACCTGGGCGGCGATCTCGACCCATGATGGCGAGGAAGTGGTCGCCGCGGAAGTTCACGCGACGCTGCACAGGCGTCACCACGGCCTTTTGACGATCGTCGTTCCGCGCCATCCCGATCGGGCCGAAGCCCTTGCCGCGCAGATTTCCGGCATGGGCCTTAAAGTCGCGCGGCGCAGCAAGGGCGACCGTATCGGGGCCGATACCGATATCTTGCTTGGCGATACGATCGGCGAAATGGGCTTGTATCTCCGGTTGACCGAAATCGCTTTCGTCGGCCGCTCGCTGACCTCCGAAGGCGGCCAGAATCCGCTTGAGCCGGCCATGCTCGACACCGCCGTTCTCGCCGGGCGCAACGTGCAGAATTTTCGCGAGGCCTATCAGCGCCTGCTCGACAGCGGCGGCGCCAAGCTGGTGCGCGACCGCGACATGCTGGCCGGCGCCGTCAATTTCCTCCTGACCAACGAAGTGGCGCGCCACGAGATGATGGCGGCGGGGATCGCGACTGTCGAAGAGATGCGCGGCGCACTGGCACGCACGCTCAAATCGCTCGAACCCTATATCCAGCCGCTGGTGGTCAAGGCGCGCCTGAAGGGCGCCAACGGGCGTTAGAATGGCCTCCGAAGCACCGCCATTCTGGTGGGAAGAGCCGGACTGGAAGGTCCTGGCGCTGTCGCCGCTGTCGGCTGTCTACGCGCTGGTTGCCGATCGCGGCATGCGGCGGGCCCGGCGCGAGAAGATCCAGGCGCCGGTTCTGTGTATCGGCAATTTCACCGTCGGCGGCACCGGCAAGACGCCGGTGGCGATCGCGCTCGCCCAACAGGCCAAGCGCATGCATCTGAAGCCCGGGTTCCTGTCGCGCGGCCACGGCGGTTCCTTCGCCGAGCCGCATGTCGTCGATGTCAGCCATGACAGCGCCAGGCATGTCGGCGACGAACCGCTGCTGCTGGCCGAACATGCCCCGGTTGCGGTGACGCCGAACCGTGCCGCCGGCGCCCGGCTGCTGCTGGAAAAACACGGTTGCGATTTCCTGATCATGGACGACGGCTTTCAGAGCGCGCGCATCCACATCGATTATGCGCTGGTCGTGGTCGATGCCCGCTACGGGATCGGCAATGGCCGCGTCATCCCGGGCGGTCCACTCAGGGCCAAGATCGTCGACCAGCTGGTTTTCACCAGCGGGCTGCTGAAGATGGGCGAGGGCACGGCCGCCGACGCCGTGGTCCGCCGAGCCGCGCGTGCCGGCCGGCCGATCTTCGAGGCCCACACGGAGCCGAGCAGCACGGCCGGGTTTGCCGGAAAGCGGTTCCTGGCCTTTGCCGGCATCGGTCATCCCGAAAAGTTCTTCGACACGGTGCGTGACGCCGGCGGCGAAGTGGTCCTGTCCAGGCCCTTTCCGGACCATCACTTCTACGCCGAGGACGAGCTTGCCGAACTGGCCGCGACGGCACGCGCCGAAGGCCTTGGCCTGATCACCACCGCCAAGGACGCCGCCCGGCTCCGTCACGGCGCCCCGCAGGACTTTCTCGACCGTCTCGACGTGCTGGAAATCGACACTGTGTTCGAGCTTGATCACGTGCCCGAACGCATCATCGAGGAAACGCTCGATGCCTGGCGGCAGCGCAAGCTGAGGAACTGAAGCTATTCCAAGAAAAAGTGCGTGGCGGTCTTCAGTCCGGAATTGCGTAAAACAATGAAGGAGAGCGGGTCAGATTCTATCAAACGCTGAGCCGCTCTAACTCCGTTTGCGCAACTCCGGATGCACCTCGATTTCGCGGCGCAGCGATGCGATGGCGTTCACGTAAGGCTCCTGCCTGGCGACGCTCCAGTATTTCAGCTCGTCCAACGGGATGTTTTCGCCCGTCACCGCGCAGCGCACGAACGAGCCCGGGCTGGTGACCTGGAAATCGCCATCGAGATAGCGGATGCGGGCTTCCTTGCCGCCCGGGCCTTCGAAACGGTTCATCATGCAACGGTACTTGAGTTCATCGGGATTCAATCGCCATAAATCGTGGGCAAGGTCAAGCTTGGCGCAATGCTCATATAATATTGCGGTATGGCACAATGGTTGTCAGGAAGCGCCATGGACATCGCCAATGCCAGTATGACGTCTTTGCTGAAAGAAGCGCTCATTCCCGGGCCGGTGCCTTCGCCCAGGGCCGATCCCGCGACCGCGGCTCTGGTCAAGGCGCTCGTCCAGCCGGCGGCGCCCGCGATGGTGCAATCGGCGCAGTTCGCTGCCCAGGCGCTGCAAGGCTCGCTACCGCGGCCGGCCGGTCAAACCTCACAACGCCTGTCCTCCCCCGAGATCGAGGATGCCTACCGGGCCGTCATGGAACCTGACGCCGCCACCCACCATGCATTGGCACGGGCCTCGACGGGTGGGGCAGGGACGGACACCGATCAGGCTTCGCGCGACTTCGCTCCGCCGCGGATAACGGCCAACGACAGCACCCCCAAACTCGCCGCGCCGCCGGCCCTATCCACATTCTCGCCGGCCGTCGCTTCGGCCGCGGTGCTGGTCGCGGCCAATGCCAACGCGCCGCAACCGCGCGGCGCCTCCATCCGTCCAGCGGGCCATGCTCCCCGATCCGAGCCAGTTCCGTCGTCGCTGTGGACGATATCGATCGTGACGGCCATCGTCTCGGCCGCAACCACCACGATCGTGCTTTTGCTGTTCCGTTAAGCGAGTATCACGCGATTTCCGATAGAGGCCGTCACGCATTCTCCGAGATGCGTCAGCGCCTAATCGTCATCCTGCAGGAAAGCTTCCAGCCTTGCCGAAGCAAGTCCGGCCTGTTCGGCAATGCGCCTGGCGAGATCCGCGGCGGCCGCGCGCGGCCGGCCCACCGGACGATCCAGCCAGTAGGAAACGGGATTGAGCACGGTGCGATCGTCAACGGCGACGAGGCGGCCGGACTGTATCTGGTGCTCGGTGAGCGGCGGCCGCGCCAGCGCGATGCCGAGGCCATGAGCCGCTGCATCGAGCACCAGATTGTAATCCTCGAAACGACGGTCTTGCGGGCGCGGCCGGTAGTCCATGTCCTGCGCGGCCAACCAGGCGCGCCAGCCCGAAGCGTCGGAATCGTTGATCAGCGGGAATTTGAGCAGCCGGGCTGGATCGCCGCTGCCGATCTCCCGTGCGAGGCCCGGCGAGGCGATCGGGAAGAGATATTCTTCGAACAGTTGCACCGAGACACGGCCCGGGATGCGGCCGCGACCGCAGCGCACCGACAGATCGATGCCTTCGTCGGCGAGATCGGCCTGGCGGTTGTCGACATCGAGCACGATGCGCAGGCGGGTGGGATCGTTCTCCAGCGCCGCCATGCGCGGCATCAGCCACAGGCCGCTCACCGAAGGAATGGAGGCCAGGCGCACCACCGCGGTGCCGCGCGGCTCCACCCACCGGTCGGAATTGACCGAGATCAGCGCGAAGGCTTCGGTGGTCCTGAGATGCAGTCGATTGCCTTCGTTGGTCAGCGTCACGCCGCGCGCGCCGCGCTCGAAAACCTTCAGGCCAAGCCAGTCCTCGAGTTTGGCGACCTGCCGGCTGACCGCGCCATGTGTGAGGTTGAGTTTTTCGGCGGCGGCCGAGAAGCTCCCCGTGCGCGCCGCCGCGTCGAAAGCGCGCAACGTCTCCAAGGGCAGCATACTGTTCGAGCTGTGATCCATGCTCACAGGTGACCCTCGATTTGGTCGTTTGTCAATTGACCTGGAAAGGCGTTTCCTGCTCCCGAGACCTGAAGAATCCGAGGCACTGGGATGAGCATGACGACAGGCACGTTGAATTCGACACAGCGGATGGACACCACGGCCGCCATTGCCGTGGCGCTGACGGTGATCGGCTGGGCCTCCGCCTTCCCGGCGATCCGGGCCGGGCTCGCCGCCTTTCAGCCGCTGGAGCTTGGCGCCCTGCGCTTTGCCATCGCCGCCGTGCCGGCGGCGATCTTCCTTGCCGTCAAGCGTCCGGCTCTGCCCAGGATTGGCGATCTCTGGCGCTTCGCCTTTGGCGGCGCCATTTTCGTCGCGCTCTACACGGCGATGCTCAATTTTGGCGAACTGACGGTCTCGGCCGGAGCGGCGGGCTTCATCATCAATGTCAGTCCCATCTTTACCGCCATCATGGCAATGGCGCTGCTCGGCGAGCGCTTCTCCGGCCTGGCCTGGATCGGCACGGTCATCTCCTTCGCCGGCATCGGCATCATCGCCGTCGCCGACGGGCGTGGCCTTCATTTCAATGCCGGCGCGCTGCTGGTACTTGGCTCGGCCCTCTGCTCGGCCGTCAACACCATCGTCCAGAAGCCGCTGTTTGCCCGTCATCATCCGCTAACGATCGCGGCGTCCAACATGGTGCTCGGCGCGCTCTGCCTGGCGCCCTTCCTGCCCACCGCTCTGCAACAGGCCGCTGTCGCCAACACTGCCGGCCTCGGCGCCGTCATCTATCTCGGCATCGTGCCGAGCCTGATTGCCTATGCGGCGTGGGCAACCGCGCTGTCGCGCCTGCCGGCGGCGCGTGCCTCGAACTTCCTCTATCTGGTCTCGCCGATGTCGGCCCTGATCGGCTTCTTCTGGCTGGGCGAGGTGCCGACGCTGCTCGGCATGCTCGGCGGCGCGCTGGCGCTCGGCGGTGTCATCGTGGTGAATTTGAAACGCTAATTCAAAAGCTTGCGATCTTTCCCTGACTCGTGTCGGGAACCACCGATTTCATCGCCAGTTGACGGCTGCCGCAAGGCAAGGCAACTGTCACTCGGTCTTGGCGGATGGTCGTCGCGGGCGCTGCGAGGTCGGGATGGGAAGACGTTTTATCTCAACGGTCGTTTGCTTGTTGCTGCTTAACGCGAAAGCCGTCGCGGGTTGGTACCACGTGGAAAACTACGAGGGTTTCCTCGGGCCGTCTCCCATCCATTTCTCCATACAGACATATGATAGCTTAGGCAGCGCGCCAAAGGTCGATGGAAGCTACTTCTACGACGCGAAGCAGAGCCCGATTGCGCTGTATGGCACGGTCACCGGCACCAAGTTCGTGCTTTGCGAGATTTCAGACGACAAGGAATTCTATCGGATAATTGTGCAGGGGCCGAGACCCGCTGTGGATACCACAAGCTGCCCATTCTCCCTCGACCTCAATGGATACGCTGTGACCGGAAGCTGGAGCAAGGGCACGGATAGATATCCCGTCACCCTCAAGAAAATAGCGAGCCTGGATGACACCGGCGAGGCGAAGATCGACGGCACCGTCGAGATTTCCTTCTGGGCGCAGACAGCCACCGACAGGTTTTCGGGAATTTACACGAATACCAGCGCCGGCCTCTGCATGGAAAAAATGCGTGTCATCAAAAAGAGCAGCCGCAAGGTTGTCCAGGAAATTACCTTCGCCGATGATGACGTGTGCAGTGCCGGCATGCTGATGACGACCATCTATATGAACGTCGAGAAATGGGTGGAGCGAGGCAAGGACGTCATTTCCGTGAATTTTCGAGGCGGTGGCGCCGGAACCGCGGTCGATTACGTCTTCAATTCACGGACAAGGAAATATCAGCGGAGGAAATGAGGGCTGGCCGTGCAGCCGGTTCACCGCCGCCCGAACAGCCGCTCGATGTCGGCCAGCTTGAGCTCGATGTAGGTCGGGCGGCCATGGTTGCAGGTACCGGAACCCGGCGTCGCCTCCATCTGGCGCAGCAGAGCGTTCATCTCCTCGGCCTTGAGCAGCCGCCCGGAGCGCACCGAGCCATGGCAGGCCATGGTGGCGGCGATCTTGTCCAGCCGTTCCTTGAGCGTCTCGACCGTATCGTTGTCGGCAATCTCGTCGGCAAGGTCGCGGACCAATTGCTGGACGTTGGTCTCGCCGAGCATCGACGGCGTCTCGCGCACGGCGACCGCACCCGGTCCGAAACGCTCGATGCCGAGGCCGAAGCGGGCGAGCGTTTCGGAATGCACGGCCAGCCGCTCGGCGTCCTCCTCCGGCAGGTCGATAATCTCGGGCAGAAGCAGCATCTGTGACGGCACCGGCCGCGCGTGCAGCGCGTTCTTCAGCGCCTCGTAAACCAGCCGCTCATGGGCCGCGTGCTGGTCCACGATGATGAGCGAATCCCTGGTCTGGGCGACGATATAGTTCTCATGCACCTGCGCGCGCGCGGCCCCCAGCACCGCGCCGAGCAGCGTCTCCGCCGCCTCGCTCTGCCCGGCGCGCGCATCGGCGCTGGCAAGCGGGCCGGCATCGAACGCGGCTTGCTCATTTTCGCCAAATCCGCCCTGTCTTGCGCCGGTGCGTTCAAAGCCCGGGCTGTCGAATTGCATGTCGAGCGGCCGCTGCGGCGAGCGCGCGGGATCGAAGCCGGCGGCGCCTGAAGCGCGATAGGCCGCGTCGTAGCTGCGATGGCCATTGGCCGGGCCGGGATGTGCATAGGACGGGCTGCCCGGCCGAAACGCTGCCATCATGCCGGCGGCGCCGGTGGTGGCCGAGCGGATGCCGGCATCGGCCAACGCCTGCCGGATCGCGCCGACAATCAACCCGCGCACGAGGCCCGGATCGCGGAAGCGGACATCGGCTTTGGCCGGGTGGACGTTGACGTCGACGATGGCCGGATCGAGCGAAAGAAACAGGACCGTCACCGCATGGCGGTCGCGCGGCAGGACGTCGGCGAAGGCGCCACGGATCGCTCCGGCGATCAGCTTGTCGCGCACCGGGCGGCCGTTGACATAGGCATATTGCTGCAATGCGTTGGCGCGGGTGAAGGAGGGGATCGACACATGGCCGGTCAGGTGCACGCCTTCGCGCATCGCATCGATGGCAATGGAATTGTCGGGAAAGTCGGCGCCCATCACCTGCGCGACCCGGCGCAGGCTGCCGTCCGCGCTGTCATCGGTAGCCGGCAGTTCCAGCGTCGTGCGGTCGGAACCGGCCAGCGTGAAACGCACCATGGGGAAGGCGATGGCGATGCGCTTGACGATGTCGCTGATGGCCGAGCTTTCGGCGCGTTCGCCCTTCATGAATTTCAGCCGTGCCGGCGTGGCGAAGAACAGGTCGCGCACCTCGACCGTGGTGCCGCGATTGGCCGCCGCCGGCTTGATTGGCAGGACGCGGCCGCCCTCGATGCCGATCTCTGCGGCGCTGTCGCTAGAGGCCGTGCGCGAGCGGATCGACAGCCGCGACACCGAGCCGATCGATGGCAGCGCTTCGCCGCGAAAGCCGAGCGAACGAATGTCGTTGATATCCTCGGTGAGCTTGGAGGTGCAGTGGCGTGCGATGGCCAGCGCCAGTTCCCGTTCAGGAATGCCGAAGCCGTCATCGGTGACGCGGATCAGGTTCAGCCCGCCGCCCGATGTGACGACTTCTACCTTGCTGGCCCCGGCATCGAGCGCATTCTCGACCAGTTCCTTGACCACGCTCGCCGGACGCTCGATGACTTCGCCGGCGGCGATCTGGTTGATCATCGTTTCGGAAAGCTGGCGGATGGGCATGCTCTGATCTTACACGGATTCGGTGGGCGCGCGCGAGGCCACTTTACGCCTGCGCCAGAAGCCAATCCCTGACCTTGCGCGCATTGTCGCTGAGCTCGCGGTTCTTCGGCCAGATGACGTAGAACGCGGTGCCCGTCTTCATGATGTGGTCCGTCACCGGCACCAGCAGCCCGGTCGACAGCAGCCGCTCGACAAGGTGGCGCCAGCCGAGCGCGATGCCTTGCCCCTCCATGACCGCCTGGATCACAATCGCATAGTCATTGATGCGCAAGCCACGCTCCGCATTGCGGAGACTGGCTCCGGCCGATTGGAACCATTCGTCCCAGTTCGGGGCCTCGCGATAGGGCTCTTCCAGATGAATGAGGCGGTGTGTCGCCAGTTGCTCGACGGTCTCGGGCCGGCCGAATTTCGTCAGATAACTGGGACCCGCGACCGGAAAGATCTCTTCGTCGGAGAGCGCTAGCGAGTGGTAGTCCGGCCAGTCGCGTGGCACGCCTCCGCGCACGGCAAGCGGAATGCCTTCGGCGATGATGTCGAGATCTCGGTCGCCGGTCTGGATGCGCAGATCGATGCCCGGCAGTTCGTCGCGGAACCGCTGCAGGCGCGGCATCATCCAGAACGAGCCGAAGGCCGTCGAGGCGGCCAGCGTCACATGGCCGCCAGTCGCCTGCAGGCGAAGGTCCTCCGCCGACTTGCGGATGTGGGAAAGACCGAGCGAGACGTCGGCATGGAAGCGCTCGCCGGCCTCGGTCAGGCTGACCTGGCGGTGGCGGCGCTGGAACAGCGTGGCGCCAAGCTGTTCCTCCAACCCGCGCACGGCATAGGAAACCGCGGCCTGCGTCATGCCGAGCTCGCGCCCGGCGGCGGTGAAACTCGACAGCCGACCGGCTGCCTCGAAGACGATCAGGCTGCCGGCGGAGGGCAGGAGGTGGCGCAGGCTTCGCATAAGCTCAGCTTATACAAGAGATCAGGATTTTCCAGCGTCACAGTCGAATTTCACCTCGCTAAGTTGACCGGGATCGAAGGGATGGAGGCTCCATGAACGCACCGGCCGCTGAATTGACCGAGCAAACCCATCGCCGTGGTGGTGGCCGCCTCGGGCGCAAGGCGATGAGGAGCGCGCCGATTGCCTCGTTCCCGACCCTGGTGCGCCAGATTCCGGTCTATGAGATCGTTCCCGATGAGGCGGTGGAACTGATCCACGAGGAGTCGCTCAAGATACTCGAAGAAGTGGGCTGCGAATTCCGCGACGACGGAGCCATCGAGCTCTGGAAGGCGGCTGGCGCGGATGTCAGGGAGACGCGCGTGCGTATCGACCGCGCGCTGCTGATGGAGCTCGTCTCGAAAGTTCCATCCGAATTCACGCTCCATGCGCGCAATCCCGAGCGCACGGTCCGCGTTGGCGGCAAGAACTCGATCTTCGTGCCGATGTATGGCGCGCCCTACATACGCGACCTCGACAACAACAGGCGCTACGGCACGCTTGCCGACCTCAACAATTTCCACAAGCTCGCCTACATGGCGCCGGCGCTGCATTCCTCGAGTTCGGTCATCTGCGAGCCGATGGAAATCGCCGTGCCGAAGCGGCATCTGCACATCATCCATTCGGCGTTGAAACATTCCGACAAGCCGTTCATGGGCATCGTGACGTCCAAGGAGCGCGCCGAGGACACGATGGCGATGGCTGCAATCGTCTTCGGCGAGGAGTTCGTCCGCGAAAACCCCGTGCTGGTGGCGATCACCAACTGCAATTCGCCGCTGGTCTGGGATGCCACCATGATCGATGCGATGCGGGTCTATGCAAGCCACAATCAGCCGCTGATCCTGGCGCCGTTCGCGCTCTGCGGCGCCTCGACCGCGGCGTCGGCCGTCGGCGCGGTGGCGCAGGTCAATGCGGAGGCGCTCGCCGGCGTGGCCCTGACCCAGCTCATCCGTCCCGGTTCGCCCCAGATCTACGGCCAGTTCATGGTCACGGTCGACATGAAGACCGGCGCGCCGATGGGCGGGACGCCGGAGGCCGCGCAGATGATGTATCTGATGGGCGCGCTGGCGCGGAAATACAAACTGCCGTGGCGCACGTCGGGCTTTCATGTCGGCTCGAAGCTCAACGATGCCCAGGCTGGCTATGAGGCGAACATGCTGATGCATGCAGCCATCCTCGCTGGCGCCAACTACATCTGGCATTCGGCCGGATGGCTGGAAGCGGGTCTCACCTGCGGTTACTCGAAATTCGCCACCGACTGCGAACAGCTTGTCGGCTGGTACAAATATGCCGGCGGCCTGCCTTTCGACGATTTCAAGGAAGCGATGGCGGCGATCCGCGAGGTCGGGCCGCAGGGCCATTTCCTCGGCACCCAGCACACGCTCGAGCATTTCGAGAAGGCTTTCTTCATGCCGAGCATCATGGACTTCAACTCCTACGAACAATGGAAGGCGGAAGGGGCGAAGGACCACGACACGCGCGGCCGCGAGAAGGCGCGCAACATGCTTGCCGACTATGAGGAGCCGAAACTCGACGAGGGCATTGCCGACGGTCTCAAGGATTTGATCGCGCGGCGCGAGGAAAAACTGCCTGACAGCGTTAGTTGAAAAAGCAGGCAAAGACCTCACGGGAACAACAAGGGGAGAATGACATGACGATTTTCAGAAGCAACGGCGATCGTGTGCCGCCCGCTATCGAAGCGATGGCGGCGGAAGCGAAGGCGGGTCGCATGGACCGGCGCGAGTTCCTGGCGCTGGCTAGCGCGCTTGGTGCGTCGACGGCATTTGCCTATGGCATGATCGGCCTCGCCGCGCCGACGCAAGCTGTGGCCGAGGAACCGAAGAAGGGCGGGACGCTGCACGTCTCGATGGCGGTGAAAGCGCAGAAGGATCCGCGCACTTACGATTGGGTGGAACTGGCCAATATCTCGCGTTGCTGGCTGGAGCCGCTGGTGCGCTACACCAGGCAATTCACCTTCGAGCCGGTGCTGCTCGAAAGCTGGGACATCAACGACGACGCCACCGAATACACGCTGCATGTGCGCAAGGGCGTCACCTGGAACAATGGCGATGCCTTCAGCGCCGATGACGTGGTGCACAATGTGACGCGCTGGTGCGAGAAGGGCGTCGCCGGCAACTCGATGGCGGCCCGCGTCGGTGCGCTGATCGATGCCAAGACCGGCAAGGCCAGGGACGGCGCCATCACCAAGGTCGACGACAACACGGTCAAGCTGAAGCTCAGCGAGCCCGATATTTCGCTCATTCCCAATTTCACCGATTATCCGGCGCTCATCGTGCACCGCAATTTCGACGCCGATGGCGCCGACCCGATCAAGAAGCCGATCGGCACGGGAGCGTTTGAGTTGGTCTCTTACGACGTCGGCCAGAAGGCGGTGGTCAAGCGCCGCGAGAACGGCAAATGGTGGGGCGGCGAGGCGCCACTCGACGGTATCGAATTCATCGACTACGGCACCGATTTCAACGCCACGGTGAACGCGTTCGATTCCGGTGAAATCGACCTCAATTTCGAGTCGCCCGCCGACTTCATCGACATTCTCGACAAGATGGGGCTGCAGAAGTCTGAGGTCGCGACCGCCACCACGCTGGTTGCCCGCACCAACATCACGCACAAGCCCTACGACGATCAGCGCGTTCGCAATGCGCTGCAGATGGCGGTCGACAACAACGCGGTGCTGCAGCTCGGCTACAACGGCCGCGGCACGGTCGGCGAGAACCACCATGTCAGCCCGATCCATCCGGAATACTATGCCCTGCCCAAGAAGGAGCGCGACGCCGCCGGCGCCAAGAAGCTGATGGCGGACGCCGGTCAGGCCGACTTCGAGCACGAGCTGATCACCATCGAGGACGACTGGCAGAAGAACACCGGCGACGCGATCGCCGGCCAGCTGCGTGACGCCGGCATCAAGGTCAAGCGCACGGTGCTGCCGGGCTCGACCTTCTGGAACGACTGGACGAAATATCCCTATTCGATGACCATCTGGTACATGCGCCCGCTCGGTGTCCAGGTGCTGGCGCTGGGTTATCGCACCGGCGAGGCCTGGAATGAATCGGCCTATTCCAACCCCGACTTCGACGCCAAGCTCAAGCAGGCGCTCTCGCTGATCGATGTCGCCAAGCGCAAGGAGGTGATGAAGGATGTCGAGCAGATCCTGCAGGACTCCGGCGTCATCATCCAGCCGTTCTGGCAGAAGCTCTACAGCCACACGAACAAGAAGGTGAAGAACTACGGCGTCCACCAGACCTTCGAGATGGACCTCCAGAACGTCTGGCTGGACGCCTGACGCCAGAAGTTCTGCCACACAGCGCCGGCGCTCCCTTGCGCCGGCGCAATGCCGCCGATGGGGAAGAATTTGCATGTCCGGCCGGGTCTTCAAACGTTTGTTCGAGCCGGCCACCTTGCGTGGCAAAACATTGCGCAACAGGATCGTGTTTGGAGCCCATACGGCGAACATGGCCGAGAACGGGCTGCCGACCGAACGCCATGTCGGCTACTACGCCGAACGCGCCATCGGCGGGGCCGGCATGATCGTGGTCGAGCCGATGCCCGTGCATCAGGCCGCCGTGCTTACCCGTGGCAATTTCAGCCCGTCCGATGACCGCGTCATCCCGCATTTCCGCAAGGTGACGGAGGCGATCCGCGGCAACGGCGCCGTCGCCATCCAGCAGCTCTACCATGTCGGTCAGCACGCGGACGCGGACAACTCGTTTCACCCCGGTTGGTCGCCTTCCGGCCTGCCGAGCTACCACGATTCCGACGGCTCGCATCGGATGTCCGAAGCCGAGATCGAAGAAACGATCGACGGCTTCGCCCAGGCCGCGCGCCGTTGCCACCAGGCCGGCTTCGACGGCGTCGAGGTCTGGGCGGCGTACCATTCGATGCTGGACCAGTTCTGGACACCTTGGTCGAACCGCCGGGACGACCGATGGGGCGGCAGCCTCGAAAACCGCACCCGCATGAGCCGTGAGGTGATGACCAGGATTCGCCGGGAATGCGGCGATGATTTTATCATCGGTCTTGCGATCAATGATGAGCCCGAAGTCGAAGTGGCGCTGAAGCGCGAAGCGCTGGCCGAGATCATCGACCTCCACGACCGCGATGCCTTGATGGACTATGTCACTTGCGGAACGGGTTCCTACTTCGATTTCTACAAGATCATGCCGACCTTTGTTTACCCGGAGAAGCTCGGTGCCGACCTGGCGTCCGTGCTCAAATCCACCGTGCGTCACGCGTTGATCACCGCCGAGAGCCATATCCGCACGCCCGAGAACGCCGAGAGCGTGCTGAGCGAAGGCCGTGCCGATCTCGTTTCCATCGTGCGTGGGCAGATCGCCGATCCGCATCTGGCTGCAAAGGCTGCCGCCGGCCGGCCGCAGGACATTCGCGGCTGCCTGTCCTGCAACCAGATGTGCTGGGGCCGGCGCAGCCGTGACTACTGGATCAGCTGCGTCATCAATCCTTCCGCGGGGCGGGAATGGGAGTGGGGCGGCGACCGCTTCGCTCCGGCCGGCCAGCCGAAGCGCGTACTGGTCGTCGGTGGCGGCCCGGCCGGTCTCGAAGCGGCGCGCGCCGCGGCCGAGCGCGGCCATCGCGTCATGCTGGCCGAGGCATCCGACCGCCTTGGGGGGCAGTTCCGTCTTGCCGGGCTGCAGCCGCGCCGTGCCCAGATTCTGGACCTGATCGACTGGTATGAGCGCCAGCTCGGCCAGCTCCAGGTCGATATCCGCTACGGGCAGTATGTCGAAGCCGACGATGTCGAGCGCGAGGGCGCCGATCACGTCATCGTCGCGACCGGCTCGATGCCGCCGGACGGCGCTTTCCAGCGGGCCTTGCCGCATTGGGAGAGCATTCCGGGCGACGGTCCGGTGCTCTCGGCCGAAGCGGTGATGGCGCGCGAGGCGAGGCCGGGAAAAAATGTTCTCTTGCTGGACGACGGCGGCAATTGGAAGGGCTGCGGCACCGCCTGGAAACTCGCCGAGGATGGTCACAACGTAACGCTTGTGACACCGGACGCCCTGGTCGGCAAAGAGCTTCAGCGAATGGCCGTCGATGCGCCGCTGCGACGGGCACTCGCCAAGCTGAAGGTGCGGTTTGTGACCGAGAGCGCCGTCGTTCATTGGGACGGCAGGGTGGCCAGGATCGCTTCGCTGCTCGACCGGACCGAGCAGCAGGTCGAGGCCGACGCTTTGGTATTCGCCGCCACCAGCATGACGCAGGACAGCCTGTCCATCGAGCTCGAAAGGCGCGGAATTGCGCATACCTCCATCGGCGACTGTACCGCCTCCAGACAGGCGGCATTTGCCATTCATGACGGGCGCAAGGTGGCGCTTGGTCTTTGACCATCGCGAAAGGCGCCATGCCAGGCAAGGCATGAACGGGGCTGATGTCTGAATGCGTATCAGGTCAATCAAAGTCTATCAGATGCTTCTGCCTGTTAAAGGCGGTGCCTACCGGATGGCCAGCGACACCGTGCAGAATTTGGACAGCACGCTGGTTGAAGTCACCACCGAGGATGGACTGTCAGGCTGGGGTGAGACTTGCCCGATCGGCCCTGTTTATCAACCCCAGCATGCTCTGGGCGCGAGAGCGGCAATTGCTGAAATAGCGCCGGGACTCATCGGCGAGGACACAGCGTCCATGCGCCGCCTCGCCAAACGAATGGACGAACGGCTGAACGGTCACAACTATGCCAAGGCGGCCTTGGACATAGCTCTCCTCGACCTCGCCGGCCAGCGGCTGGGCGTCCCTGTTTCAACACTTCTCGGTGGTGCGCTCACCGATCGCGTGCCGTCATACTACTCGACGACCGTCGGTGCTCCGGACGAGACCGCGCGTATTGCCGCCGACAAGGTCAACGCCGGATATCCACGGCTTCAGATCAAGATCGGCGGGCGGGATCTCGAACAAGACGTCGCCACTGTGCACAAAGTATGGGAGGCGGTTGGCTTCAGGGCCCGCATAGCCGTCGACGCCAATCGCGGCCTGACTGCTGCCGCGGCGCTGCACATCGATCGGCTTTGCCAGGCAATCCCGTTCGTGTTCGAACAGCCTTGCAACACCATGGAGGAAGTCGCAGGCCTCAAAGGGCGCGTTACGCATCCGATCTATCTCGATGAGAGTACCGAGGATTTGAATGCCGTGCTTCGGGCAGTTTCGTCAGGTATCGCCGACGGATTCGGATTGAAGGTCACCCGTCTTGGTGGTCTGACCAAGATGGCCACGGTCCGCGACCTGTGTGCGATACGATCTCTTCCGCACAGCTGCGACGATGCCTGGGGCGGAGACGTCATCGCCGCGGCATGCGTCCACCTCGCCGCTACCGTCGAGCCGAGACGTTTTGAGGGAGCCTGGATCGCGCAGGAGTACATCGAAGGGCATACTGATCCCGCAAACCCGATCGTGATCGAGAACGGGCATATACGCGTCCCGCAGATCCCAGGGCTCGGTGTCAAGCCTGAGCGCTCCCAACTCAACGCGCCGATCGCCACTTTCGGAAACTAAGGATCGTTGGATTTGATCTATGCAAGCAGACGCGCCGCCCGGAGGAGGCTTCATGAGCCGCAAAAAAGCCGATATGCACGATGCGTGGTATTGATTGCCTTCCGCAGTCAAACATTCGGGGAAATCCATGCATTCGGGGAAATCCATGAAACTGCTGCTCGCTGCCATCCTGTCGATTGCCACATCAGCCGCGGCATTGGCCGGCCCGGCGTCCGACGCCGTGAAGTTCTTCTATGTCCCGCAGGTCAAGTTCGAGGCCGACGCGCAATACCGCGATCGCTTCACCGAGCCGGTGACGAAACTGTTCGACCTCAACGACCAGGCCAACAAGAAGAATCCGGACCAGGTCGCCTGTATCGACTTCGACCCCGGCCTCGACGCGCAGGATTTCGACCAGAAGGCCCTTTCCAGGACACTGAAGCTGTCCGAGACGGTGGAGGGCGATACGGCGCAGGTGGTGGCGAGTTTCAGTCTTTTTCCGGAAGGAGACGATTCGCAGCGCGAAATGCACTGGTCGCTGAAGAAGGTCGACGGCAAGTGGAAGATATCGGACATTGCATCGAAGACCAGCGACTGGACGCTGAGCCAGCTCGAATGCATGGCGGGCCAAGATCCGGAGTGATGCGATGGCCGGTCGCACGCTTCTTTTGTTCTCGGCCGTGTGCCTGCTGGCGGCGGACTTGAACGGCGCGGCCGCTCAGGGGCTGTTGGGCGCGCCGCCGGCAAAAGCTCCGGCCGGGACCGCGCCCGATGACAGCGTGACGCCGCCGGCAACCCCGCCTGGCGGCGCCGCGGAGCCGCCGACCCCACCCGTCGCATCGCCGCCAAGCGAGCCTGCCGCTCCAATCCAGCCGGGGTCGCCGACCGCGGTGGTGCGGCCGTTCTACGATCAGGTCGGCCTGGAGGTCGATCCTGCTCAGCGCGGCCATTTCATCGATCCGGCGAAAGCCGTGCTCGACAAGAGCGATGCCTTGCGCAAATCCGGGCAGGGCGAGTGCCTGGACCCCAACATGGCGCTCGACAATGCGGACTACGACAAGGCCGAGATCGACAAGAGCCTGAAGACGCTCGAAGCGATCAATGGCGACCAGGCCAAGGTGATCGTCGCCTTCGTCGTCGCCGGTAACCCGCACCGCCTCGAATGGAAGTTCAAGAAGGTCGATGGCGAATGGAAGATAGCGGACCTTTTGTCGGTGACCGGCGAATGGGCGCTCAGCCAGTACCAGTGCGAATGATGGCCGAACTAGCCGCGCCCGCGATAGGGGGTGACGCCGGTATCCGGCAGCCAGGCGCCTTCGGGCGGAGCGCCGGTCTGCCAGAACACATCGATCGGAATGCCGCCGCGCGGATACCAATAGCCGCCTATGCGCAACCAGAGCGGCTTGGTCGCGGCCACGATGCGGCGTCCGATCATCACCGTGCAGTCTTCATGGAAGGCGCCATGGTTGCGAAACGAGGTCATGAACAGCTTGAGCGACTTCGATTCCACCAGGGCGGCATCGGGTGCGTAGTCGATGACGATGTGGGCGAAATCCGGCTGTCCGGTCACCGGGCAGAGCGAGGTGAATTCCGGGCAGGTAAAGCGCACGATCGCCGGCGGCCCGTCGCCGCGCGAAAACGGCACGGTTTCCAGGACCGCGGCTTCGGGGCTCTGTGGCGTCTCGACGTGCGTGCCGAGCTGGGTGAGACTTTTGGTATCGATCATATGCGGTTTCCCTTGGATTTGCCGCTCATTAGCACAAATTAAAACGGCAGGAAGACGATGACCAGCAACGACCCGCTTCTCCAACCCTACCAGCTCAAGCATTTGACGCTGAAGAACCGGGTGATGTCGACCAGCCACGAGCCGGCTTACTCGGAGGACGGCATGCCGAAGGAGCGCTACCGGCTCTACCATGCCGAAAAGGCCAAGGGCGGCATGGCGCTGACCATGACCGCCGGCTCGGCCATCGTTTCGCGCGACAGCCCGGCTGCCTTCGGCAATCTGCACGTCTATGACGACCGCATCGTGCCGTGGTTGGCCGAACTCACCGATGCCTGCCATGAGCATGACTGCAAGGTGATGATCCAGATCACCCATCTTGGCCGCCGCACGGGTTGGAACAAGGCCGACTGGCTGCCGGTGCTCTCGGCTTCGCCGGTGCGCGAGCCGGCGCATCGCGCTTTCCCCAAGACCATCGAGGACTGGGACATCGAGCGCATCGTCGCCGACTATGCGTCGGCCGCCCAGCGCTGCCAGGCGGCCGGGCTCGACGGCATCGAGTTCGAATCCTACGGCCATCTGATGGACGGCTTCTGGTCGCCTGCCACCAATCATCGCGATGACGAGTATGGCGGTTCGCTCGACAACCGCCTGCGCTTCACCAACATGGTGCTCGATGCGGTGCGGGCGGCGGTCGGCGAGAAATTCGTCGTCGGCATCCGCATGGTCGCCGACGAGGATTTCGACAAAGGCCTGTCGAAGGAGGAGGGCGTCGAGATCGCCAGGCGGCTGGCCGACTCCGGCAAGCTCGATTTCCTCAACATCATCCGGGGCTCGATCGAGACCGACGCGGCGCTCACCAAGGTCATTCCGGTGACCGGCATGCGGTCTTCGCCGCATCTCGATTTTGCCGGCGAGGTGAGGGCGGCGACGAAATTCCCGACCTTCCACGCGGCGCGCATTTCCGATGTCGCCACCGCGCGCCATGCGATCGCCACCGGCAAGCTCGACATGGTCGGCATGACACGCGCCCATATCGCGGATCCGCACATCATCAAGAAGGTGATGGAGGGCCGCGAGCACGAGATACGTCCCTGTGTCGGCGCTACCTATTGTCTCGACCGCATCTATGAAGGCGGCGAGGCGCTATGCGTTCACAATGCGGCGACCGGCCGCGAGGCGGATATCCCGCACGTCATTGTCAAGACGGAAGGCCCTAAGCGGAAAGTGGTGGTCGTCGGCGCCGGCGCTGGTGGGCTGGAGGCGGCGCGCGTCGCAGCCGAGCGCGGTCATCAAGTCACGATCCTCGAGGCATCCTCACAAGCGGGCGGCCAGGTGCGTCTGGCGACCCAGAACCCGCGCCGCAAGGAATTGATCGGCATCATCGACTGGCGGCTGGCCGAACTCGACCGGCTCGGCGTCGAGATCCGCTATGACACCTGGGCGGAACAGGACGATGTTCTGGCGCTGGCGCCCGACGTCGTGGTGATCGCCACCGGTGGCCTGCCGCAGAACCCGCCGCTGGCCTCCGGCGACAATCTCGTCACCTCGAGTTGGGACATCATGGCCGGCAGCGTCAAGCCGGCCGAAAATGTGCTGCTCTACGACGACAATGGCGGCCATCAGGGCATGGGCGCGGCCGAACTGATTGCCAACAGCGGCTCGAAGCTGGAACTGGTTTCGCCGGAACGCTTCTTCGCCCCCGAAATGGGCGGCATGAACCACGTACCCTATGTCAGCGCCTTCCAGGAAAAGGGCGTCACCGTCACCATCAATACCCGCCTGCGCTCGGTGCGGCGCGAGGGCAATCAACTGATCGCGGAACTCGCTTCGGATTTCGCCGATGGCTGGCGCGGAGAGCGCAGGGTCGACCAGGTGGTGGTCGAGCACGGCACGGCGCCGCTCGACGATCTGTATCTTTCGCTGAAACCGCTGTCGAAGAACGGTGGTGCGGTTGACTATGAGCGTCTGGTCAACGGCGGCGACATTTTTCCCAAGCGCAACGCGGATGGCGGCTTCGTGCTCTTGCGCATCGGCGACGCGGTTGCCTCGCGCAACATCCACGCCGCCATCTATGACGGGATCAGGTTCGGGATCAGGATTTGATCACGATCAGGTGGCGCGCAACGGCCTTTGCAAGGAGAGCCACCTGCCGCTCTGGTCCGTTGCGCGCCGCGCATGATCGGCTTTCACCGGCCGTGCGATGCTAAAACATCTTGGCGGTCGCCATGCAAAGCACGGTGATGACCAGCAGCCCGCCGGCGATGCGTTCGCCCCTGGTCATTTTCGCGCGCAGCGCCGTTTGGGTCGCGGCATCGGCGCCGGCAAGCTGCCTGCTGGCGGAGCCCACAAGCGCGCCTTGCACGCCGGCGGCGATCAGCGCCGTCAAAATGCCGAGCGCCAGTACCTTTTCCATCGAGCCAAAAGCACCCTCATGAAAGAAATACCAGAGCAGCAAACCGGTCAGGAAAGCCAAACCGGCCGCGCCCATTTGCGGCCGGAAGAACCGCTCTGCCCGGATGTCCGGATCGCGGCCAACCGCGATGGTCGTGCCGGCCCAGAAGACGCCGGCCATGACGTGCAGGCCGATGACGGCGATATAAACATATTGCATGACCGCATTCCTCTCATTCGCCCACCGCCTACGCGCCGCAACCATGCTGCGATGCCATCAATAAGGCAAAATTAGATATCTAACGGTTAGATGTCAACCATGAAGCCAAGTTTCACATTCCCACTGCTTGCTCTACTGTCAGATCATGACACCATTTGACCGCCCGCCGGTCGGCATGAATCTCGGCCGAACCGCCAAGCTTGTCGCCCAGGCCTTCGACGCTGCCTTGGTTGAAGCAGGCGGCACATTGCCGGTCTGGCTCACGCTTCTGTCTGTCAAGTCGAGCGAGCTTGCCAATCAGCGCGAACTCGCCGGCATGATCGGCATCCAGGGCGCGACGCTGACCCATCATCTCAACGCGATGGAAGCGCAGGGCCTGTTGACGCGGCGGCGCGATCCCGTTAACCGCCGGGTTCACCTGGTCGAATTGACGGAGACGGGAGAAGCGCTGTTCGAGACGTTGCGGCAAGCGGCACTCGTCTTCGACAAGCGGCTTCGCAAAGGACTGTCCGACGAGCGTCTGGCGGAATTTGCGCAGGTGCTTGCGGCGTTGCGGAAAAACGTAGAGAGCTAGGAATGCCGGCCTGTTGGACGCACTGGCCTCGGCATGCATACCGACCATGAACAGCGTTGCCGGAACCTGCGCGGCCTCCAAGACGTCGAGGATGTTGCTTGTACCGTTCAGCGGACCGTCGTCGAAGGTGAGATAGATGGTGCGATCCGCGCCATGGGCAGGCAACGCCGACATCAACATGGCTGCCAGGGCAAGCCGAAAGAATGTCATGGAGCCGCTATCCCCTCGCGGTCAGGACAGGCCGCCATTTCCGCGGCTGCTTGTCAAGGCTGGCCGGGTTACGCCAGGCTTCCCTGCAATACCGTCAGCCTGGCTTTCTTCGGCATGCGGGCGGTCAGCCATTCCAGCGCCTTGTCATGCGGCATCGGGAAGGCGATGGAATAGCCCTGCACCTGGTCGCAGCCGATCGCCATCAGCGAATCGAGCTCGGCCTCGGTTTCGGCACCCTCGGCGACGATGGAGATGCCCAGCCCCCGCGCAAGTTCAGTGATGGCGCGCACGATCTTGGAGTTGTCGCCATTCTCATGGACGTTTTGCACGAAGCGACGGTCGATCTTGAGCCTGTCGATCTCGTTGGGATTGACGTGGCTGAGCGAAGCGTAGCCGGTGCCGAAATCATCGAGCTCCAGATGCACGCCGGCCGCCCTGATATGACGCAGCTTCGCCGCGATGCCGGTCTTCTCGTCGTCCAGAATGACGGATTCGACGATTTCCAGCGACAGTTTCTGCGGCGGCAGTCCGGCTTTCTCCAGCGTATCGAACAAAAACGCATCGAAATCATGCTCGCGCAACTCGGTACCCGAGACATTGACCGCAAGCCGGCCGAAAGCAATCCCGGTCCGGTTCCATTCGGCGGCCTCGTTGATCGCCTTGCTGATCACGATACGGCCGATCTCCGGCATGAAGCCGCATTTCTCGGCGACCGGGATGAATTCGCCCGGCGAGATCATGCCGCGCTCGGGATGATTCCAGCGCACGAGCGCTTCGATGCCGCTGATGGTGCCGTCGGTCAGCGAGACCTGCGGCTGGAAATAGACCTGGAACGCCTTTTCCGAAATGGCGACCTTGATGTCGTGTTCGAGCTGCTTGCGGTAGTCGAGTTCGCGGCGCAGTTCCTCGGAGAAGAACGAGAAGTTGCCGCCACCCATTTTCTTGGCGGAGTAGAGCGCCAGATCGGCATGGACGAGCAGGTCCTGCGCATTGTCGGCATCGATCGGATAGACCGCGATGCCGCCGCTGGCGCCCGGGAGAATGGTGGTGCCCTGGAACACGATCGGCTCGTTGATGTGCACCAGGATGCGCCGTGCCAGCATGTTGATGTCCTCGGTGCTGCCGGCTCCGTTGAGGATCATCACGAATTCGTCGCCGCCGAGCCGCGCGCACAGATCCGACGCGCGGCAGGAATCGCGCATGCGCTGTGCCGTCACGACCAGGACATAATCGCCGGCGGCGTGACCCAGCGTATCGTTGATCTGCTTGAAGCGGTCGAGGTCGAGCTGGACTACGGCCAGGCGCTCGCGCCGGCGATGCGCGCCCTTGATCAGCGTCTCGAAATGGTCGGTGAGGAAGGTGCGGTTGTGCAGGCCGGTCAGGCCGTCATGCACCGCGATGAAGGCCATCGAATTGCGCGCGTCGACCAACTCACGCGTCTTGCGCAGGATCGCGTTGGACATCGGCCTGAAGATGAACAGCGCCACCAGCAGGATGACGCCGAGTGTGGCGTAGAACAGCGTGCGGTGGAGGGAGAGCAGCTTTTCGGAGCGCTCGTCGGCATCGGCGCTGATGCGCTGGCCGAGCGCGGCATAGCCCGACAGCGTGGCATTGGCGACCGAGGCATCGAGATTGACGCGTTCGGCGCCGCCCTTGTAGCCGCCATTGTCGCCAAGATTGAGTTGCGATTCCAGTGCGGAGACCAGCCGGTCGCCATTGGCGATCAGGCCAACCGAGAAATAGTCCAGATGAAAGGGCTTGGCGAAAAGCACGCTCTGGATCGACTTCGCATCGAGCTTGGCTGGCGATTGCGGATCCGCGCCCGTCTGCTTGAGCAGCAGATCGTAGTTCGTCTCGAACTCCGCCGTGGCCTGCTTCAGCGCGCTGACCAGCGCCGGCTGCTTGTCGCGCGAGGCGGCGCCCGTTGCGTTGGCCAGGAAGACGATGCGCTGCGACAGCGTCTTCTGCGTACCGACGATGTCGAGCAAGGTGTTGTTGTGCTGCTGCGTGGCCATCGTCTGCTGCAGCAGGACGAAGGAGGCCGCGACCATGGCGGCAATGATCAGCAGCGCCAGCCAGTAGCCAGCCTTGATCAGCAGTATGAGCTTGCCTGAAACGGTTTGCACCGGCTGCTGAGACATGTTCGGGGGCGGTCCTCTCGCCAACGGATTTATGCGAGCACCATTGAACTGCAAACGTTAACAGGACTGGAAATCGACGGCCGGCCGGCGCGGACGAGAGGCGGAAAGATCACGAAATGGTTATCGGGTTCTTTCGCGGCCGGCCCGCATTTGAGCATTCGTCGGCCCATGCGTTTCCGGGTGGTCACCTGGGCAATGTCGGAACGTCCCAGCTGATGCTGCCCGGCCACCTGATCCGGTCGCTTTTGCGATGGATTTTTTGTGCGGGCGGGACGACAGTCTGCCGACGTCAAACGGGGCCCGATCATGACCGCAGCATTTCTCTCCCATATCGACAGCGAGCTTGCCGGGTTGAAATCTGCCGGGCTCTACAAGTCCGAGCGGGTGATTTCCTCGATGCAGTCGGCTGAGATCGAGGTCGGCGGCGAGAAAGTGCTGAACTTCTGCGCCAACAACTATCTCGGCCTTGCCGACAGCGCGGAACTGCGCGCGGCGGCCACGCAGGCGCTCGACCGCTACGGCTACGGCATGGCCTCGGTACGCTTCATCTGCGGGACGCAGGAAGAACACAAGCAGCTCGAGACGACGATTTCATCGTTCCTCGGCTTGGAGGACACCATCCTCTACGGCTCCTGCTTCGACGCCAATGGCGGCCTGTTCGAGACGCTGCTTGGCGAGGAAGACGCAATCATTTCCGACGCGCTCAATCACGCCTCGATCATCGACGGCGTCCGGCTGTCAAAGGCCAAACGCTTTCGCTACGCCAACAACGACATGGCCGATCTTGAGGCACGCCTGAAGGAAGCCAAGGATTGCCGCTTCCGGCTGATCGCCACCGACGGCGTGTTTTCCATGGACGGCATCATCGCCAATCTCTCAGGCGTCTGCGACCTGGCCGAAAAATACGACGCCATGGTCATGGTGGATGACAGCCATGCGGTCGGCTTCGTCGGCGGAAACGGGCGCGGTTCGCCCGAGCATTGCGGTGTCGAGGGCAGGGTGGACATCATCACGGGCACGCTCGGCAAGGCGCTCGGCGGCGCTTCGGGCGGCTACACCTCGGGCAAGAAGCAGGTGGTCGACTGGCTGCGCCAGCGCTCGCGGCCTTATCTCTTCTCCAACACGCTGATGCCGGCGATCGCCGGCGCCTCGATCAAGGTGTTCGAGCTGATCCGCAATGGCGACGGATTGCGCGAGCGCCTATATGCCAATGCGGCGCGGTTCAGGTCCCAGATGGGCAAGCTTGGCTTCACGCTGGCCGGGGCCGACCATCCGATTATCGCGGTGATGCTGGGCGATGCCACATTGGCGCAGGAGATGGCGGCGCGCATGCTGAAGCGTGGTATCTACGTCATTGGATTCTCATTCCCTGTGGTGCCGAAGGGCCAAGCCCGCATCCGCACCCAGATGTCGGCGGCGCACTCCAGCGCCGACATCGACCGGGCCGTGGAAGCGTTCGGAGCGGTCGGCAGGGAATTGGGCGTGATTTCCTGAAGGGCCGGTAGCGAAAAGCGATTCCGGATCAAGAGATTCAAGGGACAAGAGAATGTCGAACATGATGAAGGCACTGGTGAAGGCCAAGGCCGAACCGGGCATCTGGATGGAAGAGGTTCCGGTGCCGGAGATCGGCCCCAACGATGTGCTGATCAAGATCAAGAAGACCGCAATCTGCGGCACCGACGTCCACATCTACAACTGGGACCAGTGGGCGCAAAAGACGGTTCCTGTGCCGATGGTTACCGGCCACGAATTCGTCGGCACGGTCGCCGACTTTGGTGCCGCGGTCACCGAATACAAGGTCGGCCAGCGGGTGTCGGGCGAGGGACACATCGTCTGCGGCCATTGCCGCAACTGCCGCGCGGGCAGGGGACATCTGTGCCGTAACACGCTCGGCGTCGGCGTCAACCGTCCCGGCGCCTTCGGCGAGTACCTGGCCATTCCCCAGCACAATGTGGTGCCGATCCCCGACGACGTGCCGGACGAGATTGCCGCGATCTTCGATCCCCTGGGCAATGCGGTCCACACGGCGTTGTCCTTCGATCTGGTCGGCGAGGATGTGCTGGTTACCGGCGCCGGACCGATCGGCATCATGGGCGCGCTGGTGGCGCAGTGCGTCGGCGCACGCAAGGTTGTCATCACTGACATCAACCCGGTGCGCCTGGCGCTGGCGAAGAAACTCGGCGTCCAGCATGTCGTCGACGCTTCGCAGGAGAAGCTGCGCGACGTCATGCCGGCACTCGGCATGACGGAAGGTTTCGATGTCGGGTTGGAGATGTCGGGCGCCGCGCCCGCCTTCCGCGACATGATCGACACCATGAACAATGGCGGCAAGATCGCCATCCTCGGCATCGCCCCGACTGGTTTCGAGATCGACTGGAACAAGGTCATCTTCAAGATGCTGCACTTGAAGGGCATCTACGGCCGCGAGATGTTCGAGACCTGGTACAAGATGATCGCCCTGGTACAGGGCCCGCTCGACGTCTCCGCGCTCATCACGCACCGCATCGGCATCGACGATTTCCAGGCCGGCTTCGATGCGATGCGCAGCGGCAGTTCCGGCAAGGTGGTGATGGACTGGTAACGGCGCGCATAGCGCTATCCGGTGAAACGTCTGCGCGAGGCGTCCCCTCTGTCCTGCCGGACAGAGGTGGCGCTGTCCCGCCAGCCTATCCCCATTCTTTCAGCGCTACTTTTCTTCCAACGCCTTCTCCAGCGCCGCCACCCCACGCACAATCGCCGCACGTTCGTCCACGCCAAGTTTCGCCAGCAGTTCCCGCTCGAAACTCTGCGCCAGCGGCACCATCTCGCGATAGGCTGCAAGCCCGACTTTGGTAAGCGTCAAGTGCTCGACGCGGCCGTCGTTCTCGTCAGGTGTTCGTACCAGCCAGCGCCGCCGTTCTAACTCGGCCACGGCGCGCGAGACCTTGGTCTTGTGCATGGCCGACTGCTCGCCAAGTTCCGTCGCGGTCATCGTGCCGCGCTGTCCCAATCCCGACAACGTGCGCCATTCGGGCCGGGTCAGGCCATGGCGGTCCTTATAGACCTTCGAGAATTCGCGGCTGACCGCATCTGCAAGGCGGTAGAGCCGGTAGGGCAGAAAGCTTTCGAGTTCGAGAATGTCCATTGTCCGCATCCGGGAAAAACGGAAGATTGATAGTTACATTTTCGATGGTTACAAATGAAACCAATTTGGTCAATCCGGGAGGAAGCAATGGCCTTTTCCTATATGCCGGGTTTCGGCAACGACTTCGAAACCGAAACCTTGCCCGGCTCGCTGCCGCAGGGACGCAACTCGCCGCAGCGGCCGGCCTACGGCCTCTATGCCGAGCAGCTTTCAGGCTCGCCCTTCACCGCGCCGCGCGGCACCAATGAGCGCTCCTGGCTCTATCGCATCCGGCCGAGCGTCAAGCACACGGGCAGGTTCAAGGCGGCGAGTTATCCCCTGTGGAAGAGCGCCCCCAATGTCGGCGACCACGAGCTGGCGCTTGGCCAGTACCGCTGGAATCCGGTGCCGATGCCGAAAGAGCCGACCGACTTCATCAAGGGTATGCGCACCATCACCACCGCCGGCGACGTGCTTGGCCAGACCGGCATGGCTGCCCATGTCTATGTCGCCAACCGCTCGATGACCGACGATCATTTCTTCAACGCCGACGGCGAGCTGCTGATCGTGCCGCAGGTGGGCAGCTTGCGCTTCATCACCGAGATGGGCGTTATCGAGCTTCGGCCCGGTGAAATCGCCGTGCTGCCGCGCGGCCTCGTCTTCAAGGTCGAACTGGTCGACGCCGAAGTGCGCGGCTATGTCTGCGAGAATTACGGCGCCAAGCTAACGCTGCCTGACCGCGGCCCGATCGGCGCCAATTGCCTGGCCAACCCGCGCGACTTCAAGACGCCTTGCGCCTGGTTCGAGGAGAAGGAGACGCCGTGCCGGCTGATCGTGAAATGGTGCGGTAATTTTCACGTCACCGAGATCGGCCATTCGCCGCTCGACGTCGTTGCCTGGCATGGCAACTACGCGCCCTATAAATATGATCTGGCGACCTTTTCGCCGGTCGGTGCGCTGCTGTTCGATCACCCCGATCCGTCGATCTTCACCGTGCTGACGGCGCCGAGCGGCGAGGAAGGCACCGCCAACATCGATTTCGTCATCTTCCCGCCGCGCTGGCTGGTGGCGGAAGATACGTTCCGGCCGCCCTGGTACCATCGCAATATCATGAGCGAGTTCATGGGCCTGATCCACGGCCAGTACGACGCGAAGGAGGAAGGTTTCGTGCCCGGCGGCATCAGCCTGCACAATCTGATGCTGGCCCATGGCCCGGATGCGCCTGGCTTCGAAAAAGCCTCGCGCGCGGACCTGAAACCGGTCAAGCTCGACAACACCATGGCCTTCATGTTCGAGACCCGCTTTCCGCAGATGCTGACCCGCTACGGCGCCGAACTCGAAACCCGGCAGGACAACTACATCGATTGCTGGGCCGACCTGAAGAAGCGGTTCAATGGCAAGCCCGAGGGCGACTGGTCTTGAGCGGCAAGCCAATGCCGGACCGGCTGGTGCTGCTCGGGTCGAAAGGCGGTCCGGCACTGCGGCCGGGCGGGCCGTGGCCGAGCTCGACGCTGCTCGAAATCGGCGGGCGAGCCATCGTCGTCGATTGCGGGCTCGGCGTGACGCGCGGCCTGGTCGATGCCGGTGTCAGCCTGAAGGCACTCGACCTGATCTTCATCACGCATCTGCATTCCGACCATGTGCTGGAACTCGGGCCGCTGATCCACACCGCATGGACGGCTGGCTTGGCGACGCCGGTCACCGTGTTCGGGCCGCCTGGGCTTGGCCACTACTGGCGGCGCTTTTGTCAGGCGATGGAATTCGACATCGAGATCCGCATCGCCGACGAGGGCCGCCCCGATATTCGCGAGTTGGTTTCTGTCGACGAATTCGGCCAAGGGCATGTGGTCGAGGAGCGCGGACTGAAGGTGACGGCACTGCGCGTCGACCATCCGCCGGTGACCGATTGCTTCGCCTTGCGCTTCGAGCATGGGGGAAACAGCGTGGTGTTCTCGGCCGATACTGCTTTCTTTCCGCCGCTGGCCGATTTTGCCGATGGCGCTGCTATCCTCGTCCATGAAGCCATGCTGGAAGAAGGCATCGAGCGGCTGGTTGCCAGAACCGGCAATGGCGCGCGGCTCAGGGAACATCTGCTCGCCAGTCACAGCTTTGCCGAGGAGGCAGGCCGTATCGCCAGCGATGCCGGCGTCAAAAGATTGGTGCTCAATCACCTCATTCCAGCCGACGATACCGAGATCGGCGAGGTCGACTGGATAGCCGCTGTCAGGAAAACATGGGCTGGCGACTTGACGATCGCTCGCGACGGCCTTGTTGTGGAGTTAAGCGGCGCCAAGGCCGCATCAGGAGAGGGAACCGCATGAAGCTTGCCACGCTGAAGGACGGAGCACGCGACGGAAAACTCGTCGTCGTTTCGCGCGACCTGACGCAATACACGGACGCCTCGTTCCTGGCGCGGACGCTGCAGGCCGCACTCGACGACTGGCGCAGGATCTCGCCGCATCTCGCGACCATAGCGGAATCGCTGGAGAACAATGCGATGCCGGCGGCCCGTTTTCACGAGCATGACGCGCATTCGCCGCTGCCGCGCGCCTATCAATGGGCCGACGGCTCGGCCTATGTGAACCATGTCGAACTGGTGCGGAAGGCGCGCGGCGTCGAGATGCCGGCAAGCTTCTGGACCGACCCGCTGATCTACCAGGGTGGCTCGGATTCCTTCGTTGCCCCGCGCGATCCGATCCGTCTAGCGGACGAGGCCTTCGGCATCGACATGGAAGCCGAGATCGCCGTCATCGTCGACGATGTGCCGATGGGCGCCAGCCTCGAGGAAGCGCGCGCCGCGATCCGGCTGGTCATGCTGGTCAACGATGTCACGCTGCGCGCGCTGACCGGGCCGGAACTGGCCAAGGGATTCGGCTTCTTCCAGTCGAAACCGTCCTCCGCCTTCTCTCCGGTCGCGGTGACGCCGGATGAGCTGGGCGATGCCTGGGACGGCGGCAAGGTCAATCTGCTGCTGCTTGCCGACATCAACGGCAAGCCGTTCGGCCGCGCCGATGCCGGTGTCGACATGACCTTCGATTTTCCGGCGCTGATTGCTCACGCCGCCCGCACAAGGCCGCTGGTATCAGGCACCATCATCGGCTCTGGTACGGTGTCCAACAAACTCGACGGCGGCCCGGGCAAGCCGGTCTCTGCGGGCGGAGCCGGTTATTCCTGCATCGCCGAACTGCGCATGATCGAGACCATTGTGTCAGGCGAGCCCAAGACACCTTTCCTGCGCTTCGGCGACACCGTGCGCATCGAGATGAAGGACAGATCAGGGCATTCGATCTTCGGCGCCATCGAGCAGAAGGTCGAGAAATACCAGCGGTAGGCACAATGAGAGGTTTGAGTGATGGACCTGCTGGATTATCTGCGTCGCATGGCGAAGAACAATCTCTGGTCGAACGACCGACTCTATCGCGCCGTGCTTGCGCTGAAGCCCGGTGAATTCGAGGCCGAGCGCACCAACTTTTTCCCGTCGATCAAGGCAACGCTCAACCATGTCCTCGCGGTCGATCATCTCTATCTCGATTTTCTCGAAGACGGCGGCCTCGGTGCGGCTGCCTACGATGACTTCGTGCCTTTCGATGCCGCGCCCGAGCTTTACCTGGCTCAGCTTGCGGCCGACCGGCGGCTGATCGCCTTCTGCGATGGCTTGTCGGAAAGCGATCTCCATCGCCGCGTGATCACCGACCGGCGCGAGGACGGCATGATCCCGGAAAAGATCGGCGATATCCTGGCGCACGTCTTCCTGCACGACATCCACCATCGCGGCCAGGTGCATGCCATGCTCGCGGGTACCTCCGTAGCGCCGCCGCAGTTGGACGAGTTTTTGCTGGATTATGACGTTAAGTTGAGAACAGCGGAGGTCGAACGGCTGGGATTATGAAACGTCATGCCAGCGCGACGTCATAGAGAGCAAATTGCTTGTCCGCTGTCAGGATGGTGAGATTCTCGACCTGCGCTTGGGCGATCAGCAGCCGGTCGAACGGATCACCATGGTGGCGGGGAAGGCGGCCGACAACATGCGCATGCTGAAACGTGATGGTCAGCGGCTGGAATTGCATTCTCGGGAGTAACGCCGGCAGGTCGTCCGGAACGTCGAGTTTGCCGATCGAGCGCTTGATCGCGATTTCCCAAACGCTTGCCGCGCTGGCGTAAACGGTCGCGTCCGATGCAAGGACAGCCCGATGCTCCTCGCTGAGTCGAGGGTCGTCCTTAATAGACCAAAGGATAATTTGCGTATCGGCAAGAAAGGAGCCGGCAGTCATTTGACGTATTCGTCCCATTCGGGACCGAGTTCGTCAAAATCGTCCGCTATCCAAATCTTGCCCTTTAAGGCGCCAATACGGGGCAGGAGATTTTCGCCGAGCGGTGGCACCAGCCGAGCCGCGATCTTGCCGTGACGTGTAAGCACGATCTCTTCGCCAGCTTGCGCACGGCTGATCAGTTCCGACAGTTTTGCCTTGGCTTCTGCAATGGACACATTCATGGGCTCGACCTCTTATGACCAAAATTTAGGTCATAATTAGTCGAGCCGCAAGCGGAGCCGGAGAAATTACTCTGCCGCCTGAACCTTGATCACACCGCGCTTGATCTGGTCCTGCTCGATCGATTCGAACAGCGCGCGGAAATTGCCCTCGCCAAAGCCTTCGTCGCCCTTGCGCTGGATGAACTCGAAGAAGATCGGCCCGATCACGGTCTTCGAAAAGATCTGCAAAAGAATCTTGGTCATGCCGCCGTCGACCACACCTTCGCCGTCGATCAGGATGCCATGCTTCTTCATCCGCTCGATCGGCTCATCATGGCCGTTCACGCGGTCATACGACATGTCATAGTAGGTCTCGGGCGGGCCGGGCATGAATTTCAGCCCGTTCTCCGCGAGCTTGTCGGTGGCGGCGTAGATCTCGTCGGTTCCCACCGCGATGTGCTGGATGCCTTCGCCATTGTACTTCTTCAGATATTCGGCGATCTGGCTGGTTTCATCCTTGGACTCGTTGAGCGGAATGCGGATCTTGCCGCAGGGCGAGGTGATCGCCCGGCTGACTAGGCCCGTGATCTTGCCGTCGATGTCGAAGAAATGGATCTGCTTGAAGCCGAACAGATCGCGGTAGAAATCCCACCATTTGTCCATGTTGCCGCGATAGACATTGTGCGTGAGGTGGTCGAGGAAATAGAAGCCGACCCCTTCCGGCCTGGGGTCGCGTTCGCCCAGCCATTCGAACTCGGCCTCATAAGCCGAGCCCTTCTCCCCATAGGTTTCAATGAAGTAGAGCAGCGAGCCGCCGATGCCGACGATCGCCGGTACGTCGAGCGTCTTGTCGGTGCCTTCGTAAGGCGTGGCGCCTTTCGACACCGCGTGGTTGAAGGCATGCTTGGCGTCGACAACCCGCCACGCCATCGAAGCGGCGCAAGGACCGTGCTTGTCGACGAACTTCATCGCATGTGAGCCGGGCTCGGCGTTGACCACATAGTTGATGTCGCCTTGCCGCCAGACGGTGATGTCCTTGGTGCGGTGCTTCGCCACCGCGACATAGCCCATACGGGTGAAGAGTTCGGCGAGCTTTTCCGGTTCGGAATGCGCGAACTCGACGAATTCGAAACCATCTGTGCCGGCGGGGTTCGCCTTGCTGATCTTGGCGGGCGGCGCATCGTGCGGGAAAGGGCCCATGATAATCCTCCGAAGCTGGTTTGGCCTGAGAAGACCATCATCCATCATAGCGCGGGGCGGTCGCACGGTGCTTGCATTCAAGCGCTTGAAATGATCAAGTCATGCGCAAATCTTGCATGAAACAAGGAAAGATCGTGGACGAGGCGCGTATAGATCAATTCGACCGCAAGATAATGGCGCTGTTGCAGGGCGATGCGCGGCTCACCAACAACGACCTTTCGGAGCGGGTGAACCTGTCGGCCTCGCAATGTTCGCGACGCCGCCAACGGCTGGAGGAAGACGGCTACATCAGGGGCTACCGCGCCGTCCTCGACCGCGACAAGCTCGGCTTCTCGCTGGTGAACGTCATCTCGGTGACCCTGGCCACCCATAATCGTGACAATGCGCGCCGTTTCGGTGAGCTGGTGGCGCGGCTGCCCGAGGTGCAGGAAGCGCATGCGCTGACCGGTGAGATGGACTACATTCTCAAGGTGGTGACGCCCGATCTCAAATCCCTGTCGGAGTTCGTCAATGGCGTGCTCCTGCCGCACGAATCCGTACAGCATGTGAAGACGGCAATCGTGCTGGAGACGCTGAAGGAGACCGGCGCGCTGCCGATCTGATGGCATCCATCCCGGGGCGTCAGCCCTTCGACTGCTGGATCAGCCCATAAAGGTTGGTGCAACGCGCACCTGAGCGGCAATAGGCGAACACCGGGCCTTCGAGTTCGTCCAGCGCCTCGGCCTGGTCCTCGACATTCACAGCCGTGATCTGGCCGCTGATGACCGGGATGTAGCGGAAGGCGAGCCCGGCGGCCTCGACTGCCGCCTTGAGCGTATCGGCCGAAGGCTGGCCGGGCTGCTCATCGTCAGGCCGGTTGCAGATCACGCTCCTGAAGCCGGCGGCCTTGATGGCGGCGACGTCCTCGGGCTGGATCTGGCCTGAGACCGAATAGTCCTCGCTGATCTGGCGGTATTCCATTGTGTCGTCCTCGCAAATCTGGTTGGGCAATCTTGCCACTCTCCGGCATGGGCGGCAATCCATGCCGGGGGATTTCTCTGCCAAATAGCGAGTGCTGACCAGAAAATCCAACCGGACCCAGGGCCCGGTTTGGTCGGAGCGACTCAACTGCCGAGGATCGCGCCTTTGATCTGCGTGATGTTGTTGTGCATCATGTCGATATAGGTCCAGGCCGGGCCGTCGGGCTGCGACAGCGCGTCCGAATAGAGCGTGCCGCCGACCTTGATGCCGGTCTCGCTGGCGATCTGCTCGATCAGGCGCGGATTGGTGATGTTCTCGACGAAGATCGCCGCCGCTTTGTCCTGCTTGACCTGCTCGACCAGCTTGGCGACGTCGGCGGCGGATGGCTCGGAGTCCGTCGAGAGACCTTGGGGGGCGAGGAAGGTGAGGCCGTATTCGTGCTCGAAATAGCCGAAAGCGTCATGCGAGGTGATGACCACGCGCTTTGCCTCGGGGATAGACTGGATCGCCGCCTTGACCTCGTTTTCGAGCGCGTCGAGCTTCTTTGTATAGGCTGCCGCATTGGTCTGGTAGCTGATGCAGCCATCGCTGTCGGCCGCGCAGAAAGCCTCGGCAATGTTCTTTACATAGATCCTGGCATTGGCGATCGACTGGAAGGCGTGCGGGTCGGTGACCGTCTTGCCGCCGCCGGTGCCAGCGCCTTCTGCCGCGTCGGCATCGGCGAATTCAGGCTTGAAGTCGATCGGCGTCACGCTCTTGGTCAAGGTTACGATCGAGGCCTTGGTGGCGCTGGCATCGACGAGGCGCTGCAGAAAACCTTCGAAATGCAGGCCGTTGACCAGCACAATATCGGCGCCCGCCATGGCAACCGCATCGGCAGGGCTCGGCTCATAGACATGCGCGTCGCCGTCGGGGCCGACGATGGTGGTGATGTTGACGCGATCGCCGCCGACATTTCTTGCGAAATCGGCGATGACCGTGAAACTCGCGACCACCTTCAACGGCGCCGCAAAGGCCGACGATGCGCCAAAGGCGGTTAATGTTATAACGCTCAATGTCAGGGCGGCGTGGATCGTTTTCAGCATAAGCGGGGTTCCTTCTAGGGGGTGAGGCGGATCAGGCCGTTCTGTGACGGTGATGGACAATGCGGGCGCGCAGCGCGCCGCGCGTGCCAAACAGGATCGAGCAGAAATAGACCACGCCTGCCGACAGGATTATGGCCGGGCCCGAGGGCAGCGACGCGTGGTAGGACAGAAGCAGCCCGGCGATGCAGGAGGCAAAGCCGATCAGCACGGCCAGCACGCACATCGGTTCGACGCGCGTGGTCCAGAAACGGGCGGCTGCCGCCGGCAGCATCATCAGCCCGACCGAGAGCAGCGTGCCCAGCGCCTGGAAGCCGCCGACGAGGTTGAGCACGACGAGGCCGAGGAAGATGAAATGCACCGGGCTGCCCCATCGGCTGACCGAGCGAAGGAACAGCGGGTCGAGGCATTCGGCAACCAGCGCCCGCCAAAAGATGGCGAGGCTGACGAGTGTCACCACCACGATGCCGCCGATCAGCGTCAGTGCCTCATTGTTGAGCGCCAGAACCGTACCGAACAGCACATGCATGAGGTCGACACTAGAGCCGCGGATGGAAACCATCAGCACGCCGACGGCGAGCGAGATCAGGTAAAAGGCAGCCATGGAGGCGTCCTCGCGCTGGATGGTGAAGCGCGAGACCGCACCCGCACCGAGCGCAACGACGATGCCGGCGATCAGGCCGCCAATGGTCATCGGCAGGATTTCCAGCCCGTAAAGCAGAAAGCCGGCGGCGGCGCCGGGCAGAATGGCGTGCGCCATGGCGTCACCCGAGAGACTCATGCGCCGCAACATCAGGAACACGCCGACAGGACAGGCGCCGAGCGACAGCATCAACGAGCCGAACAGCGCCCGCTGCATGAACGCGAAATCGGCGAAAGGCGCGATGAAGAGATCGTAAAGGACGTTCATCATGCAGCCCTTGGTCCAGCGCCATGATGGTGGTGACGGTCCTGCGCGTGGGCAGGCTCATCATGATCGTGATCATGTCCGTCATGGTCATGATCGTGCCCGCCCGGCTCGCACCACGGCGCGTTCTCTTCCCACGCCTCGTGAAAGCGCCTGGCCCGCAGAAGATTCTCCGGCCGCAGGGTCTCCTTGGTCTCGCCCCAGGCGACAGGCTGGCGGGCCAGCAGCAGCGTCTCGGGGAAATTCTGTCGGACAAGATCGAGGTCGTGGACGACGACCATGATGGTGCGCTCCTCGCCGTGCCAATGCTTGATCAGCGCAATGAGATCGCCCACCGTCTTTGCATCGACAGCGTTGAACGGCTCGTCGAGCAGGATGAGGTCGGCATCCTGCAACAGCACGCGGGCAAACAAGGTGCGTTGCAACTGGCCGCCGGACAGCGTGTCGATCGGGCGCGTCTCGAAGCCGCCGAGGCCGACCGCCATCAGCGCCTTGCTGACGGACTGACGATCTTCCTTCGTATGGCGGCCAAGCAGTCCGCGTCTCGGCCACAGGCCGAGCGAGACCAGATCGACGACCCGGGCCGGAAAGCTTCGATCGAGTTCCGATTGTTGCGGCAGGTAAGCGGCGCGTACGCCGGGCGCCCGCGTCACAGCGCCGGCCATCGGCTTCAGGACGCCGACGATGCCCTTCATCAATGTCGACTTGCCGGAGCCGTTGGCGCCAACGACGGCTGTCAGCGAGCCCTTGCGGATGACGCCGTCCAGATGATGGATTGCCGGATGACTGTTATAGCCAAGCGTCAGGTCACGGAATGTCAGGCAGGTTTCGATCATTTTTTGACGGTCCGTGGGGCGGCGAAGAGCGGCTGCCGGGCAGCGCCGACTGGATATGTGATGTTATTACATTAGTCAACAAGGCAATCGAGCGGAATTGTGGCCGTCGGGCCGACTTGCCGTGATGGTCCCGCACCGCTGGTCCAAGAGGATTGGGACCGCCCCGCCTTGCCCCAAGCCGTTGCCAACTCTAAAGAGGCGCGACCACAAAGCAAGGAATATCCCATGAGCATTCGTCGCATCGATGTTGGCCCGCGCATGAGCCAGATCGTCATTCACGGCAACACCGTCTATCTGGCCGGCCAGGTCGGTGAGCCCGGCGGCAACGTCGCCGCCCAGACCAGGGATATCCTCGCCACCATCGACGAATTGCTGGCCAAGGCCGGCACCGACAAGACCAAGATCGTCCAGGCGATCATCTGGCTGGCCGACATGGGTACCTTCGCCGAGATGAACTCGGAATGGGACAAGTGGGTGCCGCAGGGCCACACGCCCGCCCGCGCCACCGGCGAGGCGAAGCTCGCCGGCCCCGAATATCTGGTCGAGATTATTATTACGGCTGCGCTGTAAAGCGGCTGTAGGTGCCGATCTTCCCCAAGCGGGAGATCGGCTTACCCCTGCGACGGCGTGAACCTTGCCACCAGCGTGTGGCTTTCCGCCGGATAGATGAAGCGCACGTGTGTAACCGGGTGCTCCGCGCTCCAGGTGCGGCGCTCCACGACCAGGCAAGGCGCGCCAGGATCGATATCGAGCACGTCGGCGATAGTCTCATCGGCGGCCATGGCGCGTATCCGATGTTCGGCCTCGCTCCACGGCACGCGGCCGATCAGCCATGGACCCGCCGCGATTTCCAGAAACTCTTCGTCCCCGGCTTCCGCGACCGCCGAAAGATTGATCAGACGTTGCTCGAGTGCGAATGGCCGTTCGCCGGCAAAATGAAGGCCTTCGACCGCCAGCACCGAACCCGCTGCGGACAATCCGAGCAACGCCCTGTCCTCCACGTTGCTGCGCCGCCTCAGGCGTTCCAGCCGTTCGTAGCGATAGGGCAGGCCGAGCGCCTCGACCTCGATCCTGATGTCGTGAAGCTCCAGCACCGCTGCCTGCGATTGCGGCTGGCGGACAAAACTGCCCGACCGGCGGCGGCGTTCAATCAGACCTGCCTTGGCCAACTGCGACAGAGCCTTGTTCACCGTCATGCGTGAGCATTTGTATTCGGCGGTCAGCTCATGTTCGAACGGGATGCGGTGGCCGGGCGCCCAGGTGCCGGACAGGATCTTTTCGCGGATATCGGACAGGATGCGCTGATGCAGCGAGACGGTCTCGCTGTCGTCTATGTCCGTCCGTTCAGCCATGCTCATCTGCGTTAACCCTCGGAAAGCGCAGTCATCACGCTGCGAAACCGTGCGGCGATAGCCCCGCGCTTGGCGTGTCTGCCAGCGCTGACCTGTTTCTTGCCATGCACCCAGACGCAATCGACCTTGCTGCCATTGGCAAAGATCCAGGCATCGAGGATCGCGTCGCCGGTCTTGCCAGCCAGCGAGGGATTACCGACGTCGAGCGAGACGAGATCGGCGGATGCCCCAGTCGCGATTTGCGAGGCGCCGGCACCAAGGGCGACGCCACCGCCGTCAAGCGCTGCGTCGAACAGGGCGCGGCCTGTTGAGCCGCCGGCTACCGCAAGCACATTGCGGGCGCGGTGCGCGAGGCGCTGCGAATATTCGAGCTGGCGCAATTCGTCGGGCAGGCCGATCAGCACATTGGAATCGGAGCCGATGCCGAAGCGGCCGCCATGCTCCCTGAACAATGGCGCGGCAAAGGTGCCGTCACCGAGATTGGCCTCCGTGATCGGGCAAAGGCCGGCAATGGCGCCGGTCTTCGCCATGCCGATGGTCTCGGCATCCGTCATATGGGTGGCGTGAATCAGGCACCAACGCTGGTCGACAGCGGCAGCCCCAAGCAGAAATTCGACCGGACGCGCGCCGGACCAGGCAAGGCAGTCCTCGACTTCCCTGACCTGTTCGGCGATGTGGATGTGGATCGGTCCGTTTGGCGCCATGGCGGTGACTTCGATCAGCTCTTCAGGCGTCGCGGCGCGCAGACTGTGCGGCGCGACGCCGACGACAGCTTGATTCAGCGCGCGAACCGATTCACGGCTTTTCTCCACAAGCCGGGCGAACCGATTCACATCGTTGATGAATCGGCGCTGGCCCTCATTCGGAGCTGCGCCGCCGAAAGAGGAGTGGGCGTAAAACACCGGCAGCAGCGTCAGGCCGATACCCGTTTCGCCAGCCGCGGCAGCGATGCGCTCGGCCATCTCGGCTGGGTTGGCATAGGGTTGTCCATCCCGATCATGGTGCAGATAATGAAATTCGCCGACGCGGGAAAAACCGGCCTCCAGCATTTCGACATAGAGCTGCGCCGCCACCGCCTCGACTTGGTCGGGAGTCATCGACAGCGCGAAGCGGTACATCACCTCGCGCCAGCTCCAGAAACTGTCGGCGGAGGGGCCTCGCAACTCGGCAAGGCCGGCCATGCCGCGCTGGAAGGCGTGGCTGTGCAGGTTGGGCATGCCTGGCAGCAGAATGGAATGGCGTTCATCACCGGGCAAGGCGGCGGCTTCAGGCTCCACGGCCGTAATGCGCCCATTGGCAAAAGTGATCCGCACATTGTTGTGCCAGCCGTTAGGAAGAAGCGCCTGTTCCGCAAAGATATCGGTCACTTTTCTCTCCGCTTTCCGGTCTCGTATGTGATGATGGCACTTGCAGTGCGTTTCAATATGTATATACATAATCGCCACCGATTGAAACGGAAAAGATGATGGCCGTAGAGAGCAGCAAAAACCACGCAGGGGGGCTTCGCCTGTGGCGCAATGCGCGTTTGGCGACCATGGCTGAAAATTCTGCCGGATTGGGTATCGTCGAGCATGGTGCGCTCGCCGCGCGCGACGGCCGCATTATCTATGCCGGTCCGCAATCCGAGATGCCCTCGGCTTTTGCCCAAGGCGAGATCATCGATTGCGAGGGCCGCTGGATTACGCCCGGCCTGATCGACTGCCACACCCATCTGATCCATGCTGGCAACCGCGCCAATGAATTCGAGATGCGGCTGGCCGGCGCCACCTATGAGGAAGTCGCCAGGGCCGGCGGTGGCATCGTCTCGTCGGTCAAATCCCTGCGTGCTGCCAGTGAGGGCGACCTGGTTGCCCAGACGCTGCCGCGCCTCGATGCGCTGATTGCCGAGGGCGTAACCACAGTGGAAGTAAAGTCGGGCTATGGCCTCGATCTCGAAAACGAGAAGAAATCGCTGCGCGCCGCGCGACAGCTGGGCAATGAACGCCCGGTGACGGTTCGCACCACATGTCTCGCAGCCCACGCGCTGCCGCCGGAAGCCAAGGGCGACAAGGATGCCTTCATCGATCTCGTCGCCAAAATGATCCTTCCCGGCGTCGTCGAGGAAGGCTTGGCCGATGCCGTCGATGGGTTCTGTGAAGGCATCGCCTTTTCGCCGGAGCAGATGGCGCGCGTTTTCGATGTCGCCCAGGCGGCTGGCTTGCCCGTCAAACTCCACGCCGACCAGCTGTCCAATCTGCATGGCGCTGAACTTGCCGCCCGCTATGGCGCGTTGTCGGCCGACCATCTCGAATATACCGACGAGGCAGGCGCGGTGGCAATGGCCAAGGCGGGGACCGTGGCGACGATCCTGCCCGGCGCCTACTACTTCATCCGCGAGACCAAGAAGCCACCGATCGGCCTGTTTCGCCAGCATTGCGTCAGAATGGCTGTTGCCACCGACAACAATCCCGGCACCTCGCCGCTGACCTCGCTGCTTCTGACCATGAACATGGCGGCCACCCTGTTCGGCATGACGGTCGACGAATGTCTTGCTGGCGTCACCCGCGAAGCCGCGCGTGCGCTGGGGCTGCTCGGCGAGACCGGCACGCTGGTATCAGGCAAATCCGCCGATTTGGCGATCTGGGACATCGAGCGCCCCGCCGAACTCGTCTACCGCATGGGCTTCAACCCGCTGCATGCCCGCATCTGGAGAGGACAATGACCGAACTGACCCTGAAGCCCGGCAATGCGACGCTGGCCGACTGGCGCGCCATATACCGTGGCGCCGTGCCGAAACTGGACGATGCCTGCCGTCCGAAAATCAAGGCGAGTGCCGAAGCTGTCGCGCGCATCGTTGCCAAGGGTGAGCCGGTCTATGGCATCAACACTGGTTTCGGCAAGCTGGCCAGCGTGCGCATCCCCGCCGACGATCTCGAGACGCTGCAGCGCAACATCGTGCTTTCGCATGCCGCGGGCGTGGGCGAGCCGATGCCCGTTGCCGTTGCCCGGCTGATGATGGCGCTGAAACTTGCGAGCCTCGCGCAGGGCGCCTCCGGCGTGCGCTCGCAGACCATCGAGCTGCTTGAAGCGATGCTGGCCAACGACGTCATCCCGGTCGTGCCGGCGCAAGGTTCGGTCGGCGCCTCCGGCGACCTTGCCCCGCTGTCGCATATGACGGCGGTGATGATCGGCGTCGGCGAATGCTTTACTCCGCATGGCCGTTTCCCGGCCAAGGTTGCCTTCGTCTCGCACGGGCTGGAGCCCGTGACATTGGGTGCCAAGGAGGGCCTTGCGCTGCTCAACGGCACGCAGTTTTCGACGGCCTATGCACTGGCCGCTTTGTTCGATGCCGAGGTGCTCTACCAGTCGGCGCTTGTCGCCGGCGCGCTTTCGACCGACGCGGCAAAGGGTTCCGACGCGCCGTTCGACCCGCGCATTCATCTGTTGAGAAAGCACCGTGGCCAGATCGAGACCGCGGACGCGCTGCGCGATTTGATGGCCGGCAGCGCCATCCGCGAGTCGCACCGGGTGGGCGACGAGCGTGTGCAGGATCCCTATTGCCTGCGTTGCCAGCCGCAAGTGATGGGCGCGGCGCTCGATGTGCTGCGCAAGGCCGCCGATACGCTCGAAACCGAGGCCAATGGCGTCACCGACAATCCGCTGATCTTCGCAGAAGACGATACTGCTCTGTCCGGCGGCAATTTCCACGCCGAGCCGGTGGCGTTCGCCGCCGACATGATCGCGCTGGCCGTCTGCGAGATCGGCTCGCTATCGGAACGCCGCATCGCCATGCTGGTCGATCCCGCGCTGTCAGGCATGCCCGCTTTCCTGACGCCCAAGCCCGGTCTGAACTCCGGCTTCATGATCCCGCAGGTTACGGCGGCCGCGCTTGTTTCGGAAAACAAGCAGAAGGCCTATCCGGCCAGCGTCGATTCCATCCCGACCTCGGCCAACCAGGAAGACCACGTCTCGATGGCCGCGCATGGCGCACGCCGCCTGATCGGCATGGTCGAGAATGCAACCGCGGTGATCGGCATCGAGTTGCTGGCCGCCGCGCAAGGCTGTGATTTCCATCAGCCGCTGGCGTCGAGCGCAGCACTGGAAGCCGTGCGCAAGCTGGTTCGCGCCGAGGTGCCGCATCTCGATAACGACCGGCATTTCCATCCCGACATGGAAAAGGCGATCGCCATGGTGCGCAGCGGTGCGGTTGTGAAAGCCGCGAGCGCGGTGGCACTGCCCTCGATTGCCGGAGCGGCGTGATGACGGCCACCCCTTGGCTCACGGTCACACGCGGCACGGCGCCGCTGCTGGTGTCGATCCCGCACACCGGTATCGACCTCGCCGGCCTCGAAAACCGGCTGGCCTCGCCTTGGCTCGGCCGTCGTGATTGCGACTGGTGGATCGACGATCTCTATGATTTCGCCGCCGATCTCGGCGCCACTGTCGTGCACACCGCGATCTCGCGCACCGTCATCGACGTCAACCGCGATCCATCCGGCGCCTCGCTCTATCCCGGCCAGGCAACCACCGGCCTGTGCCCGACCGAAACCTTCGACGGCGACCCGCTCTACCGCGACGGCGAAGAGCCGGGGCCGTCGGAGATCGACGAGCGTCGGCAGAAGTTCTTTGCACCCTATCACGCCGCCTTGCAGGCCGAGATCGACAGGTTGCGCACCTTGCATGGCAAGATTGTCCTCTATGACTGCCATTCGATCCGCTCGGTGCTGCCACGCCTGTTCGAAGGCACGCTGCCGGTGTTCAATCTCGGCACGAATGACGGCAAGAGCGCCGATCCGACGTTGCAGGCGATGGTCAACCAGATCATGGCCGAAACCGGCGAGACTTTTGTCGTCAACGGACGCTTCAAGGGTGGGTGGATAACGCGCCATTTTGGCCAGCCGCTACAGGGCGTGCACGCGCTGCAGATGGAACTCTCCAATCGAGGCTATATGCGCGAGCCCGAGGGGAAGGGCACGCCGGACAATTGGCCGGTGCCCTACGACGCCGCGTTCGCCGCTCCGATCCGCGCCACGCTGACGCGAATTCTTCAAACCGCCATTGACTGGGCCGGGCACTGACGCGCCGCCTCGTCCGAAAGGGACAATGATGAACAATCCCCGTCACAACATACGCGAAGTGCGCGCCCCGCGCGGCGACAAGCTCAATGCCAGGTATTGGACCACCGAAGCGCCGCTGCGCATGCTGATGAACAACCTCGACCCGGACGTTGCCGAAAACCCCAACGAACTGGTCGTCTACGGCGGCATCGGCCGGGCGGCGCGGACCTGGAACGATTTCGACCAGATCGTTGCTTCGCTGAAGATGCTTGGCGAGGACGAGACGCTGCTGGTGCAGTCGGGCAAGCCGGTCGGCGTGTTTCGCACCCACCCGGACGCGCCACGCGTGCTCATCGCCAACTCCAATCTGGTGCCGCACTGGGCGACCTGGGAGAAATTCAACGAGCTCGATAAAAAGGGCCTGATGATGTACGGCCAGATGACGGCCGGCTCCTGGATCTACATCGGCACGCAAGGCATCGTGCAGGGCACCTACGAGACCTTCGTCGAGGCCGGCCGCCAGCATTATGGCGGCAATCTCAGGGGAAAATGGATATTGACCGGCGGCCTCGGCGGCATGGGCGGCGCGCAGCCGTTGGCCGCCGTCATGGCCGGCGCCTGCTGCCTGGCGATCGAATGCAATCCCGACTCGATCGATTTCCGCCTGCGCACCCGCTATGTCGACGAGAGAGCCGAGACGCTCGACGAAGCCATGGAAATGATCGAGCGCTGGACCAAGGCCGGCGAGGCGAAGTCCGTCGGCCTGCTCGGCAACGCCGCCGAGATCGTACCCGAAATGTTCCGTCGCGGCATCCGCCCCGACATGGTCACCGATCAGACCTCTGCCCACGACCCCATCAACGGCTATCTGCCGAAGGGCTGGACGATTGCCGAGTGGCGCGAAAAGCGTGTCAGCGACCCCAGGGCGGTCGAGAAGGCGGCTCGCGCCTCCATGCGCGAACATGTCGAGGCGATGGTGGCGTTCTGGAACGCCGGCGTGCCGACGCTCGACTATGGCAACAATATTCGCCAGGTCGCCAAGGATGAAGGGTTTGAAAACGCCTTTGCCTTCCCCGGTTTCGTGCCGGCCTATATCCGTCCGCTCTTTTGCCGCGGCATCGGCCCGTTCCGCTGGGCGGCACTCTCCGGCGATCCGGAGGACATCTACAAGACGGACGCCAAGGTCCGCGAGCTCACCCCCGGCAACACCCATCTGCACAATTGGCTGGACATGGCCCGCGAGCGGATTTCCTTTCAGGGGTTGCCGGCGCGCATCTGCTGGGTTGGCCTCGGCGACCGGCACCGGCTGGGTCTCGCCTTCAACGAGATGGTGGCCAAGGGCGAACTGAAGGCGCCCGTCGTCATCGGCCGCGATCACCTCGATTCCGGTTCGGTCGCCTCGCCGAACCGCGAGACGGAAGCGATGAAGGACGGTTCGGACGCCGTGTCCGATTGGCCGCTGCTCAATGCGTTGCTCAACACAGCTTCGGGCGCCACCTGGGTGTCGCTGCATCATGGTGGCGGCGTCGGCATGGGTTTCTCGCAGCATGCCGGCATGGTTATCGTTGCCGACGGCACGCCGGATGCTGCAAGGCGCCTGGAACGGGTGTTGTGGAACGACCCGGCGACCGGCGTCATGCGCCACGCCGATGCCGGCTATGACATTGCGATCGAATGCGCCAAGGAGCACCAGCTCAACCTGCCTGGCATTTTGGGCTAAGCCATGCGCGTTCTTCGTGCCGCCGACTACCGCGTCATGCCGTGGAAGAACGGCGGCGGTACGACGACCGAGATCGCCGTCTCGCCCGCTGGCGCTGGGCTCGACGATTTCGACTGGCGCGTCTCGATGGCCCGGGTCGAGACGAGCGGGCCGTTCTCCAGCTTTGCCGGCATCGACCGCACCCTGTCGGTTCTGGAAGGCGAGGGGATCGTGCTTAATGTCGCCGGCCGTCCGCCCGAGCGGATGACAGTTGCTTCCCAGCCTTTTTCCTTTCCAGCCGACCAGCCGACGAGTGCCGCGCTGATCGCCGGCCCGATTACCGATCTCAACGTCATGACCCGCCGCGGCCGCATGTTGCATCAAGTCGAACGCCTGCCGGTTTCGGCGCCTGTGGAAATCTCGACCGAGACCTGTTCCACCCTCATCCTTTGCCACAGAGGCCATGCCATTTTCGCCGGCGCCACGCCTATCCGCCTCGAGCCGCTCGACACCCTGCTGCTCGGGCCGGATGTGCCTATCTTGCGGGTTGAGCCCGCCCCGGATGCGACCCTTTTCGTGGTCCGCATAATCAGGGCCGCCTGACGGGTTTGCCGCCAACGGTTACCGCCTGTTTCCAAACATGATCGCGATGCCGGCGAAATATAGCGTACACTGACGATGGCATCACGAAAAAGCCCGAATCCTCTCCGTCGATCGGTCCCGACGGGAGCGAGGGGCGCTCGTCTTTGAGTTGGTCGAAAGATGACGCTCCGTCGTGGTGCGGAAACAAACTTTCGGCATAGGGGTTGATGCAGCCGATTGCATTTGAACCGGTTTTAGGGCCATTGCCGTGGCGGTGACGCCGCTGAGTGCCCGCTTACGGAATTTTCAATGAATATTCAGACGAACCCAGCCCAGATCGAGAAGACAAGCGCGAGCTTCCCGGCCGTCACGGAAGAGCCGATACGATCGGTATTCCTGCCGGAGGAACGGCTCCGGCTGCTCGGCGAGAGCCTTGCCAAGGGCGATCTGACGGATCTGTTCGGCCTGATCCCGTTCGACTTCCAGGCCCGCATCCGTGACAGCGCCAAGAAGATCCTCGAAGTCTACCGGTCGACCAATGCCGCGCAGGGGAGGGGCGAAACCATCACGCCGGCCGCGCAGTGGCTGCTCGACAACAACTATCTGATCGAGGAAACCATTTTCCAGGTCAAACGCGACCTGCCGCGCCGCTTCTACCGGCAATTGCCAACGCTGAAACTGCCCGACGGCGGCACCGTGCCGCGCGCATTGGCTCTGGCCTGGACCTATGTCGCGCATTCCGACAGTTCCGTCTCGGCGACCATGTTCAAGTCCATCGTCCAGGGTTTTCAGTCGGTCGAGCCGCTGAAAATCGGCGAACTCTGGGCACTGCCGTCCCTTTTGCGCTTCGTGCTCATCGAAAACCTCCGCCGCCTGGCGGTCAGGGTCAACCGCACCCGCCAGATGCGCCAGATCGCCAACGACGTGGCCGACAAGGTGCTGGCGACCGACGACAATCCGGACCGGCAGGCGATCCTTGCCAATTTCAGCGCGCATGCACAGGACACCACCTTCGCCACTCAGCTGCTCTATCGCCTGCGTGACGGATCGCAGAATGCCGGCAAGGCGCTGGAGTGGCTGGAAGGCGAACTCGAAAAGACCGGCTCGGATGCCGAGGAAATCATCATTTCCGAGCACCAGACGCTGTCCAGCGGGAATGTCACCACCGGCAACATCGTCCGCGGCCTGCGCCTCATCAACGACGTCGACTGGACGGTGTGGTTCGAAGGCGTCAGTCGCATCGATACCGTGCTGCGCGAGCGCACGGATTTCGCCGCGCTCGACTTCTTCTCGCGCGATCAATACCGCACCGCGATCGAGGAACTGGCACGCCGCTCGAACCTGTCGGAGTACCGTGTCGCCGAAAAAGCCATCGAACTGGCCGGCCATGCTGTCAGCGAAACCGTCCCGGAGAGCGGTGAGGGGGTTGATGCCCAGGCTGCATCCGTTCACACCGATGTCGGTTTCTATCTCGTTGGCCCGCGTCGGCTGGAACTCGAAAAGACGATCGGTTATCGGCCCACGATCAGCCAGATCGTCAAGCGGACCTTCGCCAAGACCGGATGGCTTGGCATCGTCCTGCCCGTCTTCGCCCTGACCGTCCTGCTGCTCGTCCTGTCGGGCAACGCCCTTTCCAATCTCGGCCTGTCGGTGCCGTCCATCGTGCTGATGCTGGCCCTGTTTGCCGTGCCGGCCAGCGAAGGCGCGCTCGCTTTCTTCAACACCGTGGTCTCGCTCTTCCTCAAGCCGACACGCCTGATCGGCTACGACTACAGGCACGGCGTGCCGCCCGAGGCGCGCACCCTGGTGGTCGTGCCGTCGCTGATCGGCTCGCGTGACGATGTCGAGGAAAACATCCGCAACATCGAAGTGCATTACCTTGCCAATCTGGCGGACGAGATCCATTTCGCGCTGCTTTCGGATTGGCCCGACAGCAAGATCGAGATCGATGCGGCCGATACCGAGATCCTCGACTTCGCTCGCGCCGAAATCGCCCGCCTCAATGCGCGCTATCCCTCCGAAGGCGCGCCGCGCTTTTACATCCTGCACCGCCGCCGGCTCTACAATGCCGCTCAAGGGTCCTGGATGGGTTGGGAGCGCAAGCGCGGCAAACTGCACGAACTCGATCTCTTGCTGCGCGGCGACAGCGATACCACCTTCCTGCCGCTCGAAGTGCCGCTGCCGGAAAAAGTCGTCCATGTGATGACGCTCGACGCCGATACCCGCACCACCCGTGATGCCGTATCGAGCCTTGTCGGCAAGCTTTGCCATCCGCTCAACCGCCCGCATTTCGACGCCACCAGGCGCGTCGTCACCGCCGGCTACACCATCCTGCAGCCGCGCATCACCGCTTCGCTCACCAGCGGCGACGAAGCCTCGTTCTTCCAGCGCGTGTTCTCGGCCAATCGCGGCCTCGATCCCTACGTCTTCGCTGTTTCAGACCTCTATCAGGACGTCTTCAGCGACGGGTCCTTCACCGGCAAGGGTCTCTATCATGTCGATGCCTTCGAGGCCGCTTTGCAGGGCCGCATCGAGGAAAACACCATTCTCAGCCACGATCTGCTCGAAGGCGCGCTGGCGCGCGCCGCGCTGGTCACCGACGTCGAACTGGTCGAGGATTACCCGACCCGCTACTCGGTCGATGCCTCGCGCCACCATCGCTGGGCGCGCGGCGACTGGCAGCTTTTGGGGTACATCTTCAACCCGCGCTCCGGCGTTCCGGCCCTGTCGCGCTGGAAGATGGTCGACAATCTGCGCCGCTCGCTGACGCCGATCTTCTGGGTGATGGCGGCGATCGCCGGCTGGACCTTGCTGCCCTTCACGCAGGCCGCGCAGTGGCAGGCCTTGCTGATCCTGAGCCTGTTCATGGCGCCGACCTTCGACGTCGTCAACGCCATCCTGCCCAAGAGCGGCGACCAGACGCCGCGCGGCCATTTCTCGGCGCTGGCGCGCGACGTTGCCTTCGGCACCGCCATGGTGGCGCTGAAGATCGTGCTGATGGCACATAACGCCTGGATGATGGGCGATGCCATCGTGCGCACGCTCTACCGGCTGTTCGTCAGCCGGCAGAACCTCCTGGAATGGCGCACCGCCTCGCAGGCGCACAAGGCCGGCGACAACGATGTCGGCTCCTACTACGGAATGATGTACGGCGCCGTGATCATCGGCTTTGTCGGCCTCGCCATTCCGGTGCTGGCCGATTCCACCGGTGCCTTCGTCGCCTTTTTCTTTGCCTTGTTCTGGATCGGCTCGCCGGCGATCGCCAGCTGGATCAGCCGCTCCGCTGAAACCGAGGATCGGCTGCGCATATCGCAAGCCGACATCCACACGCTGCGCACCGTGGCGCGCCGTACCTGGCATTATTTCGAGAGCTTCGTGACGGCAGAGCATCACAATCTGCCGCCGGACAATTTCCAGGAGAGCCCCGCGCCAGTCGTGGCGCCGCGCACCTCGCCGACCAATATCGGCGTCTACTTGCTCTCGGTCGTCTCGGCACGCGATTTCGGCTGGATCAGCCTGTCCGATGCCATCACCCGCATCGACGCCACCATGACCACCATCGAGAGCATGCCGCGCCATCGTGGCCATCTCTTCAACTGGTACGATACCACGACGCTGAAGCCGCTCTATCCGCTCTACATTTCGGCTGTCGACAGCGGTAATCTCGCCGGCCACCTGGTGGCGGTGGCGGCTGCCTGCGCCGAATGGGCGGAGGCCCCGTCCGTCCACCTGCAGGGCGATTTCGAGGGCATCCTCGATACGGTGACCATCCTGAGCGAAAGCCTCGATGAACTGCCCGACGACCGCCGTCAGTTGCGCCCGTTGCGCCAACGCCTTGTCGATCGCCTCGACGGCATGCGGCGCGCGGTGGAGACGATCAAGGCACAGCCGGAAATGGCCTCCATCCGCACCATCAACCTGGCGGTCCTGGCCGGCGAAATCCGCAAGCTCGCCACCGCCATTCACACCGAAGCCGCATCGCCGCAGAGCGACGTCATCGTAGACTGGACGGCAAGGCTCGAAACCACCTGCGAGGCGCACGTCCACGACGCCCACAGCGACGAGAACGCCGTCGAGGCTCTGCGTGCCAAGCTGCTCACCTTGCGCGAGCGCACCCGTCGTTTCGCCTTCGAGATGGAGTTCGCCTTCCTGATGCGGCCGGAGCGCAAGCTTTTGTCGATCGGCTACCGGGTCGAGGAACATCAGCTCGACGAAAGCTGCTACGACCTTCTCGCCTCCGAGGCGCGGTTGACCAGCCTGTTCGCCATCGCCAAGGGCGATCTGCCGACCGAACATTGGTTCAGGCTTGGCCGCCCGATCGTCGAGATCGGCTTCCAGGGTGCGCTGATGTCGTGGTCCGGCTCGATGTTCGAATATCTGATGCCGCCGCTGGTGATGAAGGAGCCGCAAGGCTCGATCCTCAACCAGACGAGCAAGCTGATCATCAAGCGCCAGATGCAGTATGGCCGCCAGAAGAATGTGCCGTGGGGCATTTCGGAAGCGGCCTACAACGCCCGCGACCGGGAACTGACCTATCAGTACACCAATTTCGGCGTGCCGGGGCTTGGGCTGAAGCGTGGCCTTGGCCAGAACACGGTGATTGCGCCTTACGCGACCATCATGGCGGCGCAGTTCAACCCGCGCGAAGCGGTGCAGAATCTGACCCGGCTGCGCGAGATCGGCGCGCTTGGCCGTCATGGCTATTACGATGCGGTCGACTTCACGCCGCAGCGCGTACCGGAAGGCACCAACCACGCGGTCGTGCTGAACTACTATGCCCACCATTCGGGCATGTCGATCGCCGCCGTCGCCGACGCCATCTTCGAAGGTCGCCTGCGCGATCGCTTCCACAGCGATCCGGTCATTGAATCGGCCGAACTGCTGCTGCAGGAGAGGGCGCCACGCGACATTCCGACCGCGACCGTCCGCACCGAGGCCGACGAGCGCTCCAAGGACGAGACCGAGACCGAGAGCCCTGACACCCGCATCGTGCTCGATCCCGCGCGGGCGTTGCGTTCGACCAATGTGATGTCGAATGGCCGCTATTCGGTGATGGTGACCGCGACCGGCTCCGGCTACAGCCGCTGGGGCGATCTTTCCGTCACCCGCTGGCAGCCCGATCCGGTCGAGGATCGGCTTGGCTCCTACATCTTCCTGCGCGATGCCGCCACTGGCGACTGGTGGTCCGCGACTTCGGAACCCAGGCGCGCGGCCGAGGAAAAGACGCAGGCCCTGTTTTCCGATGACAAGGCGAGCTTCGTGAAGCAGGTCGGCACGCTGCGCTCCGAAGTGGAGTGCATCGTCATCTCCGAGGGCAATGGCGAAGGCCGTCGCATCACGCTCTACAATGAGAGCACATCCGACCGTCACATCGAGGTGACGTCCTTTGCAGAACTGGTCCTGGGTTCGGAAGCTTCCGACAACGCGCATCCGGCCTTCTCGAAAATGTTCGTGGAAACGGAAATCGCCGCCAACAACGGCGCGATCTTCGCCACGCGCCGCAAGCGTGAAACCAGCGAACCGGATGTGACGCTGGTGCATTTCGTCACCGATCCGTCGGGACCGGCGCGTGATGCCGAGGCCGAGACCGACAGGCGCGCCTTCATCGGCCGTGGCCGCACCATCGTCGATGCCGCCGCCTTCGATCCAGGCGCCAGGCTTGGCGGCCATTCCGGCTTCACGCTCGATCCCATCGCCTCGCTGCGTCGTCAGGTGCGCGTACCCGCCAACAAGAAAGTATCGCTGACCTTCTGGACCGTCGTCGGGGCAAACCGTGCCGAGCTGGAGGAGGCGATAAGCCGGCTCGACCATCAGGAGAGCTTTGCCCGGCAGGCGATGCTTGCCTGGACGCGTAGCCAGGTGCAGACCCGCCATATGGGCCTCAGTCTGACCGACGCGGCCAATGTGCAGAAGCTGGCGCGCTATCTGATCTATCCCGACCCGTTCCTGCGGTTGCCGGCCGAGTCCATCGCTTCCGGGTTGGGCAAGCAGTCGAGCCTGTGGCCGACCAGTATTTCGGGCGATTACCCGATCTTCCTGGTCAGGATCGGTGACGTTGCCGATCTCGAGATCGTAGCCCAGGCGTTGCGCTTCCAGGAATACATGCGCACCCGCGGCATGATGATCGACTTCGTCGTGGTCAACGAGCAGGCTTCGTCCTATGTCCAGGATCTGCAGCGCGCGGTCGAGACGCTGTGCGAAAACAGCCGCTTGCGCGGCAAGGAACTCGGACCCCGCCAGCACATTTTCGCGGTGCGCCGCGACCTGATGGAGGAAACCACCTACAAGACGCTGCTCGCCGTCGCCCGGGTTGTGCTGCATACACGTAACGGCACCATCTTCGACCAGATCGAACGGGCCGAGGCGGCCGCGCTGCAGGCGCGCGATGGCTTGCAGCCGGCAGGATTGCCGGGTTCGCGCGAAATCGCGGCGCTCGCACCGCAGATGCATGCATTTGCCTCGCAGGCGGTGGCCGACGTCAGCGCCGATGGCTCCGGCCTCAGCCTGTGGAATGGTTTCGGCGGCTTCGACGGCGACGGGCGGCACTATGTGGTGCGCCTGGCTGGCCGGCGCACGACGCCGCAACCCTGGATCAACGTCGTCTCCAACGCGTCGTTCGGCTTCCACACCTCGGCCGAGGGAGCGGCCTTCACCTGGAGCCGCAACAGCCGCGATTACCAGCTGACGCCATGGTCGAACGATCCGGTGTCCAACCGGCCGGGCGAGGGCGTCTATATTTACGACCAGGCCAGCGGCAAGGCGTTCTCTCCGCTCGCAGCGGTGGTGCGCGATCCCGCGATGACCTACGAGGCTTGGCATGGCCAGGGCTTCTCGACCTTCCGCTCGAAGCGCGGACCGTTGTCGATGGACCTGACCCATGTCGTCGATCCCATCGATCCGGTGAAGATCACGCGGCTGCGCATCCAGAATTCCGGCCCGGTGCCGGCTAGGCTGCGTGTCTATGCTTACGCCGAATGGGTGCTTGGCGGGCATCGGTCGCGCACCGCGGCAACCATAGTGCCGTCCCGCGACGGAGCCACCGGCGCGTTGCTGGCGCAAAATCCCTACGGGCTCGATTTCAGCGAGCGGGTGGCCTTCCTCGCCGCCGACACCGGCGTCCACTCGGTGACGTCAGACCGGGCCGAGTTCCTTGGCCGGCACGGGTCCAGCGATCTGCCACAGGCGGTGCTGAGCGGTTCGGCCCTGTCGGGTCGCGTCGAGGCCGGAGATGATCCTTGCGCGGCGATCGCCCGCGACGTCGAGATTCCGGCCGGCGCCGACGTCACACTTATCTGGCTGCTCGGCGATGCCGATTCCGCGGCGCAGGCGAGCGCGTTGGTGCAGACGCACCGGGGCAAGGATTTCGACCAGCGCCTGGCCGACAATGAGCGCGAATGGCGCGCCTTCCTCGACACCATCCAGGTCGAGACGCCGGACAAGGCACTCGATGCCATGGTCAATCACTGGCTGCCCTATCAGAGCCTTGCCTGCCGCATCCGCGCCCGCTCGGCCTTCTACCAGGCAAGCGGCGCCTTCGGCTTCCGCGACCAGTTGCAGGACACGCTCGCCTTGCTGGCGCACGACCCGACGCTGGCGCGCGACCAGATCCTCAACGCCGCGCGGCGGCAGTTCCCGGAGGGCGACGTGCAGCATTGGTGGCTGCCGCGGACCGGCGCCGGCGTGCGTACCCTGATCTCCGACGACGTGGTGTGGCTCGCCCACGCCACGTCCCGCTATCTCATGGTGACCGGCGACGCCGCCATCCTGAAGGAGCAACTGCCTTTCCTCGATGGACAGGCGCTGGGTGAAGGCGAGCACGACGCCTTCTTCACCCCGGAAATCTCGAAGAAGACGGTGTCGCTCTACGACCACTGCGCGCGTGCGCTCGACCTTGCCATCAAGCGCAGCAGTCCAGCCGGCCTGCCGCTGATCCTTGGCGGCGACTGGAACGACGGCATGAACCGCGTCGGCGAACACGGCAAGGGCGAGAGCGTGTGGCTGGGTTGGTTCCTGTTGAAGACGCTGGGCGACTTCGCCGCGGTCGCCAAGACCGAGGGCGACACCAAGCGCGCACAGGCCTGGGCAAAGCATGCCGACGCGCTGAAGCGGGCACTCGAAAGCACGGCATGGGACGGCGAATGGTACCGGCGCGGCAGTTTCGATGACGGTACGCCTTTGGGCTCGCGTACATCGCAGGAGTGCAAGATCGACTCCATCGCCCAGTCCTGGAGCGTGCTGTCGGGCGAGGGCGACCCGGCGCGGTCGACCACGGCCATGCAGCAGGCGACGAAGCTGCTCGTCGACGACCGTCTCAAGATCGTCAAACTGTTCACGCCACCCTTCTCGAAGACACAGAAGGACCCCGGCTACATCAAGAGCTATCCGCCTGGCGTGCGCGAGAATGGCGGCCAGTATACCCACGCGGCGACGTGGTTCGTCATTGCGCTGGCCGAGATGGGGCAGACCGATGAAGCTTATCGCTGCTTCTCAATGCTGAATCCGGTCAACCACGCGTTCGACGAGGCCTCGGCCGAGCACTACCGGGTCGAGCCCTACGTGGTGGCGGCCGATATCTACTCCGGGGACGACAAGGGAGGTCGCGGCGGCTGGACCTGGTACACCGGGTCGGCGGGCTGGCTTTACCGGGCGGCGGTCGAAGGCATCCTGGGCATCGAACGGCGCGGCAAGCAGATCACATTCCGGCCGAAGCTGCCCAGCCACTGGGATGGCTACCAGGCTTCACTCAAGATGCTGGGCGCCGAGATCAAGGTCCAGGTCATTCGCGACAAAAAGGCCAAGACGATCTCGCTCGAAGTCAATGGTTCGAAGACAAAATCGACGTCCTTCGCACCCAAAGCTGGTGACCAGACCGAGGTCGTGGTCAAGATACCGGCATGAAATCAACCATTTAGTGATTAGATCGCGCGTCCTCCGGGACGCGCGATGCCGTGCATTGTTTACTTGCGCGCGGGGTGCCGACGACGTTGGCCAGCCGCCCGGACGAAGTCATGCCGGCCTGCCGTGATTAAAAATGTGGCACAGCTCGACCACTGCCATGATTTTGCCGCAAGGCTGACATTTCACCTTTTATCTCAAACTGTTAGGTGATCACGCCAGATTTCGTATCGTCGTCATCTTTTGTTCGCTAAATGGGAACGGAAGAGATAGACGGGCATTGTTTTGCGACGCATCAACCGTTACGTGTCAGGAAATGGTGCGGTGCACAATATTGGTATTGGGCACAATAGAACGTTGGCGGAGTAGCTGAAGTGTCACTTCTGCAGATCTATTGGAGAGCGCTGGGGTATCTGGCTGCCGACAAGAAGCGCGTCGCGCTGATCTGTTCGGCCAACGTCGCTCTTGCAGCCATCGCGATCCTTGAGCCGATCATGTTCGGCCGGGTCATCGACGCGATTTCCGCGCACGGTTCGGTTTTCTCCACGCTCGCCGTGTGGGCCGGCATCGGCGCCTTCAATGTCATGGCTTTCGTCCTGGTGGCGCGCGGCGCCGACCGGTTCGCGCACGCCCGGCGCAGCGAAGTGCTCTGTCAGTCGTTCGAGCGCGTCATAACCATGCCGCTCGCCTGGCATCATCAGCGTGGCACCTCGAATGCCCTCCACACGCTGCTGCGCGCCGTCGAGACTCTGTTCAGCCTCTGGCTTGAATTCATGCGCCAGCACTTGTCGACCGCTGTCGCGCTCGTTCTGCTGGTTCCGACGGCGCTCAGCATGGATGTGCGCATGTCGATGGTTCTGCTCGTGCTCGGCGTGCTCTATGTCGGCATCGGCCGCCTGGTGATGAAGCGCACCAAGGAAGGCCAGGCCGCGGTCGAGCGTCACTATCACAAGGTATTCGCGCATGTGACGGACTCGGTGAGCAACGTCGCCGTGCTGCAGAGCTACAACCGTCTCGGCTACGAGGCCGAGGCGCTGCGTGGCTACGTCAAGAACCTGCTCGACGCGCAGAACCCGGTGCTCGACTGGTGGGCTATCGCCAATGCGCTCAATCGGCTGTCGTCGACGATCTCGATGATGGTGGTGCTTCTGATCGGCGCTTACCTGGTCACTCATGGCCAGCTGCGCATCGGTGACGTCATCGCCTTCACCGGCTTCGCCACGCTGCTGATCTCACGGCTCGACCAGATGTCGGCTTTCGCGAACCAGATTTCGGAAGCTCGCGCCAAGCTCGAGGATTTCTACAAGCTCGAGGACTCGGCCGCCGATACCGCCGAGCCGGATGGTCTGCGCGACCTTGCCAACGTCACCGGCCATGTCCGTTTCGAGGATGTCAGCTTCGAGTTCGCCAATTCGGGGCAGGGCGTCAGCGACGTGTCCTTCGAGGTGCAGGCCGGCCAGACCGTCGCGATCGTCGGACCAACGGGTGCGGGCAAGACCACGCTGATCAACTTGCTGCAGCGCGTCTTCTCGCCGTCCAGCGGCCGCATCCTGATCGACGGCATCGATACCCGCACGGTGACCCGCAAGTCGCTGCGCCATTCGATCGCCACCGTGTTCCAGGACGCCGGGCTTTTGAACCGCTCGATCGAGGACAACATCCGCGTCGGCCGCGCCGATGCGACCAACGACGAGATCCATGCCGCCGCCACCGCGGCCGCGGCGCAGGATTTCATCCTAGCCAAGAGCAATGGCTACGACACGGTGGTCGGCGAACGTGGCGGCCAGCTCTCGGGCGGCGAGCGCCAGCGCATCGCCATTGCCCGTGCCGTGCTGAAGGATGCCCCGATCCTGGTGCTCGACGAGGCGACCAGCGCACTCGACGTCGAGACCGAGGACCGCGTCAAGGAAGCGATCGACGAATTGCGCCGCGACCGCACCACTTTCATCATCGCCCACCGCCTGACCACCGTCCGCGACGCCGATCTGGTCGTGTTCATGGACAAGGGCAGGGTGGTCGAGATGGGTGGCTTTGCCGAACTGTCGCTGCGCAACGGCCGCTTCGCCAGCCTGCTGCGCGCCGGCGGCCTGCTCAACGACGAGGAAGTCCGCCGCCTCAGCCGGTCGGTGCAGGGCGAGGCCGCCTGAGCCATTAACGGTTCCGCCTTCTCCCGAACGGGAGGAGGCAAGACCAGAGCTGCGACACCGCCGCTCGATTGCCTCAAACGCATCGGCGGTCTATGTAAAGTGGCATGAGTGACATCACCTCACGCCTGAGCGGCTTGACCGATCTCGCCAATCCAACGCGGTTCGTCGGGCTTGCGGACAAGCTTGTGCCGTGGCTGGCGGCGCTCGCCGCGCTCACCCTCGCGATTGGCCTCTATATGAGCTTCACCGCGCCCGAGGATTTCCAGCAGGGTATCACCGTTCGCATCATGTACATCCACGTGCCTTTCGCCTGGCTCGCCATGATGTGCTACACGCTGATGGCGGTCTCCGCGCTTGGCACGCTGGTCTGGCGCCATCCGCTGGCCGATGTCGCGCTGAAATCGGCCGCACCCATTGGAGCGGTGTTCACCGCGCTGGCGCTGATCACCGGTTCGATCTGGGGCAAGCCGATGTGGGGCACCTGGTGGGTCTGGGACGCCCGCCTGACTTCCGTCTTCGTGCTGTTCCTGATGTATCTCGGCATCATTGCGCTGACCCGTGCGCTGGATGATGCCAGCCGCGCCGCCTGGGCCGCCGCTATCATCACGCTGGTTGGCTTCATCAATATCCCGATCATCAAATTCTCGGTCGACTGGTGGAACACGCTGCACCAGCCTGCCTCGGTGTTCCGGCTCGGCGGCCCTACCATCGACCCGAGCCTGCTCTGGCCTCTGCTGGTGATGGCTTTCGGCTTTACCGTGCTGTTCTTCGCGCTGCACCTGATGGCAATGCGCACCGAAATCCGCCGCCGCCGGGTGATAGCCATGCGGCGGGTGGCGGCGCGGCAGGCGGAGCGTCCGGTCTAAAACCTCATGTCATCAGCCCGCGAGCCGCCACTGGCAGTGTTTCGAGAACCTTCTCGCCGTCTATCAGATTGACCTCGTTGAACAGGTTGGTGACGACGCAGCAGTGGTCCGGCACCACGCGCACGCGTTCGCCAATGCGCAGCCTGCCGTCGCCGGAAAGCGTGACCGTGCCGTGCTCCTCGCTCAGGCCCGTCACCAGTGCTCCGGGGACGCCCATCAACTCTCCAAAATCCTTTAGCCCTAGCGTATCGCTGGACAGGGCCTTGCTGCCGCTATCGAGAATGGCGCGCGTCGCTGTCGGATGGCTGACCACGGTCGCAAGCACCGTCAGCGCGCAATCGTCCAACGTGCCGACGCCTTTGGCGACCTGGTAGCGATCGAGATAGATGTAGGTTCCCGGGCGATACTCCGTGACGACGGATGCGTCGACGGAGCGCCACATATCAGGCGTGCCGCCACTGGAGATGCGCTCGCAGGCAAGCCCCGAGGCAGCCAGCGCCTGCTTGGCGGTGGCGAGCCAGGCTTCGGCTTCAGCCGCGCGGCCGGCGGCCGGATAGGTCATCAGTCCGCCGAAGGTGAGGCCACCTGCCTTGTCGATCACCCTTGCCAGCGCTACCGCTTCATTGGCTGTCTGCACGCCGCAGCGACCCATGCCGGTATCGCATTCGACCAGCACGGGCAGAGGATGGCCGGCATCGGTGAAAGCTGCCGCGAGCCCTTCCAGCGTGTCCATGCTGTCGGCCGTCACCGACAGGGTCACGCGGCCATGCAGCGCCTTCAGCCGCTCGAGCTTGGCGCGCCCCAGGATGTTGTAGGGAAGAAAGATATCGGTCAGCCCGGCGTCGGCCATTACCTCGGCCTCGCCGATCTTCTGGCACGTGATGCCGACGGCGCCTGCCGCCATTTGCTTCTTCGCCCAATAAGGCAGCTTGTGCGTCTTGATGTGCGGCCTGAGCTTCAGTCCGTTCTTGTCGGCATGAGCCTGTGCACGAGCAATGTTGGCTTCGGCGCGTGCGACGTCGATCAGGATCGAAGGCGTATCGAGGTCATGGATGGTCGGCATCGGCTATCCCTGTGCAATTCGCAAGGGTTATGAGCCTCAAAGCACGCGATGTCACGCGGCCAGCGGGCCGCGATCTGTTGGCCATGACTGGCCCGCGCAAGGCTCGAACAGACAGGGCTCGAACAGGCAAGGTGGATCGACACCGCACCGGCGTTCGGCTATGCGATTGTCGGAAAAATCGACACGAGGGTCATCATCATGAAACGCTCCGCCATCAACGACATCATCCGCGAAGCCGACGCTTTCATCCGCTCGTTCGGCTATATCATGCCGCCCTTCGCCTACTGGTCGCCGGAAGAGATGAAGGCGCGCCAGGTCGATTCTTCGGCCATCTTCACCTCACGGCTCGGCTGGGACATCACCGACTATGGCCAGGGCAAGTTCGACGATCTCGGCCTGTTCCTGTTCACCGTTCGCAACGGCCGCTACGAGGACATGAAGAAAGGCATGGGCATGCTCTATGCCGAAAAGATCATGATTTCGCGCAAGGAGCAGATGTCGCCGATGCACCGCCACAACATCAAGGCCGAGGACATCATCAACCGCGGCGGCGGCAAGCTGGTGCTTGAACTGTTCATGCATGATCGCGACGGCGGCATCGACCCCAAGGCCGAAGTATCGGTGCCGGTCGACGGAACCATCCACAGGCTGCCGGCGGGCGGACTGCTGAAGCTCGATCCGGGCCAAAGCGTCACGCTCTTGCCCGGCGTCTGGCACGCCTTCTGGGCCGAGGGCAAGGATGTCCTGATCGGCGAGGTGTCGACCGTCAATGACGATCGCACGGACAACGTCTTCCGCGAGCCGATCGGCCGTTTCGCCGATATCGAGGAAGACACACCGCCCCTGCATCTATTGGTGGCGGACTACGACAAATGGCTGGGCTGAGGGCACCCGTCCTCAACCAATTCGCCCCCGATTTGCGGGCCAGCAACCAAGCCCGAGGAGAAATAAGTCTTGAAATCAGCTCTGGTTCTAGCCATTGCCGCCTTGGCGGCGCTCGGTTTCGGTATGCCGGTCCAGGCGGCGGGCTTCACCAATATCGTCCTTTCCGCGACGAAGGACGGGGGAACGCCTCAGAGCAACTTCCCTGTCGAGACACCGGTGATCTACGTCTCGGCTGACCTTGTGGATATCGCGCCAACCTCGAAAATCACGTTCTCCTGGGTCTCGGTTGATTCCCACGGCGCCGCGCCGGAGAACTATACGATCGACAAGGTCGACCTCGACGTAGGAGCCAACAATCAGGCTGATTCACAACTCAGCAAACCAACGGCGGGATGGCCGGAGGGCACCTATCGGGTTGATTTGGCCATCGATGGAACGGTTGCTGAATCGGTGCCCTTCAGCATTCCATGATTGAACTGCCCGGGAAGGGTGCGATGGGCATCAAGGACAACAGCTGAGTGCCGATTGCACGCCCGTCCGGCACAGGCACGATGAGCTGATCGGCACATCGGCCTTGGCCAGCGCCGTGGCGAGTTTTGCCTGCAGTGCAGGCAGCTCTTGGCTCTCGCCGCGCCGCCCCAAACATTCCACCAGCCCGTGCAGCGCCCAGACATTGTCCGGGTGCCGGGCGCAGCGCTGCACATTGCCGCTCAGGCCGAGATCGTCGCGATAGACCTGCTCCGCCTCTTGCGCGTGGCCCTGGTCGAGAAGCAGCGCCGCCAGCGCATGGCGCGGCGGGTGCATCCACGCCCACGGCTCGGTGTAGGACAGATTGTCGTCCAGCTCGACCGCGTGCCTGAGATGGCCATAGGCCTGCTCGTGCAGGCCCTGATGGTAGGCAAGCTCGCCGTCGAGCAAGGCGGCACCGACGGCAAGCGAGGCGCGGGCCGGGTTGCTGAGAAAACGCCGCTCGGCTGGAATGCCTTCGAGATGCTGGTGGAAGCGTTCACGCTCGCGCTCGGCGTCGGTGAATTGCCTCAGCGTCGCATGCGCCACGCCCTTGGCGTAATGCTGCATGGCCGCCGTCAGCACATAGAGGCCGGGCTCTTCGGTTGCCGGCTCGTCGATGATTTCCCGCCAGCGACCGAAGCGCACCAGCACGTGCGATTTCATCGCATGATAGCCTTCCACGGTCTGGGTGAGTTTGGGCCGATCCTGGATGGCGACCACGTCACGCGTCACCAGGCTGCGCACCTTGTCGGCGGCCCACAGCGCTGGCTGGTACTGGCCCGACAACATGCAGGTGAACATCATCAGGTGCAGATCGTGGCAGCAGCCGAGCAGATAATAGGTCGGCTCATTGGCGTAGGCGATATAAAGGTCGTTGGCCCGAACCGCCTTTTCGCTGGCGAGCTTCGCTTTCTCATACTCGCCGCACAGCACATAGATATGCCCCGGCATGTGGTTCATGTGCCCGGCATCGGGGCACATCTCGCCGAGCAGATCGGCCGAGCGCATGCCGCGTTCCGGGATGGTGGACATTTCCAGCAGATGGATGTGCAGGTGGACGATCGCCGGATGCTGGGCGGTGCCGGCCTCGTCTGCGAGCAGGATTGACCGCTCGCAAACCTCCAGCGCTTCGACGACGTCGGAATTCGGCGCCGGTTCACCGGTCTTGAGATTCCACAGGAGCCGCACCGTGCGCATCATTAGCGCCTCGACGAGAAGCGCCATCACATCATGATCGTCGGGAAAATTCTGATAGACCCGCCGCATCGCGGCGGCATAGGCGTCGTTCCATTGCTCGAATTCCTGTGGCGTCACCCGATGCGGTTTCTGGAAACGGCAAGCCAATGCCTCGATCAATTGCCTTTCGACCTCGCTGGCTGCAGCCCCACTGGCGCGCGCGAGCTGGGCATGCTCGAAGCAACGCTTCGTCGCGCTGTTTGCCTCGGCCTCGCCATGCTCCTTCCAGGTCAGATTGTAGAAAGGCCCGGCTGCATAGGCGATGCCCCAATGAACCATCGGGCAGTCCGGATCGGTCTCCAGCGCCATCTCAAAGCACTTGATGCCTTCCTCATGGTTGAAGCCGTAGCACCAGTTCAGAGCGATATCGAACCAGCGCTGGGTCTCGGTGGAGCGGGTGGAGATCGGGCGGCGGTAAGCGCCGAGATTGAAGCGATCCATGGGTCTCATTCAAGTCTGGTTCGCCGCGAGCCAAGCCCTGGCCAGATTCTTCGCCATCAATGTGTTCCGAAATTCGTAGCCATGGCAAACACCATGGTTTTGGGGTGAATGTGAAGAGCGGCAGCGCCGTTCTAGTCGGTTGCCTCGGGCGCCGCTTCGTCTTGCCAGCCGCCTAACTCCGGCAGGTCGTCAAGCCAACTTTTCTCGGTCATTACGGCATCGCCGGCCCGCGGTGCGGCCTCGGTGGCGTTTTGAATCAGCCAATCCACCCACTTCCGATAGGCAACCGGGTCCATCCGGGGCGGCAGCACCTTGGCCTTCAGCAGCATCCTCTTGCGGAAGCTGGTTTGCCTGCGCAGTTTGGTCGTCGTGAACTTGATTGCCTTGCCTTGGTATTCAACCGTCCAGCGGTCGCCCTCATGACCGACAAGCCTGTCTACGGCGAAACCGGCATCGACCGGTCTCTCCCGCCAGGGAAGCTCGATGGCGTTCCTCCTCAGATCGAGAGCCCATCGCCTGTAGTTGGCCCCGGGACGCTGGGGCGGCAGCACGCCGGCCTGTTCGAGCATCTTCCGTCGGAAGGTAGGCTGCTTCTTGAGCTGGCCGGTCGTCAGCTCGATGCGATGTCCGCGGAATTCGACATGCCAGCGGATCCTCCCATTGCCGACATACTTCACCAGCCTGTCGATAAAGAACTCGCCATCGGCAAGCACCACGCAGCCCTGTTTGATGCCTTCGACAATGAACTCGGTGTCAGTGATCATCAGGCGGCCTTGCAGGATTTGTTCGCGAAGCGTGGCGACAGCGATGTGCCGGATTTATGCACCAGATAAGTGTTCCGGTTCCGATTTTCGCTAAGTGACCATTTTCATTGAAAAATGCTTGGCTGGGGTTCCTGGAAGCTTTTCGAACTTTCTGGGTCGCGCCTCAGCCTGAATTGCGGTGCTTATGGACAAAGTAGGATACTAGATTCGGGTTTGTGAGGCATCGACTTCCTGGCGCCTTTGCCCACCTCATGTGCACGTCCGGAGGTATCCACCTAAGGTTTGGTGGCCAATGCGGAACTTTTGGCAGGCCGAGAGCTTCTCCAAGCTCGAGACCACAGGAGGAACGAGTGGCCAATCTTGGAAGACTTGCGATCGCTATGCTGGGGGTCTTGGCTTATCAAAACCGCGACAAGATCGCAGAGATGATCCGTGGAGCGGGAGAGCGCGATGCAAACAATCCGCAAGGGGGGATACTGGACCAGGTGTCCAAGGGCGTTGCCGGCACCGCGCTTGGCGATATTCTCGACCGTTTTAAAAATGCAGGTGCTGGCCCGAAGGTGGACTCCTGGGTTGGCACCGGGCCGAACGAGCCGATCGAGCCTCATGAGGTGGAAAAGGCTATTGACGCGCAGACGCTGGAGGCACTTTCAACGCAGACTGGCCTCTCGCGCGAGGAGCTCATTGCGAGGATCACCAGGGATCTGCCGGACGCCGTTAACCAGATGACCCCAAACGGCAAGCTGCCAGCAGATCACCGAACGAACGACTCGGTCGAGCCGACCCTACTAGACGACGTGCCACGGACAGGGAGCGGGACGCCGAAGCAATAGGAACAGGCTATGAGAGATGGTCCCCATATTCTGCTGAGTTTACTTGTCACCATGGTGCCCACGTCGCTGCTCGGTGCTCAGGGATGGCAGGGCTTCGGGATCAAACATCTCGGCTTCGTGTTCGATGTCCCCCCGGGGTTTGTACTTACCCAGCGCTCCGACCAAGGGGCAGCCTTCGAGGGCAAAAACAAAGCGTTTCTCGCAGTATGGGGGGCGCAACTCGGCAAGGCGAGTTTTCGCACCGAGATAGAGCATCGCATGGCAGTGAATGAGCACGACGGCTGGAGGTTGACCTATAAGCGAGTGACCCCGCAATGGGCCAGCTATTCTGGGCTGAAGGACGGCCAGATACTGTATGTCCGGGCCGTCAAAGTATGCGACGGCCGCGCGGCATTGTTTACGGCCACCTATAGTCGTGACGAAAAGCTCCCCTACGATCCCACTGTCGTTCGCATGGTAAGATCGCTAAGGGCCGATGGTTGTTAACCAAGCTGTATACGACACGGCTGGATGGCGCTGCTTGCATGTCCTGCTGGTAGGGCATCGTATCGATCTTCAGAGGCCAGTCCGATCAAAGCCCGACGTCAACGGTTGTGCGCCTCCTGGCTGCCCACGCTTGAGAGTCGCGGCCCTGGACGCGACCGCTCGCCGGGGAGGCCCTTCGCTGCCGGCATCGTCGAGACGGGTACACGTGAGCACGGCATCGAAGCTCCGGGAACAAAGTGGTTCCGCTAATGTTGGGAGAAAAATTAGCGGAGACTAATATGAAATTCTTCCCCGTTCTGGAACCCTGCGACACATGGGCGGTATTCGACACCACGAGCGACGAACCGGCCGAGTTTGCAGGTGAGTGCCTCATTGGTCTGACAAAGGCCGCCGCTATTTGGTTCTCGGCAAGAGCCAGCGACGATGAAAGAAGAAACCGTTGCCGGCATGCATCGAGCATCAGCGTACTGGGTAGCGGTGGGTTTCTTCAGCAGCAACCGCGTGAACAGTCGTGGGGGTGATGAGTGACGAGGCCATGGCCGCCATATTGGCCTCACGCGATGATGAAGTGCAGGTCCTCGGTGTATTCGACGCAGCGAACAAGAAAGAAGCCGCCCTTGAACTTCGCCGTCTTGGAGAGGCAGTTCACTTTTTGGCCAACGCGTCGGTATTGGGCTACGACGTTCGTTCTGCGATAATCTTTCATGGAGTTGCGGGAGCGCCAAACTTGAGGGCGAAACAATGTGAGCAACTTTGGGCGAAACATGGCGCGCTGCTGGTAAAGTCGGACTGCAGTTCTTGAGGGGCGGCTTGTCGGTGACAGACTGGCCCGACTGTGTCTGCGAGTCCTAACGGCTGGCCCGGCCTCGCTCGATCAGACTGCTTTACGGATGACCGCCTTGAACGGATCCATGTGAGGACATCTGGCCGGATGCCCCGATCAACTTGACCTCAGGTCACTGGATGGACGATTGGGAACCGGCAGCGTGCTCGGGGGGAGAACGCGCCGGCGGCCGTATTGCCTCTCCCCAAAGCGCCTCATGGCGCCTGTGGCGTTCGCCAAACTCCGAGCCGCTTTTTGACTAGCCGGATTTCAAGCTAAGACACTAGCCAATCACGGCATTTCTTCACGACCGCCAGAGCCATGCGAGAAGGACTGGATTTCATCCATGTCGATCTTCCCGTCACCGTTCTGGTCGATTGCAGAGAAGATTCTGCCGACAGCCTCCTGGACCTCGTTCTCGGACAGCGATCCGTCACCATCCGTGTCCAGAAGCGCCAGTACAAGTCGCATCCCGGTGCCGCGCATCATGCGAGGACCATGATTTCCGAGCATTCCATGCTCACCGGCCGGGCCGCCATTGCGGTGCCGCTGCCAACCGTCTCGATGACGGGAAGCTTCCTCTTGACGGTTGTCACCCTCCTCTTGCCGATTGTTACCTTCGTTAAAGCTCCGATCCTGTTGCATTCTCTCCTGGACGGCTTGCTCAATCATCTGGCGAATCATTTCATGCGTCGGCCCACCCGTCTGTCCGCTCACATCCGGCAGTTGCCCAGCTCCGGGCTGTTGGGTCGCCGGGGTTGGTGCAGGTGTTCCGTTCGTCTGGGCGAGCGCAGGGAAGGCCGCGAACATCAAAGCGGCGGCCGCGGTGGTCGTGCAGCGTGGAAATCTCATGACATGCTCCATTGGTTGGTCGTGGTCTGCCTCAAGCTGATTGGCTGGCCCCCAACTTGGAGTTCATTCCGATTGTTCCTCCTGGAGATCGGGTCACGATGAAGTTACACGACCATGGAGTCTGGGCTTCAACATACTGTGCCGACAGCAGCCGCACGTCATGGCCACGTGCAGTCAATTCTCGCCCAACAATGCAATGAGCTGCAGGCTTCGATCCCGACCAGGCAGCGTGGCAGGCCCTCGAAGAATGGCAGCACGCGCCCACGCGTCAGCTTCTTGCGAACGACAATCTCACCTCGTGGACTTGCGAATCGGCAGATGCGGCGGCCTCATGCGAGCCGGCCGGGGCGAAACTGAAAACAACGATTAAAGAGGTGTGGCTGGGGAACCTGGATTCGAACCAGGACTAACGGAGTCAGAGTCCGTGGGTCTACCGTTAACCTATTCCCCAGCAGGCGTGACTATCACTGTAAAAAGTGAAAACCGCGCGGGCTGAGCGGCTGAGCCGCTTGAGCGCTGCCTTGTAGCCGCCAGTGGAAAATAGTCAAGTCTGCTTTGCGGTTCAATTGCCAGGTTTCATCACCGGTTCCGAACACCAGCTTTTCCCGTGGCGTGCGAATCTCCAAGCCTCAGCTCTCCTTGCGGCTGAACTGCGAGCGTTCGAAGAACAGCACGATGCCCAGGCCCAGAAACAGCGGAACGATGAGATAAAACAGCCGGAACACCAGCAGCGCCGCCACCACGCCGACCGGGTCCATGTCGGAAAGCCCGGCCAGGAACACCACCTCGAAAACGCCGAGGCCGCCTGGCGCGTGCGAAATCTGGGCGACCGAGAAGGAGACCAGGAAGACGCCCAGCACGACGAAATAGCCGGGATTGTGCACCTCGGGCAGGGCGAAGAAGATGATCGCCGCGGCCGCGAGCAGTTCGATCGGGCCGATCAGCAACTGCCTGGCGACGATCGGCAGCGCCGGATAGTGCAACTGAAACCCGGCGATCCTCAGCGGGCGCAGGTGCAGCCAACTGCCGAATACATAGGCTGCGATGAGGACCAGCATCGCAATGCCTGCCGCCTCCGACAGGCCGTGATGGGCAATGCCGGAAAAGCGGTCGATGATCCGCGGCTCGAACACCAGCACAAGGCCGGAGACCAGTAACGTCGACAGCACGAAGGTTATCCAGCAGATCGCCACCAGCACGCCGACTTCCTGGCCGGTCAGCCCCCTTGTGCCGTAGGCACGGTAGCGAATGACGGCGCCGGAGAACACCGAGCCGCCGATATTGTGCGACAGCGCGTAGGTGGTGAAGGAGCAGAGTGTCACGAACAGCCACGACACCTTTTTGCCAATATGCAGCAGCGCGATGTGATCGTAGCCGGCGAGCGCGGCATAGGCGACGACCGAGCTCAAGCCCGCCAGCATCCAGCCACGAGTTGGAATGGCCGCCAGCCCATCCCAGACGTCGTCGAGCGAGATGCCGCGCAATTCATGCCAGAGCAGCAGCAGGGAGAAGATCACCGCGCCGATGCCGACGACCGGCCAGAAATAGCGTTTCCAGTTCATTGCCCGACTGCCATGCGTTGCGTATCCGCTTCCTTTCCGTCGAGAGGCCGTCCGCCCCGGATTTCCCATTCATTTCAGAGATGCCTCATTGAAGCCGGCTATTCAACCGCGAACACTTGTCGCGCCTGACGCCGTCCCTGTTTGCCGCGCGCCGCGACGGTGTTTCGCTACCAGCCCAGCCTTGCCGGTACATTACGCCAGTGCAAAAACAGGCCCGCGCACCCAGCCGGCAAAATTCAGCATGCGGCTCTTGGTGATCGGGCACGGCGCTGTTAGTCTGGCGGCAACTTGAAACATGCCAAAGCGCCTGCTGCGTCCTTCACCGGTTCGCGCGGCGCCGGAAGGAACGACAGTGGAAGACCGCGACACCGGCGCAGGCGCGCCGGAGGTGGGCGCGTCCAGCGCTTCCCTGGGACCATCAGGCCCGGGGACAGCCGGTTGGCAGCAACGCCGCCCAACGGAGCCTCGCTCCGTGAATGGGCAGGCTGGCGACGCGACCCAGAAGGGCAAGCCCAAGAAACGGCGCAAGCGAAGGCGTGGACGCAAGGTTTTTGCGCGTGACGAGGCGCGCCCAGGGGACAATCAATCGCCGGTGCAAGGCAAGGCTCATGTCGCGGCGGTGGATTTGAAGCCTGTTGCCGCGGCGACAATCTCGCCCGCCGCTTCATTGCCTCGCCCCGAACAAGGCCACCGCCGGCCGCCGGTGCACGAGCTTCCCGTCTTCGCCGCGCTGGACCTCGGCACCAACAATTGCCGGCTGCTGGTCGCCGTTCCCACGCGTCATGGCCAGTTTCGCGTCATCGATGCCTTCTCGCGCATCGTCAGGCTGGGCGAGGGGCTCACCGCCAATGGCCGGCTCGGTCAGCCGGCGATGGACCGCGCGGTCGAGGCGCTGAAGGTCTGCGGCGATAAATTGCGCGGCCGCAAGATCAGGAAGGCAAGGCTGATCGCCACCGAAGCCTGCCGAACAGCCGAAAACGGCGTGGAGTTCCTCGATCGCGTCGAACGCGAGGCTGGCCTGAAGCTCGAGATCATCGACCGCCAGACCGAAGCCCGCCTCGCGGTTTCCGGCTGCGGTTCGCTGGTCGAGCGCGACACGCAGGGCGTCGTCCTGTTCGACATCGGTGGCGGGTCTTCCGAGATCGCCCTGATCGATCTCACCGGCCGCCGTTCGCCGCGGCTGGCCAATCACATCGTCTCATGGACCTCGCTGCCGGTCGGCGTCGTCTCGTTGGCGGAACGCTTTGGCGGCCGCACCGTGACGCGCGAGATATTCACCGCCATGGTCGACGACGTCGCCGGCAGGCTGGCCGCTTTCGATGGCCGCGATCGGTTGAGCCATCTCAAGGCCGGCCCGAATTTTCATCTGCTGGGCACTTCGGGCACGGTGACGACGCTGGCCGGCGTCCATCTCGACCTCGAGCGCTACGATCGCCGACGGGTCGACGGCCTGTGGATGGACCGCGACAGCGTCGACCGCATGGTGGAGAAACTGGTCGGCTGGGATTTCCAGCAGCGCTGCGCCAACCCCTGCATCGGCGCCGACCGCGCCGATCTCGTGCTGGCCGGTTGTGCCATCCTCGAAGCAATCCGCGCCGTCTGGCCCTCGGAACGGCTGCGCGTCGCCGACCGGGGCTTGCGCGAAGGAATATTGAGTGAGCTGATGGCCGATGACGGCGTCTGGCGCAATGACGGGCGTGCCAGGGCATCATGATCATGCTCAAACAAGAAATCAGGCAATGACGAAGAAACCAGAAAAGCCAGGATCCGCCAGCATTCGCGTGCTGAAGACGCGGATCAAAAAGAAAAGCGGCCTGAAGGAATCGTCGCGCCGCTGGCTGCAGCGCCACATCAACGATCCCTATGTCCAGCGCTCCAAGGCCGACGGCTATCGCTCGCGCGCGGCCTACAAGCTGATCGAGATCGACGACAAGCACCACCTCTTGAAGCCCGGCATGAAAGTAATCGATCTGGGTGCCGCCCCCGGCGGCTGGTGCCAGGTCGCGGCCGCGCGCACGAAATCGACGGCCGAAAACCCGCATGTCATCGGCATCGATTATCTCGAAATGGACGCCGTGCCCGGTGCGCCGGTGCTGCTGATGGATTTCCTGGACGCCGACGCGCCGCAAAGGCTGGCCGAAGCGTTGGGCGGGGATCCGGATGTCGTGCTGTCCGACATGGCGGCGCCGACCACCGGCCACAAGCGGACCGACCATATCCGCACCATGCATCTGTGCGAGGTGGCGGCCGATTTCGCGCTGTCGGTCCTCAAGCCGGGCGGCCATTTCCTCGCCAAGACCTTCCAGGGCGGCGCCGAAAATGAGTTGCTCTCGATGCTCAAGAAGAATTTCCGCTCCGTCCATCACGTCAAGCCGCCGGCCTCACGCGATGAATCGGTGGAGCTCTATCTGTTGGCCAAGGAATTTAAGGGGCGAGAGTCCGGTCCGCCGCCAGGCGGATCGGAACGTCCAGTGGACGTTCCGAAGGACTCGAGCGCCCCGAGCCATAGCGAAGGGCCGGGGGACGCCGACGGCTGAACGGCCAGCCCCCCGCCGGTCCGCCGCCAGGCGGATCGGAACGTCCAGTGGACGTTCCGAAGGACTCGAGCGCCCGGAGCCATGGCGAAGGGCCGGGGACGCCGCGGCTGATCGCTCTACGGCGACTTTGCCTCACTCTCCCGGCGATCTGACGGGTTCCAGCGTCTTCGGCGTCGTCAGCCGGCCATGGCCGGAGACGGCGTTACCGGCGTCGGGCGCCATCCGCATGAACGACAGCGACGCCGCCGCCGACACCGCCGCCACGATGAAGAAGGCGGTATGGAAGTCGCGCAGCGTCAGCGGGCCGCCATGGATCGAGGTCGAGACTTCCAGAATGCCGCCGGCGAGCGCCACGCCGAGCGCGATCGAGAGCTGCTGGAACACCGCCGTGATCGGCGTTGCCTTGCTGGTATCCTCGGCCGACACCTCGGCATAGGAGAGCGCGTTGACGCCGGTGAAGAACATCGAGCGGATGAAGCCGCCGACCAGCAATATGGCCAGCATCAGCGCATAAGGTGTTTCAGGGGTGAAGAGGCCGTAGATGGCGATCGATGCGGCAGCGACTAGCGAGCCGACGATCAGCACGCGGCGAAAGCCGACAACGCGGAAGATCAGCGCGGTGACGAATTTCATGCCGATGGCGCCGATCGCCGAGACAAAGGTGATCATGCCGGACTGGAATGGTGTCAGCCCGAAACCGATCTGGAACATCAGCGGCAAAAGGAACGGCACGGCGCCGATGCCGATGCGAAACAGCGAGCCGCCAAGCACCGACGACCGGAACACCTGGTTACGGAAGAGTTCGAGCGCCAGCAGCGGATTTTTGGCGCGGCGCGCATGCATGAGGTAGAGCGCGCCCGACAGCAGTCCCACGGCGATCGTGATGAAGCCCGTCGCCGGCGGCAGATAAGGCAGGCTGACCACCGACAGGCCAAAGACGACGCCGGAAGCGGCCAGCCCGCTCAGGACGAAACCGACGAAATCGAGCGGCGGCGTCTCGGTTGCCTCGGTTTCCGGCAGGAAGCGAGTGGCAAGCCAAATGCCGATCAGGCCGATCGGGACGTTGATCAGGAAGATCCAGTGCCAGGTGAAGTAGGTAGTGATGAAGCCGCCGATCGGCGGACCCACCAGCGGGCCGACCAGTGCGGGAACGGTCAGCCACGACATGGCGGCGACCAGTTCGCTCTTGGGCGTGGCGCGCACCAGAACCAGGCGCCCGACCGGGGTCATCATGGCGCCGCCAATGCCTTGCAGGAAACGCGCGACCACGAAGGCGGGCAGCGAACCGGAGAGGGCGCACGCCACCGAACCGGCAATGAACACTGCAATCGCGGCACGAAAGATGGTCTTGGCGCCGAAGCGATCGGCCATCCAGCCGCTGATTGGAATGAAGATCGCCAGCGACACCAGATAGGCCGTCAGCGCCAGTTTGAGCGCGATCGGGCTGGTGTGGATGTCGATGGCGATCGCCGGCAGCGATGTCGCGATGACGGTCGAATCCATGTTTTCCATGAAGAGAGCGACCGCCAATATGAGCGGAATGGTGCGGTTCACAAGACGCGTCCGGACTGATTCTCTGTGTCGTCGGCTGGGGCAAGCCGGCACGCAGGGCGGTTATCACGGCCAGAGGGTGATGTCGTGTTAAATTGCTGTCACTTTTGTGCGACTGCAAGGATGCGGCCTTTCGCTTTGGCATGCCCCATGCCGGCAGAGATCCCTGCCAGGCAAGGGACACCTTGCATGGAACGACACACATCATTATTGTAGTGAATATAACTACTATGGGGACATTGCCATGGAAAAAGGTGTTTCGGCGGCCGATGCCAATCGCAGGTTTTCTCTCCTACTGCGCGGCGTTCGCGAAGGACAAAGCTACGTGGTGACCAGTCACGGGCGTCCGGTCGCTCGGATCGTGCCCGCGGATCATCAGGAGGGTGTGGCTGCCCGATCGCGCGCGGCGTTGTTGTCGCGCCTTGAGCGCCAGCCTGTCATGAATGCCGGGCAGTGGACGCGCGATGAGCTTTATGAGGACGAGCATTGAAGATCGCGCTCGATACGAATATCCTTGCTTACGCGGAAGGGGTGAACGGTGCGGAGAAGCGCGACATCGTTCTCGAATTGCTGCGCGATCTCCGGCAAGATGACGCGGTTATTCCTGTTCAGGTTCTTGGTGAACTCTTCAACGTTTTGGTCCGCAAAGCAGGAAGACCGCCCCTGGAGGCACGGGATGCCCTTCTGAGCTGGAGCGACGCATTTTCCGTTGCCGCGACGACGCAGGACGTGATGATGATGGCCGCTGATCTGGCTACCGATCATCGACTCAGCATTTGGGACTCGGTCATTCTCTCCACGGCCTCGCAAGCTGGCTGTCGGCTGCTGGTCTCGGAAGATCTGCAAGACGGCTTCACATGGGGCGCGGTCACTGTCGTCAGTCCTTTCGCAGCGCCGCGTCACCCATTGCTTGATGCTCTAGCGGGGAAGTCTGGCGACTAGAACGCGGAACGACGCAACGATCGGCTTTTCATCCGTCCCGCGACGTGTTACCAGCCACCGCCAATCCTGAAAGGGAATAACGAGTCGGCGCTGTCCATTCCGGTCCAGCGCTTTTTCGCATTCAAAGGGCTGGCCATGGCAAAAATCATCGAAACGTCCACCGGCGCACTGGCGCTGACCTTTGACGACGTGCTTTTGCAGCCTGGTCATTCCGAGGTCATGCCCGGCCAGACCGACATCCGCACTCGCATCGCCGGCGACATCGACCTCAACGTGCCGATCCTGTCGGCGGCGATGGACACGGTCACCGAGGCAAGGCTTGCCATCGCCATGGCGCAGGCCGGCGGCATCGGCGTCATCCATCGCAATTTCTCGCCCGCCGAACAGGCCGAGCAGGTGCGGCAGGTCAAGAAATTCGAATCCGGCATGGTGGTCAACCCGGTCACGATCGGGCCCGACGCCACGCTCGCCGACGCATTGTCGCTGATGCGCACCTATTCGATCTCGGGCATTCCGGTGGTCGAGAATGGCGGCGCCGGTGGCCACAAGACCGGCCGGCTGGTCGGCATCCTGACCAACCGCGATGTGCGCTTCGCTTCCGATCCGGCGCAAAAGGTCTACGAATTGATGACCCGTGAGAACCTGATCACGGTCAAGGAGAACGTCGACCAGGACGAGGCCAAGCGGCTTCTGCACCAGCACCGCATCGAGAAGCTGGTGGTGGTCGACAAAACGGGCAATTGCGTCGGGCTGATCACCGTCAAGGACATCGAGAAGTCGCAACTCAACCCGCACGCCACCAAGGATGCGCAGGGGCGCCTGCGCGCCGCGGCCGCCACCAGTGTCGGTGATGACGGCTTCGAGCGCGCCGAGCGTCTTATCGAGGCCGGCGTCGATCTTTTGGTGATCGACACAGCGCATGGCCACTCGCAGCGTGTGCTGGACGCGGTGACGCGGGCGAAGAAGCTTTCCAATTCCGTGCGCATCCTGGCCGGCAACGTCGCCACCGCGGAAGGCACACGGGCGCTGATCGACGCCGGCGCCGACGCCGTCAAGGTCGGCATTGGCCCGGGCTCCATCTGCACCACCCGCATTGTGGCTGGGGTCGGCGTTCCGCAGCTTTCGGCCATCATGTCGGCGGTCGAGACAGCGCACAAATCAGGCGCCTCGGTGATCGCCGACGGCGGCATCAAATATTCCGGCGATCTCGCCAAGGCACTCGCCGCCGGCGCCAGCGCCGCCATGATCGGCTCGCTGCTTGCCGGAACCGACGAAAGCCCGGGCGAGGTCTATCTGCACCAGGGCCGCTCCTTCAAGGCCTATCGCGGCATGGGCTCGGTCGGCGCCATGGCGCGGGGCTCCGCCGATCGCTACTTCCAGGCCGAGGTGCGCGACACGCTGAAACTGGTGCCGGAAGGCATTGAAGGGCAGGTTCCCTATAAAGGACCTGTGTCTGGCGTGCTGCACCAGCTTGCGGGCGGGCTGAAAGCCGCTATGGGTTATGTTGGTGGCCGCGACCTTGCCGATTTCCGCGACCGCGCCACCTTTGTGCGCATATCCAACGCCGGACTTCGTGAAAGCCACGCCCATGACGTCACGATTACCCGCGAAAGCCCCAACTATCCCGGCGGAGCCTGATTCTTCCGGGCTTTGGGCGAACTTGACCGCCATGGTGCTGCGCTTGTCGCGTCATGTGGGGGCGCTCTGCTTCCTCTCGGTGGCGGTTTTTGTCGCCATGACGGGGATGGAGTTCTTCTATTTTCGTCGACTGAGCGGGGGCCTGGCTTCGCTCGACATGCGTTATTTCGGATTCACGCCCGACGAAGGCATGGCCTGGCTGACGGCGCTTGGCCGGCGCGGCAGCGAGATCATCCTGGTCTGGCACTACCTGACCTTCGATCTTCTGTTTCCGGCGCTGTTGTCGCTGACGCTGGTCAGCCTGATCCTGGCAACTGGCCGGCGCCTGAAGAATTTCCGCGTGCTGCCGGCGCAGATGCAGGCGGTCTTCGCGCTGATCCTGGTGCTGCCCTATACACTCGCCGACTACGCCCAGAACATCGCCGTGGCGCGCCTTCTGTCCGATTTCCTCTACGCCAACCCGGACTCGCTGTCCTTTGCCTCGGCGCTGATCGTCACCAAATTCGCGCTTCTCGCCGTCCCGGTCATCGTCATTGCCGCTTTCTGGCTGGCAGGCCAAAGACGTCGGAGTTGAAGCGGAGCAGGGCAGGGGCGGCTTCATGAACCAGACCACGATCTTCTGGCCTGTGCTGGCTCACGTGCTGCTGATCTACATCGTCTATATCGTCATGGGCCGGCGCCGCTATTTTGCTGTCAAGTCGGGTGAAGCCAAGGTCGGCCAGTACAAGGTTCGTTCGACCGAGCCGGCCTCAACTGTCACCGTCGCGAACAATTTGATCAACCAATTCGAACTGCCGGTGCTTTTCTACGTGCTGTGCCTGACACTGCACATGACCAACGGCGTCAATTACATCACCCTCGCACTGATGTGGATTTTTGTCGCGTCGCGCTATTTTCACGCCTGGTTTCACCTGACCAGCAACAAGCTGCTGGTGCGCAACCGCTCCTTCGGGTTGGGCGCGGTGGTGCTGGCGCTGGGCTGGATCTGGCTGGCCCTGCACTTGCTCGCGATCGTATGAGCTGCGCTAATCACCTTCTCGAAAAAGGAAGAGGGAAAGGCCGGCGCCTATAGATCGAACACCGCGATCTTGCGATTGTCGAACTTGATGCCGATCTCGCCGCGTACCAGCTTCAGCGCGTGTTCGCCGAACACGGCGCGCCGCCATCCTTGCAGCGCGGGCACATCGGCATCCTCGCCCTCGGCGGCGATGCGATCGATGTCATCGCTGGAGGCCAGCACCTTCGAGGCGACGCCCTGTTTTTCGGCGACGATCCTGAGCAGGACCTTCAACAGTTCCGCGGCCGCATTCGAGCCCTCGGGCGGCTGGAAGTTTTTCGGCAGTTTCGGCATCTGCTCCTTGGGCAGGGCGAGCGCGGTGTTGACCGCGCTGAGCAATGCCGTCGCCGTCGAGGAGCGTTCCCAGCCTTTTGGCGTGGTGCGCAGCTTGGCAAGGGCTGCCGCATCGCGCGGTCCTTGCTGCGCGATCTCGTAGATCGCGTCGTCCTTGAGCACACGGCCGCGCGGCACGTCGCGCTCGCGCGCCTCGCGTTCGCGCCACGCCGCCACGGCCTGCACGATCGCCAGTTCCTGGGGCTTGCGAAGCCGCATCTTCAGCCGCTTCCAGGCATCCTCGGGGTGCGGATCGTAGGTCTCGCGCGAGGTCAGGACATCCATCTCCTCATTCAGCCAGTGAGCGCGGTTTTCCCGCGCCAGCTCGGCGTTGAGATGCTGATAGACCTCGATCAGATGGGTGACGTCGGCCAGCGCGTAATCAAGCTGCTTGTCGGACAGCGGCCGATGGCGCCAGTCGGTGAAGCGCGACGACTTGTCGAGCCGCGCCCCGGTGATGCGCTGTACCAGCTGATCGTAGGAAACGCTGTCGCCGAAGCCGCAGACCATCGCCGCCACCTGGGTATCGAACACCGGGTGCGGAACGAGGTCGCCGAGATGGACGATGATTTCGATGTCCTGGCGCGCCGCATGGAAGACTTTGACCACCGCCTCGTTGGCCATCAGCCTGAAGAAGGGAGCCAGGTCGATGTCAGGTGACAGCGGATCGATCAGCGCGGTCACGCCGGGCGCGGCCATCTGGATCAGGCACAGGATTGGCCAGAAGGTCGTTTCGCGGATGAATTCGGTGTCGACGGTGACGAAATCCGACTTTTCGAAAGCGGCGAGAACGGTCTCGAGTTCTTTCTGGGTGGTGATGACGTGCATCAAATCGCTTTTGGCAGGAGTAGGGTCTTCCTAGATTTCAGCCGGGAAGGCTTTCGTCAAGCGCCGGTATCGGCGTCGTGACGCGGCTGGGCCGCCGGAATCGCCGTTTTTGTCACTCGGCCGAGCGAAACTGGCCGAAATTCACAACAGGTGCGGCGAAGCGACAGCCTTGGCCGCAGGAACATTCCCCGCCGGATTGAGTCTCCGCCGGGAGGCGGTCATTCAATCTGCGTCGACGTTCAGCGCTTTCATCGATGCCGCATACGTGACAAACGCTTCGATATTTTCTTTGGGATAGCCAAGAAGTGTGCCTTCCAGTCTCGCCAGATCATTTGACGTGAAGACGCCAAAGGCCTCTCCGCTCCGGCACATTCGAGAGATCAGCAGGCTGAGCTTGCAGCGCCATTCCTCGGTCGGCAGGCAGTAGCGACGCTCTTCGATGGAGGTTACAGGGTCGACATAGGTGAATTTGAGAATACGCCCTTCATCGACGAAGGGCTTGAATTGCGCGTCGCCAATGTCTTCGGCGTCCATTCCCGCTTCCGCCGCGAACAAGGCCATCGGCTTCATGCCGCTGAGCATCAGTTCCAGCTCGCGGTGGTTATGTGGCCCAATGCCGGATGGGAGCGTGCGTTTTGGCATCGGGCGTCTCCGGATTGCGTCGAATGGCATCTTCACAGGAAACGCTTTTTCAGACAATGCCGCTCAAGGTCCGGCGATGGCCCAAACCATCCGCTTGCCTTGACAAAGCCGGCCTCTCATGCGCTTTTCGCGCCAATTTCGAGCCGGGCCTCAGCCCGCACCCCAGCATCCGGACTTTACCAATGACCATGCACCGCTACCGCAGCCATACCTGTGCCCAGTTGAGAAAGAGCGATGTGGGCAATTCCGTCCGCCTGTCGGGCTGGGTGCATCGCGTGCGCGACCATGGCGGCCTGCTGTTCATCGACCTGCGCGACCATTACGGCCTGACCCAGATCGTCGCCGATCCCGATTCGCCTGCCTTCAAGATCGCCGAGACCTTGCGCGGCGAATGGGTGATCCGCGTCGATGGCGAGGTCAAGGCGCGCTTGCCCGAGACCACGAACGCCAATTTGCCGACCGGCGAGATCGAGATTTTCGCCCGCGAGATCGAGGTGTTGTCGGCGGCCAAGGAATTGCCGCTGCCGGTGTTCGGCGAGCCCGATTATCCCGAGGACATCAGGCTGAAATACCGCTTCCTCGACCTGCGCCGCGAGACACTGCACAAGAACATCGTGGCGCGCACGAAGATCATCGCCGAGATGCGCAAGCGCATGGGCGAGGTCGGCTTCACCGAATTCTCGACGCCGATCCTGACCGCCTCGTCGCCGGAAGGCGCGCGCGACTTCCTGGTGCCGTCGCGCATCCATCCCGGCACCTTCTACGCGCTGCCGCAGGCGCCGCAGCAATACAAGCAGCTGATCATGGTGTCGGGCTTCGACCGCTATTTCCAGATCGCGCCCTGCTTCCGTGACGAGGACCCGCGCGCCGACCGCTTGCCCGGCGAATTCTACCAGCTCGACCTCGAAATGAGTTTCGTCGAGCAGGACGACGTGCTGTCGACCATGGAACCGGTGATGCGCGGCGTCTTCGAGACCTTCGCCAACGGCAAGCCGGTGACGCAGAAATTCCAGCGCATCCCCTATGATGTCGCCATGCGCAAATACGGCTCCGACAAGCCGGACTTGCGCAACCCGATCGAGATGCAAGCCGTCTCCGACCATTTTCGCGATTCCGGCTTCAAGGTGTTCGCCAACATCCTGGCCAACGATCCGAAGGCCGAGGTGTGGGGCATTCCGGCAAAGACCGGCGGCAGCCGCGCCTTTTGCGACCGCATGAATAGCTGGGCGCAAGGCGAGGGCCAGCCGGGGCTGGGCTACATCTTCTGGCGCAAGGAAGGCGACAAGCTCGAAGGCGCCGGCCCGCTCGCCAAGAACATCGGCGAGGAACGTACCGAGGCGATCCGCTTGCAACTCGGTCTTGCCGACGGCGACGCCGCTTTCTTTGTCGCCGGTGATCCGAAGAAGTTCGTGTCGTTCGCCGGCGCGGCGCGCACCCGTGCCGGCGAGGAGCTGAACCTCGTCGACCGCGAACGCTTCGAACTGTGCTGGATCGTGGACTTCCCGTTCTTCGAATGGAACGAGGAGGAGAAGAAGATCGACTTCGCCCACAACCCGTTCTCGATGCCGCAGGGTGGCATCGATGCGCTGAACGGCGAGGATCTGCTCGGCATCAAGGCCTTCCAGTACGACATGGTCTGCAACGGTTTCGAGATCGCCAGTGGCGGTATCCGCAACCATCTGCCCGAAACCATGGTCAAGGCGTTCGAGACGGTCGGGCTCGACCGCGCCACGGTCGAGGAGCGCTTTGGCGGCCTCTACCGTGCCTTCCAGTATGGCGCGCCGCCGCATGGCGGCATGGCCGCCGGCGTCGACCGCGTCGTCATGCTGCTGGTCGGCGCGAAGAACCTGCGCGAAATCACCATGTTCCCGATGAACCAGCAGGCTTACGACCTGTTGATGAACGCGCCGTCGGAAGCCTCGCCGCAGCAGCTTCGCGAACTGGCGCTGCGGGTAGCGCCGACCAAGAAGGACTGACGGGTGCAACTGCCCTTTCTCCCCGTCACTATACGGGGAGAAATGTCCGGCAGGACAATGAGGGGCAGCGCGGGCTGGCGATTTGCGAGCGATCGTAGCAGCCGAGGCCTTCTGACAGGCAATCGTTTCAGACTGGAATTCATATTCGCAAGCGTCGGCGCTGCCCCTCATCCGCCTGCCGGCACCTTCTCCCCGTATAGTGACGGGGAGAAGGCAGCTAATTCGATCAGTCCTCGTTCGCCTTGACGCTGACGCCGAGCGTCTTCGGCAGGTCGAGCGGGTTGGACATGGCGCCCGCCATGATCAGCGCGAACGGCACCGATGCCGGCGGCTCGGCCGAGATTTCGAGACTCTTCGGATCGTCGAGATATTTGCTGACCGCCGCCGTAACCTGGGCCGTCAGCTCGGGATTGTTGAGCTGCGCCATGCCGAACGGCACGATTGCCTTGGCTTGGTTGGCGATGTCCTTGGCCGACATGCCCTGCTGCTTGCCGACATAGTCCAGCACCTTGCCGGTCAGCGAATCGTCGTCGAAGCGGATCGATGCGCTGTTGAACGAAAGCTGCTGCAACAGGCCGAGCATGGCCATGCCTTGCGCTGAATTGTCGGCGCCTTCCGGCTGTGCGGCCATCTTCTTCTGCATCTCCTGCAGCGACTTGATGAAGTCGATCGTGTAGCCGCCGAGGTCGAAGGTCATGCCAAGCGTGCCGGCATTCTCGACGGATATGTCGTATTTCGACAGCTCCATCTTGCCGTCCGACGGCTGCCAGGTGCCGGCCATTTCAAGATTGCCCGAAATGTTCTGGTAGCCGAGCGCGTTGATGACCTCCTTGGACTTGGGGTCTTCGACCAGCGAGAGATCGGCCGTGAATTTCTCCGTGTTGGCGGTGAATTCCATCGCCTTGCCGTCGGCGGGCGGCGTGATCTGGATGGCAAGCCCGTCCATCGAAAAAGCGGTCTTGTCGGCGACCTTGACCGTCATGTTCGAGAGTTCAGCGGATTTGTACATCATCAGCGAGCCAAGCGGGCTGGTGGAGCCGTCGGCCGGCACCGTCATGTCGTGGATGACGAAGGGGCTGAGATCCAGGGTGACGCCGTCCTTGCTGTGTTCGAAGGCCGAGGTCGACACGGTGCCGATATCATAGCCGCCATTGGCTTCGGTGATGTTCTCGAGCTTGACGTCGCCGATCGTCAGCGCTTCCTTTTCCGCGGCCGGTTTCACGGACACGCCCTGCAGCACCATGCTGGTGTTGTCGCCGGTCACGCCGGTCCAAGAGATGTCGACGCCCTGGGCGGAGAGTGCTGCCTTCAGCCGGTCCGCGACCGCCGCGTCCTGGGCAAGGGCCGCATTCAGCGGCAGCGTGAGCAAGAAGGTCGAAAGTGCGAATTTCCGGAGAGTTGAGCGGTTGATTGTCATCGCAAGGTCCCTGAGAGTGTCCTGAAATTATTTTTCAATTCTTTGCGCCATCACCATTCCGTGACGAACTGGACGGGAGAAAGGCGTGTCCCGGCACAATGGTCGAAAATCGCGCTGAAAGGCAAACCCGATCCGACCGCTATTGGAGAATGCAGTGAATTTGGCATGAAGGTCGAGCCGCCAGCGTGCTTCGCAATAGATGCGGCATGTAACAGATTGATGTTGGCCGGCAAGCTCGACCTTGCGGTTTTCTGTTGCAGAATTGCGCGCAAATCGACTGCTCCGGTGCGCGCCTCTTGCCGCGAATCACCCGCTCGGCTAGGTGCAGCCCATGGGAAAAAGGCTTTTGCCGCCTGACAATGGCGGCGGCGATCATATCGAACCAGTCGACCTCAAGAAGGCGCTGGAAGAGCGCTATCTCGCCTATGCGCTGTCGACCATCATGCACCGGGCGCTCCCGGATGTGCGCGACGGACTGAAGCCGGTCCATCGCCGCATCATGCACGCCATGCGCCTGTTGCGCCTCAACCCCGACCAGGGGTTCGCCAAATGCGCTCGTATCGTCGGCGAGGTGATGGGCAAGTTCCACCCGCATGGCGACCAGTCGATCTATGATGCGCTGGTGCGGCTGGCGCAGGATTTTTCGATGCGCTACCCCTTGGTCGACGGCCAGGGCAATTTCGGCAACATCGACGGCGATAACGCCGCCGCCATGCGCTACACCGAAGCGCGTATGACCGATGTGGCCACCGATCTGCTTGCCGGCATCACCGAAGACGCGGTCGACTATCGGCCGACCTACAATGAAGAGGACGAGGAGCCGGTCGTGCTCCCCGGTGCCTTCCCCAATCTCTTGGCCAACGGCTCGTCCGGCATCGCGGTTGGCATGGCGACCTCGATCCCGCCGCACAATGCCGCAGAGCTCTGCGACGCGGCGCTGCATCTGATCGAGCATCGCGATGCGCCGGTGGCGAAGCTGATGGATTTCGTCCAGGGTCCGGATTTTCCGACCGGCGGCATCATCGTCGACAGCCGTGCCTCGATCCTCGAAGCCTATGAGACCGGCCGCGGCGGGTTTCGCGTGCGGTCGAAATGGAACCAGGAAGACCAGGGCAGGGGCACCTGGAGCATTGTCGTTACCGAAATCCCCTATGGGGTGCAGAAGGCGCGGCTGATCGAGAAGATCGCCGAGCTGTTGATGGCCCGCAAGCTGCCGCTGCTCGAGGATATCAGGGACGAAAGCGCCGAGGACATCCGCGTCGTGCTGGTGCCGAAGAGCCGTTCGGTCGACCCAGGCATTCTGATGGAATCGCTGTTCAAGCTGACCGAGCTCGAAAGCCGTTTCCCGCTCAACATGAATGTGCTGTCGCGCGGCAAGGTGCCGAACGTGCTGTCGCTGAAGGGCGTGCTGCAGGAATGGCTGGACCACCGCCGCGACGTCCTCATCCGTCGCTCGAAATTTCGCCTCGACGAGATCGAGAGGCGGCTGGAAATCCTTGCCGGCTACCTGATCGCCTATCTCAACATCGACGAGGTGATCAGGATCATCCGCGAGGAGGATGAGCCCAAGCAGGTCATGATGGCCCGCTGGTCGCTCACCGACACCCAGGCCGAAGCGATCCTCAACATGCGGCTGCGCGCCTTGCGCAAGCTGGAGGAATTCGAGATCCGCAAGGAATTCGACGGCCTGACCGCGGAGAAGAAGCAGATCGAGGCACTGCTGGCGTCCGATGCCAAGCAGTGGTCGACCATCAAGTGGGAAGTCACTCAGGTTCGCGACAAGTTCGGTCCGGAGACCGAGATCGGCAAGCGCCGCACGCAGTTCGCCGACGCGCCCGAGCACGACCTGACCGATATCGCGCACGCCATGATCGAGCGCGAGCCGGTCACCGTGGTGGTTTCGGAAAAAGGCTGGCTGCGGGCGATGAAGGGCCATCTGGCCGATTTTTCGACGCTGACCTTCAAGGAGGGCGACAGCCTCAAGCTCGCCTTCCATGCCCAGACGACGGACAAGGTGCTGGTCTTCACCACCGGCGGCAAGTTCTACACGATCGGCGCCGACCGGCTGCCGGGCGGCCGCGGCCATGGCGAGCCGATCCGCATCATCGTCGACATGGACAATGACCAGGACATCGTCACCGCCTTCGTCCACGATCCCAAGCGCAAGCTGCTGCTCGCCTCTTTCGACGCCAACGGCTTCATCGTTCCCGAGGAAGAGGTGGTCGCCAACACCCGCAAGGGCAAGCAGGTGATGAACGTCAAGGCGCCGGACGAGGCCAAGCGCTGCGTGCCGGTCACCGGCGATCACTTGGCCATCGTCGGCGAGAACCGCAAGATGCTGGTGTTCGCGCTCTCGGAAATTCCGGAGATGGGTCGCGGCAAGGGTGTGCGGCTGCAGAAATACAAGGACGGCGGCCTGCTCGACCTCAAGCCGTTCACGCTGGAGACCGGTCTCTCCTGGCAGGATTCGGCCGACCGTACCTTCACCCGGTCGCGCGAGGAATTGGCTGAATGGATCGGCGCCCGGGCGTCGGCGGGACGGATGGTGCCTAAGGGATTCCCAAGGACTGGGAAGTTCGGCTAGAAGCTGCCGATCTCCTCCCTCGTGGGGGAAATGGCCGGCTGGCCAGAGGAGGCGCTGTCCCGCCAGCGCATCAAATGGCTGGCTACACCTCTCGCAATTCTCGGTCCTTAAGGTCAGATCAGAGGTTCACGCCCCCCTCTGTCCTGCAGGAGATTCCCCACGAGCGGGGAGATTGGCAGCTGCGCCATCACCATTTGGAGTATCGTCACGATTGCTGCACTATATCGGTGCATAACTGACCGGATGGGCCGGGGAGAACAGGGCGTTTGAAGGAAGCAAAGATCCAGAAGCCGGAACGGCAGCAGCGCCTCTTCGGGCTGTCCACACCGCTTCGTTCGGCCGTCATACCGCCGCTCTCGGCGGCGCGCTGGCTGCTGGTGCTGATCGTTGCCGCCGGGGTCTATTTTTTCCACGGCTTCCTGTTCCCGGTGCTGGCCGCCCTCGTTATCGCCTTCGCCAGCTGGCCGCTCTACCGACGGCTGCTGGTCGGCGTCGGCGGCAACCGAACCATCGCCGCCACATTTGCCATCCTGTTCATCCTGGCCTTCCTGGTGATACCGATCGCGCTTGCCGGCACTTACGCCATCAACGAGGTGCGCGAATGGGTCGGCTGGGCGATAGAGACCAACCGCCACGGTGCGGTGACGCCGCACTGGATCGCCACCCTGCCTGTGGTGGGTGAGTGGCTGAACGAGCAGTGGACGACCAATCTCGGCCATCCCGGCGGCATCGGCGAACTGATCCAGCTGGTCAGCGGCGCCAATATAGGCAGCATCTACCGCGGTGCGCTCGCCGCAGGCGGCAGCGCTTTCAGCCTCTTTCTGACGCTGCTGTTCATGATGATCGCCCTGTTTTTCGCCTATCGCGACGGCGAGAATTTCGCCGGCCAGATCGACCGCCTCGGCGAGCGCATCCTGCCCACCCGCTGGGAACGGATCTCGCGCGTCGTGCCGGCGACCATTTCCTCGACCGTGACCGGCATGACGGTAATCGCCATCGGCGAGGGACTTGTGCTGGGCATCGCCTACTGGCTGGCCGGTGTGCCGTCGCCGGTGACGCTCGGCGCGCTGACCGGCGTCATGGCGCTCATCCCAGGCGGTGCGCCATTGTCCTTCACCCTGGTTTCGATCTACCTCGCCGCCAGCGGCTCACCGATGGCCGGCCTGGCGCTGTTCATCTGGGGCACGGTCGAGTTGTTCGTCGTCGACAAGACGTTGCGCCCCAAGCTCGTCGGCGGCCCGATAAAACTGCCCTTCCTGCCGACCTTTTTCGGTTTGATCGGCGGCGTCAAGACCATGGGTTTTCTCGGCCTGTTCATCGGCCCGGTGCTGATGGCGCTGCTGGTCGCGATCTGGCGCGAGTGGCTGCGCGAGGTGGAACTGGCCGACGAGATCGTGCCGCCGAATGAAATCGAAGCCGGTCCACAAATCGAGGTCCTGCCCGAACCCAGCGTGGTCAAGAAAGCCAGCGCCTGAATCTCGACCTCTACGCCGGATGGTGTACCGCGAGGTCGCCGCGGCGCTTGCGCCCATCATGCAACTGCCAGAGCGAATGGACGACCAGCGTGACGATCAGGATGCCGCCGCCGATCAGGCTGTTGCGGGTCGGCGTCTCGGCAAAGATCATCCACACCCAGATCGGCGCCAGCACGGTTTCGAGCAGGTAGAACATCGCCACTTCCGGTCCTGAAATGTATTTCGGCCCGGCGGCGAGGCAGAAGAACGAGATGGGCATGATGACGGCGCCGTTGAAGATGATCCACCATGGCGCGTTTACGTGAAAGCCTTCGCCGCTCACCATGAAGGCCGCCAGCCCAAGCGGCAGAAGGACGCCGATCAGCGAGGTGAATCCCATATCTTTGCCGCTGGCTCGCGAGAGGGTGATGGCCACCGCGATGAAGAAAGCCGAGCACAGCGCCATGAAATCACCGAACAGCTTGCCGCTGCCAACCGAACCGCCGACGATGACCAGCACGCCGAGGATCATGACCAGCATGGCCGCGATCGTCACCGCTCCCGGCCTTTCCCGTAGGAATATCCAGGACAAGAGTGCGGCGAAGACGGTGTTGAAGGCCAGGATGAACACCAGGTCGGCGGTCGAGGTGTGGAAGACCGCGGTAACGAAGGTGATCGAGGTCAGCCCATAGCATATCGCCACGATCAGCCCGGACCAGCCGGGGATAAGCGGCGGGACATTCCGGCTCAGCGCGCGCCAGACCGACCAGATGATCATCGCGGCGATGAAGGTGGTTCCGGTTCGCAGCAAAAGGATGGTCCACGCGCCGCCATCCGCAAGGCGGATCAACGGTATGTCGACGGTCAGTATCAGTCCGCCGATGGCGGTTATCAGAAGGCCCTTCTGGTGATCATGGTGAGAGGACATGCAGGAACTTTCGCAATTGAATTGCAGGCGGCCGGTCGGCGCAAGCGCGCACTCTCTCCAGCCGAGCGGCTGAAAGACCAGCATCCCCTGCCTTGAAACAGTTTAAGCGTGGATCGGGGGAAAACTCAGCGTCAGACCGCTTCGTTGGTATAGCGCTCCCAGCCTTTTGGGCCGAGATGCTCCTGCGGCATGAAGCGCATCTTATAATTCATCTTGCGCGAACCATTGACCCAGTAGCCAAGGTAGACATGGGGCAGCCCCATCGCCTTGGCACGGGCGATATGGTCGAGGATCATGAACGTGCCGAGCGAGCGGCTTTCGAAATCGGGATTGAAATAGGAATAAACCATCGACAAGCCGTCGGCCATCTTGTCGGTGAGCGCCACCGCTATGAGTTCACCCTGGCCTTTGCCGGTGATGAAGGTGTCGGGTCCGCGCCGCCGGTATTCGATCACCTTGGTGTCGACATGGGTATCCTCGACCATCATGGCGTAGTCGAGCACCGTCATGTCGGACATGCCGCCGCGGCGGTGGCGGGCATCGAGATAGCCGCGAAACAGTGAATATTGTTCGGTCGAGGGCTCGGCGTTGTGCATGGCGCCGACGAGGTCGGAATTGTGCTGCAGCACGCGCTTCATGTTGCGGCTGGCGGTGAACTCCTGTGCCAGGATACGCACCGACACACAGGCGCGGCAGGTCTCGCAGGCTGGTCTGTAGGCGATGTTCTGCGAGCGCCGGAAGCCGCCTTGCGTGAGCAGGTCGTTCATCTCCGAGGCCTTGTCGCCGACCAGATGCGTGAACACCTTGCGCTCGAACTGGCCGTCGAGATAGGGGCACGGCGACGGCGCGGTCAGGAAGAACTGCGGCGACTGGGTCGGGTGCTGCGTCATCGAGCCTTGGAAACACTCCTTCGAATCGCTCTACCTTTGGCTCCGGCGGCGAAAAATTCAACAGGATTGTGAAGGTGTGGGCAACTCAACACCTTCACATTTGCGCTCAAGGGGGCTGCGGCTTTGCTTCAGGGCGGTTTCAGCGGCCGGTGCGGCTGACGACAGTGCCGAGCAAAAGATCGTGCAGCGTGCGCTTGCGGTCCGAGAACAGGGTCACCAGCAGGACCAGCGGCGACAGGATGACGTTGCCGGCCCAGAACAATACGGAATGGACGACCGCGGTCAGCCCGTCGATGCGGGTGCCGTCGAGACGGTCGAGGCGGATGCCCATCATCTTCATGCCCGTGGTGGCCTGGTCGGCGCTACCCAACGTGTTCCAGATGTAGAGGATGGCGACTGCCGGCACCAGGACGCCGAACAGCATCCAGCCCAGGCCGAGGGTCAAGAGCCCGAGGAAGAACACCAGGATGGCGACCGGAATGCTCAGCAGGCCAACGATCAGATAGTCGAGCACGAAAGCCAGGATGCGCCTTGTGCGCACGCCTTCAAAAGCCCTGACATCGTCGAGCCGGGTGTTGATGATTTCGCCGTCGAGAACGCGAGCGTTCATGTCATTTCCTCGTAACAGGGGCCTGCTTAGCCTGCGCCCCACCGCACCAGAAATGGTGAAGGCTCATGGTGGAATCAAGATCGGACCGTTTCGCCGCGGCGCCAGGCGGGACAGAATGGGCTGAGGGTCCGAAGCGGTTGAATTTGCAGCACGGATGGCGTTAGCTTGCTGCGGCGCAACAAGACGCCGAGGGGACGGGGCAATATGGACTACGACATGCTGGTCATCGGCAGCGGCCCTTCCGGCCGCCGCGCTGCCGTGCAATCGGCCAAACTCGGCAAATCGGTGCTGGTGGTCGACCGGGGCCGGCGCCTTGGCGGCGTCTCGGTGCACACCGGCACCATTCCTTCCAAAACGCTGCGCGAAACGGTGCTCAACCTCTCGGGCTGGCGCGAGCGCGGCTTCTATGGACGCGGCTATCGGGTCAAGCAGGATATCTCGGTCGGCGACCTGATCGAGCGCCTGCACAAGACGCTCGACCATGAGGTCGAGGTGCTGCAGCACCAGTTCATGCGCAACACGGTCAAAAGCGCGCGCGCGGCGGTGAAATTTCTGGGCTCCAACAAGGTCAGCCTGACATCGGACAATGGCGACTACAGCGAAGTCGGTTTCGCCAACGCACTGATCGCCGTGGGCACCAGGCCGCATCGGCCGGCCGACGTGCCCTTCGACAAGACCCGTGTCTTCGACAGCGACGAAATGCTTGAACTCGACCGCCTGCCACGCACGCTGACGGTGATCGGCGCCGGCGTCATCGGCGTCGAATACGCCACGATCTTTTCCGCGCTCGACGTACCGGTGACGCTGGTCGAGCCGCGCAACTCCATCCTCGATTTCGTCGACCGGGAGATCGTCGACGATTTCATCCACCAGATGCGCGACCGCGGCATGACGATAAGACTGGGCAGCGCGGTCAAGGAAATCCGCTCCAAGCCGGATGCCGCCGAGGTGGAACTGGCCGATGGCCGCACCATCCGCTCCGAGGTCGTGCTCTACGCCGCCGGCCGCACCGGCAATGTCGGCAGCCTCGGCCTCGACGTGGTCGGCATCGAAGCCGACTCCAGGGGCCGCATCAAGGTCGATCCCCAGACTTTCCAGACCAGCGTGCCTAACATTTACGCGGCCGGCGACGTCATCGGCTTTCCAAGCCTCGCCTCGACCTCCATGGAGCAGGGCAGGGTGGCCGCCTGCCATGCTTTTGGCGTGACCCTGCCCGCGCCGCCGGAGACCTTCCCCTACGGCATCTACGCGGTGCCGGAGATATCGACGGTCGGCCAGTCCGAGGAGCAGGTGCGTCAGAGCGGCGGCGCCTATGAGGTTGGCGTCGCGCGCTTCCGTGAGACGTCGCGCGGCCACATCATGGGCGTCGACACCGGCTTCCTGAAGCTGTTGTTCTCCATCGAGACGCGGCGCCTGCTCGGCGCGCACATTGTCGGCGAGGGCGCCACCGAACTCATTCATATCGGCCAAGCGGTGATCAATCTCGGCGGCACGGTCGACTTCTTCGTCAACAACACCTTCAACTATCCAACCCTGGCCGAGGCCTACAAGATCGCCGGCCTCGACGCCTGGAACAGAATGGGAAGAGGGTAGATCAGCCTTCCAACTGCGACAGCAGCGCCAGCATCACGTCGGCAGAGGGCATCGGCAGCACCGCCTCGATTTCCGCCGGCCGCACGCCGGCGATCGCGGCATCGGCGCCGCCGCTGACGGTGCCGAGCGGCCCGCGAAAACCGTGTTTCGACCAGGCAAGCTCTTGCAGCTTTGGGCTGGTCAGCGCTTCCAGCAGCCTGTCGACCGAGGGGTCGACGACGATCAGCGGATGCGCCGAATAGACGGTTGGCCTGGGGTAGAGAATCTCGGGCTTGGCGCCCATGCCGGCCTGCACCCTTTGCCAGCGCGCGGGATCGGCGAGCGCCCATTCCACCAGTTGGTTCTCATAACCCACCACCATCGGCTCGGCACCGAGACCGCCGGCGATGTATTGGTCGAACAGCTTTCCCGACGAGGACGACTTCAGCCCCATGCTGCGGAAGATCGCCTTGGCCTGGTCGCCGTGCTGGGCAAGCAGTTCCTGGGTCGCCACGTCGCCGCTCATCAGGCTGAGCACCAGGCCGGCGAACATGAAACCGGAGTTGGAGCGGTTGGGATCGGTGGAGACGATGCGGGCACGGCCATAAAGCTCGTCAATGCCGAGATCGGCCCAGTTCTTGCCGGCCAGAATGGCGTCGAGCAAGGCCTTGAGATCGAGCTGGTTGTAGCCGCCCTTGGCGGCGACCGTGACCAGCCCGCTCTTCTTCAGCCCTTCGACTATAGGTCCCCAGGTGTAGACGACGATCGGGGAGTTGAGCACGACCTGGTCGTTGCGGATCGAGACACCGCTCTTGCGCGCTAGGTCGACCATGATCGAGGAAGAGGGCCACAGGAATTGCGGTTTTTGGGTGAGCAATGCCGGCTCGCGCACCATCTCCACGGAACCGGCGACACGCGCATCGAGTTCCAGCCCGTAGCCGCCAAGCGCATGCACGACGTCCGGATCGGCTAGGAATGCCTGCTTCTCGCCGCCGATGAAGCCGAACAGATGCGCTTTGTTGCCAAGATAGCCACGGAACCCGGGACGATCCTTCAGCGTCAAATAGCCGCCGGTGCCGGCAGCGGCGGCACCCAGCAGACCCAGTCCGAAAGCGCGGCGCGAAATGGCCATCAGCGTCCGATATCCTCTTTCAACGACTCCTGAATGAGTCGCAGGTCGACGTCGAGCGTGCCAAGTTCGCTGTCGGCCAGGCTGTCGGCATAATGCACGAAGGCGTCCTGAAGCTTGGTGATGACGGCGCCGACATTGGCGAGCCGGACCTGGCTGGGTGCACGCCGGTTCGCCAGCGTCGCGTAGCCTTCCGCCACTTCCGCCGCCTGCGGCACGTAGTAGGTGAGGAAACGCCGCACCGAGGGCGCGGTTTCCGGCTTCGTCTCGACTTTGGAAATCACGTCGGCGGCGATGTCGGACAGGTTCTTCACCTTGGCTTTCATGTCCTTATCGGCGATCGAACCGGCCGTTGCCGACAGCCGGTCCGCGGCTGGCTGCGCTTGCGCCAGGAGTTCGCGGGCGAAGGCCACTTTGCTGCCGCTGAGCGTGCTGAGGTCGAGCCCTTCGAAAAGCTGTCGCGGCGCCAGCACGAACACCAGTCCGGCAAAGACGAGGGCCGCGATGATGGCCGACACCAGGAACGGGAACTGGGTCAGAAAACCCAAGCCGACAAGCAACACCGCAGATATCCCGCCCGCCGCGATCCAGTTCCAGTCATTGCCGAACAAGCCACGCATCCCGGCAGGCTCTAATTGTAGCCGCGCGCGGCGCGGAAGGCGCCGGCCAGATCGCCGCTGCCATCGAAGACCCGTGCCGAGGTCGCCTTGGCGAGACTGTCGAGCTGGCTCTTGTCGGCGTCGCCGAAGGTGACGCCGAAGACCGGCACGCGCACGGCGGCGTTGCGCCAGTGAGCGAGAAACAGGTCCGCGCCGCCATCGGTGCGGCCATCGGTCATGATGACGATGGCCGGGAGGTATTTCGAAAGATCCGCCGTGGCAACGATCTTCTGCAGGGCCTGGTCGGCACAGGCATACATATCGGTGCCGCCGCCGACGCGTTGCTGGGCAACGTCCGCCAGCAGCTCGCTCTGGCCCGCCGAGTCGCCTTTCGCCTCGAATGTGTCGCGCACGACAGCGTCGAAAGGCAGCACGAAGATGCGGTCGGACGGCGTCCATTGCACCAGCACCTCGCTTGCCTTTTCCGGCGTGAACAGGAATTGGGCGGCGGCCTGCAACTGTTTCTCGCCCTGGTCTTCCATCGAGCCGGAAAAATCGAAGCACAGCGCCGTCAGCGAAGGCTTGCGCAAGGCCTCCTGGTAGAGGTCGAGCGCCTTGCGGATCACGGCCGGCTCCGGCATGCGGATCGACGTCACCAGCTTGCCGGGATCAAAATTCCAATCCGGCTCGGCGGCGGCCTGGATGGCCGCGCCGCCGAGCGGCAGCCGCCGACCGGTATCGGCGATGCGTTTGCGTGCCGCGTCCGACTGCAGATAGGCGAGAAGGTCGGTGAAGAATTTTTCGACATCGGCTCCGCGTCCATGATCGATGAAACCCAGCGGCGAGTCGCCGACAGCGACGCCGTCGGCCGGATAGATGGCATAGAGCGGCTCGTTGCCCATCTGCTTGAGTTTGTCGTTGGTCTCCTTCAGCGCCGCCTCGTAGTTCCACATCGCGTCGTAGACGGTGCCCTTGCCGGCGCTGTCGACGTAGAGATCGGCGAGCCAGCCCGACGAACCGGACGAGCGCTCGACGCCTTGCAGCAAGGCACTTACCGCATCGTGCACGGCGGGATTGTCGAGGTCGCCCGGCTCGATCACCTCCTTGCCGCCGAGCGCGCTGGAGAGCATTGCGAGATAGGCGCTGGCGCCCGAATTGGACTGCGTCGCCGACGTCATCAGGAATTTCAGGTTGCCGTCCTTCACCGCGGCCAGGATGTCCTTCATGAAGACCGGCTTGCCGACCCAGCCGAGTTCGGTGGCCTTGGATTTGCGCACGCCCAGAATGACCGGCATCTGCGCGATCGACGTCAGGTTGCGCACCTTGCGGCCGCTGTCGAACAGGTCGACCCAGACGCTGGAGGCCGGCCAAACCGCATCCTTGTCGAGGCCGCCAGGCTTTTGCAGTCCGAGCCCGATGTCGAGCGAGCCTTGATAGGAAATGGTGCAGGTCGCGCCTTGCTTGGCGCAGAATTCCTGGACGATCGGCTCCAGCACCGTATTCTCGGAGCCGGAGACGATCGAGAATTGGACTTGGCTGGAATTGCAGGCCGTCAAAAACATCGCGAAGGCGAGCAGCAGAACGGACGTCAGCGTCTTCGGCATGGCGGTTCCGATCAGGACTGGGTCAGCGCTTTCTTCAAGTCGATCGTCATCTGGTCCATCTGTTTTTCGGCGTCGGCCCGCTTCTGGCGGCCCTCCTGCTGGACTTTCAGCACACCTTGTACCGTGTCGATGAGATCGCGATTGGCCTGCGCCAGTGTCTCGACGTCGACGATGCCGCGCTGCGCCTGTTCCTCGACCGAAATCGCCTGGTCCTTCATCATTTTCGACGTTTGGCGGATCATCTCGTTGGTTGCGTCGGTCACGGTCTTTTGCAGTTCGAGCGCCGACTTCTGGTTGGTCAGCCCAAGCAGGATGACCATCTTCTGCTTCCATGCCGGCACGGTCAGCGCCGAGGTTGCTTGCAAATTCTCGATCAGCGTCTCGTCGCCCGACTGGACGATGCGGATCTGCGGCAATTGCTGGATGCCGAGCTGGCGCGCCTGCACCAGGTAGAAGATCCGCTTTTCCAGGCGGTCGAGCGCCTGCACGGCGTCCTGATAGGTTTGCGCCTCCAGCGTGCCTCCAGTGTCGCCGCTAGCGGTATCCGCCGCGGCCTTCAGCTTCGGCAACTCGTTGGCGCGGTAGTCATCGACGAATTTCTTGCCGGCCTGCACATAGGCATCGAGCTTGAGGATGGAGCCCTTGGTCTGCTCATGGAGGTCGTCGAGCACGGCAATGTCGCGCCGCAGCGTGTCCTTGTGACGGTCGAGTTCGAGGCCGATGCGATCGATCTGTCCCGCCACGTCCTCGTATTTCTCCTTGAAGCGCTCGAGCCGCGCCTTGAACGAGGAGAACAGGCCGCTGAGGAAACCCTGGTCCTTGAGCGAGGCCGGATCGAGATTCTTGGCCTTCATGATGATGTCGGTCAGGAGATCGCCGGTGTCGCCGAGGTCCCGGTTGCGCAACTGGGACAATATCTTGTCGGCATAGTCGCTGACTGCCTGCTGGGCACGGTCGCCATAGACAGAAATGCCGGCACGGTCTCTGACGTCGATCGTGCTTTCGATTCTGGCGATGTCGGACGGATCGGCTACGATTGCCGGCAACGTCGAAGTATCGTCGAGCAGAGTGATGCTGTTCTTGTCGGCCATGCAGACTTCCCCTCGGTAACAGCATCTCGATAGGTAATCTGTGACAGTGATATGTCGCCGCTGTGGAAAACGGTAGTCCGAGGCCGTTTTCGGCGGTGAACAGTGCCGTCTTCCGGCCTAGCGTCAAGAAATATCTATTCGGCGGCCTCCCGCACGGCTGGAGATGACCCGGTTCGCAGGAGCAATGGCAGGCACAGCACATAAAGCGCCGCCCCCGCGATCCAGACTGTGCCGGGAAAGACGGTGCGCGTGCGGAAATAGAGCATGGCGATGATGAAGGGCCCGAACACCGAGACCAGGCTGGTCATGCTGGTGAGCACGCCCTGCAGCCGTCCCTGATGGTCGGCGCCGACGCGTGAGGTCAACAGCGACTGCAATGCCGGAGCTCCGATCCCGCCGAGACAGAACAGCGGCAGCAGGGCGAAGGCCATCCAGCCCTGCCAGGCCAGCGCTATCGATATATAGGCCGTGCTGTCGGCGAGGATGGCGATGATCAGCGCTGCTTTCTCGCCCCAGCGCTCGGTGATCGGCCCGGCAACAAAACCCTGGGCTCCAGCATGGAAGAGCCCGAACAGCGCCAACGAGATGCCGACGGTGAACAGGTCCCAGGCGAATTTGCCTTGGACATAGAGCACCCAGATGGTGCCGCCGACTTCGCCGACCAGGGCAAGAACGGCGAAGGCACCAAGCAGCGGCAAAAGGGCCGGGAAAGTCAGCGCCCAACGCAACGGCGCCAGCGGGTTGAAAGACGGCATTTCGCTTGCGCCGCCCGCGCGCTTCGGTTCCGGCAGCAGGAAGAAAGCCAGTACCAGGTTGATCCCGTTGAGTGCTGCCGCAACCAGGAAGGGCGTGCGTAGCCAAACGTCACCAAGCAGGCCACCGAGCGCCGGACCGGCTATGAAGCCGACGCCAAAGGCGGCGTTGAGATGGCCAAAACCCCGAGCACGACGATCCTGGCTGCTGATATCTGCCATGTAGGCGGAAGCTACCGCCATGCTGGCGCCGGTGACGCCCGCGATCAGCCGGCCAACGAACAGCAGCGGCAGTGTTGGCGCGAAGGCCATGAACAGATAGTCCGCCATCGATCCCGTGAGCGAGACGAGCAAGACCGGCCGACGGCCGTAGCGGTCGGACAGGGCGCCGAGCAGCGGCGAAAAAAGCACCTGCATGGCGGCGTAGGCCGACAGGAAGGCGCCAAAAATCCAGCCGATATCGTCGACATGGCCGACCGTGCGCAGCAAGCCCGGCAGCACCGGCATCATCAGCCCGACGCCCACGGCGTCCAGTGCCATCGCCATCAGGACGACGAGATAAGCTCTTTTCACGATCGGACTCAGGAATTTATCGTTGATAAGGAAGGTTTATCACTGATAAATTCACGGCGCAAGCTGGAGGACCAGACGGATTCGCATGAAACTGGACAAGACGATGATCGTCGACGAAGCGCTAGGCTTGCTCAACGAGGTTGGCATCGATGCGCTGTCGACCCGCCTTTTGGCGCAGCGGCTCAAGGTGCAGCAGCCGGCACTCTACTGGCATTTCAGGAGCAAGCGCGCCTTGCTCGACGCGATGAACGAAGAGATCTTGCGGCGCGGCCATCGGCATCGAACACCACGGCTCGGCGAGACCTGGCAGGATTTCGTGCGCAAGAATGCCCGCAGCTTTCGCAGCGCCCTGATTGCCTATCGCGACGGCGCGCGTGTCCACGCCGGCACGGAAGCGGATCCGCAAGAGCTCGGGCACTTCGAGCGGCTGCTGGAATTCCTGGCGGGCGAGGGCATGGCGGCGATTCCAGCCATGGAATTGCTGATGACGGTCGGCCGCTACACGGTCGGCTGTGTCACAGAGGAGCAAGCCGAATATCCGTCAGGTCCGGGGCGTGGCGAAGCGCTGGATGCCGCGGCGCATGATCATCCGCTCTTGCGCGAAGCCTTGGCGCACTACCGTGCCGGCGGACACGAGGCGCTGTTTGAAAGCGGGCTCGCCCTGCTGATCGCCGGGGCAGAAGTTCGAATGGTGGCCAAACGCTGATTGGGCAGCGAGCGGTCGCAAAGGCGGTCAGCCTCCCTGCGCAGCTCCGGCCAGCCATCGCTCGACGATCGCGGCGTCCGGGTCGCCGATTTCGTGGCCTGATGAAACGATCCGGGCGTCGATCTCGCTACCGTGCCGGCTGAGCAGCGTCACCAGCGCCAACGCGAAAGGCCCGTAGGTCTCGTCCGCCGCCCCGGCAATGATCAGCGTCCGTGTGCCCATGAGGTCCGTTGAAGGCACCTTGTCGAGCACCGGCATTGGCCTCAGCAGCGCCGCGCTCCGGACAATGCCGGGATGGAGCAGCATCAGGCTCGAAACCAGATTGGCGCCGTTCGAATAGCCAAGGAATGTCGCGTGGGCGAGATCGAGCCCATGGCGCGCGGCGACTTCGCTTGCGAATGCCGCGAAGGCGGCGGTTTCGACACGGATGCTTTGCTGGCCGAAGCGCGTCGGCGTGATTCGCTCGAACCAGCGAAAACCGTCCTCCTGCGGGATGCGGCCCCGTACCGCGATCAGGGGGGCGTCGGGCGCGATGCGCCTCGCCAGCGGCACCATGCTTGTCTCGTCGACACCCGATCCATGCAGCAGGAACAGGCACGCGCGGCCGCTTTTGCCGGCACCGAGGAGGCGATAAGGAAAGGCTAGATCCAGCATCGGAGGGCCATTTTCGACACTGGCGCCAGTCATACCGCATCCCGTTGATTATATGAGGTTTCGCTCAATTTGCCGGCTTCAAAACGCAATATTTTCATGCTCCGCGAAAGTTGATTGAACCAGGCTCATTCCGGCCCGTTTCTGCGCCGATACACTCCCTGTGGGAGAAATCGAAGCGGTGCGTCGGGGGTCGCATTGCTGGACATGAACAACCAGCTTTGAGGCCTTTTGTCGATGACTACCCCTGTTTCGCCAGATCGCGATTTGCGTATCTTGGAACGCGACACGCGTATCGATGTATTGCGCGCGCTGGCACTGCTCACCATCTTCGTCGACCATGTGCCGGGCACGGCTTTCGAGACCCTGACCTACAAGAATTTCGGGTTTTCGGACGCGGCCGAGGCGTTCGTGCTGATATCAGGCATTTCGGTCGCGCTCGCCTACGGCACAAAGTTCCGGCCGGGCGGCCGGCTTCTGGCGACCTTGAAAATGTGGCGGCGGGCCGGCGTGCTCTACGTCGCCCACATCGTCACGACGATGGTGGTGATGGCCCTGTTCTGCGCCGTGGCGGTGTTTGCCAGGCGGCCGGAACTGCTGACGCTCATCAACATCGAGCCCTTGATGAAAAACACGCCGCAAGTGCTGGTCGGCATCGTCACGCTCGGCCATCAGCTCGGCTACAACAACATCCTGCCGGTCTATGCAGCGCTGCTTTTGATGGCGCCGGCGTTCGTCCTGTTCGTCAGCTCCAGGCCCGTCGCGGCGCTTGTCGTGTCCGGCACGCTATGGCTGGTTGCCGGAATTTGGGAGATCGCTCCGCCCAATTACCCCGAGCCCGGTTTCTGGTTCCTCAACCCGTTGTCCTGGCAGTTCCTGTTCAACATCGGCCTTGCCGCCATGCTGCATGTCAGGCGCGGCGGTGTCATTCCGGTCAACCGCTGGCTTGTCGGCGCGGCCGCGACCTATGTGCTGGCGGCTCTGGTGTGGGTGCATAGCCCGCTCTGGGGACAGTTAACGTGGTTCAACCTGCCGGTGGTGATCGGCGGCTTCGACAAGACCTTCCTGTCGTTGCCGCGGCTGTTGCACATCCTGGCGGTCAGCTACCTCGTCGTCGCCCTGCCGACGGTGTCAAACCTGTTCCGCACCAGCCCCGACCATCCGCTGGCCATACTGGGCAAAAGATCGCTGCCGGTCTTCATCGCCGGCACGGTGATCGCCATGGTCGCGCAGGTGATGACGCTGATCAATCCGGGCGGGCTCGTCTATGACAGCCTGCTGATATCGGCCGGCATCGCCATGCAGTTCGCGCTCGCCTTCTATCTCGAATGGCTGTCGACCATCGGCGGTTCGGGCAAGGCCCGCACGGCCCAAACGGTTCCCGCGCCGGTTCGTGCGCCTTTGGGGACTGCCATGGCAAGAGCCAATCGGTAGGCGGTTCGGCCGTGCGGTTCAGCCGCGTGGCGAGGCCGTCGAGGCTCGCACGATCAGTTCGACCGGCAGTTGATGCCGGCTGACCGGCCCGTCGCTCTCCAGGATCGCCCTGACGGCAAGGCGGCCCATCTCGGCAATCGGCTGGGCGATCGTGGTCAATGGCGGCTCGGACACCGCTGCTTCCGGAACACCGTCGAAGCCGACGATGGAAACGTCGTCAGGCACGCTCAGCCCGCGTGCGCTCAGCCATTCGAGCGCCACCAGGGCTATTCTGTCCGACATGGCCAGAATGGCGGTGGGCGGCGTGTCGGAGGCGAAGATGGTCTCGAGCCCCGCCTTCGTGCTCGCCACGTCGTTGGCGGTCTCGTAGACAGGCACTTTGGTTATGTCGACGCCAACCCGCGAAAGCTCCCGGAGATAGCCGGTGAGGCGGTCGCGCGTTCCGGCATAGGTCGCCGCCCGAACCTGTTCGGCCGAAACAAGGCCCGTCCTGTTGTCGGCGAAGGGCAGGGCCATGACGGCGAAGCGGCGATGGCCGAGATCCGTGAGATGGCGGGCCGCCATGCCGGCGCCGGCGATGTTGTCGACTCCGATCGCGGCGACCGAGCCGTCCTCGGAGTCGAGGTCGAGCGCGACGAAGGGCAGCTTGCGCTCACGTGCCAACTCCACCAGGCGCGAGCCACCTTCGATGCAAAAGACGATGAAGCCGTCGACCAGAGCGCTCTGGATGTTCCAGGCAAGCTGCTCGTTGTTGGCGGCCGAGACCAGGGAAATGCCGGCTCCGGTCGCATCGCAAGCTTGCGAGATGCCCGCCATCATGACGCGCGCAAACGGATCGTCGAAGAAATAGGAGAGGGGCTCGGCGGTGGCCACGCCGATGGCGTTGACCTTGCCGGCCCGCAGCAGCCTGCCCTTTGGATCGGGGCCGCCATAACCCATTGCCTCGGCCGCGGCGCGAACCCGTTCGCGGACCTCCTCGCGCACGATCTCGGGGCGGCTGAATACGTTGGACGCGGTGCCGTGCGAAACACCGGCGGCCTTGGCGATGTCGGCCAGCCGTACGGGTCGTCGATTGCCTGCGGTGAGTGACGCCATTTGTGCGTGCCTCCTGACATCCATGTAGCACGTTCTTCCGCCGCATCTAGTATTTTCGTTGGATCGATTCAAATTTTGCTTGACCTACGCCGGTTTCGATCCTAGATTTGAATCGATCCAAGTGGCAGCTTGTTCTGCTGAATGGCCAAAAAGGGAGGAGCGCCATGCATCCCGTCAACTACCTGTTCGCCGACATCTACCGCAACGACTGGAATATCGGGTCAGCCACCAACAAGGCCAGGCATCGTGGTGAGACGGGCCCATGGGTTCGCGATCTTCGCTTCTTGGTGGCGCGCAAGCGGAGCTGATCAAACCGGCTTTTTTCGCGCCCGACGATTGGATCGATTCAAAGACAAGGAGGATGAGTCATGCATCCCATCAAGCATCTGTTCGAAGATATCTACCGCAACTACTGGGGCATCGCACCGGCCACACAGCGACCGGAAGCGCGACGGCGGGTGAAACCTGCTGTTGGCGGCCGTGCCCTTTGGGTCCGCCCGGAACGCCGCCGGGATTGACCTCAAGCAATCATTTCAGGGTCGTGGACGTGCCACGGCCGAGATCGCTATCGCCAGCCAGCCTGCAATGAGCAGGGTGCCGCCGATCGGCGCCGACATCGGAAACAGCCTTGAGCCCCAGAAATCGCGGGCGAGAAGATCGCCCGCGAAGAGGAGCAGCCCGGCGAGCAGAATGAGGCTGGCGATGCGCAGCCAGCGGTTCGCGCCGATAAGGCCGATGGCGAGGAAGACCGGCGCATGCATCAGCAGGAACGACGCGGCGGTGCCGGTAAAGGCGCCGCCGCGGTGGGCGGCGGCCGCCGAAAGCGCCACCCCCGCCGCGCCGACGAGGCCGCCGGCAAGCACGAGGAGGCGGCTGCCGTTTGGATCGGGGTTCATGGCCGGCGTGCTCCTTCTTTCTTCAGCAAGCGTCAGGGCTTGCGCGCTTCCAGCGCCATATGCCGCGTCCGCCGCGACTGGACGATCCAGTTGTAGGCCGCCCCGAGCGCCATCAGCACCGACGTGCCGAGAAACACCGCCGGCATGCCGAAATGGCCGCCCACAAAACCGCCGGCCAGTGGCCCCGCGACCTGTCCGACATACTGCGCCGAGATCGCCAGGCCAAGCACGTTGCCGCCAACGCCGTCGGGGATGTTGTGCCTGATGACACTGGTGATGCAGGGCAGGAGGCCGCCCAGCGCCAGGCCCATCAGGAAACGCAGGCCGATAAGCTGCCAGCTATTGGTGACAAAAGCCTGCGGGATAAGGAGCAGCGCCGAAACCGCCAGTGCTCCCACGACAACGTTCCAGTGCCCGATCCGGTCCGCGAGCTTGCCGAGCCAAGACGCCGAGAGGATGGTGCCCAGCGCGGCGGCCGACATCACAACGCCGGCGACGAGCGTCACCCTGCTCTGGTCCTCGATGAGCTGCTGCACATAGACGGTGATGATCGGCTCGATCGACATTGTGGCGAAGGCGAGCAGCATGCCGGTGGTCAGCATGGCCACGACCGGGCGCTTGTCCGGGATCTGCGACCAGCCGCTTTTCGGCTTTGCCGCCGACACCGGTTTGGCTGGCTTCGGACGCGGGCTCTCCTTGATGAGGAAGGTCGTTGCCAGGAAGGCGAGGAAGATCACACCGCCTGACAAGAGGAAGGTGGCGCGAATGCCGATCACCGGCGGCAGCACGCCGCCCAACAGGGGACCGACCAGCGAGCCCGCCGTAATGCCCGCCGACAGCACGCCAAGCGCCCAGCCGGAACGCTCCTTCGGCGTCTGCATGGCCACCAGTATGGTTGAACCGGAGGAATAGCCGCCCGCGAAGCCGATCAGCAGGCGCAGCAGAACCAGTTGCCAGACCGTCTCGACCATGCCCGTCAGCGACATGCAGATCGCCATGCCGAAGGAGGCGCGCACCAGCATCACCTTGCGCCCGTAGCGGTCACCCAGGCGCCCCCATAGCGGCGCTACTGTGGCCGCGGCGAAGAAGGTGGCGCCATAAGCGACGCCGGACCACTGCACGATTGCCGCGTGGCCCTGTGCGCCGAGCTGTTCGACATAGAGCGGCAGGAATGGCAACAGCAGGGTCATGGCGATGAGCGTGCTGAACGAGCCCGCGAAACAGACCGCGAGATTGCGCCGCCAGTGAATGTTGTAGCCGCTTTGCTGCGTGTCTTCCTGCGTCATGCCCTGCCTGCCCGGTATCAGCGCTTGTTGCGGATACCATTTTGGGATACCAAATTGGTCTCCGTCATGAACTTCACGCCGGCCGCTGTCAATGCGGCTTCGGAAAGGGCGCGCGATGTCGCAGATGCAGAATGTCGAACGGCAGCTTCGCGAGATGATCCTGGCGCTCGAGATCGGGCCGGGAGAGCGGCTGACCGAACGCTGGATCGAAAGCCAATTCGGCGCCTCGCGCACGCCTGTCAGGGCGGCGCTGCTGCGGCTGGAGACCGAGGGGCTGGTCGGCAGGGACGGGCGCGGCTGGACCGTTTCGCCCATCAATCTGGCCGAACTCGAGCAGGTTGCGGTCTATCGCGAGGCGGTCGAGATCGCGGCATTGCGGCTGACGTGCGGGCAAGCCACCAAGAGCGCCATCGATGTCATCGAGGCGATGCTCGATTCCTGCGACGAAAATACGCCGCGCGAGGAGTGGCATCGTGTCGGCATGGATTTTCACATCGAGCTGGCGCGGCTCTCCGGCAACGAATTCCTGTTCCGGGCGGTTCGTGACGCGATGACGCGCCTGTCGCGCGCCCGCTGGCTGGAAGTGCGTGACGAGACGGCCCTTGGCCGTGCCTGGGTCGAACATCGCGCCATTCTTGCCGCGACACGCCTCGGTCAGGCCGATGAAGCCGCGCGGCTGCTGTCGGCCCACATCGTCGGCAGCCGTGATCGGCTGGTGACGTCGCTTGCCAACGATCGACGTGGCCTTCGCGCCAGGGGATTTGCCGTCGTCGCCGCTTAATGCGGTCCATGCGCTGCGGCGCGCTGGCCGGAAAAACAGACGGGTCTGACGTGAAGCGCACTTTCGGCCTCGCTTCAAGGAAGCCGATGGCGTAAGAGCGGCGATGGAAAACAACCGGTTTGAAACACCTGTGACCGTCAAATCCGTCACGGCGGGAAGCACTCAGCTCTTGCGTTCGGCAAGGGAGGCTTCCGATTACCTCCTCAACAACTGGCCCGGCAAGCGCAGCCCCAAGCATCGTGCGGCGCTGCAGGCCTGTCACGACGCGCTCGCCGGCGACAAGCCGGCGATGAATGCCAGGCGCGCTTTCATCGCCGCGGCGCGGGAAGTGGATGTCTTCATCAGCGACAAGGCGCCAGCCTGATATTAGCTCGCGGTTTGGGCTGACAATTGGATTTGAGGCTCGGCCCGCATTAGCGGGCCGGATGCCGTTAATCCTTCGTTTCGGTCTCAGTCTCGGTTTCAGGCTTCGTACGTTCGCGCGCGGCAACCTTGGCCGCCAGCTTTTCAGCCTTCTTGGCCGCTTTCTGGCGGTCGCGCTCCTTGCGTTCCTGATCGTAGTTTGGTGCTCGCGCCATGTCGGCTCCTTTTGTGACTGCCTTGCGGCCCTGAGCCTGCCTAGGAGCATTAGCCGTCAAACACAACAGCCGAAGCGACAATGCGTGGCTGCGGCATCGAAGAGATGGGGCGCTTGCCAGATCGGCGCCACAATGATGTAGGACATGCGGGCGCCAATGAATTGAGAACCGCCCGTTTGTTTTGATCAGTGACCGATGGCCACAATTTCGCGGACCGCAGCAAAAATTTTCTATTATGCGAGAAACGTCGCGCGCGATGTCGCTCCGCAAGCGTTGTTTCGTGCCCGGCTGGCTGGCCGTCTCGAAAGGGCCAGGCTTTCCGGTGAGGCGGCGCGCCGCAGGCTGAATTACTACAACAAGTTGCAGGATGGTTTCGCGCCAAGCGCCGATGCCATGCGCATCGGCAAACTGCCCTTCACGCCGACCATGTACTATTACGACCTGAAGGAGTTCGCCCGCTACTTCGATCCCGGCCTGCTCATCGACCTGGAATTCGGCGACGTCAGGAATGTCCCCAAGGTGCCTTCGATCGTCAAGGACCGGCCAATCTGTGCTGACGACAAGAACGCGATCATCATGAAACTCGACAAGTTTCGTCATTTCCAGATGCCGGCTGACGCGATGTCGTTCGCCGACAAGCTGCCGTCCGTTGTCTGGCGCGGTGATCTCAACAATCCGATCAGGACAAGATTTCTGAACGCTGTGCGCGACCTGCCGTTCTGCGATGCCGGTTCGCACAAGCCGAACGCACCGCCCGAATACGCCAGGCCTTTTCTCAGCATCAGCCAGCACCAGCGCTATCGCTACATCGTCTCGCTCGAGGGCAACGACGTGGCGACCAATCTCAAATGGATCATGAATTCGAAGTCGCTCTGCATGATGCCGCCGCCGACCTATGAGACATGGTTTGCGGAGCGGCAGCTCGAAGCCAACGTCCACTATGTGCCGCTCGCGGCGGATTTCTCGAACCTTGAGGACCACGTCGCCTATTTCGAGCGGAATCCGGCGGAGGCGGAGCGCATCATCGCGGCTGCGAACGCCTATTGCCGGACATTCGACGACGAACAGACCGAGCAGACGATCTCCCTGCTGGTGCTCTACAAATACTTCGTGCTGTCGGGCCAGATCAAACCGGATGCCGAGGTGTGGCGCTACATAACGGGCTAGTTGCGGCGCTCGGTCGAGGCCGCCAGCCGCATTCGGGCGCTATCGGAATGCGTGGCTGGATGGTAGGGCAATCATGCTGCGGGAACCATCCCGACCTTCACTTGTTCAACCGCGTTTATCTTTGATCAAAAGAGTCCATGGCCACCCTCCAACGAACGACGGCAAAGGTCTTCTACTATGCGCGGAACGTCATGCGCGATATCGCGCCCCAGGCGATCTTCCGGCGGCGATTGGCCAGCCGCCTGCAGCAGGCCAGGCTCTCGGACGAGGCCGTGCGCCGGCGACTGAATCACTACAACAAGCTGCAGGACGCTTTTACACCAGGCCCGGATGCTGTGCGCATCGACAAGATACCGTTTGAACCGAGCATGTACTATTACGACCTGAAGGAATTTGCCCGCTATTTCGATCGATCATTGCTCATCGACCTGAAGTTCGGCGATGTCATCGGCGTGCCCAAGCTGCCGACCCTCGTCAAGGACCGGCCAATCCGCGCCGACAACGGCAATGCCGTCGTCATGAAGTTCAACAAATTCCGCCACTTCCACATGCCCGTCGATACCGTCGCCTTCGCCGACAAGCGCCCTGCCGTGGTCTGGCGCGGCGACCTCAACAACCCGATCAGGACACGGTTCCTGGATGTCGCGCGCGACTTGCCGTTCTGCGATGCCGGTTCGCACAAGCGCAGCGCACCGGCTAAGTACAGCAAGCCTTTCCTCAGCATCAGCCAGCACCTGCGCTATCGCTACATCGTCTCGCTGGAGGGCAATGACGTGGCGACCAACCTCAAATGGATCATGAATTCCAACTCGCTCTGTCTGATGCCGCCGCCGACCTACGAAACATGGTTCGGCGAGAGCCAGCTCGAGGCCGGTGTCCACTATGCGCCGCTCGACCCGGATTTTGCCGATCTCGGCGAAAAAGTGCGCTATTTCGAAGCGCACCCGGCCGCGGCGGAGCGCATCATCGCCGCAGCCAATGCCTATTGCCGCAAATTCTCCAATGAACGGGACGAGCATGCGATCTCCTTGCTCGTCCTCTACAAATATTTCGTGCTCGGCGGCCAGATCGAACCCGATCCCGAACTCTGGCGGTTTATCGGCGGCTAGCTCTGCTCTCGGCCTGACGCCGATCAGATATCGCTGCGGTCGAGAACCAGATCGGCGGGGCCGAAGCGATCCTTCGCTGTCAGTTGCTGGTGCCAGTAGGGGTAGAGCAGGGGCGGCCGGCTGACCGCGTCGAGGCGCTGGCGTTCTTCGGTGCCGAGCTTCAGGGCCGCCGCCGCAAGATTGTCCTTGAGCTGGACGTCATTGCGGGCGCCGATCACCAGCGAGGAGACGGCAGGGCGGCCGAGCAGCCAGGCAAGCGCCACCTGCGCCGCCGAGACGCCATGATCCTTGCCGATCTCGACCAGCACATCGACAATCCGCCACAGCCGGTCCTCGTCGCGGATCGGCGGCTCGAACCAGCCGGCAAGCTGGCGAGCGGTCGGGCTGTCGCGGCGGTATTTGCCCGACAGCAGGCCGCCGGCGAGCGGACTCCAAACCAGAACGCCCAGCCCCTGGTCGACCGAGATCGGCAAGAGCTCGTACTCGGCCTCGCGCGCTTCCAGCGTATAGTGGATCTGCTGGGTGACGAAGCGTTGCTGGTGACGGCTGTCGCTGATGGAAAGCGCCTTCATCACCTGCCAGCCGGAATAGTTGGAGCAGCCGATGTAGCGCACCTTGCCCTGGCTGACCAAACTGTCGAGGGCGGCAACGGTCTCCTCGAGCGGAGTGAGGCCGTCCCATTGGTGGACGAAATAGATGTCGATGACATCGGTCTTCAAGCGCTTCAGGCTGCTCTCGCATTCACGGATCAGATGATGGCGCGACAGGCCCTCGTCGTTCGGGCCCTTGCCGATCCGCATCCGCGCCTTGGACGCGATCAGCACATCGTTCTTGCGCTTGCCGCCGAGAGCTTCGCCTATGATCTCTTCGGAGAGGCCGTTGGAATAGACATTGGCGGTGTCGATGAGGTTGATGCCGGCATCGATGCACATATCGATCATCCGCTTGGCTTCGGCGAGATCGCTGTTGCCGACCGCGGCGAAGGGCCCGGCGCCGCCGAATGTCATGGTGCCAAGCGTCAGTGTCGAAACCTTCAGGCCGGAACGGCCAAGGGTGCGGTATTCCATGTCAGATCCTCACGATTTTGTTGAAGAGGCGTGCCGGCAAGGCAGGCCTGGAAGGCGACCGCGCATTTGTAGGACAATTCGGCCGGCTTGTCGCCATGCGACGACGGTCGATCGATCAGACATCGCGGAATTTGCAACGTCGGCAATTGCGCCTGTGCTGCAATAAAACCGTCACCGCCGGCCTATATTGAAGTCGGCTCAGGTGTTTCCATTCCCGGCCGCCGGCCAGCAATTTGGAGCGCCCAGTGGTAACCGACAGGGCTTGCAAGCGGAGCAGTTGATATGACCGAGCTGAAACAGAATTCCCCTGCCAAGGACTGGCTTGAAGCCGAGCTCGCCGACACGCTCGACGAGGACTATGAGCTCGAAATGTCGGAGCCGGCCCTCTCGATGGAGATCGCCAAGATCTACAAGAACTCGCATCCGCCTTCGATCGATCGCATGCAGTATTTTCGCGACCTGATCAGCCTCCAGTCCGAATTGATCAAGCTGCAATCCTGGGTCGCCTACCACAAGAAGAAACTGGTGGTGATATTCGAGGGCCGCGACTCCGCTGGCAAGGGCGGCGTCATCAAGCGCATCACACAGCGGCTCAATCCGCGTATCTGCCGCGTCGTGGCGCTTCCGGCTCCGACCGAACGCGAGAAGTCGCAATGGTATTTCCAGCGCTATGTCCCGCATTTGCCGGCAGGCGGCGAGATCGTTTTGCTCGACCGCTCCTGGTACAACCGCTCCGGCGTCGAACGGGTAATGGGTTTTGCCAGCCCCGAGCAGGTCGAGGAGTTCTTCCATGACGTGCCGGAGTTCGAGCGCATGCTGGTGCGCTCGGGCATCACCGTGGTCAAATATTGGTTCTCGATCACCGACGAGGAACAGCAAATGCGCTTCCTGATGCGGATCCACGACCCGATGAAACAGTGGAAGCTGTCGCCGATGGACCTGCAGTCGCGGGTGCGCTGGGAACACTACACCAAGGCCAAGGAGGAGACCTTCGCCCGCACCAACATTCCCGAGGCGCCCTGGTTCATCGTCGAGGGTAACGACAAGAAGCGCGCGCGGCTGAACTGCATCGACCATCTGCTCAAGCAGCTGCCGTATGAAGAGGTGCCGCACGAGGAGATCACGCTGCCGGAGCGCGTCTTCAACCCGGAATACGAGCGCCAGGTGCTGCCGCGCGAGCTTTACGTGCCGGAGAAGTATTGAGCGAGAGTTTTGTCTTTCTCCCCGTATAGTGACGGGGAGAAATGGGCTTTCGTCGAGGGTTTCTCCACCTTACGCCCGTTTGATGACGACGTGCGTGGCCAGTGCCGTCGCAACCTGTTCGCCGCACTGGTAGCCCAGATTCAGCATGTTGAGGCCCGCAAAAAGGTTCTCGCCTCTGCCAAGCAGCACCGGCGAGATCGCCACGTGCATGTCGTCGATCAGCTTTTCCTGCAGATACTGCCGGATGGTGGAGATGCCGCCGCCGACCCGCACATCCTTGCCTGACGCGGCGGCTTTGGCCTGTTCGAGAGCCGAATGGATGCCGTCGGTTACGAAATAAAAAGTCGTGCCGCCTTCCATCACGATGGGATCGCGCTTGTAATGCGTCAGCACGAAGGTCGGGACGTGATAGGGCGGATTGTCGCCCCACCAGCCCTTCCAGCTGTCGTCAGGCCACTCGCCCCGGATCGGCCCGAACATGTTGCGGCCGAGGATCCAGGCGCCGACATTCTCGAAGCTGCGCGCCGCAAAGTCTTCGTCAACGCCTGTCTCGCCGCCTTCCTGGCCAAACATCTTGCGGAAGGTGCGAGTGCTGAAAGCCCATTTGTGCAGGGCCGGTCCGCCGACACCGAGCGGATTTTCAAGGCTCTGATCGGGGCCGGCGCCATAGCCGTCAAGCGACAGGCTGAAAGCGTTGACGCGAAGTTTGGACATGAGAACCTCCTCCTTGAGAACCAGTTGTCTTTTGCAAGTGGTTTCTTCTAGCAAACTGATTTTGAATTGCAAGTGGTTTTTCGAGCCGGAAAAGGTATTTCCGATTGCCGCCAAGCTACGGCCGCCGCCTCATTGGCCGGTCGGTTGGCGCGCGACGATCTCAAGGGCCTCGCTGTGGCTGATCGTCAGTCTGCGGGCGGCAAGCGCCTCCCGCATGGCTTTCGCCATCGTCTTGGCATCGCGATAGGCAAGCATGTCCGTTTCCTCGGGTCACGGCGAAGCCTTTGTCAGTGCCCGCAATGCCGACACCTTCGCCCGACGGAGAAACGGGTCAGGAAGCATCCTCAGGAGGCGTTCGCCATACCTCTTGGCCGAGGTGCGGGCTGCCGGCCGCTCCCATCATAGCTGCAGCCGCCAGTTTTTGTCAGCGGGTTTTCGATAGAACCGCCGACCAGTCGAAAGAGTGGTGACATCTACTGAAGTGCCTTGCCCGGGAAGTCGGGCTACCCCTTCAGCATCACAGCCACTTCGGGTGCGAAATAGGTCAGGATGCCGTCGCAGCCGGCGCGCTTGAAGGCGAGCAACGATTCCAGCATCGCCTTCTCTCCATCGATCCAGCCATTGGAATCAGCCGCCTTGATCATCGAATATTCGCCCGAGACCTGGTAGGCGAAGGTCGGCATCTGGAATTCGTCCTTCAGCCGGCGGATGATGTCGAGATAGGGCAGGCCGGGCTTGACCATCAGCATGTCTGCGCCCTCGGCGAGGTCCTGTTCGGCCTCGCGCACCGCCTCGTCCGAATTGGCGTGGTCGATATAATAGGTCTTCTTGTCGCCCTTGAGCAGACCGGCGGTGCCGACCGCCTCGCGATAGGGGCCGTAAAAGGCCGACGCGAACTTTGTGGCGTAGGACATGATCGCCACGTCCTGGAAACCGTTGGCGTCGAGCGCGTCGCGGATGGCGCCGATACGGCCGTCCATCATGTCGGACGGCGCGATGATGTCGGCGCCGGCCGCCGCCTGGATGACGGCCGCCGCCGCGACCTGTTCGACGGTCTCGTCATTGACGATGATGCCATCGCGCAGGATGCCGTCATGGCCATGGCTCGTGAACGGGTCGAGTGCGGCGTCTGTGATGATGCCGATCTCGGGTACCGCGTCCTTGATGGCGCGTGTGGCGCGGTTGATGATGTTTTCAGGGTCGAGGATGTGGGAACCCGTCTGGTCGCGCAGGCCGAGATCGACGTTGGGGAAGGTGGCAAGGGCCGGGATGCCGAGCTTGGCCGCCCGTTCGGCCTCCTTGACGGCAAGGTCGACCGAAAGCCGGAAGACGCCGGGCATGGCGGCAATCGGCTCTCGGACATTCCTGCCCTCGACGACGAAGATCGGCCAGATCAGGTCGTCGACCGAAAGCCTGTTCTCCTGCACGAGCCGGCGCGACCAGTCGGCCTTGCGCATGCGGCGCAGGCGGCGGCTGCCGGTGACGTCATCGACGCTGCGCGTGCCGGCAGCTTTTGCTGGGGTGAATTTGTTCATGGCCAAAACTCCGGATCCGCGGCTTTTACCACGAGCCCTTGTGCTGACCAATGCGACACGTTTGTGCCAGCGCCGAAAGCTGCCACAGCGCTGTCCCGCCACGCCTATTGGTTCAGGGCTGCCCGTTGCCCGAAAGGATCTGTGCCGCGCCTCCGATTGCCACACGGAACGCGTCGTCGAAGCTGACACCGCGCACCTGCCAACGATAGGTCTTGCCGTGATCGGCCAGTCGCCAATCGGCGACCCAGCCCAGTTCCTTGTCGCTCCACACGATGGTGCCGGCGAGCGCTCGGTCGCCTCCGGCTTGCTTGGCCACTCGATCCAGCCTTGCCATGTCCGTCGCGCGCAGCGCTTCTTCGCCCAAGCCGGCAAGTTGCGCGGCCTTGGGAAACGCGACATGCATCAGCATCGGCCCGCTGGCATTGACGAAGGATTCGCGCATCGTCTCGCCACGCCCTTCCTCGGCGCTCAGCATGAAATGCCGCGCGCCTTGTTCGGTCGTGAGGAAGACGGTGAGTGTCGGCCGCTCGCCAAGCCAGGGCCTGCTGCCGAGCGACGCCAGCAGCCTGTCGATCACATCAGGCTTGTAGAAGCAGGTGAGATCATGCGGCCGGTCATGCGTCCCTTGCTCGTCATGGATCGGAATGCCCTCCATCCGGTCATGGTAGCGGAACGAGTCGACAAAGCTGCCGGCCTTGTCGCGCAGCGCGTCCATTTCGCGTCTGGCAAGCAGCCGCTGATCGCCCGAAACACGGACGAGCACCTTGTCGAGGCAGGTCCTGAAGCCGAGCTGACGATTTTCTTCACCCTGGCCGGTGACAATGGTCTGCGAGTGGTAAAGGTCGCCAAGGTCGGCTGCCCCCGCGGGGACATTGGTTGCCCACAAAAACGACAGGCAACTCAGAACAAAGGCAAAGCGCAAAAAATGCGGCATGGCTAACTATCCTGCTCTCGGCCTGTCGTAGCGGCCACCAATGTCTAGCATCGGCGACCGCTAGCCGCCAAGATCGAGGCGGCCGGGCTGCAGCCATTGACGCACCCATGTGCCGCCTTTAGCACTTCAGTCCCGCAGGCGCGGGAACAAGGATTCTCTGGCGATGGATTTTGGTGGAGGCGACGAAATTCGCTTCGAAAGGTTGGGCAGGGCCGGGGTCGTCACGCTGACGCGGCCGCAGGCGCTCAACGCCGTCACGCATCGCATGATCAAGGCACTGGGCAAGGCCCTGCGGTCTTGGGAGCGCGACGAGGGTGTGGATGTCGTCGTGGTCAAAGCCGAGGGCAGGGCGTTTTCGGCCGGGGGCGACATCCTGCACATCTACGAAGCCGGCCGGGCTGGAAACCCACCGGTCGAATTTTTCGCCGACGAGTATCGCCTCAACGCCTACATCGCGCGTTTCAAGAAGCCCTATGTGGCGCTCATCGACGGTATCGTGATGGGCGGCGGGGTCGGCATTTCCTTCCACGGTTCGCACCGGGTGATGACCGAGAATGCCCAGTTCGCCATGCCGGAGGTCGGCATCGGTTTTTTCCCGGACGTCGGCGCCAGTCATCTGCTGCCCGACCTTGGCGGTTCCTTCGGCATGTACCTGGCGCTGACCGGGAACCGCATTCGTTATGGCGATGCGCTGTGGTCGGGGCTGGCCACCCACACCATCAAGGCTGAAGACCAGGCAAGCTTCCTCGATCGGCTGGCGCTGACGGGCGATCCGGAATCGGTGCTGCGCGGTTTCTTTGTTCCGGCCAAGCGGGAGACCGACAGGCCGATCCTGGAGGCGATCTCCCGCCATTTCGCCCAACCGTCGCTGCCGGATCTGATCGAAAGCCTGGACCGCGCGGGCAATGACGAATTCGCCACCGGGACGCTGGCAACGATCCGCACGCGCTCGCCGACCAGCCTTCGCGTCGCCTGGCGACAGATCAGCGCCGGGCAGACATTGTCGATGGACGACTGCATGAGGATGGAGTTCCGCATCCTGAACCGGATGCTGGCCGGCCACGATTTCTACGAAGGCATCCGCGCCGCCATCATCGACAAGGGCTCGAAGCCGCAATGGCGGCCGGCAGCGATCGATGCGGTTAGCGAGGCGGATGTCGAGGCCTATTTTGCCCCGCTCGGCGATCGGGAGCTCGAGTTGTGAGCGAAGTGACATCGAGACGCGTCATCCTGCAGCCCTCGACGGTCGAGGTGATCTTCGCCTGGTTCCAGCGCGTCATCGCGGGCTACTGCCTGCTGTTCGGCATCCTCTACTGGATCAAGCTGATCGGCTTCTATCCGGGCTCGCTGTGGCGGTTCGACCTTATGCCGGTGCATTGGCAGGTCGCGGCGGTGATGCTCGCCGTGTTCTTTCCCTTCGCCGCGGCGGGGTTGTGGATGCTGGCGTCCTGGGGTCCGGTGATCTGGTTCATCTGCGCGGTCACGGAGACGGTCATGTATGCCGGCTTTCCCGAGCTTTTCGGCCATCGTCTGCTGATTATCGTCTCGCATGCCTGCGTGGCGCTGCTCTATATCGTCTTTCGCGTCGTCATCTACCTGCAGAAACGACCGGCACGGCACTAATGCATGTCGCCCCGAAGTGTCCTCGGTTGCGGGACAACGACATGCATAAAATCAGAAGCCTGCGGCAGGTCGGGCGAATCCTATTCGCCGCGACATGCTGCAAGCCCTTGTACGCGTTGACGACCTGGCGACCGCCTGAATCCGGCGCGGCGATCATTGCCTAAATCTTTAGGTTAATCATCCTTGCTCGGGTGACCGTTCGTTAAGCGTCTTGCGAAACCTCTTACCGGTAAGCTCTTGTTAGCCCTAGCGTTTAAGTCGAATTTTATGAGTATTCGATAGTGTCGCGATCAAGGTGAAAAACAAAAAATCACCAAGGCGACAAACGAGAGGCAAAGACAATGATCAATTCGCGTCCGGCGGCGAAGACCGCCAACGTTTCCGACGATCGCCGCGAGGCTATCCGTTCCCTGTACATGGAATCGCTGCAGCTGGTCGAGCGCCTGCACCGCCGTCTGCTTGATGTCATCAAGGACGAATTCGACCGCAACGGCCGCTCCGACATCAACGCCATCCAGGCGCTGCTGCTCTTCAACATCGGCAATTCCGAGCTGACCGCCGGCGAACTGCGCTCGCGTGGCTATTATCTCGGCTCCAACGTTTCCTACAATCTGAAGAAGCTGGTCGATCTCGGCTTCATCAATCACCAGCGCTCGCGCATCGACCGCCGTTCGGTCCGTGTCTCGCTGACGCCGAAAGGCAATGAAGTGGCGGACGTGGTTGCCGGTCTCTATGAGCGCCATGTCGGCTCGATCGAACAGGTCGGCGGCATCAACACCGACGAGTTCAAGCAGATGAACCGCGCTTTGCAGCGCCTCGACCGCTTCTGGAACGACACGATTGCCTACCGGATGTAAGAGCATCCTGCAAACGGAGCCCCGCCGCAGAAGCGTGGCCGAAACAGCGACCTCCAGTCAGGGCCGGTGCCGAAAAGCACCGGTCTTTTCTTTTCGCGCGTTCGGCCAAAGCAAATTACGGGCCAAGGCCACGTTGCCGCCATATTCCAATGGAACCGAGAGCGGCAGTGATGCTGTGGTGAAGACCATGCGTCCACCCGCAACCGTGTCGCGCCCCTTGCCTTGGTCGCCAATGTGATACGGACCATGGTTGGCTAATTGTTAAGATTGCCGATTTTAGAGTGCGGGCGAGATCGCGCGATGGTCGACGCAGCAAGTGATCGAACCGCTAAAAGAATGTCTGGAACGTCCATGAGAACCAGCCGCCGCTTTTTCCTTTCCGGAGCCTCCGCGCTCGCCGCCGCCGTGATGGCTGGGCGTGCGAATGCGCAGGATGTGATCGGGGATATCCTGAAATCCTCGGCCCGCGGCAACTGGGACGATCAGTTCGATGCCCGCGCCAGCGAAGGCGGCAAGGTGGCCTCGACGCTGCCCATCTTCAGTCCCCAGACTGTGGCCTTCACCGAGCAGGCGGTCGCGCAGTATCAGAACATTGTCGGGCAGGGCGGTTGGACGGACGTTCCCGCGACCAAGAAGCTGCAACTCGGCGTCGACGATCCGGACGTGGTGCCGCTGCGCAAGCGCCTGATGGTTGCGGGCGACCTGTCGCAGAGCGCCGGCATTTCGACAGCGTTCGATTCCTATGTTGACTCGGCGGTCAAGCGTTTCCAGTTGCGCCACGGCCTGCCGGCTGACGGTTCGATGGGCAAATACACCTACGCCGCGATGAACGTTTCGGCGCAGATCCGGCTCGGCCAGTTGCAGACCAATCTGCAGCGGCTGAAGGAAAAGGCCGGCACGCTGGGCAGCCGTTACGTGTTGGTCGACATTCCGGCGGCGCAGATCGAAGCGGTCGAGAACGACCGCGTCGTGCTTCGCCACACCGCGATCGTCGGCAAGATCGATCGCCAGACGCCGATCGTCAATTCCAAGATCAACGAGATCATCGTCAATCCGTACTGGAACGCCCCGGTCTCGATTGTGCGCAAGGACATTATTCCGTTGATGCGAAAGGATCCCGACTATCTCAAGAACAGCCATATCCGCCTGTTCGCGCCTGATGGCAGCGAAGTCGATCCGATGAATGTGGACTGGTCGACGGACGATGCCGCCAAGTACCGTTTCCGCCAGGATCCCGGTTCGGAAAACGCCATGGCGTCGGTCAAGATCAATTTCCCGAGCCCGGACGGCGTCTACATGCACGACACGCCGCAGCAGAGCCTGTTCGGCAAGATGATGCGCTTCGATTCATCGGGCTGCGTGCGTGTCCAGAACGTGCGCGATCTCGTCACCTGGATCCTGCGCGACACGCCCGGCTGGGATCGCCAGCATTTCGAGGCGGCCATCAAGACCGGCCAGAACACGCCGATCCAGGTCACCAACCCGGTGCCGGTGCATTTCCTCTATCTCTCGGCCTGGTCGACAGGACCCGGCGTCGTCCAGTTCCGCGACGACGTCTATGCGCTCGACGGCAACAGCGAGCTGCAGATCACGTCTTCGCTGTAACAAGCTGATTTTTTAAAAAAAGCCGCTCTCAGGGGCGGCTTTTTTGTTGCGGACGCCGTCAGGTCCACTCATTCGGCCGGCTGGACGAAGCTCAGGCGATTGGCGATGGTCGGCAAACAGCCGGGATCGTGCCATGGACGTCGCCATCTTCATTCTCGTCGTGCTCGTCTTCGTTGCGCTGTCGGGCGCGCTCGTCCGGCTGGTTCGGGTGCCGCTGCCGGTGCTGCAGATCGCCATCGGCGCGGCCCTTGCCTGGCCTGCCAAGGGCCTGCATGTCGAGATAGATCCGGAGCTTTTTCTGCTGGTGTTCATCCCGCCGCTCCTGTTCGGCGACGCCTTCGCGGCGCCCAAGCGCGAACTCGTCGCCTTGCGCGGACCCATACTCGATCTCGCCGTCGGGCTCGTCTTCTTCACCATTGTCGGCTTCGGCTATGCCTTGCATTGGCTGGTGCCGAGCATTCCGCTCGTCGTCGCATTCGCGCTGGCTGCCGTGCTGTCGCCGACCGACGCCGTGGCGGTGTCCGCGATCGTCGACAGGAATGTGGTTCCGTCCCGGCTGATGCACATATTGGAGGGCGAGTCGCTGCTCAACGACGCGTCGGGCCTGGTCATGTTCCGCTTTGCGGTGGCGGCGGCATTGACCGGCAGCTTCTCCTTCGCGGGAGCCTCGCTCAGCTTCCTCTACGCCGTCGCCGCCGGCATCCTGGCCGGTGTCGCGGCGCTGTTTATCGCCGCCAAGGCGCTGCAGCTGCTCAACCGCATCGGCGGCGTGCCAGCGGAGGCGCAGGTTCTCGTCATGATCCTGCTGCCTTTCGTCGCCTATCTCGGCGCCGAGCATGTCGGCGCTTCGGGCATCCTGGCGGCGGTCACTGCCGGCCTGTTGACCGGGGCTTCCGGCATGTACCGCTTCCTCGGTGTGTCGGCGCGCATGCAGACCCTGTCGCTTTGGGCGACGCTCACTTTCGTCTTCAATGGCGCTCTGTTCATCCTGCTCGGCCTGCAGCTTCCCGACATCATCCGCAAGGTCCCACCGGAACTGTCCAGCCGTCATTGGCTGATCGAGCCGGTGGCGACGGTGCTGATCCTGACGCTCTGCCTGATCGGACTGCGCTTCCTGTGGATCTGGGTCGGCGACATCGCCCAGGCGATCGCGGCACGCATCGGCAAACGCGAGTCCGAACCGTTCGGATTTCGCGTCCGGCTTGCCGGCTCCGTGGCCGGCGTGCGCGGCGCCATCACATTGGCGGGCATCCTGTCATTGCCGCTCGCTTTGCAGGACGGCTCTCCCTTTCCGGCACGCGATGTGGTGATCTTCCTTGCCGCCGGCGTCATCATCTGCTCGCTTCTGATCGCCAGCCTTGCCTTGCCCAGGATAGCGCGGGGGCTGGTCGAGCCGGGCAAGGATCCGGCGGCGGCGGAAGAGCGCCGGGCGCGCGTGGGCGCCGCCAATGCGGCGATCGCCAGGATCGAGAGCATCGCCAACGAGGCAGGCGAGGGCGAGGCGGTCCAGGCCCGGCTGGCCGTCGCCGACAGCATCGTGGCAGGCTACCGTAGACGCATCGCGGCTTCGGACGAAGCCGACGAGGCCCGCGCCGAGGCTCGCGAGGCCGGCAGGCTGGAACTGGAACTCAGGGTGGCCGGCATCGAAGCCGAGCGCTCCGCGCTGCGCGCCATGTTCCGCAGCCAGGAGATCAACGATCACACGATGCGCGCGCTGTTTTCTGAAATCACCTTGACCGAGGCCTTGTTGAAGCAGCGGCGGGACAGGAAATAGCGATCCGCCGCGATCCGTTGGCGCAAACCGGCCAGCAAATTTCGCGCTGCAAACGTGGCGAGCCCAAAACAACTGTGTTAATGGCCCGGCGAACGCAATGCATGTCGCCCAAGGCCGTTGAGTGGTTCGGGACGACGGCGTGCACGAATTTGCCCTTCCAACCCTAGGGGAACTCAGGCCATGGCAACAGCAGCGGCGGCGTCCAACAAATTCGAATCCTTCTTCGAAACCACTTTGGAAGATGCCGATCCGGAGATCTTCGGCGCCATCCGCAACGAGCTCGGTCGCCAGCGCCACGAGATCGAACTGATCGCCTCCGAAAACATCGTCTCGCGCGCCGTGCTCGAGGCGCAGGGGTCGATCATGACCAACAAATATGCCGAGGGCTATCCGGGCAAGCGCTACTATGGCGGCTGCCAGTTCGTCGACGTGGCCGAGGAACTGGCCATCGAGCGTGCGAAAAAACTGTTCGGTTGTAACTTCGCCAACGTCCAGCCGAATTCCGGCAGCCAGATGAACCAGGCGGTGTTCCTGGCGCTGCTGCAGCCCGGCGACACTTTCATGGGCCTCGACCTCAATTCCGGCGGACATCTCACCCATGGCTCGCCGGTCAACATGAGCGGCAAGTGGTTCAAGGTCGTCTCCTATGGCGTGCGCAAGGACGACCATCTGCTTGACATGGACGCCATCGAAAAGACCGCGCACGAGACCAAGCCGAAGCTGATCCTGGCCGGCGGCACAGCCTATTCGCGCATCTGGGACTGGAAGCGTTTTCGCGAGATCGCCGACGCCGTCGGCGCCTATCTGATGGTCGACATGGCGCACATTGCCGGCCTCGTTGCCGGCGGTGTGCATCCCTCGCCCCTGCCGCACGCCCATGTGGTGACGACCACCACGCACAAATCGCTGCGCGGCCCGCGCGGCGGCATGATCCTGTGCAATGACGAGGATATCGCCAAGAAGATGAACTCGGCGGTGTTCCCCGGCCTGCAGGGCGGACCGCTGATGCATGTCATCGCCGCCAAGGCGGTAGCCTTCGGCGAAGCGTTGAAGCCGAGCTTCAAGGTCTATGCCGAAAGCGTGGCCGCCAACGCCAAGGCGCTTGCCTCCAGCCTCAAGGAAACGGGCCTCGACATCGTCTCCGGCGGCACCGACAACCACCTGATGCTGGTTGATCTCAGGCCCAAGAACGCCACCGGCAAGCGCGCCGAGGCGGCCCTTGGCCGCGCCAACATCACCTGCAACAAGAACGGCATCCCCTTCGATCCGGAGAAGCCCTTCGTTACCTCTGGCGTGCGGCTCGGCACGCCCGCCGGCACCACGCGCGGCTTCGGCCAGGCCGAGTTCAGCGAGATCGGCAAGCTGATCGCCGAGGTGCTGGATGGGCTCAAGGTCGCCAATTCCGACGAAGGCAATGCCGCGGTCGAGGCGGCGGTCAAGGCCAAGGTCGTCGCATTGACCGATCGATTCCCCCTCTATCCCTATCTCGGTTGATTCCTTATCTCGGTTGACCGGGCGCGAAGCGTCATCTTTTATCCACCGGCATCGCGTCACCCCTGATCGGGTGACGCATCGAACCGGAGAATTGATGATGCGCAATTTCTGTCTTGCTTCTCTCGGCGCCTTCGGTTGGCTGGCCGCCTGCGGCCCCGTTTTGGCGCAGACGCAGCCCGCCGCGGACATGCCTGCCACCAGCACTTTCGGCCGGTGGACGACAATGGTCGATACGCTCGACACCGGCCAGGACGCGCACAAGACCTGCGCGGCTTCCACAGCGTTCTTCGATGCGAGTGGCAATTCGGGCACGCTGACATTGTCGATCTCGACCGGCGACGCGCTGCCGCCCGATGCTTATCCGGCAATCTTGATTACCATCGACAACAAGAGCCTGCTAACTGGCAAGAAGATCGCGGCGACTTTCGGCGATCCCGGCGTCAAGGTTTCGACGACTGTCTATTCCAATGACACCGTCAACGGCCGTCCGAGCTGGACGATCGACAACCAGGCCAAGACCAGTCTTGCGCTGCTGCGGGCCATGCGCCAGGTTACCTCGCTCGATGTTGCGTTCGGCAAGCAGGCTGTCGCCAGCATTCCGATGGACGGTTTTACAAAGGCCTATCGCAATCTCGGCGCGTCTTGTGGCTTTCCAACCAAGGACGTGGCGCCATAGCGGGCTGGCCGGCGCAACTGCTTGCCGTGCTGGCAATCTTCCTCGCGCCTCGCTATCTCTGAGGTACGGCAGGCCGTGGAAAAGCGGAACTGCTTCAATCCGCACCGGAAAGGTTCTAAGCCTTTCACCCCACCAGATTCGCGAACCCAAGGCTCTCCATGCGCTGTCCCTATTGCCAGTCCGAAGATACGCAGGTGAAGGATTCGCGCCCCGCCGAGGATGGCGCGGCGATCCGCCGGCGGCGTGTCTGCCCCGATTGCGGCGGCCGTTTCACGACGTTCGAGCGCGTGCAGTTGCGCGACCTCGTCGTGGTCAAGAAGTCGGGACGAAAAGTGCCGTTCGACCGCGACAAGCTGTTGCGCTCGGTCGAGATCGCGGTGCGCAAGCGCAATGTCGATCCCGAGCGCATCGATCGCGCGGTGACCGGGATCGTGCGCCAACTGGAAAGCTCCGGCGAAACGGAAGTGGCCTCGGGTGAGGTCGGCCGGCTGGTCATGGATGCGCTGAAATCGCTCGACGATGTCGCCTATGTGCGTTTCGCCTCGGTCTATCGCAATTTCCGTGAGGCCAAGGATTTCCACGAGCTGCTCGGCGAGCTGAAGGGGGACGAAGAAAAGAGCGAAGAGGACGCCGGCTGAGCATGGCAGCACCGCAACGCAGCGAGGCCGAACAAGCGGCCCCTGACCGCCGTTTCATGGCCGCGGCCTTGCGGCTGTCGCGCAAGAACGCCGGACGCACCTCGACCAACCCTTCCGTCGGCACGCTGATCGTGCGCGATGATGGGACCGGGCCGATGATCGTCGGTACCGGCGTCACCGCCGTCGGCGGCCGGCCGCACGCCGAGACCGAGGCGCTTGCCGAGGCCGGCGAACTCGCGCGTGGCGCAACCGCCTATGTCACGCTCGAGCCTTGCGCCCATCACGGCCGCACGCCGCCTTGTGCCAACGCGCTGGTCAATGCCGGCGTTGCGCGTGTCGTGGGTGCCGCCAGTGATCCCGATCCGCGGGTCTCCGGCAAGGGTTACGCCATCCTGCGCGAGGCCGGTGTCGAAGTGGTCGAAAAGGTCCTCGCCACGGAAGCTGCCGAACAGATGGCGGGCTATTTGATTCGCTCTCTGAGAAAGCGCCCGGAAGTAATTCTGAAGCTTGCGCTTTCCAGCGACGGCAAGATCGGCAGGGAAGGCGCCGGCCAGGTCGCGATAACAGGCGACATGGCGCGCCGCGAAGTCTACCTGATGCGCGCCGAGGCGGACGCCATCCTGGTCGGCATCGGCACGGCGCTGGAAGATGATCCGGCACTGACGGTGCGTTTGCCCGGACTGGAGAACCGGTCGCCGGCACGCATCGTGCTCGACCGCCAGATCAGGCTGCCGGAGGGCTCGAAGCTGGTGTCGGGCGTCGATCGCGTACCTCTTTATGTGGCGGCTTGCCTGGAGGCCGATCCGCAGCGCCGGGCCGCGCTCGAGCGCGCCGGCGTGCGCTTCATCGGTACGGACACGCACGAGGGCGGCGTCGCATTGCCGGAGCTGCTCGAGGATCTGGCGGCGCTTGGCATGGCAAGCGTGCTGGTCGAGGGCGGCGCCAAGGTGGCGAGCGCCTTCCTGGCCGACGGGCTGGTGGACCGCATCGTGCTGTTCCAGGGTCCGGAAGCGATCGGCCAAGATGGCATTGCATCGCCTGTCGACGCTGACCATGTCCCGGTGGGTTTTCGCAAGCTGCGCGAGATGCGGTTCGGCGAAGACGGTTACGTCGAATGGATCAGGGATTTTCAGGGATAGCGATCGATGTTTACCGGGATTGTCACCGATATCGGCACCGTGGCCGCCATCAAGCCGCTGCGGGAAGGGGTGGGACTGCGCATCGACACCGCCTATGATCCCGAGACCATCGCCATCGGCGCGTCGATTTCCTGCGGTGGCGTCTGCCTGACGGTCACGGCTTTGCCCGACAGCGGCTCGAACGCGCGCTGGTTCGAGGTCGAGGCCTGGGAGGAGGCGCTCAGGCTGACCACGGCGTCCGGTTGGAAGTCCGGCACCAGGATCAATCTGGAACGGGCGCTGAAGATCGGCGACGAGCTTGGCGGCCACATCGTTTCGGGCCATGTCGACGGCACCGCCGAGATCGTTGAACGCCGGGATGAGGGCGATGCGGTGCGCTTCACACTGGAAGCGCCGCGCGATCTGGCGAAATTCATCGCGCCGAAAGGCTCCGTCGCGCTCGATGGCACCTCGCTCACGGTCAACAGGGTCGAGGGCACCCGCTTCGACGTGCTTCTGATCCATCATTCGCTGACCGTCACCACCTGGGGCGAGCGCAAGGCAGGCGACCGCGTCAATCTCGAGATAGACACCATGGCCCGCTACGCTGCCCGGCTGGCGGAGGCGGCGAAAGAGGGGCTTTGATCGCCTGCGGGACAGTCCGACCCACGGCAATCTGATACGCGTCGGGCAATCTTCCGCTTGCGATCAAACCGGCTTCGGCCTAAGTCACCGGCGACTCCGGAGACATCTATGGCTGGCACATCCCAACACGGCAAGGCGTTCATTCGTCCCAAGAAGAAGGCTCACCTCCTCGTCATCGAGGCGCGCTTTCACGACGACCTTGCCGACGCACTGCTCGATGGCGCGACAAGCGCGCTCGACGAAGCGGGCGCGACTTACGACGTCGTCACCGTTCCCGGTTCGCTTGAAATTCCCGCGGTGATCACCTTCGCGCTCGACGGCATGGCCGAAGGCGGGACGGGCTATGACGGCTTTGTCGCACTCGGCACCATTATCCGTGGCGATACCTATCATTTCGACATCGTCGCCAATGAATCCAGCCGTGCGCTCATGGACCTGTCCGTGCAGGACTCGGTCTGCATCGGCAACGGTATCCTGACCACCGAGAACGATGTGCAGGCGTGGACGCGGGCCAAGCGCTCCGAAGGCGACAAGGGCGGCTTTGCCGCGCGCGCGGCGCTGACCATGATCGCGTTGAAGGAACAACTGGGAGCGCAATCGTGAGCGAACCCGCTTCGCCCGGACAGCCCGCGGTGCGCCACGCCAACAAGCGCGGCGCTGCCCGTCTGGCCGCCGTGCAGGCGCTCTATCAGATGGATGTCGCCGGCAGCGGCGTGTTCGAGATCACCGCCGAGTACGAGGCGTTCCGTCTCGGCAAGGAAGTCGACGGCGCGCTCTATCGCGAGGCGGACGCGCAGTGGTTTCGTGCCATCCTGACCGGGGTCGTCGAGAACCAGAAGACCATCGATCCGATCATCCGCCAGGCGCTGACCGACGACTGGCCGCTGTCGCGCCTCGATTCGACGCTGCGTGCCATCCTTCGCGCGGGCGTCTACGAACTGATGAAGCGCGAGGACGTTCCTGTCGCGGTCATCGTCACCGAATATGTCGACATCGCCAAGGCCTTCTACGAGGAAGACGAGCCGAAGCTGGTCAATGCCGTGCTCGACCGCGTGTCACGCCGGGTGCGTGGCGAGGGACGCGGCAAGGACGCTTCGTGACCGCCATCGCCGTCGAGACGGGCAAGGAGGCGCGGCGCACGGCGCTGATCCTCGCCGCCTCGCAGGCGATCATCGGCTCGGCGGCTCCCATCGCCATTTCCATGGGCGCGCTGGCCGGGCAATATCTGCTCGGCGCCGACAAATCCCTGGCGACCGCGCCGATCACCGGCTTCAATCTCGGTGTGGCGCTCGGCGCCTTGCCCGCGGCCGCCATCATCCGCTGGCTGGGGCAGCGTGGCGGTTTCATGACCGGAACCGTGGTCACCGCGCTCGGCGGGCTGGTCGCCACCCTGGCTTTGTTCCACGGCAGCTTCTGGCTGTTCGCGTTCGCGCTGCTCGTCATCGGCGTCGGCGGCGCCTTCGTCCAGCAGTTCCGTTTTGCCGCGGCCGACAACGCGCCGCCGGCGTTCAAGGCCCGCGCCATCTCCTTCGTGCTCGCCGGTGGCATCATCACCGCCATTCTCGGGCCGCAGATCGTCATCTTCACGCGCGAATTATTCGCACCAGTCATGTTTGCCGGTTCCTTCGCCTCGATCCTGCCGCTGGCGGCTGTCGGCGCCGTCATCCTGTCGTTCCTTCGTCTGCCGTCGAGGACCGCGAGCAAGGCGGACGTCGCCGACGGCGATGCCCGACCCCTTTCCGAAATCGTCACCAAGCCGCGTTTCGTCGCGGCGCTCTTCTGCGCCGTCGGCAGCTATGCGCTGATGAGTTTCGTCATGACCGGCGCGCCGCTCGCCATGGTGGGCTGCGGCCTGTCGGAGGACGATGCGACGCTGGGCATCTCCTGGCACGTCATGGCGATGTTCGGGCCAAGCTTCTTCACCGGCTCGCTGATCCATCGCTTCGGCGCCGAGCGCATTGTCGCCCTCGGCCTGCTGTTGCTGATCGGCTGTGCCGTCGTTGCCTTGTCGGGCCTGGCGCTATGGCAGTTCTGGACGGCGCTGATCCTGCTCGGCCTCGGCTGGAATTTCAGCTTCATCGGCGCCACCGCCATGGTGGCGGCCAGCTACCACCCTTCCGAAAAGGGCAAGGTGCAGGGCTTCCACGACTTCGTCCTGTTCGGCTCCGTCGCCTGTGCGTCGCTGATGTCGGGCATGGTCTACAACGCCTGGGGCTGGACCATGCTCAACTGGATGATCTTTCCCGTCGCCGCGCTTTGCTTCGTGGCACTCGGCGCGCTGAAGATCACAAGCTTGCGGCCGGCTTGACGCGAATTTGAAAGCTATGCGTCCGGCGGCAGAACCTGAAGCACCCGCGCTATGAACATATGGAACTCAGCCATGTAATTGCGCAGGAAATCCTCAGTGGATTCAACCGTCACCTCGCCGTCATCCGTGATCAGTCCCGGCGTGAACTGGATATAGGCTTCGGGCGCATTCATCTGCGGTGAGTTGCAGAAACCCAGCACGCTGCGGAGGCTTTGTTGGGCGACAGCGGTCGCGATCGCGCCCGGCGATGTTCCGATGACGGCCGACGGTTTGCGCGCGAATGAATTCTTGCCGTAGGGGCGGCTGGCCCAGTCGATCGCGTTCTTCAGTCCGCCGGGGATCGAGCGATTATACTCCGGGGTGACGAACAGCACGGCCTGGACGGAGGCGATCGCCTTTTTGAAAGCCTGGGCGGCCGGCGGGAAATTGGCGTCGTAGTCGTAACTGTAGAGAGGCAGATCCTTGAAGCCGATTTCCGTCATTTCGAGCTCGGGAGGGGCAAGTTGAACAAGCGCCTTCGCGAGCTTGCGGTTGATGGATGCCTGGGCAAGGCTGCCGATGAGATAACCGACTTTGTGTATGGCCATGACACGCTCTCCGTGTTTGCCGCCACCCTCGTGGCATTATTCACCCGATAGCGGCCAATCGCCAGCCCGCTGTTGCCGCCAGGCCCAAATCGCGCGTCCGGAACAAAAATATTGCGCTGGTCCCCCTTCTTATGAAACCGTGTGCCCCGACTGGCCGTTGAAGCCATGCTCATATGCCGCCACCGCATTCCGGTTCACAGCAAGGGGTTTCACAATGTTTTCAGTCAAGGTTCTGGCCAGCGCGGCGATGGCGCTCGCCATCACGGCGGCTTCCGCGAGCGCTCAGGTCGTCGTCTCCTCGAAGATTGACACCGAGGGTGGCGTGCTCGGCAACATTATCCAGCTCGTCCTCAACGCCAACAACATCAAGACCACGGACCGCATCCAGCTCGGCGGCACGCCCGTGGTGCGCAAGGCGATCACCGCCGGTGAGATCGACATCTATCCCGAATACACCGGCAACGCCGCCTTCTTCTTCGAGAAGGCCGATGATCCCGTGTGGAAGGATGCCGCCAAGGCCTATGAGACGGCCAAGAAGCTTGACTACGACGCCAACAAGATCGTCTGGCTGTCACCGGCACCGGCCAACAACACCTGGGCGATCGCCCTGCGCAAGGAAGTGACGGACGAGAACAAGCTCGTCACGCTGTCGGACTTCGGCAAATATGTCGCCGGCGGCGGCAAGGTGGTCCTGGCGGCCTCCGCCGAGTTCGTCAATTCGGCGGCAGCCCTTCCGGCCTTCCAGACTACCTACGGCTTCACGTTGAAGCCGGACCAGCTGATCACCCTCTCTGGTGGCGATACGGCGGCAACCATCGCGGCCGCCGCCAACCAGACCAGCGGCGCCAATGCTGCCATGGTCTACGGCACCGACGGGGGCATCGCGCCATCGGGCCTCGTGGTGCTGACTGACGACAAGGGCGTGCAGCCGGTCTATCAGCCGGCGCCGATCATCCGCGAATCCGTGCTGAAGGAGCATCCCGAGATCGAAACGCTGCTGAAGCCGGTCTTCGCCAAGCTCGATCTCGTCACGCTGCAGGAGCTGAACGGCCGCGTGCAGGTCGGCGGCGAGCCGGTCAAGGGCGTCGCCGAGGACTTTTTGAAGAAGAACGGGTTTTTGAAATAGCGACGCGTCGATAGCGACGTCAGGGCGAGGCGCCTTATGACCCCGCGTTTCGATAAGCTCGGCGTGGTCATCGCTGCACTCGCTGCTTACGCCGCGTTTCTCGCGCCGTTCGCCACCTTCCGCGCGAACCGCATCGTTCCCGGCCAGGCACGCTCTATCGTCGAGGCACTGCCGCAGGCGATAGGGCCGTTGCTGCTCGCAATCATTGTCGCGGCGGCAATCATCGCGCTCCTCAAAACGCCGCTCGTCTTGCGCCTTGCGGCGAGCGTCGTGACGCTTGTCGCGCTGGCGCTGCTCATCGGCGTCGCCGGCACATTCCTCACTCCAGCCGGGAATACCTTTGCTCGGGTCTCGCCGGCATCCGGCTTCTGGATTCTCATCTTCGCCTTCACGCTGTTGCTCGCCGACGTGCTGACCCGGCTCAACCTGTCGCCCTCGGCGCGCGTCGGCGTGCTTGTCGTTGCGGCGCTGGCCATCTGCTTGCTGCTGATTTCGGGACGCTGGGACAGCCTCTCGATCCTCAAGGAATACTCCAACCGCGCCGACAGCTTCTGGGCCGAAGGCTCCAAGCATGTGACCCTTGCTCTCGGCTCGTTGCTTGCCGCCGTGATCGTCGGCCTGCCGCTCGGCATCCTGTGCCACCGTGTCGAGAGCCTGCGGGCCGGCGTCCTCAACGTCTTGAACATCATCCAGACCATTCCCTCGATCGCGCTGTTCGGGCTGCTGATCGCGCCGCTTGGCTGGGTCGCGGCCCACGTTCCGGGGGCCGCCGCGCTCGGTATCAGGGGCATCGGCACGGCGCCCGCCTTCGTCGCCCTGTTCCTCTATTCGCTGCTGCCGGTGGTGGCCAACACCGTGGTCGGCCTTGCCGGCGTGCCGCGTGCCGCCAATGACGCGGCGCGGGGCATGGGCATGACGGACCGCCAGCGCCTGTTCGGTGTGGAGTTTCCGCTGGCCTTTCCGGTGATCCTCACCGGCATCCGCATTGTGCTGGTGCAGAATATAGGCCTTGCCACCATCGCCGCGCTGATCGGCGGCGGCGGTTTCGGCGTGTTCGTCTTCCAGGGTGTCGGCCAGACGGCGATGGACCTGGTGCTGCTTGGCGCAGTGCCGACCGTGGCACTCGCCTTTGCCGCCGCCATCATCCTCGACGCCGTGATCGAAATGACCGCCACCAAGCGCAGGGTTGAAACGGCATGATCGAAATCGAAGGCATCACCAAGCGCTATGACGCGACCACTGTCGTCGACGACGTCTCGATGGTCGTCGAGCCGCGCACGGTCTGTGTCATTGTCGGCACCTCGGGCTCCGGCAAGACGACTCTGCTGCGCATGATCAACCGGCTGGTCGAACCAACCGCCGGCGTCATCAAGCTCGATGGTGCCGACAATCGATCGGTGCCGGGGTACGAACTGCGCCGCAGCATCGGCTACGCCATCCAGGGCCACGGCCTGTTTCCGCATCGCACGGTGGCGCAGAACATCGCTACCGTGCCGGTGCTGCTTGGCTGGGACAACGCACGCATCAAGTCCCGCGTCGACGAGCTGATGACGCTCTACCAACTCAACCCCCAGGAATTTGGGCCGCGCTACCCGCATGAACTGTCCGGCGGCCAGCAGCAGCGCGTCGGCGTTGCCCGCGCGCTCGCCGCCGAACCCAACGTGCTGTTGATGGACGAGCCGTTCGGCGCACTCGACCCGATCATCCGTACCAAGGCGCAAGAAGATCTGCTGGCAATCCAGAAGCGCTTCGGCACCACCATCATCCTCGTCACTCATGACATGGAGGAGGCCGTGCACATGGGGGACAAGATCGCGGTGATGGATGCCGGCAAGCTCGTGCAATATGCAAGGCCGGCGGAGATCCTGGCGAACCCGGCCAGCAGCTTTGTCGAAACCCTGGTCGGAGCCAGCGAAAAACCATTCAGGCTGCTGTCGCTGGGGCGGGTACGCGATGCGGTGGAGCAGGGCGGTGCCGAAGGCGAGGCGATCCCCGGTGACGCCAGCCAGCGTGACGCGCTCGCGGAACTTCTCTGGTCCGGCAGGCCGGCGCTGCCGGTGAAGGGTGCCGACGGCCAGCCGATCGGCCGCGTTACCCTGGACGGACTGGTCAAGCGCGCGGCGAGGCCGGCATGAAGGCCTGGCTGCCGCTGCTGCTCAGGCTTGCGCTGGTGGTGTTGCTTGTTGCCTTCATCACCAGTCCGGGGTGGTTCGAGCCGTTGCTGAAGCCGCTGACCGAAAACAACGCTCCCGTAATCTACAATCAGGGCAGCCTGCTGACGCTGACGCTGCTGCATCTGCGCACCGTGTTGATCGCGACCGTCGCGGCCACCATCGTCGCGGTGGCGCTCGCCATCCTCGTCACCCGGCCGGCGGGCGTCGAATTTCTGCCGTTGTCGCGCAGCCTGGTCAACATCGGCCAGACCTTTCCGCCCGTGGCGGTGCTGGCGCTCGCCGTGCCGGCAGTCGGCTTCGGCGAGAAGCCGACGCTGATCGCGCTGTTTCTCTATGGACTGCTGCCGATCTTCGAGAACGCACTGACCGGGTTGACGACGCTGCCGGCTAACGTCGTCGAGGCGGCGCGTGGCGCCGGCATGACCGGCTGGCAAAGGCTCACCAAGGTCGAGTTGCCGCTCAGTGCACCGATCATCCTTGGCGGCATAAGGCTCTCCGTGGTGATCAGCCTGGCCACGGCCACCATCGGCTCGACGGTGGCCGCCAAGACACTCGGCGAGGTGATCATCGCCGGCCTGCTATCCAACAATCTCGCCTTCATCCTGCAGGGCGGCCTGATCGTGGCGGCCCTTGCCGTGCTGATCTATGACGGACTGTCGGCGGTAGAGCGCTACACGGCGCGCCGGATGGGTCGCGAAGCGGAATGATCCTCGGGAAGACGGAGGTCTTGCCTCGGATGGTTCCCTAGCGTGATTTCAATCGATCTAAATCGAAGGCCCTTTCGGCTCTGCCGTCGCGGGTTTTGTCTTTTGGGCGAAAGCCGGGCAAAAACCGAACAATATCTTGACGTTCGCGGCCCTGTTTCGCATACACCGATGCGAAGAGGTGGATTCCGCGCGCGGAATCCGGTCTTTGTCTCAACGGCCCAGGGAGGGGTTCTTTTGGGCCAACAATCGAGGAAAATTCGGCAATGACCATTATTTCCGCCGTCATCGCCTGCGGCCTGCTTTCAATCCTATACGCCATCTGGGCGACACGTTCGGTCCTCGCGGCCGATCAGGGCAATGCACGCATGCAGGAAATCTCCGCCGCCATCCGCGAAGGCGCCCAGGCCTATCTGGCGCGCCAATACACCACCATCGCCATCGTCGGCGTGGTCGTGCTCGTGCTCGCCTGGTGGCTGCTGTCAATCACCGCCGCCATCGGCTTCCTGATCGGTGCCGTTCTGTCGGGTGCCGCCGGCTTTATCGGCATGCATGTTTCGGTGCGGGCCAATGTACGCACCGCGCAAGCGGCTTCCAACAGCCTCGCCGCCGGCCTCGACATCGCTTTCAAGTCGGGCGCCATCACCGGCATGCTGGTCGCCGGCCTCGCTCTGCTGGGCGTCTCCATCTATTATCTCGTCCTGACCCATTTCATGGGTCTTCAGCCCAACGATCGTATCGTCATCGACTCGTTGGTCTCGCTCGGCTTCGGCGCCTCGCTGATCTCGATCTTCGCCCGTCTCGGCGGCGGCATCTTCACCAAGGGCGCCGATGTCGGCGGCGACCTGGTCGGCAAGGTCGAAGCCGGTATTCCGGAGGATGATCCGCGCAACCCGGCCACCATCGCCGACAATGTCGGCGATAATGTCGGCGATTGCGCCGGCATGGCCGCCGACCTGTTCGAAACCTATGCGGTGACGGTTGTCGCCACCATGGTTCTCGCCGCCATTTTCTTCGGCGGCACCGCTGTCCTCGGTGCGGCGATGCTGTATCCGCTCGCCATCTGCGGCGCCTGTATCCTGACCTCGATCGTCGGCACCTTCTTCGTCAAGCTCGGCTCCAACGGCTCGATCATGGGCGCGCTCTACAAGGGCCTGATCGTGACCGGCCTGCTGTCGATCGTCGGCCTCGGCGTCGCCACCTCGGCCACGCTCGGCTGGGGCGAGGTCGGCACCGTCGCCGGCATGACGATCACCGGCAAGAACCTGTTTATCTGCGGCCTGATCGGCCTCGTGGTGACCGGGTTGATCGTGGTGATCACCGAGTACTACACCGGCACCAACAAGCGCCCGGTCAACTCCATCGCCCAGGCGTCGGTGACCGGCCACGGCACCAACGTCATCCAGGGCCTCGCGGTCTCGCTGGAATCGACGGCACTTCCGGCAATCGTCATCGTCGGCGGCATCATCGCCACCTACCAGCTCGGCGGCTTGTTCGGCACGGCGATCGCCGTCACCACCATGCTCGGCCTCGCCGGCATGATCGTGGCGCTCGACGCCTTCGGCCCGGTCACCGACAATGCCGGCGGCATTGCCGAAATGGCGGGCCTTCCCAAGGAAGTGCGCCACTCCACCGACGCGCTCGACGCGGTCGGCAACACCACCAAGGCGGTAACCAAGGGCTACGCCATCGGTTCGGCCGGCCTCGGCGCGCTGGTGCTTTTCGCGGCCTACTCGAACGACCTGAAGTTCTTTGCCGCCAATGGCGACAAATATCCCTACTTCCAGGGCATGGGCGAAATCTCCTTCGATCTCTCCAACCCTTACGTCGTCGCCGGCCTGATCTTCGGTGGCCTGATCCCCTATCTGTTCGGCGGCATCGCCATGACGGCGGTCGGCCGCGCGGCGGGCGCCATCGTCGAGGAGGTGCGCAAGCAGTTCCGCGAGGATCCGGGCATCATGGCCGGCACGTCCAAGCCGAACTATGCGCGTGCGGTCGATCTCCTGACCAAGGCGGCGATCCGGGAGATGATCATCCCGTCGCTGCTGCCTGTGCTGGCGCCGCTCGTCGTCTATTTCGGCGTGCTGCTGATCTCGGGCTCGAAGGCGTCCGCCTTCGCCGCGCTCGGCGCCTCGCTGCTCGGCGTCATCGTCAATGGCCTGTTCGTCGCCATCTCGATGACCTCGGGCGGCGGCGCCTGGGACAACGCCAAGAAGTCGTTCGAGGACGGGTTCACCGACAAGGACGGCGTCAAGCACCTCAAGGGCTCCGAGGCACACAAGGCTTCGGTGACCGGCGACACCGTCGGTGATCCCTACAAGGACACCGCCGGCCCGGCGGTCAACCCGGCGATCAAGATCACCAACATCGTGGCGCTCCTGTTGCTGGCCGTGCTCGCGCACGGCTGAGCGGGAGCGGTTGAAAAAACCCGCGGGGAGCGATCCCCGCGGGTTTTTTCATGTCAGCTGACTGGTCGCTTGGTCCGGCATCTGGGCGCCGCGTGCGCGACAGCCGCTATTCTCCGGTTTCTTCCCGCTTGCTGCCTCTGCGGTACATAGCCAACAGATCATCCACGGTCGGCTCCCGTTCAGGCATGGGCGGCAGGCCGCGTACCTTTCGAAGCATGGAGACAAAAGCACCGCGTTGGTATTTGCGGCGAAACTCGACGGATCTCGGATGAATGCCGCATGCAGCCCAAACCCTTCGTTTCAGATAACTGGATTTCTTCAGGCGAGACGGCACCGCCGCTGCGGCAAGAACCTTGACACGTAGGTCGTCCGGTATGCGCATGCGGTCAATGAGTTCCTCCTGCTCCATTGCCGTGTCATCGAGATAACTGCCGCTGCGCTGGCCGGAGAAGATACTCAGCACCGTCAGGTGCGGCATGGTCGCGATCACGGCTCCCTTTCGCCAGGCCCGGAAGAGCCAGTCCTGCGAACTTTCGCATGAGCATTCGCTGGCAGGCCGCCAGGGGCCGAGCCAGTCCAGCGACGCCCGCCTGACCACCTGTGCCGATCCGTATCCGGCCGTGACGACGGGATCGTAAAAACCGTCTTTGCCCATTCCGTAAATCGAGGTCTTGAGAGCATCGTCTCTCGTCCGCACCGGTTCGATGATGGCGCCACGAGCGATGACGACATCCGCGCCGGTCGCATCGATCCATCCCGTGGTTGCCGCCAGATGATCCGGAAACCAGAGGTCGTCGTGATTGAGCACGGCGACAAGCCGGCCGCGCGCCCTGGCAAAACCGATATTATTGGGGCCGGATTGCTCGCCGAAATTGACGGGCAGGTCGATATAGAAGATGCGCGGATCGGCGAATTCGGCGATGATCGCCGGTGTCTCAGGGCGACAGTCGTCGCCGATCACCAGAATTTCAAAATCCTGCAGGGTCTGGCGCAAGACGCTGAACAGCGTCTGTCGCAAGGCTGCGGGACGATTGTGGGTGGCGATCACCACCGAGACGAGCGGCACGCGCTGCCCTGTTGCATCGAACAAGCGCGATCCTTCCACGCTACACCAGCTTGTAGGGGATTTGTTCGGTGTCCGGTGGCAGGCGCCAATGGTCGGGCGCGTCGTAGGCATAGGCCTTGTCGACGAGATTGAGCAGCAGGGCGATCTCCGGCCCGAGCGCCGTCACGCCGTGCCACACGCCTGGCGGGATTATGACGATCGCCGGCCGCAACGCGCCGAGTATCTTGTGCCACACCGTGCCGAAACTGGGCGAAGCCTTCCGGCCGTCATAGAGCGATATGCGGACGCTGCCGGCACAGCAGAAGAGCCGATCCAGCGTCACCCTGTGCGCATGCCAGCCGGTTACCGCGCCTGGATACATCGTGCGTTGAAACACCTGGCCGACAGGCGATGGATCAAGTCCCCACTCATCCCGAAAGACCTCGGTCAGATAGCCGTTGGATGTAGCGACCGGCCTGATTTCCTTGATTGTGACGCCATCGATCGACGGCGGATCGATGGCAAGCCAGTCTGATGTCACCGTCTGCCGGTCGGGTGTCCCGGTCGCCATCCAGCCAACCGGCATCGCATGGTCGTCACTGCTCATGTCCAAATCCCCCAGCCTGACGGTTTGATATGGGTTTGCCCCATCACTGGCAAGCCGGGCCCCGTTAACAAAAACCCGTGGGATCGCTCCCACGGGTTTTTGGTCGCCTGAGACATTTCTGTTCCCCAAAGTCAGGGAAGCAGGATTCTAGGGATCAGGGGGTGCCGCCGCCGGGAATGCCGGGCGCCAGCTTGCTGGCGCCGTTGATGATCTGGCTGAGGAAGTTCTGGTCCTTGCCGCCGGTTGGCGTGGTGCGCGAAATGAAGTCGAAGATCTTGCCGTCCTTCAAGCCGTAATTGGCGATCTGGGTGACGCGGCTGTCCGGGCCGAAATAGACCGCCAGCACTTTCTGGTCGACCAGCCTCGGCTTGTCGAACGCGACGTAGCGCTTGCGCGTCTGCGAAATATAGTAAAACGCCTCATTGTCGAAAGTCGCCGTGGTCGACGGCGTGCCGAGTGCAAGGAGCACCTGCTCGCGGCTAGAACCGACCGGCACGGAATCGATCGCCTGCTGATCGAGGACATAGCCTTGCGTGAACGTCTCGCTCGGACTGAGGTCGCCGATCATCTTGTTGGTGTGGCATGCCGACAGCGCCGCTACGATAGCCAGCAGCGAGATCGCGCCGGCAGCCCTGGAATTGAAACCCGACTTGAAATTCAGCGCGCGCAACAACAATTCTCCATTATATCGCCGCAACTTGCGCTGGGCCGCAAAACCGGTAAACCAGCTTGCTTGCCGATGCAACAAGGCCAATTCAACAAACGGTCCCCGGAGACCATCCCCATGTTCCAGCGCCTTTTTGGCCGCGAACGCCACGCCAACCGCGCCATCACTGACGCGCTTTACGCACAAATCGTGGCGGCGGCGCGGCAGACCGTTTTTTATTCCCACTGGAATGTGCCGGACACGCCGCTTGGCCGTTTCGAGATGCTTTCGTTGCACATGTTCCTCGTCCAGCACCGCTTGCGCGGCGAGGACGGTGTGGCGCAGGAGATCGCGCAGGTGCTGATCGACGAATTCTTCCTCGACGTCGATCATTCGCTGCGGGAACTGGGCATTGGTGACGTGGGTGTGCCAAAACGCATGAAGAAGCTGGCGAAGATGTTCTACGGCCGCACCGCCGCCTATGATGATGCGCTGGAACGAAACGACCATGACGGTCTGACCGCGGCACTTGCCCGCAATGTCCGTCCCGACGCCGGCGGCTGGCCGGAAGCGTCACGTTTGGCCGGGTATGTCGCCGACGCCAGCCGGCAACTGAGTGCGCAGCCCACCGAATCGATCGTTGTCGGCACTGTGGCGTTTCCCGTAGCCAACGGAGGCTGATCGATGAAACACGCGGATATGCAAAGTCCGGTATCCTTTTTCGCCAATGTCGCGCGTCTGCCGCACAAAGGGCTGCCGGTTGTGATCGAGGCCGATGCCGCGCAGCGCGCGGCACTTGCCGAGGCCCATGGGCTGCTGTCGGTCGAAACCTATCGCGCCGAACTGCTGGTTACGTCATGGAAGCGCAACGGCGTTAAGGTCAGCGGCCGTGTCGAGGCGGACATTACCCAGGCCTGCATCGTCACGCTCGACTCCATCGAAGCGCATGTTGAAGAGCCGTTCGAGGCGCTGCTCTTGCCCGAGGACTCCAAACTCGGACGGCAGGGATTCGAAGGTGGCGGCGAAATCCTGCTCGATGCCGACGGCCCCGACAGTCCCGAGACATTTTCGGGCGACACCATCGATGTCGGGGCACTTGCCGAACAGTTCTTCGGCTTGGCCATCGATCCGTATCCGCGCAAGCCCGGCGCCTCGATCGGCGCCGATGACGACACCGGACCGGCCGAGAATGAATTTCAGCAAAAACTGCGATCCTTGCTGCGAAAATCCTGAAAACCTCGCTCGCGACGGAAAAGTCGGTTGTGCGACAGCCTAAAACCGCTATTTTCGCCGAACCTTTGCGATCACTAAAACGACTTGCCGCCTAACCGTGAGATGAATACCGCGTGATCAGGATTTCCATCGATGCCATGGGCGGCGATCACGGACCAGCCGTGGTCATTCCGGCGCTCATGACGGTCGCGACCCGCCGTCCCGACATCCGCTTCGTCATCTACGGACGTGAGGAACTGGTGTGCCCGGAACTCGCCAAATTCCCCAAATTGGCCGAGGTCAGCGAGTTCTTCCACTGCGAGATCGCGGTCAGGATGGATGACAAGCCGAGCCAGGCGCTGCGCCATGGCCGCTGGAAATCGTCGATGTGGAAGGCGGTCGAGGCGGTGAAGTCGGGCGCTGCGGATGCATGCATCTCCGCCGGCAATACCGGTGCGCTGATGGCGATGTCTAAATTCTGCCTGCGCACCATGGCGACCATCGACCGCCCGGCGATCGCGGCATTATGGCCGACATTGCGCGGCGAAAGCGTGGTTCTGGACGTCGGCGCCACCATCGGCGCCGACGCGCACCAGCTCATTGATTTTGCCATTCTCGGCACCGGCATGGCGCGTTCCGTGTTCGGCATCGCCCGACCCACGGTTGGCCTGCTCAATGTCGGTGTGGAGGAGATCAAGGGCCAGGAAGAGGTCAAGGAGGCGGGACGCATGTTGCGCGAAGCCAATATGGCCTCGATGAATTACCATGGCTTTGTCGAAGGCGACGATATCGGCAAGGGTACGGTCGACGTCGTCGTGACGGAAGGCTTTGCCGGCAATATTGCTCTCAAGACGGCGGAAGGCACCGCGCGCCAGATAGCTGGCTATCTACGCGCCGCGATGAGCCGCACCCTGATGGCCAAGATCGGCTATGTCTTTGCCAAGGGCGCCTTCGACCGCCTGCGCGAAAAGATGGATGTCGGCCGCTCCAATGGCGGCGTCTTCCTGGGGCTGAACGGCATCGTCGTCAAAAGCCATGGCGGTGCCGACTCGGACGGTTTCGCCGCGGCGATCGAACTCGGCTATGACATGGTGCGCAACAATCTGCTTGATCGCATCGAGGCCGACCTCGACCTGTTTCATGCGCGCAACCCGCATGCCCTGACATCAAGGAAATCCGACGTCGTTACCGACGCAAGGGAATAGGAAAGAATTTTGATCAGATCAGTTGTGCGCGGCACGGGCGCCGCGCTGCCCCGCCGCATCATGAAGAATGCCGATTTTGAAGGTATGGTCGAGACCTCCGACGAGTGGATCGCTCAGCGCACCGGCATCCGCCAGCGCCATATCGCGGCTGATGACGAGACGACGGCTTCGCTGGGCGAGGCCGCGGCGCGTGCCGCCCTTGCCGATGCGGGATTGACCCCGGGCGACATCGATCTGGTCGTACTGGCGACCTCGACCCCCAACAACACGTTCCCGGCTACCGCGGTCGAGATCCAGAACCGGCTCGGCATGCAGCACGGTTTTGCCTTCGACATGCAGGCGGTATGCTCGGGTTTCGTCTATGCGGTGACGACAGCCGATCTCTACATCCGCGGTGGCCTTGCAAAGCGCGTGCTGGTGATAGGCTCGGAGACCTTCTCACGCATCCTCGACTGGAGCGATCGCTCGACCTGCGTGCTGTTCGGCGATGGCGCCGGTGCGGTCGTTCTGGAAGCCGGTGAGGGGGCCGGCACGATCGCCGATCGCGGCGTCCTGGCGGCCAGCCTGCGTTCCGACGGCTCGCACAAGGAAAAGCTTTTCGTCGACGGCGGACCGTCGACGACGGGCACGGTCGGTCATCTGCGCATGGAGGGACGCGAGGTCTTCAAGCACGCGGTCGGCATGATCACCGATGTCATCGAGGCGACCTTCTCGGCCGCCGGTATTACCGCCGACGATCTCGACTGGTTCGTGCCTCACCAGGCCAATAAACGGATTATTGACGCTTCAGCCAAAAAGCTCGGGATAGCTGAGCAAAAGGTGGTGGTGACCGTCGATTTGCACGGTAACACGTCGGCTGCTTCCGTACCGCTGGCGCTGTCGGTGGCCGTCGCCGACGGCCGCATCAAGAAGGGAGATCTGGTGCTCCTGGAGGCGATGGGCGGCGGCTTCACCTGGGGCGCCGTTCTGGTTCGCTGGTAAGTGCAGAACGGTCCGGTTTCGGTCCTTGACCTTGCCGGATCAATTACTTAGGCTCTGCCGTTGTTGTGCCGATTTTATGTTTGAGCTGATGGGACGGTCGCATGGGGGGAAAGACACTTACGCGCGCCGACCTTGCCGAGGCCGTCTACCGAAAGGTCGGTCTGTCGCGCACTGAATCCGCCGAACTCGTCGAGGCGGTGCTGGACGAAATCTGCGAAGCGATCGTGCGCGGCGAGACGGTGAAGCTGTCGTCTTTCGCGACATTTCATGTCCGCTCCAAGAATGAGCGGATCGGGCGCAATCCCAAGACCGGGGAGGAAGTACCGATCCTGCCGCGCCGGGTGATGACCTTCAAATCGTCCAACGTCCTGAAGAACCGCATCCTGCGTTCCCACCAGAACAGCAAGGCCAAGGGCGGCAAATAGCCTCCATTGCACGGTTGAAAACCGGCTCCGCGACAACGGCGGACTTGAATATTGCTTCACAAACCGCTGAAATAAGGCCCGATTCGGCAGCATGGCCGGATGGGTGTTCTGGCTTATGATCGATTCCGCACCTGCGGAACAAGCTCTTCTCATTGTTGAGCGGGATCTCGTCGGAGCACCGTTCCGGGCTACACGCCAGCGTGAGGATTTCGCCCATGGACAAGAGCCCTGACGCCTTCCGCACCATCAGCGAGGTCGCTGAAGATCTCGACCTGCCACAGCATGTGCTGCGTTTCTGGGAGACGCGCTTCAACCAGATCAAGCCGATGAAGCGTGGCGGCGGCCGCCGCTACTACCGGCCGCAGGATGTCGAACTGATCAAGGGCATCCGCCATATGCTCTATGACCAGGGCTACACCATCAAGGGCGTGCAAAAGCTGCTGCGGGAAAACGGCAATCATTTCCTGGTCGCCATCGGCAATGGCGACATGGCCGCCGTCGAGGCGATCTCGCAGCGCAAGCAGGCCGATCAGGTGCCGCTGACGCCGGCAGCCCAACCGCGCGGCGGAGATGACGAACTGGTTGGCCAGCCAAGGGTCAAGCCCAGCCGCCGCTTTTTCGGCCTGGGCAAGGGCGACGAGGAAGGTCCGGTTGCGCCGGACGCGTCGAAGCTCTCGCGTGACAACCGCGCGCTGCTGCAGGAAGCGCTGTTTGACCTCCTGGAATGCAAGCGCCTGCTCGACCAGGTGCGCTGACCGCCGCGAAGCGCTTTAAAGCCTCGAAACTGGAACTCGCTTTGGGGTGAGGCGTTAGGTTTCCTTCTGCAAGACAAGGAAACGCATGATGGCATCATTTTCGACCCTTTCGGACATCGACCTCGAAAAGCAGGTCGCGGCTCTCTCGAGGGAACTCGCCGCGTTGCGCAAGGCAGTGTCGAAGCGGGGTGGCGCTTACTATGAAGACGGCCGTGATGCTGCTCTTGATACGTATTCGGATCTTGCGGAGCGTCTGCGCGATGCCATGCCGGCAATCCGCAAACAGGGCAGGGTGATCGAGAAATCGGCACGCGAACATCCGGCGGCGGCCGCAGCGGTCGGTCTTGTCGTACTCGGTCTGGTCGCCAGCCTGCTGTTCAGCCGGCGCTGACTGCTACCCAAGAATTTCCAGAGAGAAAATGGCGGCTCGCCCTCCGGCGCGGCCGCTATTCCCATTGACGTCAGTGGTTTGCGATACCGCTCCGGAATCTGGCCGAAGCGCGTCGGCGTAGAGGCGCACGGCACCGCTGTGCTGCCGGTGCAGAAAGGCGGATCGATCGATCCGCCACAGCCGCTCGATTCCGCGCGATCGCCGGGTTTGTCCAGTAGTCCCGGCCTGGCATTGTGACCAGGAGAAAACCAGCCTTGGACAAGAAGCCAGGGCTGGTCTTCTCGTTGCGGTACTTAGGCCTTGTTGCCCATCTTCTTCATGTGATGATGGTGGTGGCGATGATGGTGACGGTGATGATGGTGGTGACGATGGTGATGATGCTTTGCCATTGAGGCCGCGTCCGCGCTTGTCGCGCCGACCACCGGCACCGCGAAAGCGATTGCAGCTGCAAGCCCGAGGGCCGAGAGGAGGGATTTCTTCATTGGATCGTTTCCTTTTTCGCAAGCAGGTATCGATCGGGCCGATATCCCGACCGCCGCGAACGGAATTACGCTCCCGAATTTTTTCGTCAGTATTTCCCGATTGTAGAATCTTGTTTCTGAACTGTTTCCCAGGAACCGGCTTCCTGCCCCATGATCGCCAGGGCCGAAGCCGGCTGCTTTGGCTTACATGGGCGGGATCACACCATTGTTTCCGACCACGACGCGGCTGGAACTCAGCGTGCCGTCCGCCTCGCGCTGAGCGGTAACGAAGACCGTCGCACTTGGTTTGAGATCGGTCGGGGCGGCCGGCGCGAAAGTCACGACAGGCGTGCCGTCGGGGATCGAGATATTCTTCGTCTGCCCATTGTCATAGGTCAGCGTCACGGCACGCCCGTTTATGTCGGTGACGTCCGCGACGGTGCGTTGGTCATGCGGCTGTTCGGCTCCAGGTCCCAGGGGCGATCACCCTCGCCAGTGCCTTTCAAGGCCGCTGGAAAGACCACCACTTCCAGCGCGCCGCTGCCGCCGTCAGCCTTGGAGACGGAGGCGATGCCGACGAAATCGCCCTGCTTTATGTCTTTTACCGATGCGTTGGCGACGCCTGAAAGCTTCCAGCCGTCTTTCAGCTTGATCGCGGCCGTGTCGCCTTGACGGGTTTTCACGGTCAGCAGCGACGGCTCGAAACTGACCACCGTGCCGCGCACGCGCAATGTGTCAGCCGCGTGCGCGCTGGCCACACCGATGCCGGAAAGCATGGAAATGGTGCCGAGCACGAGGAGAGGTGTCTTGAGGTTCATTGGAGTATCCTTTTGGGAAAGGCTGGCCGGAAGGAATGGTTTCACGCCAGCGACGTCGAGATAACGAACGGGTGGGGCGAAACTGCCGGGCAAAACCCGCTCGCGCGTTCAAAACAACTTGATCGGGACAGGGCGTGGCAGCCCCATGGGCATCCGGGTCACGATGCCGTGACGGCCAGATTGGCGCTTGGCAAATCGCTGGCGAGAGGGCATCTTCCAGCTCGTCTCAGGCAACATCCCATTTTGATCAAACGCTTTCAGCCAACGGAGTTGCCAATGCCCAACAATGCAAAAAGCCACGCCCCCTCCGAACCATTAGCCAACGAGATCGGACCGGACTACAACGCCCTCAGGGCAATGCGGGAAACGCGCGGGTACAGCCTCGAAGCGCTTTCGCTGACCTGCGGCCTCTCGGTCGAAGAGATCGGGGATATCGAGAGCGGCCGGGCGGCCGACCCGGCGAAGCTGCGTCGTATTGCGTCCGCGCTTCGTCTGCCGCAGGATGCTCCTATTGCTTCCGCCGTACCGACGCTGGCCGCACAAGGCCGGCCTCAGGCATAGAATCGGCGCCAGGGCATGCGCGAGAAACCCGCCAAGGTCGCTTGGCGGGTTTCTTGTGGATGCCATAGCGTTCGCCTGCAGGCCGGGCTTGCCGATTTGCAGAACTTGCCGATTTGCAGATCGCACGTGTCCATATGCGCGGTATCCATCCGCGCCAAACGCATCCGCCGTGCAGGGGGTCTGAACCGTGAGTTTTTCGACATGAGCCTGGATTCCGTCGGTGCCTTCTTCGCGGCTCGCGCGCCTGATATCGAGGTCGTCGTCACGCAATCAAGTTCGGCGACGGTGGCGCTGGCGGCGGAGGCGCATGGTGTGTTGCCGGCGCAGATCGCCAAGACGATCTGCCTTCGCGTCGGCGAGCGCACCATGCTGGTCGTGACCAGCGGCATCGCCAGGCTCGACAACCGCAAGTTCAAGGACCAGTTTGGCGGCAAGCCACGCATGCTGGACGCGCAAGAGGTTGTCGCTGCCACGAGCCATCCGGTCGGCGGTGTCTGCCCGTTCGGCCTGCCGTCGCCGCTGCCGGTTTATTGCGACGTCTCGCTGCGCCAATTCGACGAAGTCGTCCCCGCCGCCGGCGCCACCAATGCCGCTGTCCGGATTGTACCACAGCGCATGGCCGATCTTACCGATGCCGAGTGGGTCGATGTGTGCCAAGCGTAGCGCCGGATCCAATCCAGAGCCGGCGGGCAAAGGAACACGCGATTCGAAAATTGGGTGATGCGGCAGGGCGGACTTTTGGGGGCAAGTCCTGCTTCAAAATGGTCGGAGTGGCCGGATTCGAACCGACGACCCCTTGACCCCCAGTCAAGTGCGCTACCGGGCTGCGCTACACTCCGGACCGGTCGCGATGTATCGTGATAACCCGGCTCGGGTCAACCGAAATTCGGCGTTAATCGTGCCGGTGCGGATGTGATGGCTGGTGGACCCAGAATACCGGCCGCAATAGCCGCTGATGGCGATATTCGAGTGCTATGGCGCCCCAGATCAAGCCGAGCAGCAGATACATATGGCGCCAGTGGTCGATGTCGATGAAGGTGCCGAGCCCGACATTGCCGATGAAGGCGACGTAGGCGCATAGGAGGTAAGGCTGCCACGGCCGGTCGCGCAGCAGGATGCGAAATCCGGCTGAGATCGTCCAGACGACCAGCGTCAGGAACGAGACGAAGCCGAGCCAGCCATAGTCCATCAGCATCTTCAGCCAGATGTCGTGTGTGTCCTCGCCGAAGATCGTGCCGAAGACCAGCGGCCCGATGCCGAATGGGTGCTCCATCGCCATCTGAAAACCGAGCGTGTAGCGGGCGAAGCGGCCCAGGCGTGCGGTGTCGTAGCTCTGTTCCAGATGCGCGCGGTTGGAGAACATCTCCGACACACCGGGCAGCTGCAAGATGACGATGATGGCGATGGCCAGCAGCGACAGCGCGGCGATCGTCATGATCACCACGCGGAGCCGGAACATGCCGCTGGCGCTCTGCAGGAACAGGCAGCCGGTGAGCAGGATGGCCGAGACCGCGAACATGCCCCAGGCACCACGCGAGAAGGAGAAGAAAATGCCGGCGCTGATGATCAGCAGCGGCACAGCCAGCAGCGGCATACGCGTGACTGGGCCCGTCAGCAGTAAATAGAGCAGATAGATGCCGGGCAGCACCAGGAACGGCCCGAACACATTTGGGTCCTGGAAGGCGCCGGCGGCGCGGTCGTATTTGGTGAAAATTTCGGCACCGGGGAAGGCGTGGAAATAGCCCGCTATGCCAAGCAGCGACGTCGCCACCGCCGAAACGACATAGGCATTGAAGATCAGCCGGTAGAGGTTCGGCTGCGTGGCCGTAACCGATGCGAAAAACACCGCGCTGAAAGCGAGAAACAGCGACACGGCCAGATAAAGCGGGGTGTTGGCGAGATCCGCCATCTGCGTCATGGAAATCATGCCGCCGATGTTCATCGTCACCAGCAGCACCAGAAGCGGCATGGCCGCGCGCGATATCCTCAGGCCGAACAGCGCCCAGATGGCGATCAGCGCGGCCATGTAGATTTCGTAAGGCGCCGGCTCGCTGATGACGAAGCCCGACAGAAGAATGCCGAGCACGACCGCGCTCGAGGAGATCAGCGTGATCAGCTTGGCGTTGACCGCCGCGCGCGGCAGATCATGGCTGATCGCGCTCAATAGGCGTTTTCCGTGTTCAAGAGCCGTACCGGCGTCAGGAACAGGATCCGCAGGTCGAAAAGCAGCGACCAGTTCTCGATGTAGTAGAGGTCGTATTCCGTCCGCATGCGGATCTTTTCATTGGTGTCCATCTCGCCGCGCCAGCCATTGATCTGCGCCCAGCCGGTGACCCCGGGCTTGACCTTGTGGCGCGCGAAATAGCCGTCGACCACCTCGTTGTAGAGCAGGTTGTGCGACTGCGCGGCAATGGCGTGCGGGCGCGGACCGATGAGCGACAGCGAGCCCAGCAGCGAGTTGAAGAACTGCGGCAGTTCGTCGATAGAGGTCTTGCGGATGAAGCGGCCGACACGGGTGACGCGCGGATCGTTCTTGGTCACCGTCTGCTTGGCGGTCGGATCCGACCGGTCGGTGTACATGGAGCGGAACTTGTAGACCTCGATGATCTCGTTGTTGAAGCCATGCCGCTTCTGCTTGAACAGCACCGGTCCCTTGCTGTCGAGCTTGATGGCGATCGCGGCGGCCAGCATCACAGGCGAGAACACGACGATGCCGATGAGGCTGAAGATGATGTCGAAGGCGCGCTTGGCGACCGAATCCCAATCGTTGATCGGCTTGTCGAAGATGTCGAGCATCGGTACTGAACCGATGTAGGAGTAGGCGCGCGGACGGAATTGCAGCGCGTTGGAATGCGCCGACAGCCGGATGTCGACCGGCAGCACCCACAGTTTCTTCAGCAATTGCAGCACGCGCGATTCGGCGGTCAGCGGCAACGACACGATCAGCATGTCGATGCGGGCAATGCGGGCGAATTCGATCAGTTCCGAAATCGTGCCGAGCTTGGGATAACCGGCGACGAGGGATGGCGAACGCTTGTCGTTGCGATCATCGAAGATGCCGCAGATGCGGATGTCGTTGTAAGGCTGCTTTTCCACCGAGCGGATGAGCACTTCCGCCGCCTTGCCGCCGCCGACGATGACGGCGCGCCGTTCCATGCTGCCATCGCGCGCCCAGCGCCGGATCAGCCTCGACATCACCAGCCTGAGACCGTAGAGGCAGATGAAGGCGACGACGAACCAGGTGCCGAACAGCAGGCGCGAATAGTCTTGCGACATCTTCATGGCGAATGCCGTCAGCGCCATCAGCGCGAAGGTGCCGGCCCAGACCAGCAGGATGCGCCCAAAATTGGCGAGCGGCCGCATCAGGGACACCACCTGGTAGCAGTCGGTGACATCGAGCAGCACCACGGCGAGGAACGATGCGGCGGCGATCGTCAGCGGATATTGCCAGGCGAGATAATTGAAGAATCCGACATAGTAGAAATAGACGCCGAGCCCCGAGACGAACAGCACCGCGAATTCGACCATGCGCAGCACGCCGCTGACCATGATCGGCGACATCGTATCGCGCCGGTATTGCGACGCGACCTGCCGGGCAACGTCGTTCATGCCGCCGGGCTTGTCGCCATCGGCAGGCCCGTCGAAGTGACGCACCGCTTCTGATGAAAAGCGGTGCGCGGGGTCGATCTCGTTCATGGAACAGTCCGCAAGCTTCCCAGGGTGATTAGCAAAAGAGAGCTAAGAAACCCTTGAAACAACCTGTGGCTTTGGACGGGCCCGAGCTAACTTTCGAGCGCGGCGAAGTAGGCCTTCTCGATTTCGGCGGCCATGACGTCGGCGCCGAAGCGCGCCCTGAGTGTGGATTCGTCAGGCATCAATCGGCGATAGGTGGCAAGGTCGCCCAGCGCCTGGCTCATTTTGTCGGCGAGCTCGGCCGGATCCGGGCGAATCAGGGCGGGGGAGCTTGAACCGAAAATCTCCGGTATGCCGCCGACCGAGGTCGCGATAACAGGTCTTGCCGCGGCAAGTGCCTCCAGCACGGTATAGGGCATGGCTTCCGCGCGCGAAGGAACGACGACGAGCGCCCCCAGCACAAAGGCCTCCCGGGCCGGCATTGGCGGCAGGAAACGGACATTGTCTTCAAGCCCGAGGCGTTTCACCTGCGCGCGGTAGCGGGGCAGGTCGTCGCCGTCGCCGACCATCACCGCACTCGGTGCGCGGCCGAGCCGGGGAGCGGCGGCGGCCAGGGCATCGATGAAGATATCCGGGCCCTTGAGGTCCCGCATCATGCCAATATAGAGCAAATCAGCCGCATCGGCCCTGGCGGCTACCGGCTCGAATTCGGTGGTGCGAAGTCCATTGTAGACCAGCGTGTTCGGGATCGGCGGTTCACCCACCTTCCTGCGGTAGGTCCGCCGCTCGTAGTCGGAGACGAACAGCAGGCAATCGGTGAAGCGCGCCATGAGATACTCGAGCGCGAAGAACAGCTTTCCGGTGGCTGTGTTCTCGTCATAGTGGAGAGAGCCGCCATGCGGCGAATAGAGGCGGGCTACGCGAGACCTTGATACCCGCAACAATGAGCCGAACAGACGGGCATAGGCGCCACCCTTGGCGCCATGTCCGTGCAGCACGTCCGGCCGCAATTCCTTGATGATCCTGTAGGTGCGCCGGGCCGAGGCGAGGTCGCCCGGGCCGACGTGACGCTGCATTGGCGTACGATGAACGCCGAGCGCCAGCATGTCCTTCATCTGCCCGAAAAGATGCTCCTCGAATTCACCGCCGGTGGTCGAGTCGCAGACGATGCCGACCATGTGGCCGGCGGCGACCTGCGCTTCCGCCAGGTCGCGCACGTGCCGGAAAATTCCTCCCACGGGTGAGCGAAAGCAGTGGACGATCCTGAGCTTGTCCGCCACGAGGTGTCTGTCAGAACAGACGTTCGCGGACGTAGACGGTATCTCCCGGCAGCAGGGGATCGGAGGTGACCACACGGCCAGTTATCACCTTGCCGTTGATATCGCGGGTGATGTCGACGCTCTCCTGGTTGGCGCGTGGCGTGAAGCCCCCGGCAATGGCGATGGCCTTCTGCACCGTCAGGCCGGGCACGTAGGAATACTGGCCGGCGGCGCCCACTTCGCCCATGACGAAGATCGGCCGGTAACGATCGATCTCGACCGAGACGTCGGGGTCGCGCAGATAGCCCTGCCGCAATTTGTCGGCGATCTCCTTTTCCATCTGCTGCGCGGTATGGCCCCGTGCCGGTATGGCGCCGACGAGCGGGAAGGAGATATAACCGGACTGGTCGACGCTATAGCTGTTGGTCAGGCCCTCCTGTTCGAACACAGTGACGCGGACCCGGTCGCCTGCGCCGAGGCGATAGGGCTGTTCGAGGACCTCGTGGAAGGCGGCCGGCGTCGGCCGGTAGCTGGAACAGCCGGCGAGCATCGAAACGGCAAGCAGTGCGCGAAACAGGGAAGCAGTGCTTTTCATGACCGGACAGGTACCTTCGACTGGCCGCTGCGATGTCGCAGCAAACATCTGGGATCGGGTCCGTTATCATCCTGTTAGGGTTAATGGCCGGTAAAGGAGCGCGCCAATAGCGTTTTAGCAGGCAAGGTTTTGCTATTTTATCGATTTTTTGTCGGCCCCGGCAAAATCCTAACGGAAGCTTACCGTGGTCTTAACGGCTGGGTTACCATAGTTGTTTACGGTGCATGCTGATCCAGTTTCGGAGTAGGGATGCATGTCCGTTCAATCCGCGGCCGCAGACGTCGACGTTGATCTTAGGCAGCTCTTCGCCAGCCTGGGACGCAACTGGCTGCGGATTCTGGTCTCCGTTCTGGTGGTGACTGGGCTTGCCTTCGTGGCTGCATCGTTCGCGACCCGCCATTACAAGGCCCAGACGCAGGTGGAGATCGCCCCGCGAGAATCGGTCTACACGCGGCCCGCCAGCAGCAATCCAGACAGCGACAAGCCGATCCTCGACGAGCAGGGCGTTGCTACCCAGGTCCAGATAATTTCGTCCAACGAGATCCTCAAGCAGGTCGCGCAGAAGCTCGGCCTGTCGCGACTGCCCGAGTTTGACGAGACGATCAACATGTCGTCGCTGAGTCGCGTGCTGATCCTGCTTGGCCTGAAGAACGACCCGATGGATGTTCCGGCCGATGAACGTGTCCTGAAGAAGATGCGCGAGAAGCTCAACGTCTACGGCGTTGAAAAGACTCGCATCATTGCCATCGAGTTCTCCTCGGAAGATCCGAAGCTCGCGGCCGCCATCCCCGATGCCATTGCCGCCGCGTACATTGCGGGGCAGGGCGCGGCCAAGAGCGAATCGAACACCGCCGCCGCCGACTTCCTGGCGCCCGAGATCGCCGACCTGTCCAAGCAGGTCAGGGATGCCGAAGCCAAGGTCGCGGCTTACCGCTCGCAGTCCGACCTCCTGATGGGCGGCAACAATTCCACCCTGGCCACCCAGCAATTGGCCGAGCTGTCGACCGAGTTGTCGCGGGTGCGGGCCAACCGGGCCGCGGCCGAAGGCACGGCCGAGAGCGTGCGCAAGGCGCTGCAGAACGGCGGATCGCTGGATTCGCTGCCGGAAGTGCTGTCTTCCGATCTGATCCAGCGCTTGCGGGAGCGCCAGGTCGAGCTGCGCGCCAACATCGCCGATCTGTCGACGACGCTGCTTGACAATCATCCGCGTGTTCGCGCGGCCAAATCGCAACTGACCGATCTCGACGCGCAGATCCGCAGCGAAGCCCAGAAGATCATGAAGGGCCTGGCGATGCAGGCCGATGCCGCCAAGGCGCGCGAAAGCCAGCTCGTCGCCGACGTCAACACGCTCAAGGCTGCTTCGGCGCAGGCCGGTGAGCAGCAGGTCGGTCTCGACGCGCTGCAGCGCGATGCCGCCGCCAAGCGCCAGCAGCTCGAACTCTACCTGACCAATTATCGCGAGGCGGCGTCGCGTCAGGATCGCAATTATATCCCGGTCGACGCCCGCATCGCCTCACCGGCTTCGGTCCCCGCAGAGCCATACTTCCCCAAGGTCGGGCCGATCGTCGGTGCTGCCGCCGCGGCTTCCCTTCTGCTGGCGGCCGTGTTCACGCTGCTGCGGGAGCTTTTCTCGGGCCGTGCCATGCGCCCGGCCAGGGGCGCGCGGTTTGAGCCGATCGACGAGGTGACGATGCCGCCGGCCGCCTATCAGGAGCCGTCCACCCGCCTCGAACCGGCTGTCGCCACTGAGCGCGCCACTCGCACCGCCGACGTATCATGGCCCGAAACGGTCACCGAAACACCGGCCCAGCCGCGGCCCGCCGCCGAGGTCGAGCCCGTCGCCAAAGCGGAGCCTATCGTCGAGCCTGAACCCTTGACCAAATCTGGACCCTTGGCAGAGCCTGAGCCCACGGTTGAGCCGGAACCCGTGGAGGTTCGGCGGCCGCGCTCCGTGCTCGGCGAGATCGACGTCGAGAAGGCAGCCGAGAAGCTGATCGCCAGCGGGGCCGCGCGCGCCATATTCGTTTCCCCCGAGGGCGATGAAGCGGCGGCGTCGGCGATCCTGGTGGCGCGCGAGGTTTCCGACGCCGGACTGCGCGTCCTGCTGCTCGACCTCACTGCCTCAGGGGCTGCCTCGCGCCCGATGCTGGACAGCGGGCTTTTCCCCGGCATCACCAATCTGCTGGCGTCGCAGGCGCAGTTCAGCGACGTGATCCATGGCGACCTCTATTCCGACTGCCATGTCATCCCCGTCGGCACCGCCGATCCGGTCCGTGCCATGCGTGCCGCCGATCGGCTGCCGATCATAATGCAGTCGTTGACAACAGCCTACGATCTGGTGGTGGTCGAGTGCGGGCCGGCCGATGCACAAGGCATCAGCCGTTTGGGCGGCGAGGCCACCGAGGTGTTCTTGTCCATGCTGGAGGCCGACGACGAGGTGACGCAGGCCGCGGTCAAGCTGATCGAGAGCGGCTATCCCGACCTGACGCTGGTGACGCCGCTCGGCCACGAGCCGCCAGGCAATCCGGTGCCGGGGCGGCGTTCGGCTGCTTGAGATAACAGCTGTTCAGAGGCCCATCAGGTCTATTCGAGTTCCAGCGTCGTCACATCGAATATCCTGTTGGCGTATTGGGGCTAGTTTTCGTCTTCCGTGGGCACGGGCGCTGTCTGTCCAACGGCCTTGCGGCGCAGCAGCTTGGTGAGCTTCCAGATTGCCGGGCTGTTCTTGACAAAGGCCTTCAGCCGCGCGCCCTGCCGAAGCGCCTGTCCCAGCGCACGGCCCTTGAGCGTCAGCGGGATGAGGACTTCGAAATGCCGGGTTTCGATATCGCACCATAACCGTTTGTAAGGCTCGTCTCCGACGGAGAAATCATAAACCGCGAACCCGCTCCGGCAGGCATCCTGGATGTTGTCGAAGAACAGGAAGTCGCCCGGGCTGGTGTGGGCAAGATCATCCTCGGCGATCGCTCCGAACTCGCAGATCAGCCGCCTGCCCGAGCGGCTCGCTCCAGTGACGGCGCGCAGCTTGCCGGCGACTTCCAGCCCGTGCAGCACGAAGCAAGGCTTGTCCTCGGCAAGTGCTTGCTTGAACAGCCCGCGGAAGAAGGCGCGTGTCCGGTCGTCACCGAAGACGTTGGCGAGGCCCATCTTGCGGAAGCGCTGTTCCTTCATCTCGAAGAACGCGTCGAGCAGCCTCTCCACGTCGTCGGCACTGCTCGCCTCGATGCGCCGGTGGCTACCGACAGCCTCGAACTTGCGCGTCTGCGAACGATGCTTCTTGCGTTTGCGCTTGCCGCTGGCGCGCAGCAGCAGCGCATCGAATCCGCCGCTGAGGTCGACGGCCAGCGAAAGATTGGGGCTGGCGAAGTGATCGAGCGATGCCAGCGGATTGGCGATGCCGTCGAGATCGGGCAGCAATCTTTCCAGCGCGATGAGATCGATATCGGGGCGGAATTTGGCGATCGCCGCGAGCATCGACTGGATGGCCGTGAGGTCGCCGCTGGCCAGCCATTGCGGTTCGGCGGCGCAGAAATTGCCATTGGCGTGGCGGCCGCCCATGAACTGGGCGACCCGCAACGGGCCGCGCTTGACCACCTCCAACGCCAGTGCGAAGGCCGGCTTGCCCTCCAGTTCCAGCGTGGCAATGAGCAGATCGGGCCTGACCTCGGCGGCCCAATTCAACACCCATGCCGCACTTTGCGCTGGAGCATAGAGCGTCGAACGACAGAACGTCGCATATGCCGCGAGCCCCTCGGCGGCGGCAATGGAAACTAACGGCCCCGCGGCATTTCTGGGTAGCGTGCGTGGCGAGGTCTGGCTCGCCGCGAGCCGCTTGCCATCAAATGACGCGGTTGCGTCAACCATACCTCAATCCTTAAGGCGTATTGATCCCGATTTGGGGCGCGCTCGGGCGTATTCCGTGCTTGGTTAGCCTAGGCGCAAAAGGTGAATGAATGATCGACGGTGGGGAGGCAATCCGGAAACTGGCGCTCAACGTCGCCCGTTATACCGGCCTCGCACCGCTGGCCAGGCCGTTTGTCGGCGGCATTGGCGCCATCCTGATGCTGCATCGCGTGACGGCGACGCCCGAAAAGCCCGACAGCGTCAACCGGCACCTCAACATCGCGCCCAGTTTCCTCGATGCCGTGATCGCCGACATGAAAGCGGGCGGCTATGCCTTCGTTTCGATGGATGAAGCGGTGGAGCGTATCGAGGCAGGCGGCAAGGGCGGCCGGTTCGCCACCATCACCGCCGACGATGCCTATCGCGACAACATGACCGAGGCCCTGCCGGTGCTGGAAAAGCATGGCACGCCGCTCACCATCTATGTGGCGCCCGGGCTGATCGATGGCTCCGCCCACCTTTGGTGGGATGTGGTGGAGGATATCGTCAATGCATGCGACCGCCTGACTTTGGCCACATCGAACGGCCCTGCGGTGATCGATTGCGGGACCCCCGCCAGGAAACATCAGGCCATTGCCCGCTTGCATGCCTATTTCACCACCGAGGTCCGCGAGGAAGACCTGCGGAGCGTGCTGCGCGGTCTCGCCGCGTCGCATGATGTCGACGCCGACGCCCCGCGCCTGCGCACGCTGATGAACTGGGATGAGATCCGCGCCGTCGCCGCGCACCCGCTGGTGACGATAGGCGCCCACACGATCAACCACAGCAACCTGAAGCGGCTTTCCGAGGCCGATGCGCGGTGCGAGATCGGCGCCGTCAAGGACATGCTGCTGAGCGGACTTGGCGAGGAGCCGCGCCATTTCGCCTATCCCTATGGCTATGCCAGCGCCGTCGGCTGCCGCGAAGTGGGCTTTGCGCGCGACGCCGGCTATGCCTCAGCCGTGACCACCCGCCACGGCGTGCTGCGCGCCGAACATGCCGGCTTCCTGCATGCCTTGCCGCGCATTTCGGTCAATGGCCGCTACCAGAGCCTCGCCCACATCCGCACCATGCTGTCGGGCGTGACGACCCCGCTCGCCAATGCCGGCAAGATGGTCGTTACCGTCTGACGTACGGCGTGACCGGGCAGGGCTCAGCGCTTAGTCCGCGGCTCCAGCATCAGCCATTTGATGATGCCCATTGCCGGCAGCACCCAGAGCAGGCCGCTGACGAGGAAGAACAGGAATTGCACCAGTGCGCCTGATTCCGACAGGCGGGCGACGGCGAAGATCGAGGCGACCAGCGCGTAGATGATGACCAGCGCCAACAGCAGGAACATTCCGATCAGTTTTTTCAGGCGAATGGGCATGTCTTGGCCTCGTTGATGGCTACCGCTTAGGCCGAACGCAAGGCACGCGCAACCCACGACACCGGGCGCGACGGCGTGCCGCGCTGCGCGGCCTTGCCAGCAGGAGTGCGATGGTTCACCAATCCGCGACATTCAACCTGCCGGGACATATCCATGGCCGCCATCACCGCCGCCGCGCCCTATCAGGCCCGCGACCGCGACCTGCACAACCGGGCACTCGTGCGCGGCTGGCTCTACGTCGTGCTCCTGGTGCTGTTCGCGCTGGTGCTGGTTGGCGGCGCCACGCGGTTGACCGAATCCGGCCTTTCGATCACCGAATGGCAGCCGATCCATGGCGTCGTCCCGCCGCTCAACGACGCCGAGTGGCAGGAGGAATTCCAGCGCTATCAACAGATCCCGCAATACGCCGAACTCAACAAGGGCATGAGCGTCGAGGCGTTCAAGTCGATCTTCTGGTGGGAATGGGCGCATCGCCTGCTGGCGCGCAGCGTCGGCCTGGTCTTTGCCTTGCCGCTGCTGGTCTTCTGGGCGACGCATCGCATCGAGCGCGGCCTTGGGCCGAAACTGGTCGGCATTCTGCTTCTCGGCGGCCTGCAGGGGGCCATCGGCTGGTGGATGGTGGCGTCCGGCCTGGTCGACCGCGTGTCGGTGAGCCAGTACAGGCTGGCGACGCATCTCACGCTGGCGGCACTTATCTTTACCGCGACCATGGTCGTCGCGCGTGGCCTTGCGCCGCATTCCGAACCCGCGGCCGATCGCTCGACGCAGCGGCTGGCTGGTTTCATCGTGCTTCTGGCGCTGGTCCAGATCTATCTCGGCGGCCTGGTTGCCGGTCTCGACGCCGGCATGAGCTACAACACCTGGCCGCTGATGGACGGCCGGATCATCCCCGGCGATCTGCTCGTCCTCGAGCCGGCGTGGCGCAATTTCTTCGAAAGTCCGAAAACGGTGCAGTTCATCCATCGGCTTGGCGCCTATACGGTCTTCGCCGTCGCGCTCTGGCACATGATCGCCACGCGTCTGCGTCTGCCGGGCTCAACGCATGCGCGACGCGCGACACTGTTGTTCATGCTGGTGCTGGTGCAGGCTTCGATCGGTATTGGTACGCTGCTGATGCAGGTGCCCCTGCACATGGCGCTGACCCATCAGGCTTTCGCGCTCGTCGTGCTGGGCTTTGCCGCCGCGCATTGGCGCGGCACCAAGGGCGCCTATCCCTTACCCAACGAGATTGCCGTCGGACGTTGAGTGCAGCCGATCACATCCAGAATTCGTTCGACTGGGTCGTCTTCTCGCCGTCGAATTCAGCCTGACGCAGTGCGGCGGCGGATGGTGCCGATTTGTCCTGGTCGGCCTGGCCGCCTGGTCCTGATTTGCCTTGGCAACCCTGTCAGCGGCCTTGAGCGCATCGAGCCTGGCCTGGGCGACGGCGATATGCACCTGGCGGTCTGGGGAGCCGTCCTCGATCCGCACCTTCCAGATGCCGCTCGAAAAGGTCTCGGCCATGAGTTCCGGTTCGCTGACCTTCCAGCGCGCTGGAAAGGCTGGTGCATCCATCAGAGACCGAGCATCAGGTCCATGTTCTGGACCGCCGCACCCGAAGCGCCCTTGCCGAGATTGTCGTAGACCGCCAGCAGCAGCGCCTGGGCTCTGCTGTCGTTGGCAAAGACATAGACCTTCATGCGGTTGGTGCCGTTGTAGATCTCCGGATCGATGTCAGGCACGCGTTCCAGATGCGTATAGGGCGCCACCTCGACCACGCCGCCTTGGATCGCGGCGAAATGGTCCGCAATGGCGGCGTGAAGTTCGGCACCCGTCGGCACGCGGTCGAGGCCACCGAGCTGCAACGGCACCACCGTAATCATGCCTTGCGCGAAATTGCCCACCGCCGGCTGCATGATCGGATCATGCGACAGCTTCGCATAGGCCTTCAATTCCGGCACGTGCTTGTGCTGCAGGGTCAGGCCATAGGGCAGGAACTCCGAAGCGTCCTCGCCCTTGGCGACGTAGTCCTCGATCATCGGCCGCCCGCCGCCCGAATAGCCCGTAATGCCGTTGACCGCGATCGGGAAGCTGGCCGGCAGCAGGCCTGCGGTGACCAGTGGCCTGAGCGTTGCGATCGGCCCCTGCGGCCAGCAGCCGGGATTGGCGACGCGCTTGGCCGTGGCGATCTTTTTCGCCTGCTCCTTGTCCAGTTCGGCGAAGCCATACTCCCAGCCTTCGGCCACGCGATGCGCGGTCGACGCATCGATGACCTTGGTGGTTTCGTTGGCGATCAGCGAGACGCTTTCCTTGGCCGCATCGTCGGGCAGGCATAGGATCGCGATATCGGCGGCGTTGAGGAATTCGGCGCGCGCGGCCGTTTCCTTGCGGCGCTCGACCGGGATGGAAATGATCTCCAGATCGCCGCGCTCGGCAAGCAGCGCCCGGATCTGGAGGCCGGTGGTGCCGTGCTCGCCATCGATGAAGATTTTCGGTTTCATTGCCTGATCAAGTTCCCTGATATCTCGAAACTATATGCCGTTGCCATGATTGACCGTGGCGCCATTGTGGTTGCCGTTGTTCAGCTCCTCGATCCGGGCCTTTCGCTCGGCCAGCAGGCCGAGATATTGCATGGCCACCATCGAGCCGGCGATCGCCGTTATATCGGCGTGATCGTAGGCCGGCGCAACCTCCACGACATCGGCCCCGACAATATCGACCTGGTTCAGCTGGCGCAGCGTCGACAGGATCTTCGCCGACGACGGGCCACCCGAAACCGGCGTGCCGGTTCCCGGCGCATAGGCCGGATCCAGGCAGTCGATGTCGAAGGTCAGATAGGTCTTCTTGCCACCGGTGCGATCGACGATCGCGTAGGCGATGTCGGAGGCGCGCATTTCCTCGATTTCATGACCATGGAGAATCTTGATGCCGAATGTGTCGGGCGCATGGGTGCGAATGCCGATCTGGATCGAGCGATCGGGATCGATGATGCCTTCCTTGACCGCGCGGCCGACGAAGGAACCATGGTCGATGCGCTTGCCGTCATCGGGCCATGTGTCCTGATGGGCGTCGAACTGCACCAAGGCCAGCGGTCCGTGGATGGCGGCGTGCGCCTTGAGCAGCGGCCAGGTGACGAAATGGTCGCCACCAAGCGTCAGCAGGAAGGCGCCCGATTTCAGGATCTTGGCCGCCTCGCGCTCGATCGTGCCGGGCGTCTTCTGATGGTTGCCCGAATCGAGCAGGCAATCGCCATAATCGACCACGGCAAGGTGTTCGAACAGATCGCGCGAGAACGGGTATTGCGGGTCGTTGTCGAGGATCGCGGAGGCGCGGCGGATCGCCTGCGGCCCAAACCGGGCGCCCGGTCGGTTAGTGACGGCGGCGTCGAAGGGAATGCCCCACACCACCGCATCCGCGCCCTTCACGTCCTTGGTGTATTTGCGCCGCATGAAAGACAGCGCGCCGGAGTAGGTCGGCTCGAGGGCACCACCCGTTTTGGAGCGGGCGGTGAAGGCATGGTCGATGGTGTTGGTCGCCATTACGGGTCCTCGTTTTCATCGGGGTGCAACAACTACAGAACCGGCATGGAAGATGCCAGTCACGGCTTGGGGAGACGAAAGCGCGCCGCCCGGGTGCCACGGCAAGACAGGACTTGTATCATCATGACGCAGACCGCGTTTCTTAATCCGTCGGATGCCGTGGTGTCGACCCACACCGGTACGATCGCCGGCGATCGGTTCCGGGTTCTCGATTCGTGGCGCGGCATTTGCGCGCTGCTGGTGGCGCTGTTTCATTTCCCGACCGCCTCGACGATCTCGCAGAGCAGCTTTATCGGTTCGTCCTATCTCTTCGTCGACTTCTTCTTCGTCCTTTCCGGCTTCGTCATCGCCTCCAGCTATGCCGATCGGCTCGGCCGCACTCAGGAGGTCTGCCGCTTCGCGCTGGTCCGTTTCGGCCGCATCTATCCGCTGCATCTGGTCATGCTTGCCGCCTTTGCCGCCTTCGAGCTGCTGCGGCTCGTGCTGCCGCAGCTGCATGGCACGGGCGCTGCTCCTTTCACCGGTGGCTTCGACCTCAGGAGCTTGGCTGCCAATCTCCTTTTGCTGCAAGGTGTCGGCTTCGAGGATCGGTTGACCTGGAACGCCCCGAGCTGGAGCATCTCGGCCGAGTTCTTTGCCTATCTCCTGTTTGCCGGGGTGGTCTTCGTCGCCGGCGCGCGCGCCTGGATATGGTTGGTCGCCGCCGCTGTCACCGCGTCGCTGTTCCTGCTCGGCTTCTCCACGCATCATATGGATGTGTCCTATGATTTCGGCTTCATCCGCTGCCTCTACGGCTTCTCGCTGGGCGCCCTGCTGGCCTGGTTTCAGCATGATTCCATTGCAGGAGCGCGACAGGTTCTGGCCGCAAACGGCCCGAGGATGAGCTGGACTGTTGCCGAAATCGTCATGGTGGTCGTCATCGCTCTCTTTGTCTCGCTGGCGGGCGACAATGACGCCGGCATCGCCGCGCCACTGGTGTTCGCCTTGGCGCTGTTTCTCTTCGCCCATGAAGGCGGCTGGATCAGCGCGTTGCTGAGGACGCCGTTCATGCTGACGCTCGGCGCGCTGTCCTATTCGATCTACATGGTCCACATCTTCGTTCAGGCGCGCCTGATCAATGTCGCCGGGCTGGTCGAGCGCAAACTCGGCCTCGGCCTGGTTGGCGACATCGTGCTGCGTGGCGAGCCCGCGACCGGCTTTGGCGCCGGCTGGACGGGGACCGTGGCGATCGTCGTCATGTTCGCCGCCACCATCGCCGTGTCGTGGGTGACATGGCGCCTGGTCGAAATGCCTGCGATGGCCTGGTTCCGCCGGCTGTCGAAGCGCATCTGACCCGCATCCGTCCAACCGCTAATGCATGTCGCCCAAATTGAGCTCGGTTTTGGGGAAGACGACATGCATGAAAACAAAGACCTAATGCACGTCGCCCGGAAGCGTCCTCGGTTCCGGGACAACGACATGCATAAAATCAGGAGCTTACAGCGGGTCGGGCGAAGCCGATTCGCCGCGACGCTGTAAAGCGCGTCGCCTGAATCCGTTTCGACGCGACGCGCTTTAGCCGGCTTCGTTCACCGGGATGTCACCGATGTCGCCTATCCCCGGCTCGATCCGGCAAGGAGCGATTCTCGATGCGGACGATCTGGCTGAGCCTTCTGCTTTCCACGGCGCTTTCCGCCGCTTCCGGTCAAGCCTTGGCCGGCGAAACCCGCGCCAGGCAGATCCTCGACCGCTTCGAACATGCCAACCAGTGGCGCGACCATGTCATGGTGGCCGCCCATCGCGCCGGCAGCATGCAGGCCGGCAAGACGCTCTATGCGGAAAACTCGCTTGCCGCCGTGGAGGGCTCGATCGCGATCGGCGCCGAAATCGTCGAGGTCGACATCCGGCGCTCGAAGGATGGTGCGTTCATCGTCGTGCATGACAGCTGGCTCGACCGCACGACGACCTGCAAGGGCGAGGTCATCAACTACACGCTGGCCGAGTTGAAGAGATGCCGGCTGGTGATCGAGGGCACCCATGCCGTCACCAACGAGACCGTCTCGACATTGCGCGAGATGCTGATGGCGACACGGGACAGAATCCTCATCAATCTCGACAACAAGCTCGAAGTCGGCGACCTCCCGGGCATGATCGCGATAGCGCGCGAACTCGGCATGGCCGAGCAAGTCATCGTCAAGGAAAACCTTTGGGACCAGAACAGGATCAGCACGGTGAAGGCGGCCATGACTGCCGCAGGCGGTGGCTTCCAGTTCATGCCGATCATCGCCGATGACGCGGTCCATGATGCGGGCTTCGCCTCGACGGTCGACCACGTCTTCGCGCCGCGCGCGATCGAACTGATCAACTGGCGGGCGGGCGCCGAGACGCTGACCGAAACCGGCGGGCCGCTGTTCAGCACGCGCATGCGCGCTGAGGCGGTAAGGGGCGACTGGCATATCTGGGCCGACACCTATGCCATCGTCAACAAACCAGGCGGCTTCCTCGCCGGCGGCCGTGGCGACGAACTGGCGGTCCAGGCCAGCTTGCCGCGCGAAGCCTGGGGCTTCTGGGCCGATCGTGGCGCCACCATCATCCAGACCGACGAGCCGAAAGCGGCGATCGGCTGGCTGGCGGCGAATGGTTATCGGGTGCCCTATGCCGGCACGGGCGAACGCATCGAGCCAGCCGCGACCGCCAGCATCAATTGATCCGCCGCGTTCAAGCAAAAAGGCCGCACGGAGGCGGCCTTTTCGATTGTCCGAAAATTCGAAACGGTTAGCGCTTCGAGAACTGGAAGGAACGGCGGGCCTTCGCCTTGCCGTACTTCTTGCGCTCGACGACGCGGCTGTCGCGGGTCAGGAAGCCGCCCTTCTTGAGCACGGCGCGCAACGCCGGCTCGTAATAGGTCAGCGCCTTCGAGATGCCGTGACGCACCGCGCCGGCCTGGCCGGAAAGTCCGCCGCCGACGACGGTGGCGATGATGTCGTATTGGCCCGAGCGGTTGGACGCGATGATCGGCTGGTTGAGGATCATCTGCAGGACCGGACGCGCGAAATAGCTCGCGAATTCCTTGTCGTTGACGACGATCTTGCCGGAACCCGGCTTCACCCAGACGCGCGCGATGGCGTTCTTGCGCTTGCCGGTGGCGTAGGCGCGGCCCGACTTGTCGAGCTTCTGGACGTGGACGGGGGCGGCGGCCTGCGTGTTGGTGTTGCCGGTGGCGGCGCCCAGTTCTGCGAGCGAGGAAAGCTCAGCCATCTTATGCGACCTTCTTGTTCTTGGAATTCAGCTTGGCCACGTCGAGGACTTCTGGCTGCTGGGCGACATGCGGATGCTCGGCACCTGCATAGACGCGCAGGTTCTTCATCTGGCGGCGGCCGAGCGGGCCACGCGGAACCATGCGCTCAACGGCCTTCTCGACGACACGCTCGGGGAAACGGCCCTCGAGCAGCTGACGCGCGGTGCGCTCCTTGATGCCGCCGGGGTGGCCGGTGTGCCAGTAATAGACCTTGTCGGTGAACTTCTTGCCGGTGAATACCACCTTGTCGGCATTGATGACGATGACATTGTCGCCGTCGTCGACATGCGGGGTGAAGGTCGGCTTGTGCTTGCCGCGAAGATGATTGGCGATGACAGTGGCGAGACGGCCGACGACGAGACCCTCGGCGTCGATCAGGATCCACTTCTTCACCACATCCGCAGGCTTCTGCGAAAAGGTTGTCATGTTTTCTGCTCTCGGTTCTGACCTTCGGGAGTGAAGGCGTTTCTTGTTGCTTGGATTGGCGAAAGACGCTTGTCATCAGCCAATAACAAACGGCGGCCTTTGCGGGCCGCTGCTTCGTGAAGGCTTATAGGCGAGCGGAGTAACTGCGTCAAGGTAGCGGAAAAGTCCTGTAGCGCAGAAAAGGCTGTAGAAACAGCATGTTGGACTAAAGGTATTATTTTACCACATTGGCGGCGCGCTGCGGCGGGATCGAGTAGGTGCCCGTGGCATGCGCGATCGTGTGTCCTTCCGGGCCGGCGACGATGTCAATGTCGAACACCATCAGGCTCTTGCCGAGCTTCAGGATGCGGCAATGGCCATCGATCGGCCCGGCCTCGGCCTTACGCACGAAATTTATGTTGAGGTTGGTGGTGACCGAGAGCGCATCCGGCCCGGCATGGCTGAGCACGCAGACATAGCCGCCAATGTCGGCCAGCGTGAACAGGGCAGGGCCGGACACCGTGCCGCCGGGACGCAAATGCCGTTCACCGGCATTGAGCCGTACGATGCAGCCGCCTGGAAACACGTCGATCGCCTCGTAGGCGGCGGCACTCTCGTTGAGTTGGGGAAAGACGGTTTCCATTAACAAATTGATCTGCGTTGCGGTCAGCACCGGCTTGAGGTTGGTCTGGGCGGGCATATCGGTCTCTCGTTCTGCGCCAAGCCTGTATGGGCGCAGCCGGGTGTTTCTGGCAACATATACATCATGCTGGCGCAAGCGATGGGTGTTGGACGAAACCCGATCCGATATTAGATACTCTGCCGGCACCACCGGAATCGCGGAGACCTTAGCCATGGCCGAAATCCTTGCCATCAAGCCTGCTGCCGCCGACGAGGGCCCGGTCACGACAAGACGGGAGAAGGGCGTGCTGCGCCTGACGCTCGCCAATCCGCCCGCCAATGCCCTGTCGCTTTCGGTGATGGCGGCGCTCGTGGCGGAGTTGGAACGCGCCAAGGCGGACAAGGCCGTTCGCGTTATTGTGCTGTCGGCGGCCGGCAAGGTGTTCTGCGCCGGTCACGACCTCAAGGAAATGACCGCGCGGCGTGCCGATGCCGATCGCGGCAAGGCCTTCTTCGAAGAGACCTTTGCCGCTTGCGCCATGCTGATGCAGACGATCGTGCGCCATCCCTTGCCTGTCATCGCCGAGGTGGACGGCCTGGCGACAGCCGCCGGCCTGCAATTGGTCGCCAGCTGCGACCTGGCGATCGCCTCGCATGAGGCGACCTTCTGCACGCCTGGCGTCAACATCGGCCTGTTCTGCTCGACGCCGATGGTTGCGCTGTCGCGCAACGTCTCGCGCAAGCAGGCGATGGAGATGCTCTTGACCGGCGAGACGATCGACGCCGCGACCGCCAAGGAATTCGGCCTCGTGAACCGCGTCGTGCCGCGCGAGTACCTGAATCAGATTGTCACCAAATACGCGCAAGCCATTGCTTCCAAATCCTCTTTGGTGATCAAGACCGGCAAGGAAGCTTTTTACGCGCAGGCCGAGATGGGCTTGGCCGATGCCTATGCCTATACCGGCCGCGTCATGGTCGAGAACATGCTGGCGCGGGACGCGGAAGAGGGCATCGGCGCTTTCATCGGCAAGCGCAAGCCGGAATGGACGGACGAATAGGATCATGGAACCGCGCATTTCCATCATCACCATCGCCACCGAAGATCTGGATCGCGCCGTGCGCTTCTACGAGGCGATGGGTCTGAAGCGCCACGCGGGGATCACCGACGGTGTCGCCTTCTTCCAGATGGGCGGCGCGATCCTCGGCCTGTTCCCGCGCCCCAGCGCCGAGGAGGACTCCGGTATCACCTTCGCCCAGGCGCCCTCGGCCGTCTATCTCGCCTACAACACCCGCTCCGATGCCGAGGTCGACGAAGTGCTGGCGCAGGCGGAAAAGGCCGGCGGGCGCATCATCAAGCCGGCCGGCCGCGCCTTCTGGGGCGGCTGGTATGGGTACTTCGCCGATGCCGACGGGCATGTTTGGGAGGTGGCTCATAACCCGGCCTTTCCGATCGCGGACGACGGCACGATTTCGCTGCCTGATTGATGGCCTACCGCAAGCAACTGACACGGCTCAAGGCACCGTACCTCAAACGGATTTTGCTCGACCGGGAGCGGGTTACGGACTGGGAAAAGTATCCGTGGAACCTGCCGCTGTTTCGCGGCCACGCGTTCGAGCTCGAATTCACCACGCCCATCACCATCATCGTCGGCGAGAACGGCACCGGTAAATCCACGCTGCTCGAGGCGATCGGCGCGCTGGCCGGCTATGACGAAGCGGGCGGCGGCAAGGGCTACCGGCCGGTCGACCATTCCGGCGCCATCGACGAGAGTGGCGCCGCACTGGCCAACACATTCCGTGGCCACTGGTTGCCAAAAGTCACCGCCGGCTGGTTCTTTCGCGCCGAATCCTTCTACTCGGTGGCCCGCTACCTCGACCAGGCAGCGCTGGAAGATCCGTTCAAGCCACCGCCGCCGGATTTCCTGTCCTGGTCGCATGGCGAAGGCTTCATCCGCTTCTTCGAGGAGCGCTGCCGCAGGCAAGGCATCTATATCCTCGACGAGCCCGAGAGCGCGCTTTCGCCGATGCGCCAGATCGAATTGCTGAAGATGCTGCGGCGCATGGACCAATCGGGCACCGCGCAGGTGATCATGGCGACCCATTCGCCGCTGTTGATGGCCTGTCCCGGCGCGCAGCTGTTCCGCATCAGCCGCTTTGGGCTCGAGCTTGCCGACTTTCGCGATACGGACCACTTCCGCATGCTGCGCGATTTCAGCAATGACCCCGATGGTTTTCTCGCCGAGGCGTTGTATGAGGACGAGACATGAATCACGATAGCTACGACAACACCTATATCGGTGGCATCCTCAATTCGGTGAAGTCGATCGCCATGGTCGGGGCGTCGGCCAATGATGTCAGGCCGAGCTATTTCGTCCTGAAATACCTGCTGGCCAAGGGGTTTTCGGTGTTCCCGATCAATCCTGGCCAGGCCGGCAAGGAAATCCTCGGCCGAATGACCTATGCCAGGCTGGCCGACATACCGGAGCCGATCGACATGGTCGATATTTTCCGCAATGCCGCGGCGGTCCCCGGCATCGTCGACGAGGTGTTGCAACTCGATCCCTTGCCGAAAGTCATCTGGATGCAGCTTGCCGTGCGCCATGACGAGGCAGCCGCCCGTGCCGAAGCGGCCGGCATCAAGGTGGTGATGAACCGCTGCCCCAAGATCGAGTATGGCAAGCTCTCCGGCGAGATCGGCTGGACCGGCGTCAATTCCGGCGTGCTGTCGTCCAAGAAGCCGCTGATGCGCCAGGGTTTTCAGAGTTTCGGCGTGCGCCAGAAATAGGCGCGGCGCAGAGGCGCAAAAAATTATTCCGCGGAACGCCGCATTATCCTGCGGTGTGATCGAAGGATCGGCGCCGAAAGGTATTTTCTTCTTTGCATTCGCACGTCGCCTTCGCCAAGAATGCGCGGCCAATTTAGGAAGTTCAAAGGGAGGTTTCAGTGACCCATTCGCCAGGTTTCAACACGCTCGCCGTCCATGCCGGCGCCAAGCCCGATCCGGCCACCGGCGCGCGCGCCACGCCGATCTACCAGACGACCTCCTTTGTTTTCGATGACGCCGACCACGCCGCTTCGCTGTTCGGGCTAAAAGCTTTCGGCAACATCTACACCCGCATCATGAACCCGACCCAGGCAGTGCTCGAAGAACGCGTCGCGGCCCTCGAGGGCGGCACGGCCGCCCTTGCGGTCGCTTCCGGCCATGCCGCGCAGGTCATCGTGTTCCACAATCTGATGCAGCCCGGTGACAATTTCGTCGCCGCCAACAAGCTTTACGGTGGTTCGATCAACCAGTTCGGCCATGCCTTCAAGAATTATGGCTGGGAGGTGCGCTGGGCCGAAACCAACGACATCTCGACCTTCGAGAGCCAGATCGACGACAGGACGAAGGCGATCTTCATCGAGAGCCTGGCCAATCCGGGCGGCACCTTCGTCGATATCGAGAAGATCGGCGACATCGCCCGCAAGCACGGCCTGCCGCTGATCGTCGACAACACGCTGGCCTCGCCCTATCTGATCCGGCCGATCGAGCATGGCGCCGACATCGTCGTCCACTCGCTGACCAAGTTCATGGGCGGCCACGGCAATTCGATCGGCGGCGTCATTGTCGACGGCGGCACCTTCGACTGGTCGAAGTCGGGCAAATACCCGATGCTGTCGGAACCGCGCCCCGAATATGGCGGCCTCGTGCTGCACGAGACCTTCGGCAATTTCGCGTTTGCCATCGCCGCGCGCGTGCTCGGTCTGCGCGATCTCGGCCCGGCGATCTCGCCGTTCAATGCCTTCCTTATCCTGACCGGCCTCGAGACCTTGCCGCTGCGCATGCAGCGTCATTGCGACAATGCGATCACGGTCGCCGGCTGGCTGTCCAACCACCCCAAGGTCGCCTGGGTGAATTATCCCGGCCTGCCCAGCGACAAGAACAACGCGCTGCAGAAGAAATATTCGCCGCTGGGCTCCGGCGCCGTGTTCACCTTCGGCCTCAAGGGCGGCTACGAGGCGGGCATCAAATTCGTCGAGGCACTCGAACTGTTCTCGCACCTGGCCAATGTCGGCGACACCAAGTCTCTGGTCATCCATCCGGCATCGACCACGCACCGCCAGCTTTCCGACGAACAGAAGGTCAAGGCTGGTGCCGGACCCGACACGGTGCGGCTGTCCATCGGCATCGAGGATGTCACCGACATCGTCGCCGACCTCGAACAGGCGCTCGCCAAGGTCTGACCTGATATGACCGCGTTTCTTTCCGTCGACACCAACGGCGTCGAACCCGAATCCGGCGCGCCGGCGCCGGATCGCCTGATCTCGGGCGATCCGAAATTCCGCACCTGGAATGTCGAGGAGCGCGACGGCGGCCTCTATGCCGGCATCTGGGAATCGACCCCGGGCAAGTGGCGCATCGTCTATGAAGAATGGGAGTTCTGCCACATTCTCTCAGGTGTTTCGGTAATCGCCGAAGAGGGCGGCGAAGCGCGCACCGTCAAAGCCGGTGACAGCTTCGTGCTGCGGCCGGGCTTCAAGGGAAGCTGGGAAGTGCTTGAAACGACTCGCAAGGAGTATGTGATCAAGGTTTGAAGCTTGATCACATATCGAGAATCCGATCGGATTTCCGGGCAACTCGCTAGCTAAAAATCGACGGCAAGTCGTTCCAGCCCATGGAAATGGTAAGTGTCGCGGAAGCGTGGCTGTTCGGCGAGATGCAGTTGCGGGTGCCGCTCGAACAAGGTCCTCAGCGAAACCTGCAGTTCGAGGCGGGCCAGCGGCGCACCGATGCAGAAATGGATGCCGGCGCCGAATGATACATTCTTCTGGTCGGTGCGCTCCGGCCGGAAGGTCCGCGGTTCGGCGAAGGCATGCGGATCATGATTGGCCATGCCAAGCAGAAGTCCGATCGTCTGGCCCGGCCGCACGACGATGCCGGGCGCGATTTGGATTTCCTCATAGGCATAGCGCATGAACATGTGCAGCGGCGCATCGAAACGCAGGCATTCCTCGACCGTTGCCGCCGTCGCCTCGGGTGAGGTAAAGAAGCGGCGCGGGTCGCCGCCTTGTGCCAGGATGGAGTGGATGGCATTGCCGGTCTGGTGCACGGTTGCTTCGTGGCCGGCGTTGAGCAGCAGGATGGCCGAGGAGACCAGCTCGTCCTCTGACAGTTTCTGGTCGTCCTCCTGGGCCGAGATCAGCAGCGACAGCAGGTCATCGCCCGGCTTCTTGCGCCGTTCGGTCACGTAGCCGCGCAGGAAATCGGAAAATTCGCCCGCGGCACGGTTGGCCGTCTCCTCGGTCTCACGGGTGCGGCCGTGGATATACATGGCGACCATTTGATGCGACCAGTCGAGCAGTCGCGGCCCCATCTCCACCGGCACGCCAAGCATTTCGGCGATGATGGTGATTGGCAACGGGGAGGCGAAGGCCGGCAGGAGGTCGACGGCCTTGCCAGGTTCGAAACGATCGATCAATTCGTTGGCGAGCGCCTCGACGCGCGGCCGTAACCGTTCGACCTGACGGGAGACGAAAGCCCGGTTGACCAGTGTTCTCAGCCGCGTATGGACCGGTGGCTCCAGCTCGAGCATCGAATTGGCTTCGATGCCGTCGAATGCCTTGAGATGGGTCCTGTCTTGTCCGACACCGCGGCTGTCGGGGATGCCGGCCGGGTTCTGGCGGCCGAAACGGCGGTCGCGCAACAGCCGGTTGACGTCGCCGAAGCCGCCAAAGCACCAGAAGCCGAACTCTTCCCAGAAAAACGCATTCGAGGCTTCGTGCAGGAAGCCGTAGGCCTCGTAAGGGTTCAGGAAGAAAGCCGGTTCGCGCGGGTCGAGTCTGAGCTGGCGAGTGGCTGGATCAAAGGCCAGATAGGAGAGCGTCGATTTGGTCATGCCAGACCCATAGCGCGGCTTGCCAGCCCGGTTCCAGACCGTATGTTGCGTCCGACAGCCCGATGCATTGAGCCAGGCAGTAGGGTTGCGGAAGGTCTGAACGGATGAATGTGATCGTTGTCGGCGCGGGTATCGCCGGTCTGTCCACGGCGTGGTCGCTGGTCAAGGCGGGCCACGCCGTGTCGGTTGTCGAGCAGGGGCCGATCCCCAATCCGCTGTCGGCATCGGGCGACCATCACCGCATCATCCGCCGCGCCTACCGCGCTGGAACCGGCTATGGGCTGCTGATCACCGAAGCCTACGAGGCCTGGGACGAGCTGTGGGCCGATCTCGGCGAGAACCACCTCGACGCGCGGGGCTTCGTCTGCGTTTCGCGCGAGCCCGGCGACGAGGCCGAGGAATACCGCGAGGGCCTGGAAGAGGGAAAATTCCCTTTCGAATTGCTGGGACCGGACGCAGCCGTCGAGCGCTGGCCGTTCCTTGAGGCCGGCTCGTTCCGCTACGCCTATTTTTCGCCCGAGGGCGGCGCGCTGCATTGCCGCAAAATAGCGGCCGGGCTGGCCAAATGGCTGCGTGCCAATGGAGCCAACGTCTACGAGCACAGCAAGGTGACGGAGATCGATGCCGAGGCCGGCCATATCGTGCTCGAATCCGGCGAGACGATGCAGGCCGACCGCATCGTCGTTGCCGCTGGCGCCTGGGTGCTGAAACTATTCCCCGAACTCGGCGGCGAATTGAAGACCTTTCGCACCGCGCTCGCCTATGTCGAGCCGCCGGCCGATCTCAAGGCCGCTTGGGAGGCGGCGCCCGTCATTCTCGATGTCGGCGGCACGACCGACGGCTATATGATCCCGCTTACGCGGGGCGCCGGCATGAAATTCGGCTCGGGCCTGCACAAGGTGCCGACCAGCGACGCCGACTGGAACCGCGAGCCGGTGCCCGGCGAGGGCGAGGCGATCCGCAACCTGTTTTCGCCGCCGATCGCCCGCATCGAGGAGTACAAGGTGACCGAAGTGGTCACCTGCGCCTACACGTTCACCGATGACGAGAAATTCCTGGCGCATGAGACCGGCAAGTGCCTGGTCGTCTCGGCGTGCTCGGGTCACGGCTACAAGTTCGGCGCGGCGGTCGGGCGTCGTGTGGCCAAAACCATTGGCGATGGCGATGTCGTCGGTCTTAAGGCCTGGCTGCGGGCCGAGGTGGCCTAAGCCTAGTCCTGGCAGTGCCTTGGAATATGCACCCGCCGCCAGCCGGATGAGCCTTCGCGCACCAGCACGCGGCGCGGGACGGTCTGGTACGCGGCGGGAATATCGATGACGCGCCTTTGCTCGGGCCGCACCAGCACCTCCTCGGCGATGCTGTCATATTGCGCCGGAATGACGACGCGCCGCGTGCGCTCGGGCTGGATCACCACCGTCTCGGCGACGCGTTCAAAGCGTGCCTTGTGCCAAACCTTGCACAACACGCGGCGGCCATGGATGACGCGCCATTCCCAGGAATAGCCGCCGCCATCGACCCTGACGGTGTGATAGACGGTCCTGGTGGCCGCAGGCACCACCTCATACCGAACCTGGGCCGGCACAGTCATCACCACTCGCTCGCGCGTGCCATAGATCGGCGGATCATAGTCGACGATCTGCTGGCCGGGAGGGCTGACCATGACGTCTTCGTAGACGGTGTCGTAAACGGCCGGTGTGTGGACGGGCTCGTAGCATTCGACGGCGCGACCACCGGCCGCCGTTTGCGAAATCGAGCCGAGCATGGTCATCCCTGCAATGGTGAAGCATGCGGTTTTCCCGGACATGGCACTCCCCGTCTGAACTGTAGGCACAAGTTCAACGTTGAATTGTAGGGGAAGCCGTTGCGGAGAAAAGCGGTTTTGGCGCATTTCGTTAAGTGACGAGGTTAAGAAACTGCTACCCTGGCGGGGCCGGTCGGTATTTGAGGTCGGCGTGGCATCAGCTGCTGCTAATTCTTGCCCGGAAGCTTGATTCGACTTACCCAGATGGCTAGGACGGGTCGGCCTTGCACAAGGATGAGCCGGCATCCTATTTACATCTTAACGATCCAGAACCGATTCTGCCCGAGCTGCCAGCCTGTCCGGCGCCGGAATCCCACCGCGAGACAAGAGATAACTGATGAAGAATCCCGTCGAAACCTACATGAACCTCGTTCCGATGGTGGTCGAACAGACCAATCGCGGCGAGCGGGCCTACGACATTTTCTCGCGCCTCCTCAAGGAGCGCATCATTTTCATCACCGGTCCGGTCGAGGACGGCATGGCGACGCTGGTCTGCGCGCAGCTCCTGTTCCTCGAAGCGGAGAACCCGAAGAAGGAAATCAACCTCTACATCAATTCGCCGGGCGGCGTCGTCACCTCGGGCATGGCGATCTACGACACCATGCAGTTCATCAAACCGGCCGTGTCGACGCTGTGCATCGGCCAGGCGGCCTCGATGGGCTCGCTGCTGCTGACCGCCGGCCACAAGGACATGCGTTTCGCCACGCCCAACGCCCGTATTATGGTTCACCAGCCGTCCGGCGGCTTCCAGGGGCAGGCGTCCGATATCGAGCGTCACGCCCAGGACATCATCAAGCTGAAGCGTCGCCTCAACGAGGTCTATGTCAAGCACACCGGCAAGAGCTATGAGGACATCGAGAAGACGCTCGACCGCGACCATTTCATGACCGCCGACGAGGCCAAGGATTTCGGCCTGATCGACAAGGTCATTTCGTCGCGCGAGGCGGCCGAGGGGGCGTTGGCATAAAGGCTAGTTGGCAGTTGGATGGCACCATCACGCGCTTTTGGCGTGTCTTGCGTCATTTCGGCCACAATTGGCTGTTCCCTCGGAGGTCGGGATTGCCTACGTTAAGGCTATGTTGATTTTCGACGGCTTAGCTTTGCGTGGGGAAGCTGCGAATCATTGCCACGTTTTCTGATTTGTGTTTCGTACGGAATACGTTGCGGGAGCCGGAAGACTGGCGGCGGCGGATTCCCGCGATAAATAGAGTATGCGCCCTTTCAGCCAGACCATCGGCGGGCGGCCATGAAAGGACATGAAAATGAGCAAGGTCGGCAACAACAGCGGTGATTCCAAGAACACGCTTTATTGCTCGTTTTGCGGCAAGAGCCAGCACGAGGTGCGCAAGCTGATCGCCGGTCCGACGGTGTTCATCTGCGACGAGTGCGTCGAGCTGTGCATGGATATCATCCGCGAGGAGAACAAGACCTCGATGGTGAAGTCGCGCGAGGGCGTGCCGACCCCGCAGGAGATCCTCAAGGTTCTCGACGACTATGTCATCGGCCAGCCCTACGCCAAGCGCGTGCTGTCGGTGGCCGTCCACAACCACTACAAGCGCCTCGCGCACGCCGGCAAGAACAACGATGTCGAGCTGGCCAAGTCCAACATCCTGCTGATCGGCCCGACCGGCTGCGGCAAGACGCTGCTGGCACAGACGCTGGCCCGCATCATCGACGTACCCTTCACCATGGCCGACGCCACGACGCTGACCGAGGCCGGTTACGTCGGCGAGGACGTCGAGAACATCATCCTGAAGCTGTTGCAGTCGGCCGACTACAATGTCGAGCGCGCCCAGCGCGGCATCGTCTACATCGACGAGATCGACAAGATTTCACGCAAGTCCGACAATCCCTCGATCACCCGCGACGTGTCGGGCGAGGGCGTTCAGCAGGCGCTGCTCAAGATCATGGAAGGCACGGTCGCCTCCGTGCCGCCGCAGGGCGGCCGCAAGCACCCGCAGCAGGAGTTCCTGCAGGTCGACACCGCCAACATCCTGTTCATCTGCGGCGGCGCCTTCGCCGGGCTGGACAAGATCATTTCGGATCGCGGCAGGAAAACCTCGATCGGCTTCGGAGCTGTCGTCGCCTCGCCGGAGGATCGCCGCACGGGTGATGTTTTCCGCCTGGTCGAGCCCGAGGATCTGTTGAAGTTCGGCCTCATTCCGGAGTTTGTCGGCCGTCTGCCGGTTCTGGCGACGCTGGAGGATCTCGACGAGCCGGCACTGATCCAGATCCTGACCGAGCCGAAGAATGCGCTGGTCAAGCAGTACCAGCGCCTGTTCGAGATGGAAAATGTCGATCTGACCTTCCACGAGAACGCGCTTTCGGCGATCGCCAAGCGCGCCATCGAGCGCAAGACCGGCGCGCGCGGCCTGCGTTCGATCATGGAAGCGATCCTGCTCGACACGATGTTCGAACTGCCCGCGCTCGAAGGCGTGCGCGAGGTTGTGATTTCGGAAGAGGTGGTGACCGGCAGTGCCCGGCCGCTCTACATCTATTCCGAACAGAAGGAAAAGAAGGGCAATGTCAGCGCCTGATATGGCACTTGGCCCTATATTTTTATGGAACGGCGCCCCTGCGGCGCCGTTTTGCTGTGAGGAACCGGCACAGCGTCGCGATGGAGTGGATTGGGGACGATGTTAACTCTTGATCTTTGCCCTGCCTGCCTCCACCTAACACGAGAAGGCCGAGGTGCCCGATTTCTGTGCTGTAAAACTCCCGTCATAAACGGTGGTAGGCGGAACGATCCCCGGTCGTTAATATGAGATTCGCGGTTGGCCTGATGGTGGCCGCGACATGAAAGGTTGGACAATGGCCAAAATATCCAAGGCTCCCAGCGACGGCGTCTTCGCGGTCCTCCCACTGCGCGACATCGTGGTGTTCCCGCATATGATCGTTCCGCTCTTCGTCGGGCGCGAAAAGTCGATCAAGGCGCTGGAAGAGGTGATGGGTCAGGAAAAGCAGATCCTGCTTGCCACCCAGATGAATGCCGCCGATGACGATCCCGAGCCCGATGCGATCTTCGACATCGGCACGCTCGCCAATGTGCTGCAATTGCTGAAGCTGCCCGACGGCACCGTCAAGGTTCTGGTCGAAGGCGCCTCGCGTGCGAAAATCGTCTCCTTCACCGACCGTCCCGACTTCCACGAGGCCAAGGCCACGGCGCTGGTCGAACCGGAAGAGGAGGAGGTGGAGGTCGAGGCCCTGGCCCGCTCGGTCGTCACCGACTTCGAGAACTACGTCAAGCTGAACAAGAAGATCTCGCCCGAAGTGGTGGGTGCCGCTAGCCAGATAGACGACTATTCCAAGCTCGCCGACACGGTTGCCTCGCATCTTGCCATCAAGATCCCTGAAAAGCAGGAAATGCTGGCCACGCTTTCCGTCAAGGAGCGGCTGGAAAAGGCGATGGGCTTCATGGAAGCCGAAATCTCCGTCCTGCAGGTGGAGAAGCGCATCCGCTCGCGCGTCAAGCGCCAGATGGAGAAGACGCAGCGCGAATACTACCTCAACGAGCAGATGAAGGCGATCCAGAAGGAGCTCGGCGAGGGCGAGGACGGCCGCGACGAGGCCGCCGAGATCGAGGCTCGCATCAAGAAGACCAAGCTCTCCAAGGAGGCCCGCGAAAAGGCGGATGCCGAATTGAAGAAGCTCAGGACGATGTCGCCGATGTCGGCCGAATCGACTGTCGTGCGCAACTATCTCGATTGGCTGCTGTCGATCCCGTGGGGCAAGAACTCCAAGGTCAAGCAGGACCTGGCCTACGCGCAGAACGTGCTCGACACCGATCACTTCGGCCTCGACAAGGTCAAGGACCGCATCGTCGAGTACCTTGCCGTGCAAAGCCGCCAGAAGAAGCTGAAGGGACCGATCCTGTGCCTCGTCGGCCCTCCCGGCGTCGGCAAGACCTCGCTCGGCAAGTCGATCGCCAAGGCGACCGGTCGCGAATTCATCCGCATGGCGCTTGGCGGCGTGCGTGACGAGGCCGAGATCCGTGGCCACCGGCGCACCTATATCGGCTCGATGCCCGGCAAGGTCATCCAGTCGATGAAGAAGGCCAAGAAGTCCAACCCGCTCTTCCTGCTCGACGAGATCGACAAGATGGGCCAGGACTTCCGTGGCGATCCGTCGTCCGCGCTGCTCGAGGTGCTCGACCCCGAACAGAACTCGACGTTCATGGACCACTACCTCGAGGTCGAATACGATCTGTCGAGCGTGATGTTCGTGACGACGGCGAACACGCTGAACATCCCTGCGCCCCTGATGGACCGCATGGAGATCATCCGTATCGCCGGCTACACCGAGGACGAGAAGATCGAAATCGCCAAGCGGCACCTGATGCCGAAGGTGATCCGCGATCACGCGCTGCAGCCAAAGGAGTTCTCCGTCGGCGAGGACGCGATCCGCGCCATCATCCAGACCTACACCCGTGAAGCGGGCGTCAGAAGCCTGGAGCGCGAGCTGATGAAGCTCGGGCGCAAGGCGGTGACCGAGATCCTGAAGACGAAGAAGAAGACGGTGAGCATCACGGCGGCGAACCTCGCCGACTATCTCGGTGTTCAGCGCTACCGCTTCGGCCAGGTCGAGGCTGACGATCAGGTCGGTGTCGTCACCGGCCTTGCCTGGACGGAAGTCGGCGGCGAGCTGCTGACGGTGGAAGGCGTCATGATGCCTGGCAAGGGCCGCATGACGGTGACCGGCAATCTGCGCGACGTGATGAAGGAATCGATCTCGGCGGCGGCCTCCTATGTCCGCTCGCGCGCCATCGATTTCGGCATCGAGCCGCCGCTGTTCGACAAGCGCGACATCCACGTGCACTTGCCGGAAGGCGCCACGCCGAAGGACGGTCCGTCGGCTGGTGCCGCCATGGCCACGGCCATCGTGTCGGTGCTGACGGGTATTCCGGTGCGGGCGGATGTGGCGATGACTGGCGAGATAACGCTTCGCGGCCGCATCTTGCCGATCGGCGGCCTCAAGGAGAAGCTGCTCGCCGCACTGCGCGGCGGCATCAAGAAGGTGCTGATCCCGGAAGACAACGCCAAGGATCTGGCGGAGATCCCGGACAACGTGAAGAACGGCATGGAAATCATTCCGGTCTCACGCGTCGGTGAGGTGTTGCGCCACGCGCTGGTGCGGATGCCGGAGCCGATCGAATGGGTCGAACCGGTCAATCCGCCGGCTTCCACGGATACGAACGATGACGCTGGAAAGTCGCTTGCGCATTAGTTTTTTCTAAGGTTGCAGCGCACAAACAGAAAGCCGGGCCTCGCGCCCGGCTTTTTCATGTGAAAAACCCCGGAATTCCGGGCTTTTTCCGCTATTTTCCTGCCTTTTCGACTTGGTTGCGGGAACGCTTCTTTCTAAAGTCCGTTTCCTGCCGGATGAGTCGTGAGTTCCGGTGTTCTCATGGAAGGGAATTTTTATGAACAAGAACGAACTGGTGTCCGCTGTCGCCGACGCCGCGAGCATTTCGAAGGGTGACGCGCAGTCTGCGGTCGATGCAGTGTTTTCTGTCATCTCCGGCGAACTGAAGAAGGGCGGCGATGTCCGGCTTGTCGGCTTTGGCAATTTCACCGTGTCAAAGCGCGCCGCATCCACCGGCCGCAACCCGCAGACCGGCGCCGAAGTGAAGATCCCGGCGCGCACCGTGCCGAAGTTCTCGGCCGGCAAAGGTCTCAAGGACGCCGTCAACTAAGCGCGTTTTTTATTTTTGAAAAAACCAGAAAAGCCGGGCTTGCCCGGCTTTTCTTTTTTCGGCGCATTGGGCCGGACGGTAGCTCTTCAAGCTGTCGGGGCGTCGGCGCGCATGAGGCCTTCGTTCTTGAGGTCGGCCCAGAGCGCTGCAGGGAGTTTCGCGTCCAGCAGCGAGCGGTTGCTCTCGACCTCTTCAGGCCGCTGACCGCCGGGGATGACCGAAACCACCGACGGGTGCAACAGCGGGAACTGCAGGGCGGCTTCGATCAACCTGACCCCATGGCGCTTGCAGACGGCCTTGATGCGCGCCACGCGATCGAGCACATCCTGCGGCGCCTCGGAATAATTGTAGTAGGCGCCGGGCTTCGGTCCGGTGGCCAGGATGCCGGAATTGTACGGGCCGCCGAGAACGATGCCGATGCCGCGTTTCTGGCAAAGCGGCAGGAACGATGTCAGCGCCTCCTGTTCCAGCAGCGTATAGCGCCCGGCAAGCAGGAACAGGTCGAAATCGCCGCGCTCAGCCAGGGTCTGGGCCACCTGCCATTCGTTGATGCCGCCGCCGAACGCCTTGATGACGCGCTGGTCGCGCAAGGCGAGCAGGCCATAATAGCCCGAGCGCATGAACTCCTCGATGCGCCGGTCGGACGCCTCCTTGCTGCCGTGGGTGAAGATATCGACATCGTGCACGAAGAGGATGTCGATGCGGTCGACGCCAAGCCGCTCCAGCGAGGCCTCGAACGAGCGCATGACACCGTCATAGCTGTAATCGTAGACTTCCCTGCGCGACGGCGTGTCGAAGAACTTGCCGATACCGGTGCGCTCTTCTGGCGGGCAGGCGCGCATGATGCGGCCGACCTTGCTCGACAGCACGTAGTCATCGCGCTTCCTGGACCGCAGGAACGGATTGAGGCGCGTTTCCGACAGGCCGAGCCCATAGAGGGGCGCGGTGTCATAGTAGCGGCAGCCGGTCGCCCAGGCGGCCTCCAGCGTCGCATTGGCGTCCTCGTCGGAGACGGCGCGGTAAAGATTGCCGAGCGGCGCCGTACCGAAACCCAGCTCCGTGAAGGTGATGCCGCCATTGCCGATGGGGTCGAAATGCCGTGTCTTCATGTCTTGAAATTTTCCCGGATTGATTTGTCTGACATGACACTATCACGCTCGTGGCTTGGCAAAAGCGCCGCTGAGCGTTGGACACGCATTTTCCCGGTTGCTAGCATGAACGAAATCAAGCTGTTCCGGGGAAAAGCGTGATCAGGAATTGCCAATCCAATTCGATTGCCGGCGCGCAGGCGCGGCCGTGAGCAACTCCAGCTCGGAGATGTTCAAGACCGCGCTCGACGAGCTTGGCGCGGTGCTGGCGCGCGTCGATGGCGATCGGATCGACGCCGCCTGTGGGATGCTGGTCGGTGCCAGACAAATCGTCGTCTATGGCTGCGGCCGCGAGGCCTTGCAGGTGAAGGGCTTCGCCATGCGGCTTTATCATCTGGGCCTGCCGGTTTCGGTCGTCGGCGACATGACCACCCCGCCTGTAGGGCAGGGCGATGTCCTGCTTGTCAGTTCCGGACCCGGCGAAACCTCGACCGTACTCACTCTGATGCGCATCGCAAGCGAGGCAGGCGCCACCGTGCTGCTCCTGACCGCCCAGGCAGGCGGCGGCGCCGCAGGGCTGGCCGATTTGACGCTGCTGATCCCGGCGCAGACCATGGCCGACGACCAGGGGCCGCAAAAGACGTCGGTGCTGCCGATGGGCTCGGTGTTCGAGGGCGCGTTGTTCGTGCTGTTCGAGATCATGGTGCTGAAACTCAGGGACATGACCGCGGCGTCGCCGGAAGCCATGCGCGCCCGCCACACCAACATGGAATAGATCATGCGCTATGAACTGATGCTGCCGCACCAGATCCGAAAGGCAATCGCCCAGAATTGGCCGGTCGCGCTGCCGCTCGGCGTGCTGGAATACCATGGCGAGCACATGGCCGTCGGCATGGATACGCTGGCAGTCATCAAGACGCTGGAGCTGTTCGAAAAAGAGAGCGATGTCGTCATCCTGCCGCCCTTCTACTATGGCGCGGCGAGTTACGCGGTGGCACCGCCGGAAGGCAGCGGCTCCGTCCAGGTCGGCGGCAATCAACTGGCGCCATTCGGCGAGGCGCTGTTCTACAGCCTGCTGCGCATTGGGTTTCGCAACATCCACGCCATCATTCATCACCAGACCGAGAATTTCGCCGCCGGCATGCCGACGGATCTCGCCTTCAAGACAGCAGGCAGACAGGCGATCTTCCGCTTCCTCGAGAAGCAGCGCGGCGAGGGCTGGTGGGGCTCCGAGACAATGGCCGACTACTATGCCGGACATGCCGAGGGCGAAAACTTCTTCAACTGGGTGCAGGTGCATCCGCTGATGCCGGCCGCCATGAACGGCAAATATCCGTTCGACCATGCCGGCATCGGCGAGACATCGCTGATGCTGGCGCTATGCCCGGAAGCGGTGGACGCCGCGCATTTCGCGGACAACAAAAGCTGGTATACGGCAACTGCGGCGGAAGCCTCGGCAGCACTTGGACAGAAGGGCGTCGCCATGATCATGGATCATCTGCGCGCGATCCTGAAGGCTTAGATTAGCGCGACCTTTCTCCGACCGAGGGGAGGTGAAGACGCCCGGTCACTTCACCGCGCCAGCGGTCATGCCCATGATCAGGTAGCGCTCCAGGGCGATGCCGATGACGGCAAGCGGCGCGATCGCGGCCGTGGCAAGGGCTGCCATCGACCACCAGTTGATGCCTTGCGAGCCCGTCTGGCTGGCGACCATGACGGGAATAGTCTTGGCGTCCGTGGACGTCAAAAGGGCGGCGAAGAAGTACTCGTTCCAGCACAGCACCATCGCCAGGATGAAGGCGGCCACCATGCCCGGCAGCGCGATCGGCATGACAATACGGAAAAAGGCGCCCCAGATCGACAGGCCGTCGACGAGGGCTGCTTCCTCGAGTTCGACGGGGATGGAATTGAACTGGTCGCGCATGATCCAGATGACGATCGGCAGCACCATCAGCGTGTAGAGCAGGATCAGCCCGACGCGGGTGTCGAGCAATCCGACTTCGCGGTAGAGCACCAGGAAGGGCAGGGCCAGCACCACCGGCGGCAGGATGAGCTGCGACAGGAAGAAGAAGGAGATGTCCTCGTTCTTGAACCAGGCGAAATGGTAGCGGTAGCGGGTCAGGCCATAGGCGGCGAGGCTGCCGATGATGATCGCCAGGCTCGACGCGCCAACCGAGGTGATGACCGAATTCATGAAGCGCTTGAGGAACTCGTCGCGCACCGTCGATGTCTGGAAGATCGAGTCCGGCGACAGGCCAAGCGATCGCCAGCCTTTCCAATCCGGCTGGAAGTCGACGAACGGGATCAGGTGGCCCTGGGTGACATCCACCGCCGTCTTGAAGGATGTGGTGATGGTCCAATAGATCGGAAACAGGCAGATGAAGCCCCAGCAGGCGAGCGCGCCATAGATGAAGACGCGACTGGCGAGGAAGCTCGCCGGCGAGCGGATTTCGGATGCGACGTAGTCGGTGGTCTGAACGCTCATCTCTACCTAATTCACATTGCGCACGAAACGGCTGGCGAACTTCAACAGCCAGGTCACGAACACCACGATGATGACGAGATAGGCCATCGCCAGCATGGTGCCATAGCCGACATTCGAGCGGTCGCGGTACTCGCGGTAGATGAAGCTCGAGACCGAATCGGTGGCGCCGCCCGGACCGCCCGAGGTGACCGTGATGATGATGTCGGCAAGCTTCAGCTTGAAGATGATGCGCAGGATCACCGCCGTCACCGACACCGGCAGCATCAGCGGGAAAGTGACCTGCCAGAAGGTTTGCCAGGCCGTGGCGCCGTCGACCCGTGCCGCCTCCAGCACCTCGCGCGACATCGCCTGCAGCCCCGCCAGCAGCATGATCATCATGAACGGAATGAAGGTCCAGGCGTCCAGCAGCATGATCGAGATGCGGGCGGTGATCGGGTTCGAGAAGAAGGCCGGGTCTTCCCAGCCGAGATGGCGCGCCAGCGTGGCAGCGGGTCCAAAGCGGTATTCCATCAGCGACTTGCCGATCATCCACGACACCGCGACCGGCGACAGCATGAGCGGCATCAGGAACACCACCCGGAAGAACTTTCGAGCCCGGATCTGCGCGTTGAGGAGCAGTGCCAGGCCAAAGGCGATGACATATTCGACCAGCACCGCCAGCACATAGAGCACCATGTTGAACAGGGCGTTGCGGTAGTAGGGGTCGGCGAGCATCTGCCAGAAATTGTCGAGCCCGTTGAACCTGCGGCCGCTGAAGGAGGAGAGGTTCCAATCGGTCAGCGCGATGTAGAAGCCGAACAGGGTCGGGAAGATCACCATCGCAATGGTGAACAAAAGGGCCGGCAGCAGGAACAGCGCGCGCTGGCCGTCCTCGCCGCGTGTCAGAACCTGGCCGATGCCGATCGCCACACCCCACAGCACATAGGCGTAGACCACGGGCCGCCATGTCTCGAAGCCGATCGTATCGACCTCGGTCTTGTAGAGGATCTGCACCACGATCGTTGCCAGCAGGCCGAGCGTGGCGATCGCCATCAGCGCCCAGCCCAGACGCCTGCGGCCCGGCGGGATCAGATCATAGGGGGCGGCGTCTGCCGGCCACCGGGTCGCGGTCGAAGTCTGGTCAGCCACAAATCTCGCCCGTTTGGAAGGGAAGGCTGTGGCCCGGCGTTGCCGCCGGACCACGGTTCACAGGGCAGCCTACATGCCGAGCGAGGCCTTGTAGAGCTTGATCTGCTTGTCGCGGCCAATCTGGTCGGTCAGCTTCTCCCAGGCGGCTGCGATGGCATCGGCGCCTTCCTGCGCCTTCATCTTGCCGGCGAAGGTGTTGGCCAGGATATCCTCGGCGGCGCTGTAATACTGGAAGATGCCGGGGATGCGCGGCTCGATCGCCGCGTTGGGATGGTTGTAGCTGTCGCCTTCCGACTTCAGGTATGAGGTGATGAACGCCTCGTCGTAGCCGGCCGCCACCCATTCCGGAATGTCGAAGTGCGAATTGCGGTAGGGTTGGAAGCCCGACGGATACATCGCCGTCCAGATCGACAGGTCCTTGCCGCCGAGATGGGCGGCGGCCGACCATGCCGCCTTCTTCTTCTTTTCGTCGCTATCGACGCGGGCCATGACATAGACGCCCCAGCCGAGATAGGCGCAGTTGGGCGAATAGTTCGGTCCGCTGGCAAGCTTCTCCCACTTGCCGGTCTTGGAGTTGTAGACATCGTCGGAGCCCGGCAGGATCGAGAAGCCGGTGACATCGCCGATGACCGAGCTGTCATTGGTCTTGACGTTCGAGCCGACGTCGCCCCACCAGGGGATCATCGAGCCGGTGCCGGCCAGGAACTGCTGGAAGGCGGTGGTGTTCGGGTCGGCATTGATCTGGTCGGCCGGCTCCGACGGCAGGGCGTCGATGACGTCCTGGATGGCGCGTACCCAAGCCGGATTGTTGACACGTGGCTTCATCGTGTCGGCGTCGAACAGCCAGGCCTTGTCGTCGGGATGCTTGGCGTAGGCGGTGGCACGGCTGCCCAGGAAGTAGAAGCCGAACCCGCCCCAGGGCTTGGGCGCGTCGAGGTAGCCGTAGACATCCTGGCCCTTGAACTTCTTGCCTTTCAGGAACTTGGTCACGGCCTGAACCTCTTGCCAGGTCTTAGGCACGCCCCATTCGCTCGTCGCCCCGCCATCCTTCCACTGCTTGGCGAGGTCGGCATCGGCAAACACGTCGGTGCGGTAGTTGAAATTGTGCGCGTCGCCGTCGATGGTGACCCGGTACTGCTTGCCATCCCACGTGCCGACGGGCGGCTTGAGGTAGTTGACGAGATCGTCGAAGTCGATCTGCTTCTTGACCCAGTCGGGCATCTCCGAAGTCAGGCCTTTGCCGCAGACGTCGCCCTCGAACGGCGCGCCCATCTCGATGATGTCGAAGTCGACGGTGCCGGTGGCGATCGACTGCTGCAGGCGGGCGTTGTAGTCGGCCTGCGCCAGGTCGATCCAGCTGATCTTGGCGCCGGTATAGGTCTCCCATGGCTTCAGGAAACCACGGAACAGCACATTGTGCAGGTTCTGGTTGTTGAGTCCCATGAAGGTGAGCTCGACGCCGGCGAACTCGCCTTCCTTGACATTGGCCTTGGTCGCCTCCAGGCAAAGCTCGCCGACCTTCTGGAAGTCGGCGTCTGTCGGCTGGCCTTTGCCAACCCCGGGGATCTGCAGGATTTTCGAGCGCAGTTCGCTTGCGGCGGAAGCCGGGCGCGTCAGCGCGCCAAGTCCGGCGCCGGATGCGGCGGCGATCGCGGCCATCGAGGCCGCGCCCTTCAATATGTCGCGCCTTGTGGCGCCGGCACGTACCAGTTTGTCGTAAAGACCTACTCGCATGGACTATTTCCTCCCAGAACGTTAGTCGTGAATCGAAAGTGCCAATCGTGCCGGGCGCTGGCCTTTTTAGAAGCGAAATCAGGACCCCGACCTGCGTCGCTTCGCGTTCCGTTTTTTCGGGTAGAGTACCGGCGTTCGGATTGGCGCTCGTCACTATTCTCACAACCAAACGCCGTGTCAACGAGGACGGGTTTTTATCTATAAGAGACCGACTTGCCCTGACCGGTCGCGTTGGTTAGCTTCTGCGCCTACGGCCAGTGGAGCCGATGGGGGAACGATGGCTCAAGTCGCGATCAGCAATGTGGCCAAGGCGTTTGGAACCGTCAAGGTTCTGCACGAAGTCAGCGTCGACATTGCCGATGGCCAGTTCGTCGTGCTTGTCGGCCCGTCCGGTTGCGGAAAGTCCACGCTGCTCAGGATGGTGGCGGGGCTGGAGACCGTCTCCGGCGGCACCATCGCCATCGGTGACCGTGTCGTCAATCACCTGCCGCCCGCAAAACGCGACATCGCCATGGTGTTCCAGAACTATGCGCTCTACCCGCACAAGACGGTCGAGCAGAACATGGCCTTCGCCCTCAAGCTGCGCAAGACCGATCCGGCCGTGGTTGCCGAGCGGGTCAAGCGCGCCGCCGACATCCTTGACCTCAGCCCCTATCTGAAGCGCTACCCGCGCCAGCTTTCCGGCGGCCAGCGTCAGCGCGTCGCCATGGGGCGCGCCATCGTGCGCAATCCGCAGGTATTCCTGTTCGACGAGCCGCTTTCGAATCTCGACGCCAAGCTGCGCGTCCAGATGCGCACCGAGATCAAGGAACTGCACCAGCGGCTGAAGACCACCACCATCTATGTCACCCACGACCAGATCGAGGCCATGACGATGGCCGACAAGATCGTCGTCATGCGCGATGGCCGCATCGAACAGGTCGGCGCGCCGCTGGAGCTTTTCGACAGGCCGGCGAACCTTTTCGTTGCCGGCTTCATTGGCTCGCCGTCGATGAACCTGCTCAAGGGTACCGGGCGCAAGGGCGGCGTCGAGATTGGGGGAACGCTATTCCCGGTCGCTCCGAACAACACCGTCGAGGAAGGGCGCTCCGTCGTCTATGGCGTGCGCCCCGAACATCTCGAAATCGATCCCGAAGGCGTGCCGGCGAAGATTTCCGTGGTCGAGCCGACCGGCTCGGAAACCCTGGTGTTCCTCCGCTTCGGCGACGGCGAGATGGTGGCGCTGTTTCGCGAGCGCCATGACTTCAAGCCCGGCGATACGCTGAAGCTCCGGCCAAGGCTCGACCATATCCATCTGTTCGACGCCGAGGCCGGCAAGCGTCTCTGATCTCAAACGCACTTCACGAGGACCATCATGCTCAAAGGGATCGATCCGTTGCTCAATGCCGACGTGCTCCAGGCATTGCGGGCGATGGGGCATGGCGACGACCTGATCATCGCCGACACCAACTTCCCGTCCGATTCGGTGGCGCGCCAGACGGCACTCGGTCGGGTGCTCCGCATCGATGCGCCGGCGGCGCGAGTGGTCAAGGCGGTTCTGTCGCTCTACCCGCTGGACACATTCGTCGATGATTCCGCCGCCCGAATGGAGATCGTCGGAAAGCCGGACGAGATCCCAGCCGTGCAGAAGGAAGTGCAGAAAGAGATCGACGCCGCGGAGGGCAAGTTCTGGCCGATGGTGCCGGTCGAGCGTTACGCCTTCTACGAGCGCGCCAAGCAGGCCTATTGCGTCATCCAGACCGGCGAACGCCGCTTCTACGGCTGCTTTGCCTTCCGCAAGGGCGTCGTGCCGCCGGATGCGGAGTAGCGGCATGGCCTCGGGCAAGCCGGTCGTCATCCTCGGTGTGTTTGTCGCCGACACGGCCTACAGGGCCCAGCGCCAGCCGCGCATGGGCGAAACGATCCTTGGCAATTCCTTCAAGCTGGGGCCAGGCGGCAAGGGGTCGAACCAGGCCGTGGCCGCTGGCAAGCTGGGGGCCGACGTCGCGTTCCTGACCCGCCTCGGTGTCGATGCCTTCGCCGACATGGCCAAGCGGACCTGGAAGGATGCCGGCGTGAAGAGCGCCGCCATCGACACGCCGGACAGCTACACCGGCGCCGCCTATATCTTCGTCGAGGAGGGGAGCGGCAACAATGCCATCATCGTCAGCCCCGGCGCTGCCATGCTGATCACGCCCGAGGACATCGAAGCCAATGCCGACCTTATCAGGGGGGCCGGAGTTTTCGTGACGCAGCTCGAACAGCCGATCGATGCCGCGATGCGGGCGTTGGAGATCGCGCGCGGGGCCGGGGTGGCGACCATCCTCAACCCGGCACCGGCGGCAAAGCTTCCCGATCGCACCTACACACTGTGCGACTATCTCACACCGAACGAGACAGAGACGGAGGAATTGACCGGGCTGAAAGTTTCTTCGGTCGACGAGGCCCGCGCCGCCGCCGGCAAGCTGCTCGAAAAGGGCGTCGGCACGGTCATCGTCACGCTGGGCGAAAAGGGCGCGCTCCTGCACACGAAGGATCGCTCCGAGCATGTTTCCGCCATCAGTGCCGGCCCTGTCGTCGAAACCACCGGCGCGGGGGACGCCTTCAACGGCGGCTTGGCCGCAGCACTTTCGCGCGGCGTGGAGCCGCTGGAGGCGGTGCGCTTCGCCTGCGCCGTGGCCGGCATTTCGGTGACCCGTCCAGGCACGGCACCGTCTATGCCGATATTGCAGGAGGTCGAGGCGTTGCTGGCCAAGCGCTAAGGCTGCCCAAAGCCCGCGGAGCCCCCGGAGCCCAGACCGTTCTGGCCTCCGGGTCCCGTGTCAGTGGGCGTTGAGAAGCTACTGCATGACGTAGCAGCGCTTTCCCTGGTCGGGAGCGGGATCGCCGAATGCATCGTTGTCGCATTGGACGCCATTGCGGAACACGTCCTGCGTGAACCGGCCGCGGGCGCCATACCTGACCACCTTGCGGCCATAGAAATCGCAGAATTCGCCTTCCTCGGCGCAGACCGCCCACTTCTCGCGGCGTGGCTGATCGTAGTCGTCGTTCGACTCGTCACGGTCGCGCTTCACGATGAAGCAGAACTTTTCCTTGCCCGGCGCGGGATCGCCGAAAACGCGGTTCGAACAGGGTACCGCGTTGCGCTCGATGTAACGCGAGGTCGTGCGGCCCCTGGCGCCGTAGACGACCTCGGCGGGATAGGGCAGGCGGCAGATCTCACCCTCGCGAGCGCATCGCTGCAGCCGGTCGGCCGACGCGGCGGCGGGAAAAAGGACGGATGCGGCCGTCGTCGCGCCACCCAGGCAAATCAGCGTGAATATCGTGCGCGTGGAAATGTTCGGTGCAATTGACATTACGTCCTCCATGCCATTCCGGCAGCATACTGCAATGTGGCTGCCTGCGGCATGAATCGAGCGTTTTGTGGGCGATTGCGCAAGCAGATTCGCAACGACCAAGTCGTCCGCTGTCCGCAGGGCCTCTTCGTCCGTTGCTTGGCGACCCACACGAATCGCGTCGTGGATTCCAAGGCATCGCTCATGCAAGAGTGATTTTGGAGCCGAGAAGAACCGGGCCGAAGAAGGTCTTCGGACGCTGTTCCTGGAGAGATCTTTGACAATTTTGTCGGCATTTCCCCGGAGCCAAGGATCATCATCCTTGAGGGGAAATGGCGCGAGTGACGGGGCTCGAACCCGCGACCTCCGGCGTGACAGGCCGGCACTCTAACCAACTGAGCTACACCCGCGCATTGACGAGCACGTGTCAGCCGTGTTCGTCGTTGGGGCGCTGGATAAGGGGTTCGCTACCGGGTGTCAAGCGCACCAAACCATCATAACGCCAAACAGGAGAAGGTTTTTTGACAGCCGGCATTTTGTTCGCAAATCCGGCCTGCGAACAGGGCATCCCGCACTCATTTGGCCTTGCGAAGCAGGTCCCGACCGCTTAAAGGTCCGGCCCGGAGCGGGCGATTAGCTCAGTTGGTAGAGCGCTTCGTTTACACCGAAGATGTCGGCGGTTCGAGCCCGTCATCGCCCACCACTAATCTATTGCTTTTGTTGTCTTTTTTTGTAAGTCGGCCCTGTTTTACGAAGTGCTCTGTCGGTTCACTGAACCGAAGTGGGCCTAGATTTCGAGCGAAGCGGTCAATTTCCGCAGGTATTCCGGGCTGTAGCGGGCGTAAACCCGGTACGTCATGGCGGTGTTGGAGTGACCCAGAAACTGGGCGACAGCCTCCATCGAATGGCCATCCTCGACGAGCCAGACGGCTGCTGAGTGGCGCAGCATGTGAGGCGAAGCATCGGGTCTTCCGATCTTCGTCCCTGCGGTCTTGATGCCCTTCTTGATCGACAGAATCTTGTCGCCTGCCCACTCCAGAACGTAGGGGGTCAACGCGCCTTCCTGCGCCTGTTGCAGGGCAGCAAGCAAGCCATCATTGATCGGCACGGTGGCGCGTCCCTTGCGGTGCGCCTTGTCAAATGGATTGCGCAGCTGAATCATGCGCCGGTCGAAGTCGACACGGTCCCAGGTCAGCTCCAGGGCAGCGCCCACTCTGGCCCCAGTGGCGATCATCAACTGGATGGCCAGCTTGAGGTGTGCCGAGTTTGCGGCGGCCAGGAGCTGGGTAATCTCAGGCCGGGTGAGAAATCCCTCCTTTGGATCGGGCTTGGCCGGACGCTCGATATCCGGAGCAAACGGGATAAGGCGCTGCTTACGCGCCCAGACCAGGACTGAGCGAAGGTGGCCCAGCTCCGTATGGATCGAGCCATCCTTCTTGTTGTCCTTGCGCCGTGCCGCGGTATAGGCACGGCAGTCGGCGAGTGTGACCGCTTCGCCTTCCTTCTCGGCAAAGAACGGAGCCAGGGCCTTCCAGGTGTAGCCCATCGTCGTGACCACTGCGCGGCCAGCCTTGTCTAGGCAGTAGGCTGCCCAGAGGTCGGAGACGATGGTTCCCTTCGGACGAGTGAGTTCCGCGTATCGAGCCGGGGCGCGGCGGGCCGCCTCCTTCGGATCGTCGGTTCCAAGTCGATAACGTCGGCGGATGTTGCCCTCATACCAGGAGATGCAAAGCTCTCCTCTGAGCTTGCTAATTGTCCATTCGGGTTCGTTTGACATTCGAAATTCTCCACGTCCTCTCCTCTGATGCGCAACAACTTGCCGGCCAATCTAAAGGCAGGCAGTTCACCCCCTGCAATCATATTGCGAACATGGCGCTCCGAGCATGCCCACCGATCGGCGAGCATCGCCGGCGTATAGACCTTGGGAAAGTTCACGGATCCCCCTTGTGGTGCCCCCTTCATTTCATCTCCATCCGGTCAATAACGCCGTCGACGCATCCTTGCTCGACCGCCAGATAGTGCCTTTCGACAACCGACATAATGTCGGTAATCGAGCGTCCGGTGGCGCGCGCAATGTCTTGAATGGAGGAACCTTCGCTGGCTCTCTCGCAGATAAACGTGCCGCGCAGATCGTTGTAGGTAACGCCTTCGATCTTGATCCCTTCCGAGTCCATGGCCTTGCCCCATGAGGTTTTGAAACCATCCTTTGTCCATGGCCTGCTGCGGGAGTTGAGGCAGATCCTCAGCTTGTCCTTGTTGGCCGGCAGCAGGGCGTCGATCATCGCCTTGAGCCGGGAGTTAGCCTTCACCTTCAGCTCCTTGCCAGTCTTCGATTGGGTGAACTGTAGGTAGGTGCCGTCCCAATGCTTCCAGGTTAAAGCAAGAATGTCGCCTTGGCGCTGGCCAGTTGAGTAGGCGATCTCAAACGGGAGCAGCAGATGGGGCTCCAGCTGCTTGCGTAGCAGGGCTATTTGATCCCCCGACCAAAGGAACTGCTTGCGGGACCCGTTGTAGAGGCGCTCGATGCCCCTGCAGGGGTTCTTTTCTACGCCGCCATATTCGGTCTCGATGGCGTAAGAAAACACCTTAGAGAGCGAGAACAGCGCCTTGTCGGCCTTGCGTGGATTGGCGCGCATGCTGCTATGCCACGTGCTGACGTCGCCTTTGAATCCGTTCGTCTGGGTGAAGGCGAGGGGGCATTCCGGCCAGGTATTGCGAACTAGTTTGAAGGCGTAGAGATGGTCGATCCTGGTGCTCTGGGCGAGCGAGATGAAGTCGGGATTGCGCTGATGCTCCGGGCCGGTGAAGTGGTCGATCAAGGTCTCGATTGTGGCGATCTTCTTGTTCCCAACGATCTCTTCCTCTTTCAAGCGTGCAAACTCAACCGCAAAAGCCTCGGTATGAGGTTTCGCTTTCATTTGAGGTCCGCCACGCCAAGCGTAGTAGTAGACCTTCACTGACCCGTTAGCCAACTGACGCTCAACTTTGTGAATCCCTCCTGTTTTGATGGGCACTGGTTCAATCTCCTTCAAGCGCGGGTAGTGTTGATAGACACGACAAGGGCGACAGGCCTTGGACTATAGGCATCGTATACAGGAGGTATTTTGTGGGCAAGTTATAGTTATGACCGCAAGCAACAATTTATTGTGGGAGAGTATTCCGATTATATAGAATATTATCTGAGATAATCGATATGAAAATCAGAAAAATATCAGATTTATAATTCTGTAGACCCGATGCGGCATGTGCCAGGCGGATCTTTCGGCTTGCGCTCGGTTTATCTCGCTTCGCTAGGCTACTCGGTGCCTGCCTGACCATGGATGCCGGGGACGGACCGTTACCCTTTAGGCGCCCTATCGCCTTTTTCGGCGAGAAAGTCGAAATAGCATTTAGAAAGTTGAAGTCAAAATGGAGCAAGCCTTATCTAGCGGACCAGTCGGGATAGTAGCCTTGCCAAGGCCAGTTCATGTTGTTCGCTTTGAAGGCGGGCGAGGCAAGGGTCCTCGCCCGCCTTCACTTCCAACTCACGCTGCGGCGCGTAGCGCTGTGGAAGATTTGTGCCAACTCCAACGGACTTGCAGGGAAGAGCGACGTGCGTACCGGCGAGTAGGGCTGCGATATCGGTGCCTCAGCCGCTGATACCCTGCCGATTGATGACGTGCACACTGACGACCCGCAAGGTTGCGTCGCTCAGGGTAGGCCAGCTTTGTCGAATGGGTTCCTCATCCGGATCATGCACCTGTTGACGTCGGAACGATCCCATTCAGCTGCAGGTCTGCACCGAAGATCCGCAGGGCAATTGGCGCCCTCGCAGTGATGCTGGTGCCCTCCGCCGAGCTATGGTCGTGGAGTTGGTGCCGGCGGTTGCTTTAATGCAGACCCTAATTGCCCGTCTTCTGTATTTGCATCGCCTGGCGCCACCCAGCCCAGGCAAGCGCGGTACTGAGCCATGAAATGTTCGGACAACGGTTCGCCATAGATGCGTTTCAACGGTCGTCCGCGGCGCCGGAATAGTAGCGAAGGGTCCCGTCGGAGTTTTTACGGACGGTCAGGTGCCCAAGCTTGATCTTCATGGAGGTTCTCCAAAGTTTGGATTGGGTATTCAGCGACACCAAGTTCTGCTTGTTGCCACGTTACCGCCGTTCCCCACAGGGGACGATGATGGATGCCTTCAAGATCGGGAGAGGTGAGGTTTCGAACCAAGTCTGTCGCGAAGGCCGTTGTCACCGCCGGACCCTTCAGAGGAATGCCGACGCGCTACCGGGCTGCCCATGACTCAAATTGGGGTACCCGTCTCTCGCGGACCGAAAGCTCGTTTCAGTGTAAAGAGACCGCCCAGACCAGGGGGAAGACGCATGGTTGCACGGATACGTTGCCAACCGACAATGGCATGAGCGCAAGGCCCGGTCAGGTGCTTTCGATCCATCGGAGCTAAATATCCGTGCCGCCACGCGGACGCACGCTCATTAACTTTTACACACCTTTCGCCGGCTTCGTCGGGAAAGTTCGGAGTACCATTTAGAAAGTTGGATAGAGTTCAACTTTTCCACCTTCCAAACGATAATGCCTGACGGCTGCTTAGCGCAGTCGATCATGCAAGCAGAAAAGCGTAAGCGTGAGCAGGAGGTTGTACCCCCTTCTGGATCTTAGCCTTCGGCGTTGGCCAAGGATCCGGTGCAGTCACTTCTTCGGATGCAGAAGAGGCAACGCAGTGCCTTGCTGGTGAGCTGCCTTACGAAGCCGAGTCCGTATCCGTTGATACCCTGTTTGTGGATAGCGCGGCGCAAGATTGCGCCGCGATGAGTAGGTCCGCTTCATTGGACGGCTAAAGCGGCGAACTGAAATTCCGAAGCGCTGTGGAGCTCGTCTGATCTGCGCTCGATCATGCCGGAGGATTGATAGCGAATTGCTGAGGCGCTCGAATGACTTACAGGGTGACCAGACTGGCGAACCTGGCATAGGATCGTCGGCCTCACAGTCGGTTATCAGCCGATTGGCTGATCGCTTCCTGTAAATCGGATTGCAGATTGGGATCCGCGACCGACCGACGGCGGAACTAGACTGGATGAATTGGTAGCGCGCAAGGATTCTCACGGGGAGAGTTACTCCGACGGTTCAGGGATGCTGGTACGCTTGTGGCGCTCTGCGTTCGAGCGATCCAAAGCCAAAAAAAGCGATCTGGATTTGCTGCCCATCGGATCGCAGCAATCCAGTACAACATTGGTTCTTTTCCTCACGCGTCCGTGGGTCGTCCTGATCCGAGGTCGACGAGAGACAGACCGCAAGGTGATGGGTTTTAGGAAGGGTTTAGGCGAACGGATATTCAGCCTGGGTTATAGTTCGGCAGGGAAGGTCATTTCACCGAAGATGTTTAGTTCTTCCTTTTTCTCCCTAAGAACCTTTTCAATAGCCTGCCGATCCGCTGACTGGATCAAGGCGCTGCCATAAAAGTTGGAGAAAATAGCGACCTTTTTTCGAGGATTCGTCGCAATAGATTGTATGGTGCCGCTTCGGCATGATTTGAGTCCAGGTGATGAAAACGCCGGAAAAACATTTAACGCCCGCGTCAATGGCGTAGTATTCCATGATGGCGAGGCTTACGTCTGCCGGATAACAGTAATGAACTGCGCCCTTGTGCAGGACCTCGATGTGGGCAGTTGCGGGAACCTTGCCGACTTTTGCGAGGATCGCCTTTACCCGTTGGATACGCGGTTTCTGATCAGCGTCGTTCCATTGACTGCTGATCGTGCCATATGGGCATTCTGCACGTCGCACAGAGCCGCAAGGCCACGTTGGTTGAGATAAGGCGTTCCATCGGAAAGAACGCCCATAATGACGCCGTCAATTTCTCGCTCTTTCTCGATGACGACAGGCAAATTAGGCTGATTTCCTTTCGGGCCAATTTGGCTCGATTTCATCGCTACGTATTGATCTTAAACGCCATTTTTGGTGATTTCCTCACGCCTGTCGTCACAACCCTTGATTCGAGTCTCCTAACGTAACACAACCTGAGCGATTCTTATTATAGCGGGTGCCACCCATGTCGCGCTTTTCACAGACTAAAATTGGGCGCGTGTTTTCTGGCTTGTAGCTATTCTTTAGGAAAGCACTGCCATCTGATGTCCATATTGCCGTCGGTGCTGCGCAGTGTGTGGCCCGCTGTCTCACAGGCGGTAAGGCTATCAAACTCCGCACTCGTAACTGCGGTCACGATTTTGGCACTAGTAGCTGCGGTCACACTCTGAGTGTCGAGTCGATCGGCAAAAAACATAATAATTAGGATAAATTTCATGAGCGCTTCTTAGCAGAAACGGCTTGGGCACGTCTACGATGAGAGCGGGCCGTTCATTCGATGGGACGGGACAGGGCTGGCTAGAACGGGACCTTCGCCTTGATTCCGCTTTAGACCATAAATATCTTCAATATGTTCGGCTTTCTAAAGAGGGCACTCGACATTTTGCCGCCCAATGCAAACGGCCCGCCTTGTGGAGGGGCGGGCCGCTCTGGTTTCCATGTTTTCAGCTTGTTTTCGCGTGTTTTTCCAATGTCTCTACGAGACCCAATTTGGCCCGGACCGGTGTCAAGTCCGAAGCTATGCCCGCTAACCGGGTCTGTCAAATATATAACCGCCGTCCTGCCCTGAATATGGCATCCGCGACGGGTCGTTCAAAGGCCAGATTTCAAACTGACCAACTACCAACCGACGGTGTCGGCACTTACGTCGCTGGGTCGACGTTCTCTCACCTCGAAGGCGCGAACCAATGGGAACCAAGGAAAGCAAGCTCGGGGTCAACAATCGATGGATGGAACCAGGGGCTGAATTGCCCTCCTAGGTGGTGAGGTGCAGTGTCGAGAAGGCCGGAACCTCAAATCCGCCCAAGCAACCGAGTGTGAACGCCTCGGATTATTTCGATAGTGTTCCCCAGCTTCGCTTCCGCGTTACCTGTCGCTCGCTGTGGCCGCTCCGCTCGACGTCTCGCTCGGCCCTTCCTTGGATCAACTATGTAATGGAACTATCCACTTGAGATGCGTAGCGTCAGGGACAGCCTCACGGGATAGTAACGCTCTTTATGCGAGCGTGATAATCTACTTGGTAGATAAACGGCTTGACCGTCGAGGCGGCTAGCCTCTGAATACGGGCGGACGCTCGCGCGAAGCAACGCAGCTTGTCCCACGTTAGACATGATCCTCCCCATAGGTAGAAACAACCTATCTTGTGTTGTTTGATTGCTTCCCTATTGACGAGTTCGTCGTGCCATTTTTGGTCGTGGCTGAATACAATCCAGTTTTTCTGCCCGACAACGCTTAACCAAACATCGTCCTCAGTTTCGGGAGCGAATTGATTCTTCGGATTGTGGTGCCACTCGACCCCAAAAGGGGGCCTGGCCTTCCAGAGTGCCTCTGGCAGGCGCTTACCGCAGTTCCGGTCAAAATAGAACGTTAGTGAACCGTCGCTCGCGATTGTCTTCCCCCCAACAGGCCCTCGAATTTCAATGCTTTTCTTACGTCAGGCACTTTGATATTGAAATCATCTGCAATTTCTTGGTCACTTTCACCGGCCTGAAAGCGTCCCTTGATTGCCCACGTAGCAATCCCATAGATCGTCGGCGCCCCAAATGAAATGCGTGGATCAATGACGATAGGGGATTTTGGGCCGGCAACTCGCCAACGCAGCACACGTCCATCTTGATATTCGAATTCCCGCAGTTTGTTGACGATCTCTTTCCATACAAGCTGCCCTCCTTGGTCAGCCGACACCCAAGAGTCAGGCTTGCCGTCAGTGAGCTCAGCGTCGTCGAATAAAAGATGCTTGCCGTCGGTCTTAAATTGGTATTCCGCAAACGGGAACTCGCTCTGAAGCTTTGCGCCGGCATATTTACGGGCGGCTTCGATATCCTTGAGCTTCATACCAGCCTTGCGAGCGGCGGCAACCACAGCCAATTCGATCAATTGCAGATAGGAAAGCTCCGCACGCTTCTCTCTTTCCGAGAGCAAGCGCTTTTGCCATGCAGCCACGGTCTGCGGATCGATTTTGGCGTAGCGAGCGGCTTCCCCCACCCGATAGTTCGGGACGTAGAGACGCCGCTTCCACAGATCTGCGTTTGTCTGAACCATTTGTTCCTTCCGCCGAGTCACTTGCGGCGACGCAGCGCCTTGGTATTCTTACCGATTATGGCTGATCAGTCACTATCGCTTCGTGAAGCTATGTCGACGGGGTGATTACGGACTTCATAGCCCAGCAAGAAGCCGCCGGCGTGGGGTTGGCGAAGGAAGGCGATTTCGTCTCGGTTGGCTCCAAAGTCATCTAACACGAACATCGCGTTCTGCATCTCGCGGTGGTCGACCGAAAAGTGAACTCATCCAAGTAGCGCTGTATGTGCTTTGACGACATGTGAATGTGCGTCGAATGAACCGGTCTTGAACAGAACTTGGAAGCTTTCGACGTGGTTCGTCGAATAGGTTTCCCGTCCCTCCAGTCGTAGTGCGACCAGTCCATTGCGAGTGCGTCACGGGCCTGTGCTTGTAGCCATCGCCTTCCAGGAAACCACGGGACATGAGTTCGTAGGTCGAGACGGCACAGCCGGGCTTGACGTTGCGAAGCGTCACGTCGCGAAGCGTGGATCTCTTGACGTTCGGGATCACTAACGCGCATGTCGCCGCCAAGTTGGTTTATGTCCATGACGATGGTCTTGCCGGCCGCGCCGTGGCCACTTGTTCCGGGGCGGCGGCGAGCTGGGCAGAATCCGGCGTACGAGCCGCGGTGGTTCTGCGTGCAGGTTCAAGCGCCGTGCCGAGCCAGATGGAGCTGGCCCAAGGGACGTGGACGAGACCGCTTGAAGGAGGGCTCAGGTCTCCGCCACAAACAAGAAACTGGAAGGCGTCGCTGGACTGAGAAACTCGCGTATCCAGCTTGCTTGATCATTCACGTCCGGGCTGAGGGCCTCTCCCTATCAGTTCCCTCGTCTCGAGCCAGGAAGGTGGATTTCCTGACACATGCGTTGGTGGCGGACCCCTGCCGTCGGCTTAGCCGACCACCAAGCGTCTAGGGTCCACAACGAAGTATGACGTCACGGCCGGACGATCCGGATCAATCCTGGTGCTTTCAACGACGGCCAGGGCTCTGGACTGCAGACTATCTAGGCAATTAAAGCCGAGCGAAGGGACTATCGAACCACTACCGTGTGTCCCGAAATCGGCGGCAGGGATTGCCTCCGATATGTTGGCTTGTCTCGATGGTTCGTGGTCTCGTCGAGCACGCAGATTGCAGCCATGATCATGGCCTCCATTGGTTCACGGTTGTTTCGATCTCAAGACGCCCGAAGGCGCGAAGCGCCCGAACCATGGGAATGAACCGAACCCCTGAAACCAGGAACAAGACGGGGGAGGGTGTGTTTGTATGATGAGAGACACCCGGGGGGTAGTTTGAACCAGGGGTGTGGTCCCTGGTGTGATACAGGCTCAAGACCCAGCTCAGCAAAATCCCGTACTGCGATTATTTTGTAAATCAATCTTCGTTATCTGCGAGATAATCGAGATAATGATTAACCTTAATAATGCTGGGAACGTCTTCCCCTCCTGGGCCGTGGGAAGGAGCCGTAGCGAGCCAGGTGGTCCCGGGAGCATTCCGAGGAGCGCAGCGCAGCGAGCACCGCAGGAAAATGCGTGAGGGTCATCCTGGCGAAGCCTATTGGTGCTAATGAACCAGAGAAAAAAGATATAATATTATCTGCATATTGCGACGGGATAATCCGTTTAATGGAACCAAGGATAACCGGCCAGATAATCCATGTAACGATTATCTATTAAATGCGCCATAAAAATAGCGCAGCATTTTTGTAATTCAAATCACTGAGGTATTATTAATAGAATATATTATCTTTAATATGATTGGTGGGGGTTTCAAACCCAAACAGGTGGAATCCCTATGGGATTTCACAATAGCTTCACCCGTCCGTCTTTTCCTTCTCTTTATTCTTCTTAAGGAAGATCGAGTGGAATTCGGCGGCAGTGGGTCGGCTCGGAAGTGGCATCAGGATAGACAGGCAGGGCTATGATGTAAAGCCCCACCTAAAAATATCGGAGATTGTCAATCATTGTAAGGGTTTAGTGGAGGGTAGCCCGTCCACCTTGCCCGCGGCGGCCTATCTCGAGCTATGCCAGATCCGCTGAGCCGGCCAGGAGACGGGCTGCGTCGGCCGCTACCTCGGGCGGGCTGCCATCCTTGTCCATCATCATCGTCACGGGGAGGGTGACGAGCCCGCTGCTGTCCACACGCGGGACCGGCTAGTTTACTGCGACTGGTGCTCTCATGCCGAACCGTGTCCAGATGGCTCCCCCTCTGGAACCAATGGAACGAACTCCTCATACCTGAGACTCAGGAGTCCATATGAGCAAGGTGAGCCGGAAACATCCGGAGTGTAGTGCGGCGGCGGAGCACTGGGATGATGCGGTGAGCATCCTGACACGCATTATCATGGTATTGGCCAGTGATTATTCTGATAATGCCCTTGATAATAATTAGGTCTCCCAAGCTCATCAGGCGAAAAGATCCTTTGCAGGAGATCTTCGGTCCATTCGGTTCTCACCTACTCTCTCGCCCACTCACGCATCACTCGCCCACGCTCACGCATCACTCGCCCACGCTCACGCATCACTCGCCCACGCTCACGTATCACTCACGCACATTACTCACTCACTCTCCAGAGCCTCTCCGAGGTGGAGGGGTGAACAAAATATCCAGATGTAGGCCGAAGCGTTTTGCCGCGAAGGCAGAGCCCTCTAGCTTGCGTCGAGGGGCTACACCCACAGTGAACTTTCTAGGTCGATGTCGATAGACCCTCAATGAAATGTGCGTTGCTCTCCAGCTTGGCTCCTCAATGCTCAGTCTTCGCGGCTGAAATCCAGCGGCTGGAATTGACGTTCCGGTGGGGCTGCGGCTGAGTCTATCTGAAACAGCGACTTGGTCGGAGGGGACGTGATTGGAGTCGGCTGGGCTGAAGAAACTTGCGGTGGGGCTGCGGCTGATTCTGTCTGAAACAGCGACTTGGTCGGAGGGGACGTGATTGGAGTCGGCTGGGCTGAAGAAACTTCCGGTGGGGCTGCGGCTGATTCTGTCTGAAACAGCGACTTGGTCGCAGAGGACGTGATTGCAGAGGACGTGATTGGAGGCGGCTGGGCTGGAGGGACTTCCGGTGGAACTGCAGCTGGGTCCCGTCCGACATAGTCGGTCGAGGTCTGCGGACCGCTGGCAGAAGCATCCCGGTCCCTGTCGACGTCGGCGTGTGTGGGTTCTGCATCACGACCCGCAGGCGAGCTGAGACGTGCTCCCCTCGATTCCTTTAAAACAACGGTCTCCACTTCGGAGCCGCCGGTTTCATTCGGACGAGCTACAGGCGAATAATACCTGCTCTCGATTTTCAGAAGCTCATGACGCTTCACCAAGCGAGACAACAACATGTAGACGCTGTTGCTGTTGCGCTGGACCCCTTCTTGAAACTCCTGGGTTTGCAAGAGATGGTCAATAATCTGCCGACTTGTCGCTCCATTCGCCTGGGTCTTCAAGAACTGCTTAACCTCGTCTCCCATCGCGGAACGCCCCGGATGGGGCTCAGGGGGTAGGATCGCTGCATTTGATGTGCTCACCTGCGCCGGCAGCAGAACGTCACCTAATAGCTGACTGGCTCGTTCAGGACCAATCAACTTGGCGACAAGGTTGAGCCATGCCAGCGTTTCGGCCACCTGTTTCTGCAATGACGTAATCTCGGCTTGCCACTCTTGGAGGTCCTTCTTGCGCTTCTGAAGGTCAGCGATGCTAAGTAGCACTTCGGAATCAAAATGGTCGGTCATCACGAATCCAAAAAGAAAAACTGGGGAGGCGATTACACACTCCGCTCTCCTCTAAAAGATCAAGAGGATGCACGTGAGTGCTGGGAGATAGGTCGCGAAATGAAGTGGGCCACGAATGCCGCTGCCGTACGTCAACGGGATAATTCCCTGACTTATTGTCTTCGTACACCTCGATTGGGTTCCCAAACCTGGGGGAGGGTGGAGTCGACCTGGTTCCAGCCATTACTTCGCCCGTCCGTCTCCTTCTGTATAGACTCTCTCTCGCATTCTTGAGTGGTCTCCGAGGCCGCTGATAGGTAGTTTCGATTTCAAGCCGTGCAGCCTGGGCAAATGTAGCGATGAAGGCATCGTGGCAGTTCAGCGGTGCATTCATAGGAGGTGTGTAGCGGCGGTGGAGGATGTGAGCAGCGGTAGGGACGCTCACATATGCGATGCTGATTTCCGGCAGGCCGCAATGCTCTGAGCGCTCAATGCCGGATGAAGCCATCTCGAGCCGGACAGGTTCGGACCCGGTTCCCGCCGTGCGCAACTGCATAGCCATACGCCGCTTGGGCGGGCTGTGTTATCTTCAAAATCAGAGCCAGAATCAGACAATATTATCTCGATAATCACCATGGAAATATGTGTGATTATCAGTCAATCGAAAGACGAGGTGTGACAAGCTGGATCGCCCCATTCCTCGACCGCACCAGCCTTCATTGAGCTGTAGATTTGTCCGACGCAGCCGCCTTGTCCGGAGCAGGAAACCTAGTCCAAAAGCAGGATTAGCAAAACAGCACCAGGTGCCTGGTGCCGAAGCGCAACGTTAGCAAGTGCGCGGGTTTATCAGGGCCGACAACTGGCAAAACCTCATCCCACCCTTGGCAGTCGGGGTGGATACGATAGATCACGCCCGATCCATCGGCCTTGCAGGTCAGAAAGTAAGGCGATCCATCTTCGAGAACCAGTGCGGCGTTCAGCGTCTGGTCAAGGGCCTCGTGCAGGTCCATCTGAGTCGACACCTCAAGCGTTCCGGTGATGAGTCCATCCATTATCCGGTCGATATTGACGTTACCCTTGCCGCCGGTGTTGGTCTTCAGGAAGAAATTGGCGCCGCCCATTGCGAAGAACACGAAGCGAGTCCAGTTCTTCGCCCATGTGTGGGACCAAACACAGAGCGGCTGCAAGGTGGGCTTACCTGGCGGTGCGCTGACGGTGGCGGCGACAGTATACATCGCAACCGCCCCGGTTTCACTATTGTAGCCCATGAACGCGACCTGGTTCATAGCGACAAACGACCGTATCATCGTGAAGCCGGCAGTAGGCCCGGGCTCATGCGAGCGATGGAATTCGAGCGCGTCGCTGAGGGTGTGTTTTTGGCCAATCGCCCGAAACTCGAAGTGTCCGTCCTTACGCTTATAGCACATGAGATGAGGCTGGTTGGCGAGCACGAAACACTCAATCGCGTCCCACTCTACTCCAAGATCTGCATTGCCGGCCGGGGTGAAGAAGGGCGCTGTGAGCGAGGCTGCGTAGAATCGCGCCGCCCCGCTTTCGCGTTCATAGACCACGAGGTGAGGCGTGCCACCAAGCTCGACCGAGGCAATCGAGTCATAATCCCCGAAGATGTCGTGTGCTGGAACCATCGTCGGAGATGACAGCTTTGCTGCACTGCCCTCAGACGCTGGATCGAACACGAAAACGCCTACCTGCAGGACCATTGTCAATTCTTCCCATGAAATATTGTGTGTTACAAAAGTTCAAGATTGACACTAGGCTCGAAATAAACACATCTTAGGGCAGGTGGATAGGGGGGGTCGAAATGTCGGCAATATCTGCCATTTTTTTCGACGTACGCGATACGCTAGGCACGGTGGATAGTCCCGGCCATCTCGTGCCTTTCCGGCCGACTACGCAGATGCTGTTAGAGGCGGTGCAGAGTCTTGGCGTTCGGATGGGGGCAATTACCAATCTGCCTTCAGATATCAGCGACGCCGCAGGTCGTGACATGGTCACTCAAGCGGTGCTTTCGCAACGAACGGATGGCGGTCACCTGACGATCGGGGACTTCATTGCGCGCGTCGATATCATTACCAATCATGAGGCGGCTGCCGACAAGCCAGCGGCGGCCATATATGAGTTCGCCGCCAATAAGTTCAAAGTGCCGATCGCCCAATGCCTTTTTATCGGCGAGAATTTTAACGAGTGCATCGGGGCTAAGTTGGCCGGGATGGACAGCCTGACTAAGCCTAACCCGCCAGGCGGTGAATTCATGCGAGCGCTGGTGGGGAAGCTTGATGCTTCGGCCAACAGCAGCGGCCGCCAATTCGAGGCGATGCTTGAGCACGAGCACATGCTCGGCGAGCGGATCTTCGCAGTTGGCGGTGCTATTGCTTTAGGGATTGGTGTCCTGGTGAATGGCAAAGCACCGGTCCAGGTACCCGATCGCTGGACCTCTCCGCCAAACATCGCCGTCCCCGCAGAACTGCGCCGCGCTATGGCCCTGTTTCTGCATCTGATCGACCACTTCGCCGACCCTGTGCACCTGAAGGCTGAAGAGGCGATGATCGAGTTCGCAGTAGGATGTGGCTTGCCGCGCAGGTCGGGTCAGTGGGTTTTCGACCAACATGATCAAGCACGCGCCTATTGGAGGGGGATTGACGTCGCCTGGCGGCGGATTCAGACCGGAGACGATGACGATCGCTTCTACGCTCTGCAAGATTTCAAGGCTCTCGCTGACGCGTTCGTAGTCCTTTTCAAGGCGCACGCCGTGCGCGAGAACAATCAGCTCTACCCGGATGCCGGCGCCGTGTTCAACGATGCTGACGACGCTCTCGTTCTGAACATGATCCAGCACTCGGGCGTTCCCGATATCTCGCCATATATCGGGATAGTTGAGCGGGCTGAGGCGCTGTTGGGGATAAAGCCGGAATAATCGCCAAGTGTAGGAGGATCGCAACGATGACCGTCCCGCCCGCGCCACAAATGACCGCTGCCCGCTATTTCACGCCCGCTCAGAACGCAGATCTCGCAACATTGCTCGAAGCGATCTGGCCTGGTGCGCCGCCGGCACGTCCGGGCGCGCGCGAAGCCGGTGCCAGCGATTATGTCGATTGCTTACTCGCCATGCCACAGGCTTATTATGAGGTGCCTGGCTGGCGGGCGACATACCAGGCGGGGCTGGCCATGCTCACTGGGGCGGCGAAGGTGCGATACCCAGGACTAGCAAACCTGGCCGCGCTGACACCGGATCAGGCTACCGACCTTCTAAGCCAGCTGCAGGCGGGTGCACTGGCTGGTTTCCCCGACATGGCTTGGCAAAAGAACTTCTTCATGGTGATGCGAAGCCACGCAATCGAAGGTTGCCTGGCGGACCCCCGCTGGGGCGGAAATCGCAACGGGGCGGTCTGGAACTGGCTGGGCTATCCCGGCGCGCCTCCTCAACGGCAGCCGTTCTGATGGCTCGCCCTGATGCCATCATCGTCGGAAGCGGCGCCGGCGGCTCAACGGCAGCGCGCATCTTGACAAAGCGAGGCTGGAACGTCGTCGTCCTTGAGAAAGGCGGGCCGGTTGGCGCCGAAGACTTCCTGCCGTTGGATGAATTGCACTTCCGAGAACACAAGACGTTGATCCCCAGGATTGTCGACGACCCGATGATCTACGCCGGTCTCGACGGGAATAGCCCCGTGCGCAGTGAGCGCTGGTGGGAGGTCACGATGGTTGGTGGGTCCACCAACGTCTGGGACGCCAACTTCCCGCGCTATACGACGCCCGACTTCGACGTCACGCCCTACATGAAGGGCATTCCCAACGCCGAGCACATGGTCAAGTGGCCTTGGAGCTACCAGGAATTCCAGCCCTGGTTCGAGATGGCTGAATGGGACTGGGCCGTTTCGGGGGCGGCGGAACAGTCGGAAGAGGAGATGCGACCTGGGTATCAGTATCCGATGGCCCTGCTCAAGCCTCACGAGTCTTCCGACTTCCTGCTCAACCTATTCGGCAAGGCTGGTTTGAAGCCCTATTTCGGCGCGCGGGCGATCAACTCACAAACCTATGACGGACGGCCTGCCTGCTCGTTCTGTGGTTTCTGCCAGTTCTTCGGATGCGGGGTGAGCAGCCGTGCCAACGCCGTTAACACCATGCTGCGTCGGGCGCTCGCCACCGGTCGATGCGATTTGCGGGTCAACCACTATGTCATCCGCGTGGAGCATGAGGCCGGGCCCGACGGACGTCGCCGGGTTCGCGGCGTTTGGTATGTGACCGAGCCTGGCGGCACGGAACAGTTCATGGCGTCGGACCGGGTGATCGTGTCCGTGCAGACAATCCAGTCGGCACGTCTCTTTCTCCTTTCCGGGGTGCCCGATCCCTATAAACTGGTCGGCCGTTTCCTCACCTATCACCCCAAGGGCGACGGCCACTTCACTTTCCCGGGCAAGCCGGTCTGGAACCCGGGATTGAACAATGCCTACCAGCCGGTGACCGCGATCGGCAGCCTGCAGCTGCGCGGCCTCTACACCTACGAGGACAGCGCTGGCGATTTGCGCAAGGCGGGCAAATTCTCGGTCTATGACCCCTTCACCTGCACCACGCCGCTGCGGCTCGTCAAAGGTGCCTCGCTGGGCCCGAGCCTGAAGAACATCTGGGGCTCAAACCTGATCAGCTACTTGGAAGAGCTTCGTAGCCAGGCGGGTGTGTCGGTTTCGTTCACCGGCGATGCCATGAGCCTTTACGACAACCGGGTTGAGTTGGATCCGGTGACCAAGGACCCTTGGGGCGTGCCGGTCCCCAAGACGTTCTATCGCCACGACCCATGGGATTTGGCCACCAGCCGCTTTGCCTTGGACACCATTGCCGAAGCGGTTGGGAACGAGGGCGGCGTGCTGCGCAAGAACGACCCGCAGGAGGAGGCCAATCCCGGCTACGGTCATGTTCATGGGGCCTTGCGCGCTGGTGCCGACCGTGGCGCCTCGGTGCTCAACCCCGATTGCGAATCTCACGAGGTGGCTGGACTAACCGTTCTGGACGCTGCGTGGATGCCTACCGCCGGTGCATCAAACCCGTCGCTGACTTTGCTCGCGAATGCATACCGTGTCTGCACAGCTATGCCTCAGGGTTGACCTGGCGTGGACCTCATAGGAGTTGAACATGACCGACGACCTTGACTTCCGCCAGCAACTCGCCGTCGAATTACTCAGTGCCGGCATTACCGCAACGGACATGACCAACAACGTGCCTCCGTCCGTGCTCGCGACGTCGGCTGCCCTCGCGGCGGATCTGAAGATTCCGTTCCCTCCCGGCCTCAGGCCGGCCCCTTATCCTATCAACCCCGAGCCGCAGCTAAACGACCCGCTTCCAAAAGCGGATGTCGTGGTAGTAACGTGGACGGTGGACGAGGTTTCAGCACTCGCTGACGTGCTGACCCCACAGATAACGCGGGACCATTGGTATCGCTATGCGCGAAATTTTTCGGCGTATCTGCCTAAAATTCGCGAGCGTGCACCGGCTCGCAACGCGCAGCGGCTGGCGAGTTACTATTTGACCAAGGTCGGGGCCAAGACAGTGCTTTGCTTGAAGTCGGAGTTACACCTAAACCAGGACGGTGTGCAGGACCCGCCTTTCTCGCCGGGCAATGCTAGCCTGCCGGTGAAGGATCTTTTTCACCAGATATTGGACGAGGCTGACCCATCGCTCATCATCACCACCGGGACAGCTGGCGCGGTCTTCGCCGAGCATGACCTAGGCGACGTCGTCGTCACCCGCGGGGCAATGTTCCGGGTGCAGAAGGAGTTCGGCAAAGCGCCGTTTGCGGGCAAAGCGTACAAGTCCGACTGGCAGGTCAGCACCAGCATGTTTGGCAAGGCCGTAGAGTTGATGCGCGGGTTCAAATCGCAGATCGCGGCGCCGGAATTTCTGCCTCCCACGGCCAATTATGCCCCGCTTGACCATATTCCGAAACCGATCACCGAAAATGACCCCGACATCAAGATGGACGGCATCGATATGCCGGCCTTCCATCCGATCCTCACAACCGACTTTTTTGAGTTCGGCACCTCGGTGAACAAACTGGACCAATTCGGGGCAGCGGTGGAAATGGGTGATGCCGCGCTCGGCCTCTGCGTTGAGGAGCGGGCAGCCACTGGCAAGTCTACCCCCAACTGGTTGGTGATCCGCAATTGCTCTGACCCGCAGATCAACGGCGCGTTGCGCAATCGTCCAGCCAAACAGAGCCTGCAGGCCATGTGGGCTGTCTATTATTATATGGGCTTCGGCTACTGGACCTCGGTGAACAGCGCGATCACCACCTGGGCCGTGATCGCGGGCAACTGAGGTGGCCGGCTCACAGATTCCCGTCGAGGTAGAACTCGCCTTCGAACTCATGCCTTGCCAAGCCGAGCGTGTGGCCCAGACGCCGGGCCTCGCCCAACATGCTTGCAGCTATTTCCGCGAGTGGGGTACCTACCACAGTTTCGACTACAAGACCGCCGGGACGCCCAAGCCTGGCATGCAAACCACAGCCAATTATGTGGGCCGAGCGCCCCTGGTGCCGGAGATGCTCAGCGGTTGTCGGAAGGCGCCGCTCATGGCCGTCGGTATCAACCCCAACTTACCGGGGTGGTGGGCGCCGCTTCGTAGTTCATTGAACCCGCTGTTTGACGACTACCGCCAATATGCCCACTATTTCCGCTGGCGCGGAACCTCGAAGCCCGAACTTTCCAAGGCCGACTATGCGGCATTCGGAGGCGGCGGCCCGAGCGACACGCCGCCCGATGGCACGCTGCAACTTAAGGTGCCGCCCGACGCGGACGGAGACCACCCGCTGAACCTGCTTTGGCGTGCCCAGCAGATGTATCTCGAATATCAGGGGCTGCTAGACGGCCTAACCCAGGCGATGGGCTGGCCAAGCGGACGCCTTGCGGTCGGCGAAGACCTCTCCTATGGCAATATGGTGGCCTGCCCCTCGGCCAAATGGGTGACGGGCAACCCGGTTCCGCCGGACAACCTTCCGGGCATGACTAGCACGCAGAAATCGGGGATTGTCTCGGAATGCTTTCGCCAACGGAAATACTTCCTGCGCCAGCTGTTCCAGAGCCTGCCGTCGGTGATCGTGGTGTTCAGCCAAAATACCGCCTCGACTTTTATTGGGGAGTTGCAGGGCCGTTTCTCCAAAGGTGATCCCAAAAACACCGACACGATCGAAGAATTAATGAGTCGTGAGGTCATCCTGCAATACGGGGACCTTCCGGACGGACGGTCGCTCGATGCGCGCGTGGTGTTCGGGCCTCACCCTACCGGCAATCCCGAAGCCTGGTCAGCGGGTAAGCCCAAGGTATTGGCCCAATTGGTCGCTGCCGCCCAAGAGGGTAAACTGACCTTCAACACCGCCACGAGGCGACTGGCCCGGCCCGCTGGTTCTTGCGCTTTCTGCCCGATTCTCGACATTGGGCCCTGCGACTATCGGGCCGAGCTAACGCCTCTCGAGCTTCCTCCGACACTGACTGCGGACCGGATTCCCGGCATTGGCCCGGACAAGGCGATGCAGCAGGCACTAATGGGCGCTTTCATGTCCGACCTGAAGCCAGCACCTGGCCTATGGGCCGACGACGACGCGTAGGAGAAGTTGGCAATGAGCGGTCCGCGTGGCTATATCTTCTGTGAATCAAGCCGGGCCAACGAACTGGACGCCATCCTCGCCCAGGCCGACACGGCTCCGGTTCGTTTCAAGCAATATGTAGAGGCCGACCTTGACAGCGCCACGCTTGCGCGGGTCACGGCGGCGGGGTTCGATACCTACCTGCGGCCGCAGACGACACAAGCGCTTGAGTCAGGCGCCCAATCTTCTGACGCTATCCCTTCGCCCACCGAACCCGGTTTCGCTTCCGCCTCGCCGGGGCTTGCCGAGCCACGGCCGGTGTGGATCGCTCAGCCCGGTAAGCGTCACGATCCTCGCCTCAAGCGCCGGTTCGCCAAGCTCGCCAGTCAGGCGCCGCGAAGCAGATCAAAGCGGGGTCCGATGCGATTGGCTCTCAATGGATCGCTGACCACTGAGCGTCGCCAGACGTTGGAGGCTCTCGGCGTTCGCCTGCTTAACTACAGGAAAGCCTATTATCAGGTTGAGGTGCCGCCATCAATTCGGGAAGCAGTAAAGGCATTGCCTTTCGTTGCGAGTCTGAGGGCCTATGATTTACTGGACAGCGTCTCGAGCGACCTGCTTCGGGCACTCGCCGACGACGATGAAGCAGGTGGACCACCCACCTTGGCGACATATGATGCCCTGACTCATCATACGGAGGATAGAGGCAAACTGTCTAGCAGGCTCAAGGCTATGCCTGGCGTCACGGTCGTTGCTGCGTCTGTGGATGGCGTGCGTTTCAATGCTGTCGGCAGCGATGCCCTCTTGGCCCGGGTGGCGAACTTTTCGCAGGTGCGCATGCTTACCCCCGTTCGAGCCACGACATTAACCGTCGACCATATAAGGCCACTTTGCGGGATTGCCGCGGCAGGCGGGGGGGTTCCATTGATGGGCGAGGGCCAGATCATCGCGATCCTCGACAGTGGCATTACCGACCATCCGGATTTTAAGGGCCGAATCAAGGTCAAAGTAGGTTTCGACGGTTGCGATCCCGAGGACATCTTCGGTCATGGTCTGCATGTGGCGGGCATTGCGGCTGGCTCAGGCGCTGCATCGGGTGGGGTGCTTCGTGGGATGGCGCCGGCCGCAGAACTGGTCGTCGTAGGCATGCGCCGCGATAACGGAAAACTTGCTCTTCCGCTGGATTTGGGTGACCTGCTTAAAGTTGCTGTCGACAACGGTGCCCGAATAATCAACTGCAGCTGGGGTTCCCCAGTTGGCGCGGTCTACGATTCTGCTGCCCTTTCCGTGGACAGGTTCGTGTGGGCTCATCCGGATGTGCTGGTGGTGTTTGCTGCCGGCAACAAGGGCGACGCGCGATCCGGCACCCATTCGCTGTGGACTATAGGCTCGCCTGCTACCGCCAAGAATGCACTAGCTGTAGGCGCCAGCGGCACCGACCGCATTGACTTTGACAAGACGTGGAACGTCTACGATTCTAATTTGTTCCCGAATCCAGCGGGTGCGGAAAGGATGACGCCGGCGATCGACGAGGTGGCGCTGCTTTCAAGCGCCGGCCCCACTGACACCCGCGCGATCAAGCCAGATTTGACAGCGCCCGGGGTTTGGGTGTTGGCGCCGCGTCTAGCGGGCGGGCCGCTGCCCTACGAACCCTGTGATGCGTACGGCGGCCAATACGGCTATCTTCACGGAACTAGTATGGCCGCCCCGGTAGTTGCTGGAGCAGCGGCAATCCTGCGCCAACATTTGGTAGCGAGCGGCCCACCTCCTTCTGCTGCTTTGATGCGGGCACTTCTCATAAGCGCCACGCGTCCAATGCCTGCCGCGGATCATCCGGCTGCCCCGCCCATTGGCTATCCGGACTTTGACCAAGGCTTTGGACGCCTGGACCTGGCCACACTGCTTCCAATAGCGGGCGCGCCGAGCGGCCGAACGATCCTGTACGACGACGTGCCCAATGACGATCCGGGAAGGGCGCTAACCAGCGGCGTTGGGCCAGGTGATCCTGGCCGAAGCCTGCGCAAGTATACCTTTACCGCGAAGCCAGGCGCAGTCGATCAGATGCGGATCACGCTCGCTTGGACCGACGCGCCGGGGGCCGACGTCCAGAACGACCTGCAACTTCTCGTCACTACCCCGAGCAATAAGCAGATCGTCGGCAATCCCGACCACAAGCTCGACCGGATATTCGGGCCACCCGACGTTGGCGATCCTTTCATCTCAGACCGCCATAATACCTTGGAGCAGGTCCGTATTCCTGCGCCCGAAGCAGGCGAGTATCGGGTACGCGTTTGGGCACGCAACACCGTCTACCCGCCCCAAGGCTACGCTTTGGCCATCTGCGGCGAGTTGAGCGGCACCCTTCAAGCCGATCCTTAAAGCAAGCGGAAACGAATCGATAACTGCAAGTCGGACCGAGAGTAAAGCCGGGGGGCGTCGGAGGACGCGGGTCTATGCCAAGGCTAATAGAGTTTTTGATGAAGGTGCTTGGCGGGATACTTGGCGTGGTCGGGTCGCTGGCCACAGCTCAGGCTGCAGATAATGACATCAGAGCCTTTACGGCTCCCTGGCACTTGGAGGCACCTCTTGCCCCCTATCTATGGTCGATGGCAACTTCGCCTGGCGGCGCCTCTATTGTCGCTGTTGGGCAGGACGGAACTATTCTCTGGTCCGACGACAAAGGTGGATCTTGGTCGCAACCTATTGCGGTGCCACAATCTTTACCGAGCCTTTGGGGCGTCACCTGCCAGAACGACCTCGACTGCATTGCCGTAGGGGACCGCGCTACTGTGCTTCGTAGCTCTGATGGAGGGCGAAGATGGCACGTCTCGCCTGTTCGCAGTGCTGGCTCCAAATCGCTCTACGCGGTGGCCTTCAGTGATGGCCTGCACGGCGTCGCGGTTGGCGACGGCATCGCGTTGTGGACTAGCGACGGTGGCCAGATCTGGTCACCCTCCCGCCTACCAGCGGGCGTGGGCATCTTGAGGGCGGCCGCGTTTGGGCCAAGTGGCAAACTTATCACTGTCGGCGATTCGGGCGCGATCCTGATCAGCGCTGATGGCGGGCACACCTTGGATCCGCCGACGAAAACTCCCGAGATGGCAAGGGCTAATTTTCGGAGTCTTTCCTTTGCAGATGCGGATCATGTCGTTGCAGTCGCCGAAGACGCCAGCGCATTCGCCCTAGCCGATAAACAGCAAATCGGTAACATCGTCACCTCAGAAGACGGCGGTCAGAGCTGGCGCTGGGCCGACATGAAGGTCCGAGTAGCCGCGAACCTATATAGCGTCGTCTTCACCTCGGATTCTCACGGAGTCGCTGTCGGTGACAGTAACTTCGCCGACATCAACGCCGAAGGACGGATCAGCGGCGGGCATGGACCCGGGCCTAACGTGTTCATCTCTGACGACAGTGGACAGACTTGGACTCCAGCAGTGTCGTCATACCAAGGTCGGCTCTATGCTGTCGGATTCATGGACAAGAGTCGGGGAATTGCCGTTGGCAAACGCGGATCAGTCATAACAACCCGAGACGGCGGTATGACTTGGCAAACACTGGCAAGAAATTCTCGTGTTGAGGCTGAACTTGGTACACTGGTTGTGGTCGATAGCGGAAACGCGGTAGTGGCAGGGCAAGCAGCTACATTTGAAACTTGGGACGACACTCACGCTGATATTCAAACCGCGTCCATACCGGACGGAATGGTTTCAGATCTAGTCTACGGAGCGCTGTCTGGCCCGAAGAATTTGTTCGCCATCGATGGGGAGGGGCGAGGCCTGTGGTCAGTTGACGGTGGGCAGCATCTAGCAAAATCTACAATTCCAGCTGGCGATAGATTGGCCAAAGTAGCATTTGGCGATCCCAGAGTGGGAGCCGCAATCACGACGTCTGGCAATCTGCGATGGAGCAACGATGGCGGCAGGGAGTGGCATGAGGCCCCAACGCTTGCCGACTTTCAGGCAGATGACCTCAGTTTTGTGGATGAAACGGATGTCGTTGTCGTCGGGCGGACACCGGATTCAAAGCTTGCCGTAGCAACCAGCGCAAATGGCGGCAAAGCTTGGGCGAAGCAGGACCTGGGGAGCGTGGCCGATGGACCTGCCATCATGCTCAGCCACCACCGAAGCCCCCGAACTGCGATTTTCGCAGAAGGCATTTTCCTGAGCGACGACCGAGGCCAGACTTGGCGTTCGATACCTGGTCCCGATGGTAGTATCGGAGGGGCTCATTTCGTAGGTGGTTCTAATTGGATTGCGACCCAGCAACAACAGGTCGTCGTTTCCGGCGACGACGGCCAGCATTGGATACCAGCGATATTGCCCGCCCATCTGCAGCCCTACCTCGGCTCGATGGTGTTTTCCACCGATGAAAAACACGGTCTAGCAACCGCCGGGGACGACTTGCTTTGGACAGAAGACGCCGGGCGCAATTGGTCTTTCGCTGAGATGCCTTCGTCAAACGGCCGTCTGGTTGATATGGCGCTCGTTGGCGCAAACGCTGTTGCTGCTGGAGCCGACGGTTCGGTTCTAGAATCGCGCGACTATGGCAGGTCTTGGGCTTTCGCGTCAGTAGACGTAGCCGTTGACGATCTGCGCAACCATGTCTTGACGAAGGGACGATCCGACACGTACCCCGAGTTTAGGCCGGCAATTCAGCAAGTAGTAGCCGGCGATGGTGAGGCGGTTGCCATCGGTCGCGATGGTCTGCGCATCAAGCTCGGGCAGCGCAACTACGCCGCGATGATTCAGCTGGACACGGTTACGCTGAACCAGAGCGTGGACGGAGGCGTCGAAGTTGCCTTTCGTGCCAATGACCCTGACGGTCCGCCCGATTTCACTAGTCAGCAACCGCTGAGAGTTAAAGCGATTGAGTTTTCTGTCCAACGACCCGATCGGCCGGTGTTGTGGGAGAGTATCAAACACGAAACTGTTACCCGCGATTCGGACGGAACCTGGCGCGCCGAGTGGAATCCCGGCGCGGAAATGATTGCGAACGGCGCCCAGATTTCGTTTCGCGCAACCCTTGACGACGGCGGCCCTTCCACTCTGCCCCAAGTCTTGGGCACAATTAACTATCGCCCCTTCCTCGACCGACTATTTGCGCAGTTTGCATACGTAATCTGGCCGGCGATCGGGTTGCTGGGGATCGTCGCACTTTACCTAATTCCCATCGGTGCAGTCTACTGTCTGGAGCCGGCGAGGCTGGCGAAGGGGCGCAGTGGCTTCGTCGGCGAGGTGGATGACGCAGTGAAGACCAACGGTACGGCGCTCAGCAAATTGGCGGCCGTACTCATGAGCCACTATGTTTTGTTATGGTTCAAGCTTCGTCCTAGGGTACGAGACGCGTGGTTGGTGCGATACGTAGCCCGCGAGGCGAAGTTTAAGGAATTGGCGCCGGAGGTGCGTGACCAATTTCTCGGCGACGAAAAGGTGCTAGATGCCTGGGTCGAGCGGCGCCTAAAGCTGTCTCAGGATGCAATGGCTGAATTGGCCGTGTACAAGAACCGCAGGATCTATATCCCCTTTCCGCTCATCGTCGGCGACGTTGCAGACGGAGCAAGGATCAAAGAGCCTCAATCGGCAGATATTGCAGCATTCTTCTCAGGTGATCGGGCAATCGTGTCCATTGTTGCCGGCGGTGGCGGTGGGAAGACGACATTGGCCTGTGCGATTGCGCGCTGGGCTGGCGAGGTGGCTCCGGAGCGGCGGCTCATGAAGAATCCCGCTATTCCGCTTATCATTACGGATGACTTCACCGATCTCGAAGCCGCCGTTACCGCCGCGTTGAGGAAAGCGGTCGGTGACGATGAGGTAGACGACGACATTGTGCAGGCATTGCTGCGGCGCAAGCGCGTCGTGGTGATAGTCGATGCGCTATCCGAACGCCCCGAGGCAACGCAGAAACACGTTGAACAGTTGTACGGCACAGCCACCCCGATCAATGCGTTGATTATAACTACCCGACACGAGATTGCACTCGGTGGCGCGTATCACACCGTCTTGCGCCCGCAGCCGATTACGCTCAGCTTGCTAGTGCCGTTCATCACCGAATACCTGCAGCGCCGCAGCCTAACGGATCGGTTTGAAGCACGACAGCAGCTGGCACTTGCCGACCGTATCGTTGCGATCGTCGAACATGGCGGCGCTTCCAAGACAAAGGCGCTGAAGGTAACGCCGTTGCTGATCACGCTTTTCGTCGATGCCGCAGTCGCCCGAGTCGCAGACAGCGGCAACATCGAGAGCCTGCCGGTCAACGTGCCAGAGGTCTATCTCGACTACCTCGATCGGTTAAATCCGGTCGCTACCATGCCTGCGCGCGCCGATCGTGATGTGTTGGATCAGGCCGCATTTATTCTAGCAAAATGCAGCTTAGAGACTAAGTTCGTCCCCGGCGATTTTCTGCGAGAAGCAGCGCTTGTGGCACTGACTAGCGCAGATTTGCCTCACTCTTGCATCGATACCCTGATTGTGAACGGCGTCATCCTAGCACATGAGGCCGCGAGCGTAGGATTTTTGCGATTTCAACTCGATCCGATTGCCGAGTATCTCGCTGCGATTGCCGTGTGTCGTGATTGTGGCAGCAGCGCAGCTCTGTGGGGCAAGCTCTTCGACACTCTGGGCGGTGTAAAAGGCTACCCGGGCAGCATCCAAGGTTACCTAACGGCGATCTCCATCTGCTACGCCAGTTATCTGGAGCCGCTGAAACTGGCTGCCGTCGAAATCCCGTGGGAAACAGCCGCTCGTCTCAACATTCCAACAACGAGGCAAGTCGACTTCAACTTTACGGGACAATTCTGAGGAGCTTGGCGCGAGGTCGACGGTTGACCTTCTTGGGGAAGCTGGCTCGATGGGCTGCAGAGCCGGATGCACCCGAACAAGGCCGTTCTCGCACTCGGCGCCAAGATGGCGCGCATTGTCTGGGTTGTCCTGACCAAGCCGGGAGCGCTCTACGAACGCAGGTATCCTGAATCGCCTGACACTCTCGGCTCGATTGCAAGGCTCGGGAATAGCGATGACGAAACAGTGGATCAGCATGCCGTAAGCCCTGTGCAAAAAAGGGCTTTGTGCCCCAACCATTTATTGGGAACGGCGTGCGCGGATCTCATCATGGCCTGGCTGCAACAGCAGTCCACTCGCGAGAGGCCGGATACATTTATGCAACTGGAATCGTCATCGGCGATGTCGCGAACCCTTGCACGGACGGGGCGGACCATACATTTTTTGACCGAAGCTCGCGCCGCGCCGAGGCTTCCAGCATCTGATCGGCGAGCAGCTTCTTCAGCTTGACGTTCTCGTCTTCCAGCACCTTCTGCCGCTTGGCGTCGGACACGCGAACCGGCAGTTGCGTCTATCTTCCGGACCTCATCGAGAGGGTGAATTCATTGCTCTTCAAGACCATACAGCCGGCCGAACCCAAAAGCCGGGCCCAGGAACCCGCGGTCGATCCGAAACGGTCGGTGATCCCTGACCACATTGGTTGTCTTGAGGACAGAAAAGGGTCAAGTCGCTGAAGCGCCATCTTGTCGTTCACTGTGGGCTGCCCTCCCGATACTGGCGCGCGACCACCCAATGGTGGTGCCGAACTAAGCAGCTCAGCGAATCGGCACTGAGGCAAATCCGGAGGGCTTGTGACCTGCCACTGAGAATTTCCTCCATCTGAGATTAGAGTCCGGCCCTTGATCGAAGGACGGACTGATGAAGAGAAA